>NZ_CM132195.1:0-80000 GCF_053646775.1 Methylocaldum sp. MU1018
ATGAGCGCGCTGTGGAATCAGTGCATGAGCAAGCTCGAGGGCGAGTTGCCTCCGCAGCAGTTCAATACCTGGATCAGGCCCCTGCAGGCGGTCGAAAACGGTTCGGAATTGAAGCTGCTGGCTCCCAACCGCTTCGTGCTCGATTGGGTGAAGCAGCATTTTATCGGCAAGATCGAAGAAGTTCTATCCGATCAAAAGATTCAGCCGCGCCCCCATGTGGTTCTGGAAATCGGCACCAGAAAGCAGCAGGAGGCGTCTCCCGCCGCGCCGGCGGTCAAAAGGCCGTCCAGCGGCAAGAAAGGACTTCCGAATAATCTCAACACCGCTTTCACCTTCGACAATTTTGTCGAGGGTAAGTCGAACCAGTTGGCCAAGGCGGCGTCCATTCAGGTGGCGCAGAATGTCGGTCGGGCCTACAACCCACTGTTCATCTATGGCGGCGTCGGCTTGGGAAAGACTCATCTGATGCACGCCATCGGCAATGAAATTCTTCGGGCGAATCCGTCGGCAAACATCGTTTATCTTCATTCCGAGCGGTTCGTTTCGGATATGGTGAAAGCGTTGCAGCACAACGCGATCGGCGCGTTCAAGGAGTATTACCGTACGGTCGATGCCCTGTTGATCGACGACATACAGTTCTTTGCCGGCAAGGAGCGCTCTCAGGAAGAATTCTTTCACACCTTCAACAGTCTCCTGGAAAACAAGCATCAGGTCGTTTTGACCTGCGATCGCTATCCCAAGGAGATCAAGGGCTTGGAGGAGCGGCTGAAGTCGCGCTTCGGCTGGGGGCTGCCGGTCGCCGTGGAGCCGCCGGATCTCGAAACCCGCGTGGCCATTCTGATGAGCAAGGCGCATCATGCCGGCGCCGATTTGTCGCCGGAAGTGGCTTTCTTCATCGGCAAGCGAATTCGTTCGAACATCCGCGAGCTTGAGGGAGCATTGCGGCGCGTCATCGCCAATGCTCATTTCACCGGCAAGCCGATCACGCTGGAATTCGCGAAAGAGGCGCTGCGGGATTTGATTGCGCTTCAAGACCGGATGATCAATGTGGAAAATATCCAGAAGACTGTCGCGGAATACTACAAAATCCGGGTGGCCGATCTGTTGGCGAACAAGCGCACGCGTTCGGTGACGCGGCCCCGCCAGATCGCCATGGCGCTTGCCAAAGAGCTGACCAACCATAGCTTGCCGGAAATCGGTCAGCAGTTCGGTGGGCGGGATCACACGACCGTTTTGCATGCGTGCCGCAAGGTCCAGGAGCTGAAGGAAAGCGACAGCAAGTTCGCTGAGGATTATTCGAATCTCATGCGCACATTATCCAACTGAGCCGGACGGATTGGCGGCTCGATAAACCGGCTCTTTTTGTTCAACGAATTCCGTATCAACACATGACCTTACTATGAAATTCGCGATAACCCGGGAGAGTTTGCTGACGCCGTTGCAGCAGGTCGTCGGCGTCATCGAGCGGCGCCAGACCTTGCCCATCTTGTCCAACGTCCTTCTGAAATTATCCGATGGCACTTTGGAATTCACCGGCACGGATTTGGAAGTCCAGTTGATTACCAAGACCGAGGTGGAAGGCGGCGATCCGGGAGCGGTGACGGTGCCGGCGCGCAAGTTTCTGGACATTTGCCGCCTGTTGCCGGAAAGAAGCGTGGTGAATGTCGATTGGCGGCAGGAAAAATTCGTGATCCAGTGCGGGTCCAGCCGTTTCAATTTGAGCACCCTGCCCGCAGACAGTTATCCGGAATTCGATGCGGGAACGCCGGAAGTCGAAGTCGCCGTTCCCCGCAATTACTTGCGGCGCGCACTCGAAAAAACCGTTTTTGCGATGGCGCAGCAGGACGTTCGTTATTATCTGAACGGATTGTTGCTGGATTTGAGCGGTCAAATGCTCAGGGCGGTTTCTTCGGACGGGCATAGGCTCGCTTTTTTCGAGCAACCGCTCGAGGGCGATTCAGGAGAAAGCCGGCAAATCATCGTTCCGCGGAAAGGCGTTCTGGAACTAAATCGATTGCTGGGTGACGGCGAGGATCCGGTCACCGTTCAGATCGCGCCGAATAATCTGCGTGTGGATTTGGGGGCGGTCAGTTTTGCCGCCAAGCTGATCGAAGGACGGTTTCCCGATTATCAGCGCGTGATGCCGCGCGAGCTGACGCGAGTGGTCTTGACCGACAAGGCCGCGTTTAAGGGAGCTTTGACGCGCGTTTCCGTGCTGTCCAACGAGAAGTACAAGGGGATTAGCATGGAGGTGAGCGGAGAAGGCTCCATGTGTCTCAAGGCTCAGAATCCCGAGCACGAGGAGGCCGAGGAAAAGTTTGCCGTGGAATTTGAAGGAAAGGATGTGTCCGTCGGGTTCAATGCGTCTTATCTTTTGGATGCCGTCAACAACGTGGATTCGGAGCGCGTTAGATTGTCGTTTACCGAGAGTGCCAACAGTTGCCTGATCGAGGATTACGACGACAGCGCGTTCAAATTCATCGTCATGCCCATGCGTCTGTAGCGTGCGGCATTCCCCGCCAGCCAGATGCGGCGCGATTATGGGCTGATCCGTGCTTGACGTTATGGATGAGCGAGATCGTGCATGAGTCTGGCCAAAATCGAGGCGCATGATATACGCAACATCGAATTCGCTGCGCTAAAGCCGTCTCCGCGTCTCAATTTCGTCATCGGACCCAATGCCAGCGGAAAAACCTCCTTGCTGGAGGCGGTCTATCTGTTGGGGCGGGCACGGTCGTTTCGTACGGCGCAGGTCAATCAGGCGATCCGGTTCGGTCAGAGCGGACTAATGGTGACCGGAAAGGTGGAAAGCGATGGCGTCGCTATCCCCATCGGAGTTCGTATCGCACGCCATGAGCGAGAGATCCATCTTGCGGGCAGGAAAATCCATTCCAGCGCCGAGCTGATCCGCGCATTTCCGGTCCTCGTCATCCAGCCTTCGAGCGGCGCTTTGCTCGAAGGTGCTCCGAAACATCGCCGCCAGTTTTTGGACTGGGGGGCATTTCACATCGAAGAATCATATCTTGACTGCTGGCGGCGTTACGCCAAGGCATTGAGCCAGCGCAACACCTTGCTCAGGGAAAAACGTCTTCGCGATATCGAGCTATGGAACCGGGAGGTGGCGCGATACGGTACAATAATAAACGGTGCGCGCGAACGTTATGCGGAGAGGCTCAAACCATTTTTTTTGCAAAGCGCCGCGCAATTTTTTGCCGGCTTTAAGCTTGATCTGCACGTGCAATCGGGGTGGAACAAGAGCAAAACCCTGGAGGCGGCGTTGCAGGACGATGTCGTATCGGACATTCGCCTTGGGCATACTCAATCGGGGCCTCACAAAGCCGACTTCTCGATTATGCTGGACGGTCGTCCGGCAAAGGCTTATCTCTCCCGCGGCCAAATGAAGCTTTTGGTTTACGCGCTTTTGCTGGCTCAATCCCTGCTTATGGAAGAGAGCGCCGGGACGAGCGCGTGCGTGCTGATCGACGATGTGGCGTCCGAGTTGGACGAAGACAATAAAAACAGGCTTCTCGGTTTTTTGCGGGAGCGGCGCGCCCAGTTTTTCATCACGGCTACCGCCGAGCAGATCATTGAAGAGGCCGTTAACGATGACGCCGCTGTGTTCCACGTGGAACATGGGCAAGTAATGCAAGCGTGAAGTAAAAATGAGCATGACCAAACTCGCTAAAGATTATGACAGCTCCGCCATTAAGGTCCTCAAGGGGCTTGATGCCGTCCGCAAGCGTCCGGGTATGTATATCGGCGACACCGACGACGGCTCCGGGCTTCACCATATGGTGTTCGAGGTCGTGGATAACTCGATCGATGAAGCTTTGGCCGGACACTGCAAGACGGTCCGGGTCATCGTCCACAGCGATGAGTCCGTGACGGTAGCGGACGATGGTCGCGGAATTCCCGTCGACATTCACGAAGAAGAGGGACGCTCCGCCGCCGAGGTCATCATGACCGTTCTGCATGCCGGCGGAAAATTCGACGACAATGCCTATAAGGTTTCCGGCGGGCTTCACGGCGTCGGCGTCTCCGTGGTGAATGCGCTGTCCGAGCATCTGACGCTGGAAATCCAGCGCGGCGGCAAGCGTTATTGCCAGGAGTATCGCGATGGAGAACCGGTGGCCCCGCTGGCCGAAGTGGGCGATGCGAGCGCTACCGGCACGACCATCCACTTTAAGCCGAGTCCCGCCGTTTTCAGCAACATCGAGTTCCATTACGAAGTTCTGGCCAAGCGTCTCCGCGAATTGTCGTTCCTGAATTCCGGTGTCCGGATTTCTCTGGAAGACGAACGAACGGGAAAGAGCGATGTATTCGAGTTCGAGGGCGGCATACGCGCCTTTGTCGAGCATCTCAACAAGAACAAGACGCCCTTGTTCGATAGAGTGTTCTATTTCCAGACGGAAAAGGACGGCACCGGCGTTGAAGTGGCCTTGCAGTGGAACGATTCGTATCTGGAAAACATTTTTTGCTTCACCAACAATATTCCGCAGCGGGATGGCGGCACCCATCTGGCCGGTTTCCGCGCAGCGCTGACGCGCACGCTCAATCAATACATCGAAGATCAGGGTTTGCTGAAAAAGCAGAAAATCGCCACCTCGGGCGACGACGCGCGCGAAGGATTGACGGCGGTGCTGTCGGTAAAGGTGCCGGATCCCAAGTTCTCGTCCCAGACCAAGGACAAGCTGGTTTCGTCCGAGGTCAAGCCGGTGGTGGAATCGGCCATGAGCGAGAAATTTCAGGAATTTCTGCTGGAGAATCCCCCGGTCGCGCGTCTGATCGCCAACAAGATGATCGACGCCGCGCGTGCTCGCGAGGCGGCTCGCAAAGCTCGGGAGATGACCCGCCGAAAGACGGCGCTGGATATCGCCGGACTTCCCGGCAAGCTGGCCGACTGCCAGGAACGTGATCCGACTCTGTCCGAACTGTTCATTGTCGAAGGTGACTCGGCCGGCGGCTCCGCCAAGCAGGGCCGCGACCGCCGCACGCAGGCGATCCTTCCGCTCAAAGGCAAAATTCTCAATGTGGAGCGGGCCCGGTTCGACAAGATGCTTTCTTCCGAGGAGGTCGGCACACTGATCACCGCGCTGGGCTGCGGCATCGGACGTGAAGAGTACGACCCGAACAAGCTGCGTTATCACCGCATCATCATCATGACCGATGCCGATATCGACGGGTCGCACATCCGGACGCTGTTACTGACGTTTTTCTATCGCCAGATGCCGGAATTGATCGAGCGGGGCCATATCTACATCGCACAGCCGCCGCTGTATAAGGTCAAGAAAGGCAAACAGGAGCAGTATGTAAAGGACGATACCGAGCTCGACAATTACTTGTTGCAGTTGACGCTCGAAAAAACCCGTCTGCACATCGACGAAACCACGCCGCCGATACAGGGGCAAGGGCTGGAGCAGTTGGCAAGGGAATACCTGAGTGTCCAGTCTCTTATCGAGCGGCTCGCTCATCGCTACGACGAGACTCTGCTCGATCTTCTGGTCGACCATCCGGTTCTGGATCCGGCTACGATCGCCGACCGTCCGAAGTGCGAAGCGTGGTTCGCAACTTTAACGGAAAGATTGAACGCTGACAGCCGCAGTGCAAACTTCGTCATCAGTCTGGAATTCTCGAAACAGACGGACGAATTCCGTGCACACGTGAGCAAGCGGCTGCACGGCGTACACAAGACCTTCGATATCGGGTCGGGATTCTTCGGCGCGGGAGATTACAAGCGCCTGACCGCGTTCGGCCAGAAAATCGAAGGACTTTTCGGCGATCACTCATTCATCGCCAGCGACGATAAACGCGAGCGGGTGCGGAACTTTAAGGAAGCGTTCCAGTGGATGATGGGCGAGGCGAAAAAAGGCCAGCATATCCAGCGCTATAAGGGGCTCGGCGAGATGAATCCGGAGCAGCTTTGGGAAACTACCTTGGATTCAAACACGCGCCGCCTGCTGCAAGTCAAGATCGAGGATGCGATCGCGGCCGACGAAATATTCTCTACGCTGATGGGCGACCAGGTCGAGCCGAGACGTGATTTCATCGAGAGAAATGCGCTGGAAGTCGCAAATCTGGATGTTTGACGCGCACGCGGCCTGAACCACTGAAACCCCGGCAGGGGTTCCGAAAAGGCTCCTGAACGGGAGCCTTTTTTGTTTCCCGAGCAAGGACTCCGCGGCGTGAATCGGTTCTCGGGGTGTTGGTTATGCCGTTGTTCCACGTGGAACATTGCAATGGGTTTTCTCGCCCTTCCGAATCGCGATCAAGGTATACTTTCGATTCTGATCTTTCCGGTTGCGCGCGATCGCCCTTTTTGAATCCCGGATGCCAATAAACCCGAACCCTCACCTACGGAGAGATAGCCTCATGCTGCCATATCCTTCAATCGATCCCGTGGCCATCAGTATCGGCCCATTGAAGATCCACTGGTACGGGCTGATGTACATCATCGGTATCGGCGGCACGTGGTGGCTGGCTCGCCGAAGAACGAAAGAACCGGGTTTTCCCTGGAATGCCAACCAGGTGGAAGATTTGATCTTTTATACCGCACTCGGATTGGTGGTCGGAGGCCGAGTCGGCTATGTGGCGTTCTACAATTTTTCCGCATTTCTTCATGACCCGTTGATGTTGTTTCGAGTGTGGGAGGGCGGTATGGCCTTTCATGGCGGACTGTTGGGGGCCATCGCGGGGATGTGGGCGTTTGCGCGAAAGCAAAAAAGTTCGTTTTTCGCTGTGACCGATTTCGTAGCGCCTTACGTGCCTATCGGTCTATTTACCGGCCGTATCGGCAATTTCATCAATGCCGAACTTTGGGGTAAGCCTTCGGATCTGCCTTGGGCAATGGTATTTCCCGGAGCCGGCCCGGAACCGCGCCACCCCTCGCAATTGTACGAAGCGTTTCTGGAAGGCGTGGTTCTCTTCGCCGTTTTGCAATTGTTCAGCCGGCGCTCGTCCCCGAAAATGGCGGTAAGCGGCTTGTTTCTTCTGCTCTACGGCATCTTCCGTTTCGTGGTCGAGTTCGTGCGCTTGCCGGATGCGCATATCGGATATTTGGCCTTCGGATGGCTGACCATGGGGCAGGTATTGAGTTTCCCCATGATCATCCTGGGCGTCCTGCTGCTCGTTTTGGCCTATCATCATCGCCGCCCGGTTGCGGCCGGTGTGGGGACGGACCGGTGCTGAGAGCCTGAGAACCCTGTTTCGCAGTCCCAAAGCGGCCTACACGACCAAAACACCGACCATGATGTCCCATCCCGAAGAGCAATATCTTACTTTACTCCGCACACTCCTCATTGAAGGCGATGAACGCATCGACCGAACCGGAGTCGGAACGCGCGCGCTGTTCGGATATACGATGCGATTCGACCTGGCAGAAGGTTTTCCGCTATTCACTACCAAGCGGATCTTTTGGAAAACTGCCTTCAAGGAACTCTTGTGGATGCTGTCGGGCGGCCGGAACATTCGCGAGTTACTGGCTCAGAACGTGCGCATCTGGACCGATTGGCCTTTGAAAAGATACCGGGATGCGACCGGAGAATCGATCAGTCAGGACGACTTCGAGCAACGCATCATGGAGGATGACGAGTTCGCCTCGCGCTGGGGCGATTTGGGACCGGTGTACGGGTATCAATGGCGCCGTTGGAGAGGGTACGACGGAAAAGAGATCGATCAGATACAACAATTGATCGACGGGTTGAAGATCGATCCCACGTCGCGCCGACTGCTCTTCGAGGGGTGGAATGTGGCCCAGTTGGACGAGATGGCGCTTCCTCCTTGTCACAAAACCTATCAATTCTTCGTCAACCGGACCACCAACACCCTGTCCGGGGCTTTGATGCAGCGTTCGGCCGACGCGTATCTGGGGCTGAGCTGGAATATCGCCAATCTCGCTTTGCTGACGCATCTTCTCGCCGATCATTGCGGCTACGCGCCGGGCGAGATCGTCTGGTTCGGCTGCGACGTGCACTTATATCTGAATCATATTCCGCAGGCGCAGATTCAGATCGAACGGCAACCGAAGCCGTTTCCCCGATTGCATATCAAGCGCAAGGCCGAGGATCTATTCGGTTATCGAATCGAAGATTTCGAACTGGAAGACTACGATCCTCACCCGCACATACCGGCCGAAGTGGCAGTTTAAATGTACCGGAGCCGCGGAAAACGCCGCTACGGAAGGAAACGATAAAGTCGGCGCACCGAGCCGGCGTGCCAAGAGGTTCAGCCGCCGGGAGCCGCTCCATCCTTTCTATCCTCGGACGGTTCCGCGTTTGCCTTTCGGATTCTCGCCAGCCGGGTGCCGTCCGATAGCGGCAGCCTGACCACAAACTCGCTTCCCTGACCTAGGCCGGCGCTCGAGGCCGCTATACTGCCGCCGTGCATTTCGACCAGTTTCCGTACCAGGGTCAGGCCGATGCCAAGGCCGCCCTGCGACCGGTCCAGCGAGCGTTCGGCTTGCGTGAAAAGATCGAACACGTGCGGCAGAAGTTCCGGCGAAATGCCGATGCCGTTGTCCTTCACCGATATGACGGCTTCCCGTTCATCTGCAATGGCCGTCAGTTGAATGCGGCCTCCATGAGGCGTGTATTTGGCTGCATTGTTCAAAAGATTGGTGACGATTTGAACCAGCCTGACCGTATCCCCCTTCAGCAGCAACGGTTCCCGCGGACACGAGATTTCCAATCGATGCTGGTGGGCTTCGATGATGGTGGCGCTGGCTTCGACTCCGCGTTCGATGAGTCGGGACAGTTCGATCGATTCGTTTTTGAGCGTGATCTTGCCGCGGGTGATGCGGGATACATCCAGGAGATCGTCGACTAAATGGACCATATGTTTGACTTGGCGGTCGATCATATCCTTGACCCATCGCAGCCGAGGATCGGTCAGATCGAGCAGCCCCATCACCTGGACCGCATTGCGAATGGGCGCCAAGGGATTCCGCAACTCGTGGGAAAGCATGGCCAGAAATTCATTCTTGTGCCTATCCGCTTCCTTCAGCGCATCCTGAATCCGGACCAGTTCATCAATGTCGGAATACGTCCCGAACCACTTGGCCCCCCGTCCCCCCTCGCAGCGAATGAGGCGGGCTCGAATCTGGAACCATTGATAAGCTCCTTCGGCTGAGCGAAGACGACATCTGGCTTGGAAGATTTCTCCGTTTCTGACCGCGTGCCGCCATCGCATCCGGGTGGGTTCACCGTCATCCGGATGTATGGCCGCCCTCCAATCCGAGCAGCTTGAATTCGGCGGTAGGCCCGTATGTTCGTAAAATCGCGGGCTGATGTATTCGATGACGCCCGCGGAATCGCTCGTGAACAGAATATCCGGCACCGTTTCGGCCATGGCGCGGAATCGGGCTTCGCTCTCCCGCAGCGCCGTTTCGGCCCATTTGCGTTCGGTAATGTCCCGTATGATTCCGGTGAACTTCCGCTGTCCGCCGATCAGCATCTCGCTGACCGTAAGCTCGGCCGAGAAAACAGTGCCGTTTTTGTGCAGCACTTCGACATCTCGGCGGATGCATATCAGGGCCTTGCGGCCGGCAGCGGCATAACCTTCTACGAAACTATCATGGCGCTTGCGGTCTGAGGACGGCATCAGAATGCGGATATTCTTCCCGATCACTTCGCCGGCGTCGTAACCGAACAGCCGTTCGGCGGCGGCATTGAAAAGCTCGATGTAGCCCGCGGCATCCGTGGTGATGATCCCGTCGACGGCGGTGGTAATAATGCTCTGGAGACGCTCTTCGCTGGACTTCAGGGCGGCAGTCCGCTCCTCGACTCTGCGCTCCAGCTTTTCGTAGGCTTCGTACAGAGCCGCCTCGGCCGATTCCCGCCGGGCGACCTCCGCTTCGAGGTGGGCATTTTTCTCCACCAGGTCGGCGGTGCGCGCCGCAACTTCGTTCTCCAGATCGTTGAGTACATGCTCGAGCCGCTCTTTGGTCTCTCGTGTTTCGAGCAAGGTAGCCACGAAGTTTGCGGTATTGACGACGTACGGCGCGTATGGCGCGAACGCCCGCGCATCTTCGACCGCCAGAATCAGAAAGCCGTATAGTCTCGTGGCCGTGCGCAAGGGGATACATTCGGCTCCGGAGTCGCAAACGGCTCCGCAGCGCTCGATCATGCCCGAAGTTGCGGTCTGTGCGCACTGAGGACAAGTACTCGGGACGGCAGGTCCCGGCCGCTCGGAAACGAACATGCCGAGAAAGCAGAAATGGACGTCGACGACCCCGGGAATGTCTCGCAATGCGCGGCACAGGAATGCGGCCTGCTCTTCCTTGGCCGCCAAGATCCCGAGCGTCTGTTGCACGATCAGGAGTTTTCCCAAGATGTGAGGTTGCGGCTGAAAGGCGACCGTTCCGGAATTCGTCATGGTATCGTCTCCATCCTCGGGCGGACTATGGAAGCCGCTCGGCTTCAAAGAGGCGAAGAGGCGTGCAACGCGCCGGGATCGGTCACGCCGAGGCTCTGAGCCGGGACAGATATTGTTCGGGAGCTTCGTAATAGGGATTGTGCAGAACCTGCCCGCGAACGATCATCAAGGGATGCACCCTGAGAACCTCGTACAGGTTGGCGCCGCCCAACCGGTTGGCGTTGTACTGGCAAATGATGCTGCTGAAAGGAACGTCGTTTACGACGATGTTGAGCATGGATTCGTATTCGAACCACCGATCCAGCCCCGGGTGAGCGTTGCAAGTCCAGCCGGTCTCGCCGGTAGCACGTACTCCCGAAAACCCTTCCTCGATACCCCGACAGTAAATCGAACGCCAGGTCTCGATCATGCGTTCGGGCAGAAAGGCTCCGTCGGGGCAGTACGTCGATTCCGCCTCGCTGACAATGAGCTGGCCCGGCGGGAGCCGCTCGGGTAAATTAACGCCCAGGCCGGAAATATAGCGCTCAAGCTCTTCGCCGGAGGACACATCCGCCAAATAGGCGACTTTTTCTCCGCAGGCCAGCCCGCTCTCGACGAATTGCGCCATCGTGCGGCAATGCTCTTCTTCATCGGTGTAGATGTAGCAGAGGTGACCCCCTGGCGGGAGATGCCGATCGGTGAGCCCGAGCGCTACCCCCTTTGGTTGCGCATAACACATAAATAGTTCCAGGAACGTTAAACTCGATTCAAAGTCAATGCTAACGCAAGTCTTGCATCAGAAAAAGACAGCGATCCGATCGGCGTGCCGGCGCCCGAATAGGCGGAGCACCGAACGGAATCCGCTGTCGGCCGCGCAAAGGCGCCCGTATTCCCCAGACCGAAACCAGCGCTTGTAGCCATATTCCACCTCTACCCCGATCGAGGAAAAACCGTGAGCAACTTACTTTTCGAACCGTATACCTTAGGGCCTTACACCTTGAAAAACCGCATAGTGATGGCGCCCTTGACGCGCTCGCGTGCCGGCCAGCCGGGAAATGTTCCCACCGATCTCAACGCCCGCTACTACGCGCAACGCGCATCCGCCGGACTCATCATTTCGGAGGCCTCGCAGGTCTCGCAACAAGGTCAGGGATACGCCTGGACGCCGGGCATCCACACGCCCGACCAGGTCGCCGGCTGGCATTCGGTCACCGATGCGGTCCATCGGGCCGGCGGCCTTATTTTTATGCAACTCTGGCACGTGGGCCGGATTTCGCACCCGGTCTTGCAGCCGGACGGGCAACTCCCGGTGGCGCCCTCGGCGATCCGGCCGTCGGGCATGGCCTTCATCACCAATGAGCGGGGCGAAGGCGAGATGGTTCCCTTCGTCACTCCTCGGGCGCTGGCGACCGAAGAAATGCCCTATATCGTAAAGCAGTACGCGCATGGCGCGAGCAATGCCCTCGAAGCCGGTTTCGACGGCGTCGAAATTCACGCTGCCAACGGCTACCTGTTGGACCAATTTCTCAATACGAGTTCCAACCGCCGTACCGACGATTACGGCGGCCCGGTGGAAAACCGTGCCCGATTGCTGATGGAGGTGGCGGAAGCCGTATCCAAAGTTTGGGGCGGGCAACGCGTCGGCGTGAGGTTGTCGCCGCTCGGCAGCTTTAACGACATGGGCGACGACGATCCGGAAAAGCTTTTCGGCTATGTCGCCGAGCAGTTGAACCGTTTCAATCTCGCCTATCTTCATATCGTCGAACCGGAGGTCGCCCGCGATCCCGGATCTCCGGCATTCGATCCGCGGGGACCTGCGATCATGAAGCTGATCCGCGAAAAATACCGAGGCACGTTGATCGTCTGCGGCGGATACGATGCTGCCAAAGCCACGGCGTGCCTTGACGACAAGCGGGCGGATCTGGTGGCGTTCGGGCGCTTGTTTATCGCCAACCCCGATCTTCCGGAGCGCTTTCGGCAGAATGCCGAGCTCAATCGACCGGATGAATCGACCTTCTACGGCGGCGGCGTCAAAGGGTATGTGGATTATCCGACGCTCAAGCAGTTGCGAGGCGAGGAACCGATGGCCATGTCCGACGCGGCGAAAAAAAGCTGAAAAGATTTATGAAGATTTCTCTTATCGTCGCGATGGGCGAGAACCGGGTGATCGGCGCGGACAACCGCATGCCTTGGCATTTATCCGCGGATCTCAAGCGATTCAGGCAGATCACCATGGGCAAGCCCTTGATCATGGGGCGCAGGACGCACGAGTCCATCGGCCGTCCTTTGCCGGGTCGGAAGAATATCGTTCTGACGTCGGAGCGGCGCTATGCCGCTCCGGGCTGCGCGGTGGTGCATACTCTGGCCGACGCGCTGAGCGAGGCCGACGCCGACGAAGTCATGATTATCGGCGGCGCCTCCTTATACGAGGCCTTATTGCCGAAAGCCGATCGGCTTTATCTCACGCTCATTCACCGCGAGTTTGCGGGCGATGTTTTTTTTCCCGAATTTGAGTGGAACGAGTGGCGCGAAGTTGACCGCCTGGATGTGGGAGAGGACCCGGACAGCGGCCTGAGCTATAGCTTTTTGGCGCTCGAACGGCAAGCTCGGATTCCCGGGGAGAGACCGCCTGCTTGAGTCGTCTCGTGCCGGCACGATTCGCCGAAAGCGGAATCGAGAGATCCGGGCCCGCCCGTCGCGGGGCTGGGACTTCGGCCTTTCTCGGGGCCGGCTAGGATTCTTCCCGCTGCCAGTGTCCGGATTTTCCGCCCGCCTTTTCGAGAAGGCGAACCGACTGAATGGTCATTCCGCGATCCACCGCCTTGCACATGTCGTAAATGGTGAGAAGCGCCACCTGCACGGCAGTGAGCGCCTCCATTTCGACGCCGGTTTGCCCGGTCGTCTTGACCGTGACTTCGCAGCGTACCCGTCGATTTTCAGGTTCCGGTTCGAGGATCACATCCACATTGGTAATCGTGATCGGATGACAGAGCGGGATCAGTTCCGCGGTCTTCTTGCTGGCCATGATGCCGGCGATGCGGGCGATGCCCAGCACATCGCCTTTCTTGTGGCCGCCCTGTACGATCAAATCGAGGGTCTCGGGATGCATCTCGATATAGCCTTCGGCGACCGCCGCGCGCCGAGTGGACGGTTTGTCCCCGACGTCGACCATATGGGCGGCGCCCGATGCGTTGAAGTGGGTGAGCTTGCTCATGCTGCGCTGGTCCAAAGTCAAGATGGCGCTATTATAGAGCCGCGACGAGCGATTTTACGGGTCCCCGGAGAGATGAGCATGAGCCAGGCCATAGCCGATTTATTCAAACGTATCACCTGCGGCGTCTACGTCATCGGCGTCGCCGCCGGCGACCGGTACAACGCTTTTACGGCGGCCTGGGTCATGCCGGCGTCTTTCGACCCCTTGCTGCTGACATTGAGCATCAATCCCCGCCATTCGTCTTACCGCTTGCTCCGGCAAGGCGGGTGGTTTTCGGTCAACGTGCTGAGCCGGGAACAGATGGATGTGGCAAGGCATTTCGGCGGTCCCGCCGGTGCGGGCAAACTGGCCTCCGCGAGCTGGCGAAAAGGATACGGCGGCGCGCCCCTTCTGACAAACGCGCTGGCCTGGTTCGAGTGCTCTCTGGCCGGAGAATGTCCGGCCGGAGATCATGTGCTGGCGCTGGGCCGCGTCGTCAACGGCGTGTTGTCTCGGCCGGACGCGGAACCGCTGACCTACCGGGAGACCGGCGATATGGACGGCGCGGCGGCGATCTTTCCGGACCGTTTTTCCGGCGGAGCGTGACCGCGAACCGGCCCGGCGCCGGTCGATGGATCAGTAGTTCAACAGAAGGCTGACGGACAACACGTGGCTGATCCGGTCCGCCGCCTCCGCTCGGCGAATATATTGATTCATGTAGCCGATTTCGGTTTTGATGTGTTTGTCGAAGTTATAGCCCAGGCCCACAAACACCCTGTTCTGGTCGAGCCCGTCGTCCGCGCCCCAATCGGTCTTGTTGATATTGACGAACACTTCTTCCCAGCCCACCAGACTGAAGTCCGGCGCGAAAGAGAGCGGAACGGACAGTTTCACGAGCTGGCGAAAACGCCAGCCTGTGTCGCTGCCGGTTTCGATGAAGCGCTGTTCGAATCGGGTCCGGCTGCTGAAGCTCCCGAATGCCGTCGGCTGCGTCCATAGGAGTTGCTGCCAGATACGATTTTCGTCGAAGCGTCGCCGGGTAAAAGGCCGATCGGTGAAAATCCAGGCGTATCCGAGCCAAACGCTCGCCCTGTCGTTGAGCGCGTAACCCAGCGCGGGTCTCACCATGCTTTGCGACAGGCGGGTGGTTTCTTCTCCGAAACGGCCCTGGCCTTCCAGCCAGTAACGGACGTTCTTGAGTTTCGGATCGACGAACCCGAAACCGCCGACCGCAGTGATGTTGCCCCAGGTCTGAAAATCTTCGAGCGATTCGGCCGCCTCCACATTCGGAGCGGCCGAGACGATGGTCGATAACAGCCAGGCGAAGCGTCGGCTCGAGTGGTTTTTCATCATGCACCCTATTGTTCAAAATCGAGCCATATATTATCGGGTCAAAACCATTTAGCTCAAACCCGTTTTGTCGATGTGCTAGGGTTTGGTCAGGCGCTCTTCCGCTTCCCGGTATTTTTCGGCGGTTCTGGCAATCACTTCAGGCGGCAAACGAGGCGCCGGAGGCTGTTTGTTCCAGGTCAGGGTTTCCAGGTAATCCCGCACGAACTGTTTGTCGAAGCTGGGCGGGCTGATGCCGACCCGGTACTGATCGACCGGCCAGAAACGGGACGAATCCGGGGTCAGCGCTTCGTCGATCAAATACAGCCGGCCGGAATCGTCCTGGCCGAATTCGAACTTGGTATCGGCGATGATGATGCCCCGGTCGAGGGCATAGATCGCGGCTTCCGTGTAGAGTTTCAGGCTGATGCGCCTGACTTGTTCCGCCAGGTCTTTTCCGATCAGCTCGACGGTTTTCTCGAAATTGATGTTTTCGTCGTGGCGGCCGAATTCCGCCTTGGTCGACGGCGTGAAAATGGCCTCCGGCAGTTTCTCCGCGAGTTGCAATCCCGGCGGCAGCGGAATCCCGCAAACCGCGCCGGTCGCCTGATAGTCCTTCCAGCCCGAGCCGATCAGATAGCCGCGCACCACGGCTTCCACCGGGAGCGGCTTGAGCTTTTTGACGATGATTCCTCGGCCCTCGACTTGAGCGCGCTCGGCGGGGTCGGAGAGCGCCCGGTCCAGCGGCAGGCCGGACAAATGGTTGGGAATGATGTGCCCGAGCTTTCCGAACCAGAAATTGGAAACCGACGTCAGCACCCGGCCTTTGCCGGGAATGGGATCGGGCAGAATGCAATCGAATGCGGACAGGCGATCGGTCGTGACGATCAGCATGTGATCGCCGTCGATGTCGTAAATGTCGCGGACCTTGCCGCGACCGCGAAGATGCAAGCTTCGCAGCGAGCTCTCATATAGGATTTCCGGAGCGTTCATCGTTCCTCTTCGGTAAACGTGATTGAAACGGGTCGGGGTTCGGGCCGAATCGGCGGCGTCTTGGCGCGCCGCGAAGCACGGACCGAGCCAGAATCGTGGGCTTTATGAATAATCGTCAATCATGTAACTTTGTCTCTTTTACTGCAAGAATAAAAGACCATTTCCATCATGACTTGGCTCGGCAAGGTCGTCGGCGGGACGTTCGGCTTCTTCATGGGGGGACCGCTATTCGCCGTTCTGGGCGCCGCTTTGGGGCACCAGTTCGATCGGGTCATGGGCAACGCCGGCCTGCTGCAGGCGAGTTTCATTCCCGGCGCGCAGAACCGCGTCCAGATGGCCTTTTTCACCGCCACGTTTTCGGTCATGGGGCACGTCGCCAAGGCGGACGGACGGGTATCGGAAGCTGAAATCAAAGCCGCGCGGGCCGTCATGGATCGGATGGCGCTTTCGGACGACATGCGCCAGACCGCCATCCGCCTGTTCAACGAGGGTAAACGCCCGGATTTTCCGCTGTATGGTGCCTTAGACCAATTTCGAACCGAATCCCGCCACCGGTCTTCGCTGTTGCGTCCGTTCATCGAGATCCAGTTGGAAGCGGCTTATGCCGACGGCGGGCTCGATATCGCCGCGGAACGGTTGTTGCTCCGGATCTGCGACCGGCTCAGGTTCTCCCGCCTCGAGTTTCATGACATCAAAACTCGCATGGATGCGGAACGGCGGGCGGCCCGGGCCGGAAGCCGCAACTCTCAAGGGAACCGGCAACGCGCCGCCGCGCGTCCGTCGTCGTCCGCCGATGCGTATGCGATTCTGGGCATCGCGCCTTCGGCCAGCGACGCAGAGGTCAGGCGCGCCTATCGAAAACTCATGAGCCGGCACCATCCCGACAAACTGGTCGCCGAGGGCTTGCCCGAGGAAACGGTCAGACTGGCCACCGAGAAAACCCAACAAATCCGCAACGCCTATGAAGTCATCGCCAAAGCCCGCAAGCTCTGAGCGCTCGCGGCGCTTTTAACATCCATTCTGAGAGGACATGCCATGCCATCCTTCGATATCGTATCGGAAGTCAATCTGCACGAAGTGAGCAATGCGGTCGACCAGGCCAACCGCGAAGTCGGCACCCGCTTCGATTTCAAAGGCTCCGACGCCCATTACGGTCTCGCCGAAGCCGTCGTTACCCTGCGCGCGCAGACCGAATTCCAGCTTCAGCAAATGCTGGACATTCTGCACACCAAGCTGGCCAAGCGCGGCATCGACATCGCCTGTCTCAAGATCGACCCGCCCCAGGTTTCCGGCAGAGAGGCGCGCCAGACCGTGACTTTGCGCCAGGGAATCGATTCGACTCTCGCCAAGACCATCGTCAAGCTGATCAAGGACAGCAAGCTCAAAGTGCAGGCTGCGATTCAGGGGGAACAGGTCCGGGTGACGGGCAAGAAAAGGGACGATCTGCAGGACGCCATCGCCCTGCTGCGCGAAGCCAAGCTGGAATTGCCGCTGCAATACGTGAATTTCAGGGATTGAGCTTGGAGGCGGCTGCCGGCGAGGATTGCAGCCGCTCGCTCCCTGCCTGGGGCCGCCATAATTTCAGCCCAAATCCCCCCAGATAGCCTGAATCGCCGATAAGGCGGCGAGGACGGCCGTCTCCGTTCGGAGGATGCGCGGTCCAAGTCGGACCGGCGTGAAACCGGCCTCACGCGCTAGGGCCCGCTCCGTCTCGGCAAAGCCGCCTTCCGGCCCCGAGAGAAGGCTTACCGATCCGTCCGGCCGCAGCAGATCCTTCAAGCCGGCCGCGCCCTGCGGATCGAAGAAAAGCCGCAGACCTTCGCGTCCGGCAATCCAATCCTCCAGCTCGACCGGTTCTTCGACTTCGGGCACCCGATTCCGGCCGCATTGCTCGCAGGCGCTGCGCGCCACTTTCTGCCAGTGCTGGCGACGGTTTCCGCGCCGCGCGTCGTCGAGACGAACCACGCAATGCTCGGTAAACAAGGGCGTAATTCGGCTGACGCCGAGCTCCACCGCTTTCTGGATGGCGAGATCCATGCGTTCACCGCGCGAGATGCCGAGGCCGATGTGAGTGGTGAGCGGGGATTCGACTTCGCGGCTCCGGCCGTCGCCGATTTCCACGCGAACCTCGTCGCGCGCGATGGTCGCGACGCGCGCCGAATATTCGCGCCCGTCGCCGTTGAACACAGTCAAATCCGCACCTTTCTTGAGGCGAAGTACCGTGCGGAGATAGTGGGCGCTTTCGTCATCCAGCCGAAGGACCGAGCCCGCTTCGAGGGTTTGCGGAAGATAAAGCCTGGAAACTCGCATTTCTAATCTCCCGTTGCGATATCGATGGCTTCGCCCGCGACATTCGCCATGAAGCGGATTTCGTCGGGAGTGATGAGATAAGGCGGCATGAAATAAACGACGTTGCCCAGAGGACGCAGCAACACGCCCCGCGCCAGCCCGTGGCGATACACGCGAAGCCCGCGCCGTTCCTGCCAGGGGTATGGTTCGCGATCGGCCTTGTTCTTGACCAGCTCGATGGCGAGGATCATCCCGGTCTGACGGACTTCGGCGACGTGCGGATGATCCTCGAACGCCGCCGATTCGGCCATGACATCGGCCAACAGCCGGTTCGCTGCCAATGTGTTCTCCTTCTCGAATAAATCCAGCGTCGCCAGTGCCGCCCGGCATGCGAGAGCGTTTCCGGTGTAGCTATGGGAGTGCAGGAAAGCTTTCAGCTTGATGTATTCGTCGTAAAAAGCGGCGTAGATCGCCTCGGTGGTCAGCACGCAGGACAGCGGCAGGTAACCGCCGGTCAGTCCCTTCGAAAGGCACATGAAATCGGGCCGGATGGCGGCCTGCTCGCAGGCGAACAAGGTTCCGGTACGGCCGAAGCCCACGGCGATCTCGTCGGCGATCAGATGCACGCTGTGGCGGTCGCAGGCCTCCCGCAGGAGCTTCAGATAAACGGGGTCGTACATGCGCATGCCGCCCGCGCATTGAACCAGGGGCTCGACGATGACGGCGCAGGCTTCCTGCGCGTGTGTCTCGAGCGCCCGTTCCATCTCGGCGAATTTCCGCCGCGAATGATCCGCGGCGGTTTCTCCCGGCTCCCGATGATAGCAGTCGGGACTCTCGACCGTGATGGGTTTCAGCAAGAGCGGCTCGTAGGTTTTCTTGTAAAGCGCTACGTCGCCGACGGCCAAGGCACCCAAGGTTTCGCCGTGATAGCTGTTGCTCAGGGCGATGAAGCGGGTTTTCTTGCGATTTCCGGCGTTGCGCCAGAAATGGAAGCTCATTTTGAGCGCGACCTCGACGGCGGACGAGCCGTTGTCGGCATAGAAACAGCGGGACAATCCTTTCGGCGCGAGGCGGGTCAATCGCTCGGCCAGCCGCACCGCCGGCTCGTGCGTAAATCCGGCCAGGATTACGTGCTCCAGCGATTCGAGCTGATCCCTGAGCGCGGCGTTAATGTAAGGGTGGCCGTGGCCGAATAGATTCACCCAC
Organism: Methylocaldum sp. MU1018; assembly: GCF_053646775.1. Classification (NCBI taxonomy): domain Bacteria; kingdom Pseudomonadati; phylum Pseudomonadota; class Gammaproteobacteria; order Methylococcales; family Methylococcaceae; genus Methylocaldum; species Methylocaldum sp. MU1018. The sequence continues at coordinate 19,358 of NZ_CM132195.1, forward strand.
CAGGAGCTGATGGCGTCGAGATAACGATTGCCGTCGAAATCTTCCAGCCATACGCCCTGCCCGCGCTTGATCGGTATCGGCGGCAGGGCTTCGTGGTCCTTCATCTGAGTGCAGGGGTGCCAGAGGACGGTGAGGTCGCGGCTGGACCAGTCGTGGTTGTTCATGGTCGAATACAGGAATCAAGTGAAAATCGCGGTGATCGCATAGGAGAGATATTCGTGAGCCGGCCTCATACTCTGATGACTCCGAATCCTTACGAACGCTTGCTCGCGCTGCCGGAAAACCTGGTGGGTGAAGTGCTCGACGGCGAGCTGTATACCCAGCCCCGCCCCGCCGGGCGCCACGCCGCGGCGGAGTCCGGATTGCAGAGCAAAATCGGAGGGCCTTTTCGGTACGGCGACGGCGGCCCCGGCGGTTGGTGGATTCTGGTGGAACCGGAAGTCCACTTCGTTCGTGACACCGAAGTCGCCGTGCCCGATCTCGCCGGCTGGCGGCGGGAACGGATGCCGACGCTGCCCGAAGACCACCGTTTCGAAGTGGTACCGGACTGGGTGTGCGAAATTCTTTCGCCCTCGACCGAGCAGAAAGACCGCACCCGAAAGCTGCCATTGTACGCCCGTTACGGCGTCTCCTATACCTGGCTCGTCGATCCTCTGGTACACACCCTGGAAGCCTTCGCGTTGCGCGAGGAAGGCTGGTTGCTCATCGCAACGCTCAAGGACGACGATCCGGTCAAGGTTCCGCCGTTCGACGCCATCAGTTTCTCGCTGGCGGATCTGTGGGCGTGAGGCTCAATCCGCCGCAATCCCCAGATTCCGCCAAATCCCCAACACCGCTTCAGCCCGGTTCAGCGTGTAGAAATGCAGTCCGGGCGCGCCCTGTTCCAGCAGCCGGCGGCACAGGTCGGTCACCACGTCCAGCCCGAAGGCGCGGATCGATTTGCGGTCGTCGCCGAATACCTCCAGCCGTTTTCGTATCCAGCGCGGGATGTCCGCTCCGCAGGCGTCGGAAAACCGGGCCAATTGCGTGTAGTTGGATATGGGCATGATGCCGGGCACGATGGGAATGTCGATGCCCATCTTTTCGCAGTCGTCGACAAAGCGGAAATAGGCTTCGGGATTGTAAAAATACTGGGTGATGGCGCTATCGGCGCCGGCTTCGACCTTGCGCTTGAAGGCGCGCAGATCGGCTTCCATGTTGGCGGCCTGGGGGTGCATTTCCGGATAGGCGGCCACTTCGATGTGGAAGTGATCGCCCGTTTCCCGCCGGATGAATTCCACCAGCTCGTTGGCATAACGGAATTCTCCCGGTGACAGCATGCCCGAGGGCATGTCCCCGCGCAGCGCGACGATATGGCGAATGCCCTGATTCTTATAAGCCTCCAAAACTTCCCGCACGCTGGCCTGGGTGGAGGCGATGCAGGAAATGTGCGGAGCCGCCTCGATGCCGGTATTCCGCTGGATTTCGACCACGGTTTCGAAGGTCTTCTCCCGCGTGGTTCCGCCCGCGCCGAACGTCACCGAACAGAATTTCGGCTTGAGCGCCGCCAGTTTCGCCAGAGTGGTACGGAAAGCGTCTTCCGCCTCGTGGTTCTTGGGCGGAAAGAATTCCAGGCTGAAAATTCTCGGATATTTTTTTTGCGATTCCATGGGGGTCATCGTATCTCAGATAGAAGAAATCCTGCACGAGGCAGGATTTCTTCGTGGGGTCCGAACATTGAACGTAGGTTAGCCAATACTACCCTACCCGTAGCCTCGCGGAATCAATACCGGTAATGATCCGGCTTGTACGGCCCGTCCACCGGCACGCCGATGTATGCCGCCTGTTCCGGGGTCAGTTCGGTCAGATGCGCGCCGATCTTCTTGAGATGCAGACGCGCCACTTTTTCGTCCAGATGCTTGGGCAGCACGTAGACCTTGTTTTCGTATTTGTCGCCGTGACAGAACAGCTCGATCTGGGCCAGGGTCTGGTTGGTGAACGAGTTCGACATGACGAAACTCGGATGGCCCGTGGCGCAGCCGAGGTTCACCAGGCGTCCTTCGGCCAGCAGGATGATGCGCTTGCCGTCCGGGAAAATCACGTGGTCGACTTGCGGCTTGATGTTTTCCCAAGTGTACTGCTTCAGGCTCGCGACTTCGATTTCCGAATCGAAATGGCCGATGTTGCAGACGATGGCGTTGTTCTTCATCTTCGCCATGTGATCATGGGTGATGACGCCGACGTTGCCGGTGGCGGTGACGAAGATGTCGCCCTTGCCGCAGGCTTCGTCCATGGTGACCACGCGGTAGCCTTCCATCGCCGCCTGCAAGGCGCAGATCGGATCGATTTCGGTCACCCACACGGTAGCGCCGAGTCCGCGGAAGGCTTGCGCGCAGCCCTTGCCCACGTCGCCGTAGCCGAGCACGACGCAGATCTTGCCGGCGATCATCACGTCGGTGGCGCGCTTGATGCCGTCCACCAGCGATTCGCGGCAGCCGTACAGATTGTCGAACTTGGACTTGGTGACCGAATCGTTGACGTTGATCGCCGGGAACGGCAGGCGGCCTTCCTGTTCCATCAGGTACAGGCGGTGTACGCCGGTGGTGGTTTCCTCGGTGACGCCCTGGATGTTGGCCTGCACCTTCGAGTACCAGCCCGGCTGCGAAGCCAGGCGCTTCTTGATGGCGGCGAACAGCACCTCTTCCTCTTCGCAGGTGGGCTTGTCGAGGAGCGACGGGTCCTTTTCGGCGCGCGAACCCAGCGTGATCAGCAGCGTCGCGTCGCCGCCGTCGTCGAGAATCATGTTCGGCGTGCCGCCGTCATGCCATTCGAAGATGCGGTGAGTGAAGTCCCAGTATTCTTCCAGGGATTCACCCTTGTAGGCGAACACCGGGATGCCGGCGGCGGCGATGCCCGCGGCGGCGTGATCCTGGGTGGAGAAGATGTTGCAGGACGCCCAGCGCACTTCCGCGCCCAGGGCCGCCAAGGTCTCGATCAAGACCGCGGTCTGAATGGTCATGTGCAGACTGCCGGCGACGCGGGCGCCCTTGAGCGGTTGCTGCGCGCGATATTCCTCGCGCACCGCCATCAGACCCGGCATTTCGGTCTCGGCGATGGCGATTTCCTTGCGCCCCCAGTCGGCCAGGGCAATATCGGCGATGCGATAGTCGTTGGATGAATCAGGATTTACGACAGCGTTCATGTTTCATGCTCCTCATCGTGTGAATATCTGCGGATCACAAAGCCGGAGGCTGTCAAAAACGTGGCGAGAGCGTCTCGGGCGAGGGTTCGGTAGGTCCGGCCGGAAGCGGCGAGCGGTGCAAATCCGCCTCGGGCCGGGGAAAATGCGGTACGCCTTTCCCGGTTCCTGTGCTCCGTCCGACCCGCCAAAACGCTTGCGTCTTGTTTCGACAGCCTAAAGGCTTCGACCAGCGGAAACGAACCGAGCGCCGTTGAAAAACCGGTTGTGCCGACTGAGCCTGGCGGCAGCCTGTGCATGGGCCGCCGTCGCAGCGCTCCTCAGTCCGCGCAACGCCGCCTTACCCGGCGGCTGGGTAAAAACATTACAGCGGGGACAAACCGGCCGCCTCGCGCAGCGCGCCGGCCTTGTCGGTCTTCTCCCAGGTGAAGGTGTCTTCGGTGCGGCCGAAGTGACCGTAAGCCGACGTTGGACGATAGATCGGCCGCAAAAGGTCCAACATGCGGATCAGTCCCTTGGGCCGCAGATCGAAATATTCGCGCACCAGTTGCACCAGGCGTTCCTCGGCGATCACGCCGGTGCCGAAGGTGTTGACGCTGATGGAGGTGGGTTCGGCCACCCCGATGGCGTAGGACACCTGGATCTCGCAGCGGTCGGCGAGTCCGGCGGCCACGATGTTCTTGGCCACGTAGCGGCCCACGTACGCCGCCGAGCGGTCCACCTTGGACGGGTCCTTGCCGCTGAATGCGCCGCCGCCGTGGCGCGCCATGCCGCCGTAGGAATCGACGATGATCTTGCGGCCGGTCAATCCGCAGTCGCCGACCGGACCGCCGATGACGAACTTGCCGGTCGGGTTGATGAAATATTGGGTGTCCTTGTGCAGCCACTCTTTCGGAAGCACGTGGAGGATGATTTCGTCCATCACCGCCTCGCGCAGGATTTTCGGATCGATCTCCGGCGAGTGCTGGGTGGACAGAACCACCGCGTCGATGGCGACCGGTTTGTTGTCCTCATAGCGGAAGGTCACTTGGCTCTTGGCGTCGGGACGCAGCCACGGCAAGAATTTCTTCTTTCTCACTTCCGCCTGGCGTTGCACCAGCCGGTGGGCGTAAGTAATCGGAGCCGGCATCAGCACATCGGTTTCGTTGGATGCGTAGCCGAACATCAGACCCTGGTCGCCGGCGCCCTGTTCGTGGTTTTCGGATTCGTCGACGCCCATGGCGATGTCGGGCGATTGCTTGCCGATGGCCGTGAGCACCGCGCAGCTTTCCCAGTCGAAGCCGATCGCGGGGTCGTCGTAGCCGATCTCGCGCACGACCTGGCGCACCAGCGCTTCGGTGTCCACCCAGGCGGAAGTGGTGACTTCGCCCGCCAAAATCACCATTCCGGTTTTGACCAAGGTTTCCACGGCTACTCGGGCCGTGGGATCTTGTCTCAGCATTTCGTCCAGAATTGCATCGGAGACTTGATCGGCGATCTTGTCCGGATGGCCTTCGGAAACGGATTCGGAAGTAAAAATAAAGTTGTTGCTCACGGGACGACCTTCCTCATTGACAGTGATTACGAGCGGGCGCTAAAAGCCCGCCATTATAGGATAACGGGATAGTCCGACCAAAGCTTTTGCGGCGAAAGTCAATGGGAACCGACGCCGTCTCAAACGATCCGGAGAACCGCGTTCAGACCGAGCAGCAGCAAGCCGAACGGAATCGACGCCAAAAGGAGGAGCAAGGAGACGGCGATACCGGCCGTCACGCCTACGGGCCGCCCGGTCCGATCGGAACGGACGGCGAAGCCGTAAAGAGCCGCAAGCATCTGCGCCGCTACCCCTATGACGAAAATCAGAATATAGCGTTCCTCCAGACGAAACGCATGAGCCAGCACGTCGCTCAAGACCGTGAGCATCGCCGGCGCATAAGCGAAAGTGCCCGGTAAAGCCAGGCTGTAAGCGCGGAACGGCGTCAGCCGGATTCCGGCGGTTGTTCGGACCGCGATTCGCAAGGCCGTCATCCAGAGAAGGTTGATCGTCAGGTAAATCAGGATCAGTCTGAAAAAATCGTTTGCCGGGTGCGCGGACGGATAAACGAGAAGATCCACGGAGAGATAGAGCAAGGGATGTGCTTTGAAAAGCAAAGGGTTCACGATTCCGTACCTGAAAATCTGCTATTGTCAGGACGCAGCGCGGCGGACGGCCGATTTCGCCGGGCGCGCGCATCTTGTCCGACCGCGGTTCTTTGCAAGCCGGCGCGTGAGCAAACATTGCTATAATCCCGCGGTTTTACCTCAGCCAAAGGAGTATCCGACCCCATGTCTTTGATGAAAGTCAGTTCCGGCAAGAGCGTTCCGAACGACATCAACGTGATCATCGAAATCCCGGCGTACAGCGATCCGGTGAAATATGAAATCGATAAAGAAACCGGGGCGCTTTTCGTCGACCGCTTCATGGGTACGGCGATGCAGTATCCCTGCAATTACGGTTACGTGCCGCACACTTTGTCGGAAGACGGCGATCCGGTGGACGTTTTGGTGATCGCGCCCTGGAAACTGTTGAGTGGATCGGTGGTTCGCTGCCGGCCGATCGGGTTGCTCAAGATGAGCGACGAAGCCGGCGGCGACTGCAAGATCATCGCGGTTCCGCACGACAAATTGACGCCGCTCTACAGCAAGGTCAGTTCCTTCCGCGACATCCCGGAAAGCCAGCTCGCCCAAATCGCGCACTTCTTCGAACATTATAAGGATCTGGAACCCGGCAAATGGGTCAAGATCGACGGCTGGTACGACGGCGAGGAAGCGAAGCAGGAAATCGCCGACAGCATCGAACGTTACAATTCGGCCAAGAAAAAACCGAACTTTTGATCGGTTCCGACCATTCGTTCCCGCAAAAGGCTTCGTCGCCCATGCTGAGCTACCGCCACGGATTTCACGCCGGCAACCATGCCGATGTTCTCAAGCATCTGGTATTGACTCTGCTGATCCGTTCGCTGCTGCGCAAGGAAAAGCCGTTTTTCTACCTGGACACCCATGCCGCCGCCGGGCGTTACGACCTCGGCTCGGCCATGGCACGCAAGAATCGCGAGTACGAGACCGGCATCGGGCCCTTGTGGAAGGTCGAAGACGCGCCCGAGGCCGTCCGGAATTACCTCGAAGCCGTGCGCGCCCTGAACGGCGGCGGCAAGCTGCGCTTTTATCCCGGCTCGCCGCGCATCGTCCGGCACTTTTTGCGTCCGGGCGATCGGATGGCGCTGTCCGAGCTTCATCCCAACGAAGTGAAAATTCTCGGCGAGGAGTTCGCCGGCGACAAACAAGTCAAGATTCATCATCTCGACGGCTATCAGGCGCTCAAGGCGCTGCTGCCGCCGCCCGAACGGCGCGGCGTGGTGCTGATCGATCCGGCTTTCGAACTCAAGGACGAACGGCGGCGTCTTTTGGATGCCGTGAAGGACGCCCATCGGCGCTGGGCCACGGGGATTTTCGCCGTGTGGTATCCGATCCAGGACCGGGCCGCGGCGGACGATTTTTTGCGCCGGTTCAAAAAGTCCGGCATCCGCAACATATTAGTCGCGGAGTTCGGGATATTGCCGGGCGACGAGCCCTTGCGGCTGAACGGCAGCGGCATGATCGTCATCAATCCGCCCTGGCGCCTGGATCAGCATCTCAACGATCTGTTGCCGTGGCTGTGGGACCGGCTCGCGATCGAAAAGCAGGGCGCCTGGCGGGTGGAGTGGCTGGCTCCGGAGTAGGCCGACGTCGACCGGCGGCGGTTCACTCGATTCGGCTTTGCCCGATGCCCCGAACGATCCATCCGACCCATTCGTCCAGGCCGTCGCCCCGGGTGGCGGACAGCCGGATCGCGCCGATCTCCGGATTCACCTCGCGGGCGTAATCGATACAGCGCGAAACGTCGAAATCGACATACGGCAGCAGGTCGATCTTGTTGATGACCATCAGGTCGGCGGCGCGGAACATGTCCGGATACTTGAGGGACTTGTCGTCGCCCTCGGTGACCGACAGGATGACGACCTTGTGAGCTTCGCCCAGGTCGAACGACGAGGGGCACACCAGATTGCCGACGTTCTCGATGGCGAGCAGGCTGTTCGGCCTTGCCTGCAAGTCCGCCACGGCATGGCCGACGCCGTGAGCATCGAGGTGGCAAGCCTTGCCGGTGTTGATTTGCAGGGCCGGAACGCCTTCCGCGCGGATGCGGTCGGCGTCGCGATGGGTTTGCTGATCGCCTTCTATGACGGCGATCGGAATCCGCTCCTTGAGCGCTCGGATCGTCGCCACCAGCAGCGAGGTCTTGCCGGCGCCGGGGCTGGAAACGAAGTTCAGGGCGAAAATGCCGTTTTGCCGAAAATAGGCTCGATTTTCGGCCGCATAGCGGTTGTTCTTGCCGAGGATGTCCTCCTCGATTCGCAGCCAGCGGGCCTCGGCGCCATGAGCGCGAAGCCCGTGCTCGTGGTGATGATCGTGGCGGTGGTCGTGGGCATGCCCGTGTTCCGGTTGGCCGCAGCCGCATATCGCACACATTGCCGTTCTCCTGGTTTCCGGTCTCTACATTCACTCGACTTCAAGCGCTTCGACGCGCAGTTCGCCGCCGGCGACGACGTCCATCCGATGGCTGCCGCAGAGCCGGCACGGGTCGTAAAGCGTTTCCAGTTCGCTCGTTCCGCCGCAGGATCGGCATGCGCCGCGGCCTCGAGTTTCGACGATATCCAGGCTTGCGCCTTCCGCCGGCGTGCCCTGCATCACCACGTCGAAGCAGAAGCGCAGGGCGTCCGGCTCCACGCAGGACAGCTTGCCGATCTCGATCCGCACCGTCCGAACCCGGCGAAAACCCTGCCGCGCGCGGCTGGCCTCGATGATGTCCCGTATATTGTGCATCAAGGCGAGTTCGTGCATAACCCGTCCGTCTTATTCCCGGTCGAGCCGATTCAATGGGATTCCTCGTCCGCTTCGCTTTCATCGCCGACCGGCTCCAAACTCAGATTCATCGAGCCGGATGGCGATTCGCCGGTTTGAGCGCCGTTAGCGCTTTCGTTGCCTCGATTTTCCGAAGCCTCGGACTCTTCCGTCGACGTTTCTTCGGGAGCCCGCCGTTTGTTTTGGCTCAGGCTGATCTTCAGTCTGACGTTGTTGGCCGAATCGGCGTTGCGGATGGCTTCTTCGGCGGTGATCCGTCCGGCCTGGTACAGTTTCACCAAATGGCTGTCGAAGGTCTGCATCCCTAAACCTTCGGATTTCTCCATGACTTCCTTGATCGCGTGGACTTCGCCCTTGCGGATCAGGTCGCAGACCAGGGGCGTTCCGAGCAGGATTTCGATGGCCGCCGCGCGCTTTCCGTCCACCGTGGGCACCAGGCGCTGCGAAACGAACGCCCTCAGATTGAGGGACAAATCCAGCAGCAGTTGATTCCGGCGTTCTTCGGGGAAGAAATTGATGATCCGGTCGAGCGCCTGGTTCGCGTTGTTGGCGTGCAGGGTCGACAGGCACAAATGGCCGGTCTCCGCGAAATTGATGGCGTATTCCATCGTGTCCTGGGAGCGGATCTCGCCGATCAGGATGACGTCGGGCGCCTGCCGGAGCGTGTTCTTGAGGGCGTCCTCGTAGGTCTGGGTATCGACCCCCACCTCGCGCTGATTCACCAGGCATTTCTTGTGGGGGTGCATGAATTCGATCGGGTCCTCGATGGTGATGATATGTCCGGCGGAGTGGCTGTTGCGATGGTCGATCAGCGCCGCCAGCGAGGTCGATTTGCCGGAACCGGTCGCGCCGACGAACAGGATCAGCCCGCGCTTTTCCATGATGACGCTCTTCAGGACCTCCGGCAGGCCCAGATCGTCCGCCTTCGGAATATTGACCTTGATGTTCCGCACCACCATCGCATGGGCGTTGCGCTGTTTGAAGATGTTCACGCGGAAACGCCCCACGCCTTCTTCGCTGATCGCCAGGTTCATCTCCGGGCGCTGTTCGAAATCCCGGCGCTGGCTTTCGTCCATGACCGAATGGGCGATTTCCTTGATCATCTCGTCGGTCAGCTGGACGCTATCGATCGGCGTAAGCTTCCCCTGGAATTTGGCGGCGGGCGGGGCGCCGGCGGTGAGATAGAGATCGGAGCCGTCCTTGTACACTAGAAGTTTGAGGTAATTCTTGAATTTCATCGACATTCTTATTCGGCTGAAAGGGTGATTCGACGACGGCCGCGCCCCCGGAAATTTCGTTTCGCACGGTCCGGCGCCCGTCATCCCTTCAAGTATAGATACCGAATCTTGCCGAGCGAGAAAGCCGGACGGTCCGGAGGCGCGCCGAAACGATTTGACATATAAATGAGAACGATTATCATTTGAAGCGTATTCATTACGCTTGCTTGCAGGAGCCGTACCGTGGATTTCGTCACTCCGACATCTTTTTCAGAGCAACCCGCCGGTGGCGTGCGACTGCAAATGTCCGCCGTCAAGCTGATCGAACTGTTCGAGAACGGAAATCTGCACGTCGAGGATTTTTGCTGCCTGGATCCGCCTTCGAAAGATCTCGTCAAGCGCCTTTTGTTGGTCAGTCTGAACGCCGGACAGCGCACGTGTCAAAACGCCGAGGAGAGATTCATGATTGCCGAGAGCCGCCTGTGCGCCGATGCGGCGCCGCCCGATTCGTTGCAGGAGACCTTGCGTTTTCTTTTGATGCGATATGCCAGAAGCCCTTCGCCGGCCACGGCCGGGCGCATCGCCGCCTGTCTGGACGGGCTGCTCGCCCATCCTCGGTTCAAAGCGTCGCCCGACGAACGCTGCACGTATCGCCGGATGCGGTCGTATTGGCGCCTGGTCGAGAACCTGGGGTGAGAGGCCCGGGGTTCGGTTCAGCGAATGTCCGCCGGCGCGGCCAATATGCGCGCCAGCTCATCGGGGGCGACCGGCTTGACCAAATGGAAATCCAGGCCGGCCGCTTCCGAGGCGCGGTGGTCGTCTTTCGTGCCATAGCCGCTGATCGCCACCAGCAGCGTTTTTTCCATGCCGGGCAAGCTCCGCAGGCGCCTGGCCAGATCATAGCCGTCCATGCCGGGCAGCCCGATATCCAGCAATACCGCCTCGGGCTTGAAGCTTGCCGCGATATTCAGCGCCGTGGGTCCGTCATAAGCGACTTCGACCGTGTGTCCGGAGGCACCGACGATCAGCGCGCTACTCTCGGCGGCATCGTGATTATCGTCGACGATCAGGATTCGGCGCGGCGACGCGATCGGCTCGGATCGCAGGGCGCTTGTCTTGCGCGGGCCATGTCCGGTTTCGGCTTCCTGCCATAACGGCAGATATACCCAAAACTCGCTTCCGAGGCCGAGTCCACTGCTTCTGGCTTCGACCCGGCCGCGGTGCAGTTCGACCAGCCGGCGCACCAGGGTGAGCCCGATGCCGAGCCCGCCCTCCATGCGGTCCAGGCCTCTGTTCGCCTGCACGAAAAGATCGAAAATACGCGGCAGCGCCTCGGGGCCGATGCCCCGGCCGTCGTCGCAGACCCGCAGCACGGCTTCGTTTCCGACGGCCTGGAGCGTGACTTCGACGTGGCCGCCCGGCGGCGTGTACTTGGCGGCATTGGAGAGCAGGTTCTCGACGATCTGCTCCATGCGGGTGGGGTCCGCATGGATCAGCAGCGGATGGCCGGGCAGATCCAGTGCGAGCTTGTGGCGGCGGGAGTCGATCTGATATCTCACGATCTCCAGCACGTGGACGATCAGCGGCACGAGATCGATCACTTCCTCGCGCAACTCGATCTGGCCCCGCGTGATGCGCGCCACGTCGAGCAGATCGTCCACGATCCGGGTGAACTTGGTGAGCTGCCGGTCCATCATCTCGTGGATCTGCTTGACCGGAACTCTGTCCGGGCTGGCCGTCTGCAGGATGTGAAGCCCGTTGCGGACCGGCGCGAGAGGATTGCGCAATTCGTGCGCGAGCATGGCCAGAAATTCGTCCTTCTGCCGGTCGGCCTCGCGAAGCGATTCCTCGATTTCCTTGCGCCCGGTGATGTCGCGATTGGTTTCGAGCACGAGGGGCGGCTTGCTCCGCTGAAGCATGACCGTGTTGCGGCTGTCGACGATGATCCGCTTTCCGGCGCGGGTGGTATGGACGACCTCGCCGACCCACTGCCGATCCCGGGCGAGTATTCGCTCGAATTCTTCGGAATCGATGCCGCGTTCGGTTTTCAGCAAGGCGTGACTGATCTGTCCTATCGCCTCGGAGCGTTTAAACCCGTACAGTTCCTCCGCTCCCCGGTTCCAATACCGGATTCCGCCGCCGAGTTCCCATATCAGAATGGCTTCGTGGGCCTGGTCGAGAATCTCGCTTCGCTGTCGCAAGGCCGCCTCGATGCCGCGCCGCTCGGTGACGTCCTGAATCGTCAGCAGGATCAGATCGTTCAGATGATCCTCTCCGAGCAGTTTATAGGCGCTCAGGTTCAGGATGCGTTCGCCGGTTTCGGGGCAGGCCAGGATTACCTCGTAGTTCTCGATGGTCCGCCCGCCTTGCGCCACGATTTGGAGCGACTCCCTGATTTCCCGCCGATCCCATAAGCCGTGGCCGGTGTCGTAGAGTCGGTTGTTCTGGACGGCTTCCGGCTTGGTGCGGAACAGGTCGAAATAGGCCCGGTTGGCGCGTTGTACGCGGAGCTCGCGATCGAGCACCACCAGCGCGTCGCGCATGGTGCCCAGAATCGCGTCGCTGAAATCCTGCGCGTTTTTGAGCGTGAGGTTGACCTGGCTCAATTCGTGATTGCGCACTCTCAGTTCTTCGTTCGCCGTGGCCAATTCCTCGTTGGCGGACTGTAATTCTTCCTTGGCGGTTTCGAGCTCTTCGTTCGTGCTCTGGAATTCCTGATGGGCGGACAACAGCTCTTCTTCCAGCGATCGCAGCTTTTCCTGACAGGCGGCGTGGGCCTCGGTGACGGATTGCAGATGGCGCTGGGTGGCGTCGAGCTCTCGCCTCAGCTCCGATAATCCGGATCGCTCTCCGGGCTGCGGCTTGAACGGAGCACTGCGTCGGGCCAGAGTCCGGGAAATGCGCCGCAGCCATTCGCCCGGGCCGCCGATCCGGAACCGGGCCGGCGAATTTTCGAACAATATCAGGAAGAAAGACGTGCCGCCTTCGGCATCGTTGAGCGGCAGCACCTCGAGGTGAATGTAGCGTTCTTCGCCGTCGCTGCTGATGCGGATGTTTTCCCGCCGGGCCGGTTGTCCGTTCGAGCGCGTCTCCTGCACGGCTTCCGACAGCTCGATAAAAAGATAGGTTTGAGTCAGGCTCTTCAGGTTCAAGCTGGCCGCGCCTTGCCGGTGTTCGAGAAAAAGCCCGGTATGGCCGCGAAACTGAAGGACGTTCAGATCGTCGTCGACCAGTACTCCGGCCGGCGCATAGCGCGCCAGCAGGATGTTGTCGGCCTGGCGCTGGGCCGATCCGGAGCTTTGGAGCGGCGCGGCCGTTTCCGCCAACGTCTTCTCGGGCTGAAGTATCCGCTGCTCTTTCCCGCCGAAGTCCAGCAACATTCGTCCGGGAATATTCTTTCTCACGTAAATACTCCAATTTTTATTTAAAGATTCGAACAGATGCGAACCTTGGGGGCCGACGTTTTCGGACGGCCCGAGCGCCAGGAATTTACCCGGATTGAGCGCATAATGAAAGGTCGACATGACCTGCCTCTGCAAGAGAGGATCCAGATAAATCAGGAGATTGCAGCAGCTGATCAGATCCAGTTTGGAGAACGGCGGATCCTGCGCCACGTTGTGTTCGGCAAAGACGCACGATTCCCGGATGGCCGGGATGATTTGATAATGGCTGTCGGTTCGGATGAAGAAACGCCTGAGCCGCGTTTCGGAGATATGGCGTTCGATCGCGTCGGAATAGCGTCCCGCCCTGGCCAGACCGATGGCCCGAGGATTGATGTCGCTGCCGAAAATCTGGATCGGAATGTCGGCCTTGTGTTCGTCCAGAAATTCGAGCAGCGCCATGGCGATGGAATAGGCTTCTTCTCCGGTCGCGCAGCCGGGCACCCAGATGCGGATCGGATCGCCGTTGGAGCGGTCTTGCAGCAGACGCGGAAAGACTTCCGTTTTCAGGCCCCGGAAGGCCTCGGGGTCGCGGAAGAACGCCGTGACCCGGATCAGGAAATCCTGGCACAGCGCCTCGACTTCGGCGGGCTGGGTCTGCAGCAGGACGAGATAATCGGAGGCGTTTCGGATTTTTTTGAGCGTCATTCGGCGCGCGAGCCGCCGTAAAAGGGTTTTGCGCTTGTATTGGCTGAAATCGAGTCCGCAGATATCCAGAATGATGCGGAATATCTGTCTCAAATCCTGTTCGTCGTACAGCGGGAACTCCGGGGCGGCGGCTGCATCGCTCCGCCGGCCCAGGTTTGCGAGTTCCCGGGCGATCTCTTTCGGCGGCAGCACGAAGTCGACGCCGCCGGCGCTGATGGCGTTGCGCGGCATTCCGTCGAACCGGGCGGAGGACGGATCCTCGGCGAAAGTGATTCCGCCTCCGGTTTTGATCGCCTGGAGCCCCTTCGTCCCGTCCGATCCGGTTCCCGACAGCACGATGCCGACGGCTTTTTTTCTCAATTCCCGGGCCAGGGAAAGAAACAGATGGTCGGCCGGGAAATGAGGCGGCGGACGCCCCTCGCGGCTTTGCAGGCGCAGCCGGCCGAGCGAGACGCTGATATCCGCCGTCGGCGGAATGACATAAATGCGGTCCGCTTCCACCCGCATCCCTTCGCCGGCTTCGACGACCGGCAGATTGACGTTCCTGGCGAGAATTTCCACCAGCTTGCTGTCATGATCGGGCGATAAATGCTGGGCGACCAAAAAGGCAAAGCCGGCGCCGGGCTCGACCGCCTGAAAAAGATCCAGCAGCGAATCGAGGCCCCCCGCCGAGGCGCCGATGCCCGCCATGACAGGAATGGTTGTCGTCGGCTTCATGCGATTATCGTTCATGCGTCATGGGGCGGGGCGGTGCCATTTCTCGCCTAAAGCTTGTATAGGGGTTCCAAACCGACGGCTACGGCGGGTTCGCCCGCCTCGTCGTCCGTCGCCGCGTAAGACCGAAAAGCCGTCCACAGGGCCTGACCCTGCCAATCCGCCTCCGGACTCCGATAAAGCGATCGGTTGAGCCGTTCGATTTCACGCCCCAGTTCGCCGCTGCAACGGCGCTCCAACTCGTTCAATCCCGCCGGGCAGACCGACGGCCAACGACGGCCCGCCCAATCCAGCAGGGCCTGGCGCGCTCCGACGGCGTCGTTCTTCAGGCAGGCCGTTTTCAGCGCGTCCGCAGCGCGGCGTTTCGCCCCGGAATCGTCCGACGCCCGCGGGACCGGCGCCGGCGCTTGCCGACGGTTCCGGCTGAACCACCACGCCGCCGCCGTTCCGAGCCAACCCAGCCCGAACAGGAGAGCCAGCCAGAACCATATCCCGGCTGCGGATTGCGGATCGCGCGGCGGCGGGGATTCCGGCCGCGCCGCCGCGGCGCGCGGCTCCGGGCCGGGTGCGGGCGGGGCGGTTTCCGGCGCATCGGCGCCCGGCAGCACGGTCAGCGTGCGCTCGGGCAGCCGGGCGACCTCCATCCGCTCGGTCCGGGTGTTCCACCAGGGAATTTCCACCGGCGGGAGCCGGTAGGTTCCCGAATGTGCCGGAATCAGCGCGATTTTTTCCTGACGGGCGCTGGCCAGGCCGTTGGCCAGTTTTTCTTCATTCAACAGCGGCTGGTCGGGGTAGCGCTTGATGTCCCCGGCGGGCGGCGATGTCTGCGGCGCCAGTTCGGGCAGCAGCCCCACCGTCGCACCGTCGGCCCGCACCGTGAGGGTCCGGGTGATGGGTTCGCCCGCGCCGGTTTGCGGGACGTTCTGCGACCACGAATCCTCGATTTCCAGGCGTTCCGCCGGCAGCCAGTGTTTGCCGGAAAAGGCCGCCGGAATCGGCCGGACGTTCAGTTCGACCGGGTCGGAGCGCACCCGCAGGATGCGGGTCGATTGATTGAAAAACGAGTTGAAGATGGACCGGCCGCCCATCACGACCCGGGCTTCGAGCGTCAGGGGTTCCAGGCGGAGAGGGCCGCTCTTCTGCGGGAAAATCGCGTATTTCCGTTCTATCGCCCGGTATTCGAGGCCGTTGCGCTGGGTTCTGAATTCGCGGTTTTTGCCGAGGTCCTGAATCAGGACGTTGTCGGCCGAGGGCTCGCTCAGGTCCGCGCCGCTGAAATGGACGCGGCTCAGTACCCTGACCGTATAAATTGCCTGAGCCTGCACATAGGGATTCTTGGGCTCGACCTCGACTTCGAGAACGAGATCCTCGCCGGCGCCGGCCGGCGCCGAGGGCGCGGATCCGATCGCCTGGAGAACCAGGGGGGCGGAGCGATCGGAACCGAAGGCGATGGGCGGCACGGTCAGCGCGCCTTCCCGTTTCGCCATGACCGTCACCTGCCATTCAGTCCGTTTGCTGAGGTGGCCGTTGACGATCGCGATCTGGCTGCTTTTCGCCTGGCCGAGGACGTTGAAATCTCGTTCCAGCGGCGTGAAATCCGGGTCGTCGTCCGGCGTTTTTTCCGCCGAGAACAGCAGCGTGAAGGATTCGTTCAGCGGCACCGGATTGCGGTCGGCGCTCACCTCGATCGTTGCGGCCGACGCGATCCCCGCATAAAGCAGCAGGATCGGCGGCCACAGGCGAAACGCCCGAAGCAGCGCCTCGAATCTCGGGCCAAGAGAACAGGGGTACGACAAAAAGGTTTCGTTCATGGGTTCGACTCCTCGTCCTGAGTTCGTTGCCGCTGACGGTATTGATAATAAAACTTGCGTTTCAGCAGGCCGCCGGGATCGTCGGGGATGCGCCGCAGCCATTGCTCCTCGGCTCGCCGGGTTTCGTCGCTCTTGCCGGTTTCGGGGGCAGCGACGGCCGCGTCCCGCCGGCCGTTTTGATCCGCCGGCCGAGCCTGCGCTTGGCCTTCGCCCGGTTCCGGTTCGGAGGCATTCTCGGGCTTTTTTTCGCCTTCCGCATCCGGCCGGTCCTGCGTCTCGTCGTCCGATCCGGAGGCGGCGTCGGCGCTTTCGGGCTGGCTGGTTTCGCCGTCCGAGCCGTCGTTCTGCGGCTGGGCGTTCCGTTCCTGGCCCGCTTGCTCGCGCGAATCGCTGCCTTCGTTTTTCCGGCCCCGGTCGCCCGATTGCCCCTGTGACGATTGCGGGGAGTCGGATTCCGAGCCCGAATTCTTCTGTTCTTTTTCCTGCTGTTCTTGCTTCTGCCGCTCCTGGGCCTTTTCAACGAGTTCCTTGTTGTAGTGGGCGTCCGCGTGCTCGGGGTCCAGTTCCAGCGCCTTCCGGTAAGCGTCTATGGCTTCGCGGTAACGGCCTTGGCGCGCCAGGGCATTGCCGCGATTGTAGTGGTCGTCCGCCGAAACCGGCGTCTCCAGGATTTTGGCCGCCGCCTCGTAGTGCCCGGCCTTGTATTCGGCGGCCGCTTTCCACTCGGGGTTTTCGAACTTTTTCGCCGCTTCGTCGTAATTTTCGGCTTGAAAGGCTTGCCGGGCCTGCTGGTCGGGCGTCCGCCACAGGTTTTGCCAGTCCAGCGCCCAAGCGTCGTTCGGAACCGGGACGGCCAGGATCAGCAGCCAGGCGCCCAGCCAGCCGCGCCGGAACGACAGGGCCGCCAGCGGCAGAAGGGCGAGCAGCAGCCATACGCCGTGTTCCCGCCACTGATCCACGTTCAGGGTTTGGTCGTTCTGCGTATCGGCCGCGGCATGGCTTTCGAAAAATCCCAGCAGCGCGTCGAGATCGTCCGGCGCGGCGGTGAGCGGCCGGTAAATGCCGCCTCCGGTCTGGGCCAGCTTCCGTAGCGCGCCGGTATTGAGCCGCGGAACCACGATGCCGCCTTTTTCGTCCTTCAGGAATCCGCCTTCGGGCAAGGGCACCGGCGCGCCTTCCTCGGTGCCGACTCCCAGCACCGAGATGCGGTAGCCGTCGGCCTTCAGCCGACGCGCCTTGTCCTCGGCCTCGGCCGCCCGCTCCCCGGCGGTGACCAGCAGGATGTCGCCGGATTTCACGCCGGCCTGCTTCAGGAGGCGGGCGGCGGAGTCCAGGACCAGATCGATGCGCGCTCCCTGCACCGGCATCAAGCCGGTGTCGAGCGCAGAAAGCTGTGCGGCGATGGTGGCGGAATCGTCGGTCAGCGGCGTGACCGGAAAGGCATCGCCGGCGTAGACGACCAGAGCGGTCTGGCCGTCCTTGCGCGCCCTCAGAATGTCGGCAATCTTGTAACGGGCGCGTTCCAGGCGGTTCGGCTTGAGATCGGCGGCATTCATGGCCGACGAGAGATCGAGCGCGATGACCAGGGCGGCGATGTTGCGGAACGCCGGCGCCGGCAGTCGTTCCCATGCCGGTCCGGCCAGGGCCAGGATGGCGACGACGCCGCCCAGGGCGGCGATGAGCAGCGGATGCCGGCCGGCGCGGCCGTCCCCGCCGACGAGCACGTGCGGCAGCAGCGCGTCGTCGCAAATCTCCTGCCAGTCCGCGCCGTTCCGGCGCCGCCGGTACAGCCCCCAGAGGAGCGCCGCGAGCGGAACGAGCGCCATAAGCCACCAGGGTCTCAAGAAATGAAAATCGGTCATGGGCAATGGTTGTCGCAGATCGAGGGTTCGGGGACGTTGTCACGGCTTCTCATTCGCGCAGCCTGACTATGGCCAGCACGCCCGCCAGCAACAGCGAGGCCGCCAGCGGCCAGGGATAGAGCTCGGTCCGCGGGCGGTAAAAGCGCTTGGCCCGTTCCACCGGCTCCAACTCGTCCAGCAGCGCGTAGATCTGTTCCAGTTCGTTGGTGTCCCGTGCGCGGAAATAGCGGCCGCCGGTCTTTTCGGCGATGCTGTTCATGGTTTCTTCGTCGAGATCCTTGGACGGATTCACGCGGCGCGTGCCGAAAATATCGCTGACGACCATCTGGTCGGCGCCGACGCCTATGGTATAGATCTTGAGCTTCTCGCGCGCCGCCAATTCGGCCGCCTGCATGGGCGAGACCGCGCCGGCGGTGTTGGCTCCGTCGCTGAGCAGGATCAGCACCCGCTGTTCGGCGGGATTGTCCCTCAGCCGCTTGGCGGCGAGGCCGATCGCGTCGCCGATCGCGGTCTTGTCGCCGGCGAGGCCGATCGCGGCCTCGTCCAGCAAAATGTGCACCGTGGTGCGGTCGAAGGTCAGCGGGGCTTGCAGATAGGCTTTTTCGCCGAACAGGATCAGGCCGATGCGATCGCCCACGCGCCGCTCGATGAACTGGCCGGCTACCCATTGCGTCGCGGTGAGGCGGTCTACGGCGCGGCCTTCGAGAAAGAAATCCTCGATTTCCATGCTGCCGGAAAGATCCACCGCCAGCATCAGATCGCGTCCGCTCACGGACTGTTCGAGGGGTTCGCCGAGCCACTGCGGCCGGGCCGCGGCGGCGACCAGCAACGTCCAGCCGGTCAGGGCGATCCAGAGCGCGTAAGGCTTGACCCGGACGGCGCCCTGGCCGGACGGGAGACCTTCGAATTCTTCGAGAAACGGCGTCCGCAGCGCCGCGCGGCCCGGCTCCGGCGCCGCCGGCAGCCAGCGGCGGATCAGCCAGGGCAAGGGTAAAGCGAGAAAAACCCAGATCCAGGCGAATTCGATCATGATTGTTTCGGCGCTCCGCTAACGGCGGTTTTTTTTCGGGGCGGGACGACGGTCCGGGGCAGGGCTTTCAGCCAGTCGCGACACAGCGCCGCCAGGCTGTCCATGTCCGCTTCGCCCATCGGTCGGTACGGCGTGTCGAGCAGCACCCGGCCGGCGCCTTGCGAGAAGCGCGGACGCCCGAGCGGCCGGTCGAGCCATTCCAGCCAGGCTTCGCCGGTAAGCCCCGCCACGTCTTCCCGGGGATAGGCGCTCAGGCTGGCCCGCCGCAGCAGAGCGGACAGCCTTTTCAGTTTTTCGGTCGTCGCCAGCGTCGGGTCCGCGTGCAGCGCGTTCAATTCCCGCAAGGCGAGCTTCGCCACGGTGCTTTGCCGCCAGCGGCGAATTGCCCATGCCGCGGCGGCGATCAGCAGAAGGCTTGCGGCCAGGACGATCCACCAGCCGATGGCGGGCGGCCACCAGCCTATCGGGTCGGGCAGATGAATGTCGCGTAACGGCAGGGTTTCCATGATCAGGCGCGAAGAAAGGTTGGACGGCGGCTTTGCTGCAGCACGAGAAAAGGCTCGTCCGTGGTCCGGCAGGGGACGAGGCGCACGCCGTGCCGGCGGGCCAGTTCGCGCAGGCGTTCCTCCCGGGCTTGGAAAGAGCGTTCGTAGGCGTCGACGGTTCGCGCATCGGCATTCAGCACGACATCGCGGCGGCCGTCGCTGAACCGGCGAGAACCCGTGGGCAGGCGTTGTTCCAAGGGATCGAAGATGAACACCAGCACCAGGTCGCAATGGCGGGACAGCCGGCTTAGGCTGGCTTCGCCGGCCGCGGTCAACTGCCGGAAATCGCTGAACACGAACACTAGGCTGCCCGGACGGGCGTGGCGCGGCAAGCGCATCAGGGCGTCTTGCAGGGCGGCGTCCGGTGCGCCCGCGGTTTGGGGATTCGCCTGGTCGACCAGCGTTTTGAGCAGTCTCAACACCGAGCGGTGGCCGTGCTCCGGCTTGAGTTCGACGCTTTCGGCCTCGGAGAAAATTTGTCCGCCGATGCGATCGCCGTGGCGGCGGGCGCTCCAGGCGATGAGCGCGGCGAGCCGGGCGGCCATGACCGATTTGAACATGCCCCGGGTCGCGAAAAACATCGAGGAGCGGTAATCCACCGTCAGGAATACCGGGCGTTCCCGCTCTTCGCGGAAAAGCTTGGTATGCGGCTTGCCGGTGCGCGCCGTGACGCGCCAATCCAGATTGCGCGCATCGTCGCCCTGGGTGTAGGGCCGCGTTTCGTCGAATTCCATGCCGCGCCCCTTGAAGGCCGAGAGATATTGGCCGCTCTGCAAGGCGCGCGCGGTCGGCCGGGCCAGCGCGAGTCCGGCCGCGGGCTGGCTGAGGCGGATCAGATCTTCGAGCGTCGGCCGGACCAGCGAGGCGTTCGGGTCGGCGGCGGGCGTTGGGGAAAATGAAGCGGGCATAAGGCTGATCGGGTTATTTCAGAAAACGCTGCAACACATTGTCCAGAAAGTTCCAGCCGGCGTCGGTGCAGCGAACGGCGCCGTCGCGCCGCTCCAGCAGTTCGGCGGCGATGCAGCCGGACAGTTCCGGTTCGAGCGCATCCAGGGATGATCCGGTGCGTTCGCCGAACACCGCTTCGGCGAAGCCTTCGCGGAGGCGCAGATGGTTCATCAGGAATTCGAACGGCAAATCGTCCCGCGGGACCACGGCTTGTCCGCCCTGCCGGTCCGGTCGGCCGGCGAACTCGAGATAATGCTGCGGGTGCTTGATTTTCCAGGTCCGGGTTACGGTTCGTTCGGCCGCGTCGGTGATCTTGCCGTGAGCGCCTGCGCCTATCCCCAGATAATCCCCGAAGCGCCAGTAATTGAGGTTGTGCCGACAGCGGAAATCCTCGCGGGCGTAGGCGGACACCTCGTACTGGCGATAGCCGTGCTCCGCCAGGAGCGCCTGGCAGCTTTGCTGGATGGTCCAGATGCGGTCGTCTTCCGGCAGGCGCGGCGGATATTTGTGGAACACGGTGTTGGGTTCCAGGGTGAGCTGATAGAACGAGATATGGGTCGGGTTCAGGCCGATCGCGGTTCGAACGTCGGTCAGCGCGTCGTCGACCGTCTGGTCCGGCAGGCCGAACATCAGGTCCAGGTTGAAGTTCCCGAACCCCGCCGCGCGGGCGGCTTCGGCGGCGCGCCGCGCCTCGCGGCTGCCGTGGATGCGGCCCAGTTTTTTCAGATGCGCGTCGTGAAAGCTCTGGACGCCGATCGACAGGCGGTTTACGCCGGCCTCGCGAAAGCCCTCGAACTTGCCGATTTCGACGGTCCCGGGATTGGCTTCCATCGTGATTTCGGCATCGGCCGCCACGTCGATCCGCGACCGAATCCCCTGTAAAAGCGCTTGAATCGCGGCCGGGCCGAACAGACTCGGGGTGCCGCCGCCGATGAATATCGTCTCTACCCGGCGTCCCGCGACCGACGTTGCCTGCCGTTCGAGATCGGCGAGCAGCGCCGCCACGTATTCGCGCTCGGGCAGCGCATCGTCCGCCGCATGCGAGTTGAAGTCGCAATACGGGCATTTTCGCACGCACCAGGGCAGGTGGATGTAAAGGCTGAGCGGGGGAGGGATGAGCATGGTCAAGCGGGTATTTTACCCCGGGATACGAATGATCGGTTGTGAAAGCGACGACGGTCGGCATCCCGAATTTGGAGTGCCGACCGTCCGAAATCAAGGGTACAGCGCGTAATAGGCCAGAATTCCGTAGCACGTCGCCGCGATTCCGCCGTGCAGCAGAATCAAGGCTCTGGGTTGAATGCCCTTGGCCCGTTTAAACGAGATGTACAGTCCGGCGGCGATGATGACGAGCGCCAGGCCGACGACGAGGTAGAGATGGGCGTTGCCTTGCAATGCGGCCATGATCACCAGAGTCGACCCCAGCAGCGCCAGGCCGCCGTGCGTCAACGCGAACGACCGGGCGCTGCCGCGCCCCTTGAAGGCGTCGATGCCCATACCTGCCCCCATGACCGCCACCAAGGTAAAAATCGCAACGGACAACATCAGCATAATCTTCTCCCTGATAATCAGATGATGGACAAGGCTCCGATTGTAGGTAGAGGCGGTATGAACGGCAACCTGCGCCGGCCGTTGAAAATACTTAGGGACGCTGCGATGAAGTCCGTCGACAGGCCTATCCTGAGCCGGGTCGAAGGACTCAGGACGAACGGAATCAGCTTGTTCGGAGCTTCCCCTAAGTATTTCGCGGAAGGCCGCCGAGCCGGTCTTCGAGACGACGGACGAGGGTCTCCGCGATGGCATCCGGCGATTCGCGGATATCGACCGCGATGGCGTCGGCGGGTTCCTCGATCGCCGCGAATTGGCTGGGAAGCAGGTCCGCCGTCATGAAATGCCCGCGCCGGCGCGCGAGCCGGTCGCGAATCAGCCCGAACGAACCTTTCAGATACACGAAAACCACTTCGCGGTGTCCGCGCGCAAGGCGCTTCCGATATGTCTGCCGGAGCGCGGAGCAGGCGATGACGGCGGATTGTCCCGCGGCTATCGACGTTTCGATCAGCTCGGCGAGCCGGTCGAGCCAGGGTTCCCGATCTGCATCGGTCAAAGGCTGACGGCGCGCCATTTTCGCGATGTTCGTCTCGGGGTGGAAGTCGTCCCCGTCGAAGAACGGCCAGCGGAGGCGTTCGGCCAACCGTTTTCCGACGGTCGATTTTCCGGAGCCCGAGACTCCGAGGAGGACCACGATGGCGCCCGGCCGTTGCGCGGATTTCACGATCGGGTCACTCCGTAAATCGTCCGCGTGCGGACGCCGCCGATTCGGCATACCTCATACATGATACGATCAGATTTTTGCCGTTTGTTTTTAATGATGGAATTTGCCGGAATTTTCATGTTGTTCATCCAGATCGGATTCGCCGTCCATGCGATCCGCCGCGGCCAGTCGCTCTTCTGGGTGTTCCTGATCATCTTTCTGCCGTTGCTCGGCTGCATTCTCTATTCGGTGATGGTGCTGCTCCCGGAAGTCATCCAGAGCCGCGCCGCCCGGCGCGGTTCGAAGACCTTGCTGAAGGCGCTCGATCCCCAAAAGGAACTGCGAAAGCGTCGCGAAGCGCTGGAAATGTCGGACACCATCGGCAACCGGAGCGCGCTGGCGCAGGAATACCTCAGACACGGCATGATCGAGGATGCCATCGCGCTTTACGAGCGCTCCCTCAGCGGGATGTACCGCACCGATCCCAATCTCCTGCTCGGCCTGGCCACGGCGCTGGTCGAGGCGAAAAATTTCGAACGGGCGCGGGAAACGCTCGAAACCCTGTTCGAGGCCAATCCGGATTTCGAAAACCAGGACGCGCACCTGCTTTACGCCCGCGCCCTCGAAGCGCTCGGCGAAACGGCCCGCGCCCTGGACGAATACCGGGCGCTGGCCGGATATTCCGCGGGCGCCGAGGTCAAATGCCGCCATGCCCTGCTGCTGAAGCGCACCGGACAAACGGCGGAGGCGCGGGCCTTGTTCGAAGAGATTCTCAAGGACGCCAGAGGCGCATCGAGACACAGCTACCGGCTCAACAAGGAATGGGTAGATATCGCCAAGCGGGAAGTGTCGTAGAGCCGTAGGATGCGGTGACGAAGGAACCGCATCGTTGGCGATCCCGGTCGCGGTTCGAAACCTAACAAATCCTCGGCAACTGCTCGCCGCTCGGAAGATCGAGCACGCGCCGGGTGCCCAAGGCTGTGGTTAGGGTAACGATGCCGTTCGAAGGCTCTCCAACCCGTCCGATCAGGGCCGCGTTTTCGCCGAGCGGATGGCGTTTCAGGGTCTCGATGGCGCGGGCGGTTTGCTGTTGGGGCACGAAGGCAATGAAGCGGCCCTCGTTGGCGACATAGAGCGGATCGAAGCCGAGCATCTCGCAGGCGCCGCGCACGTCCTCCCGCACCGGGATCGCGGTTTCCGAAATTTCGAGGGCGATCTTCGCCGTCTGCGCGATCTCGACCAGCGCGCCGGCCAGCCCGCCGCGGGTAAGGTCGCGGAGGCAGCGAGGCTCGATGCCGGCGGCCAGCAAATCGCGCACCAGTCCCGACAGATCGGCGCAATCGCTTTCGATGGCGCTTTCGAAGGCCAGTCCCTCGCGCTCCGCCATGATGGCGATGCCGTGCCGTCCGATGTCGCCGCTGAGCAGCACGGCATCGCCGGACCGTACGGAAGCGGGCGCGATACGCAGCCGATGCTCGATCGAGCCGATGCCCGCCGTGTTCACGTAAAGCCCGTCGCCCTTGCCCCGGTCCACCACCTTGGTGTCGCCGGTCACGATCAGGACGCCCGCCGCCCCGGCCGTTTCGGCCAAGGCGTGCAGCACGCGCTGCAAATCGGCGATGGGCAGTCCCTCCTCGACGATCAGCGAAACGCTGAGAAACAAAGGCTTCGCCCCGGCCATCGCCAGATCGTTGAGGGTGCCGCAGACCGCCAGCTTGCCGATGTCGCCGCCGGGGAAGAACAAGGGTTTGACCACGTAGGCGTCGGTGGTGAAGGCGAAGCGGCTGCCGCCCAGTTCGAAGACCGCGCTATCGTGGCGTTCGGCGAGATAAGGGTTGGCGAACGCGGGCTGCACCAGCTTTTCCAGGAGCTGCTGCATCAGCCGTCCGCCTCCGCCGTGAGCCATGACGATGCGATCGTACTGGCCGATCGGCGCGGGGCAGGCGAGTTCGGGCTTCAGTTTATCGCTCATCGGTTTCCGCCGGCGACGAGGAACGGTAGCGGTAATACGCCGCGCAGGCGCCTTCCGAGGACACCATGGTCGCGCCCAGGGGATGCTCCGGCGTGCAGCGGGTGCCGAACGCGGGACACGCGGTGGGCTTGAGGACGCCTTGCAGCACCGAGCCGCTCGAGCATTCGGCGGGCTCGGTCACCCGGATGGTCTGAACCGCGAAACGGTTTTCCGCATCGAGAAAGGCGTATTCGTCGTTCAGCGCCAGTCCGCTCTGCGGAATCCATTCGAGCCCGCGCCACGGCCGGTCGACTGTCCGGAATATCCGGCGCATCAAATCCCGAGCCGCCGGATTGCCTTCCTTCCGTACCGAGCGCCGGTATTCGTTCTCGACCTCGAAGCGTCCTTCCTCCAGTTGTCTCACGCAGCGATAGATGCCGCTCAGGACATCGACCGGCTCGAACCCGGTGACGACGATGGGGACCCGGAAGCGATCGGCGATCGGCTCGTATTCGGCATGACCCATGACCGTGCAGACGTGGCCCGCCGCGAGAAAGCCCTGAATCTGGCAACCCGGGGCGGCGAGAATGGTTTCCATCGCCGGCGGTACCCGCACGTGGGAGACCAGCAGGGAAAAGTTGTCCAGCCCGGTTTGGGCGGCTTGAAACGCCGCCATGGCCGTGGCGGGCGCCGTGGTTTCGAAGCCCACCGCGAAAAACACCACCTGCCGGTCCGGGTTCCGGCGGGCGATGTCGAGCGCGTCCAGCGGCGAATAGACGGCGCGCACGTCGCCGCCCGCCGCTTTCACCGAAAGCAGATCCTGCCGCGAACCGGGCACGCGCAGCATGTCGCCGAAGGAGCAAAAGACGACTTCGGCGCGGCCGGCGATGGCGATGGCCTTGTCGATGCTTTCCAGCGGGGTGACGCACACCGGGCAGCCGGGGCCGTGGATCAGTTCGATGCGTTCGGGAAGCAGCCGGTCGATGCCGTATTTCAGGATGCTGTGGGTTTGCCCGCCGCAGATTTCCATGAGGGTCCACGGCCGGGTGGCCGTCGCCGCGATGGCTTCGGCCAGCGTGTGGGCGGTTTCCGGCGCGCGGTATTCGTCGAGATATTTCATGCGCCGGAGCTCAGCCGTTCTCGATCGAGGCGAGAGCGGCGCACGCCGCCAGCGCGGCCTCCGCTTCCGCTTCGTCCAGCCGCGAGATGGCAAAGCCGGCGTGGACGATGACGTAATCGCCGACGGCGGCGTCCGGCGTGAACGCCAGGCTGATTTCCTTGACCACGCCGCCGAAGCTGACCCGCCCGGTGCGTTCGAGCGGCGGCGCTTCCGACAGGCTGACGATCTGACCGGGCACGGCTAGGCACATGGTTCAATCCGAATGGCTTGGGTCGGCGAAGGCCGACGTGGTTCGACAGTATGGTGTCCGGCTACGGACTGTCAAGCCGGGCGGCCGCCATGAGCTGCCCGAGCGCCAGGCCGCCGTCGTTCGGCGGAATCCGGCCGTGGCGGAAAACGTCGAAACCGGCGGATTCGAGAGCCGACACGATCAGCTCGGTCAGCACGCGATTCTGGAACGCGCCGCCGCTCAGCGCGATGCGCCCGATTCCGATGTCCTCCGCCACCGCCACCGCCGCGGCGGCCAGCGTTCGGTGAAATTTCGCCGCGGCTACGGCCGGCGGCAGGCGTTTCATATCGTCCAGCAGGGCCGCCATCGCCGGTTCCCAGTCGACGATCCGGCGCGATGACGAACCGGCCGGCGGTTCGACCAGTGCGAAAGGATAGCTTTCGATCGTTTCGGCCTGCTCGGCGGCGAATTCGACCGCCATCGCGGCCTCGCCCTCGAAACCGTTGATCTGGCGAAGACCGAGCAGGCTGGCGACAGCGTCGAACAGCCGCCCCACGCTGGAGCAGCGCGGCGCGTTCAGTCCGCGCTTCAGCATTTGCGCCAGGGTTTTCAGTTCCTGCGGCGCGAACCCCGAGACCGGCGCCAAATCCGTCCGCTCGAACGCCGCTTCGCCCATCCATTCGTATAAAAGACCGAGCGCCGCCCGGCGCGGTTCCCGCGCCGCCCGTTCGCCGCCGGGCAGCGGGAACGAGCGGAAATGGGCCGCGCGCCGGAAGCCTTTCGTTCCCGCCAGCAGGAATTCGCCGCCCCAAAGCGTCCCGTCGCCGCCCAGCCCGAGTCCGTCCCAGGCGATGCCGAGGACCGGCGGCTCTAAGTCGTTTTCGGCCATGCAGGACAATACATGGGCATAGTGGTGCTGAATCCGGACGAGCGGTTTTCCGCAGCTCTCGGCGTACCGGCCGGAGGCATAGTCCGGGTGCAGGTCGCAGGCCACTCGCTCGGGCCGCGCTCCGAAAACGGCTTCGGCTTCGGCGACCGTCCTGGCGAAATTCGCGCGGGCTTCGGCGGTGTCGAGGTCGCCGAGATGCTGGCTGACGAAAGCCCGGTCGCCCAGGCCGGCCGCGATCGCGTTCTTGAGATGCCCGCCTGCGGCCAGAACCGACGGCAGCGGCCGGCGAAGCTTCACCACCGGAGCGTACCCGCGCGCCCGACGCAGCAGCAATTCCCGGCCGCCCACCTCGCGCAGCACCGAATCGTCCAGGGCGCGGAGAATCGGCCGGTCGTGCACCAGGAAGATGTCGGCGACGTTCGCCAGCCGCGACAAAGCCTCCCGCTCGTCGGTGCAGATCGGTTCGCCGCTCAGATTGCCGCTGGTGGCGACCAGGGGCGCTCCGAAATCCGCCAGCAAAAGATGATGAAGCGGCGAGCAGGCCAGCATCACGCCGAGATAAGGATTGTCCGGCGCGACACTCGGTGCGACGGCGCTTTGTTCCGTCACCCGTCGCCGCAGCAGCACGATCGGGGCGGCTGGAGCCATTAGCGCGTTTTCTTCGATCGGCGAGGTTCGACAGAGCGCCCGGACCCGCTCCAGCGACGCGACCATCACCGCCAACGGCTTGGAGGGCCGCGCCTTCCGGATGCGCAAGCGGGCCACGGCCGCTTCGTCTCGGGCATCGGCCAGAAGCTGAAAGCCGCCGATGCCTTTCAAGGCGACGATGGCCCCGGCGCGCAAGGCCGAAACCGTCTGGCGCAGCGCCTCGTCTCGAACCGCGCGCTCGCGGCCGTCGCTGTCCCATAGCGCCAGCCGCGGACCGCAGGCGGGACAACTGGTGGTCTGGGCGTGAAAGCGGCGGTCGTCGGGATTTTCGTATTCGGCGCGGCACGCCGGGCAGAGCCCGAAATTTTTCATCGCGGTGCGCTCGCGGTCGAACGGCAGGGCTTCCACGATGCTCCAGCGCGGACCGCAGTGGGCGCAACTGGTGAAAGGATAGCGGTAGCGCCGGTTCGCCGGGTCGAACGTTTCGGCCAGGCAGTCCGGGCACGCGGCGATGTCCGGAAGCACGAAGACGGGAGGGCGGCCCCGGGTTTCGCTCGGTTCCAGGGTGAACCGCCGATAGCCGGCCGGCGCCATGGGAGTCGCGTCGAGCGTCTCGATCTCGGCGTGCGGCGGCAATTCGCTGGTCAGCCGGGCGAGAAATCGCTGCACTGCGTCGCCGGGTCCCTCGACTTCAATCACGACGCCTTCTCGCGTGTTGGCGACCCGGCCGCACAGCGCCGAGGCCAGCGCCAGCCGATAGACGAAGGGCCGGAAGCCGACGCCTTGCAACGAGCCGGTCAATCTGATGAATAAGCGTTGCGGCGGATCGTGCATGATGCTTTATTGTTTGGGATGGGCTGAAGCGGGTTGGCCGCGGATGCCGGGGCTGTTCATGAACCGTTGCGAGCGTGTCGTCATGAGGCGGCTTTCTCCGGTATGCCGTGTGCCCGTCGGATCCTTCGCGCCGGCCATCTCGGTCGAGGTCCTTCGTCACGGCTTTAAACGGATTCTGAGAAATAATTCACGGATCGGCGCAAACCGGCGCTTGCCGGGTAAAATAGCCGATTTTGGGCTTCTGAAATACGCGACATGAAAGTCCTGCACTGCACATGGATTCCCGAGTGTACCGACGAATTCGTCCAGCCGGGCGATTTCTGGCTGTGGGTAGAGCATCACGGCGAACCGGCCGGGGGCTCGGGAGCCGCGAACCGTCATCCCCGGAGTCTCGCCAAGGCGGAGCTGGTGGCTTTTCTCGAAGGCGAACTGGGGCTGGACATCTCGCCCTACGAGCGCCGGTTCCACTTCGCGCCGCAGACGGTTCTCCTGCCGACGGTCGGCGGCCTGCCGCTGACGGCCTCGGAGTTCGAGGGCGGCGCGGACGAAGAGCCCGGCGAGGCGGCGCTACAGCGCTGGGAAGTGGACGGCTACCGCCTGGCCCATCCTTTCAAACAGCTCGGCGAACTGCGTTTCGTGTCGGTTTACCGGACCTCGCAGGGAAAGGCGGGCGTCGACCTGCTGTTTTGGCATTACTTTGCGCAGTCGCTGAAATCGGTGATCGTGAAGGATCGTTACATACCGGCGCTGTTCTATCGCGCCGTGCAGCCGGAAAGCTATGAAATCTATGCCGGCTGGGAAATCGTTTCCGACAGTTACGAGCGCCTGATCCGGGAGGCGGCCGAAAGGATGCCGCCGGTGTGCGCGACGGCCGGCGGTCTCGCCTACGAAAAGACCAGCCTGCTCAGGCATTGCGCCGATGTCCTGGTGCACCGCACCGTCGTTCAGGCGGCGTCGACCACCAAGCTGGGCCGGAAGATCGAGGGCACGCTGCTGAATGCTTGCCGCAACGGCGCGCCGGCGGGCCATCCGTGGAAAGTCGACGAGAACGTCGAGCTTTACCGGCAATGGCTCGGCTGGCGGCGCAATCTGGCGGGACGGCGCGAAGAAGCGGATCTTCAATTGGTGTTCCGGTTGCAGGAAGCGTCTTCCGAAGACGAAGCCTGGCGCTTGGAAATCCTGCTCTCGCCGCGCCGCGATCCGGCCTTGCGCTTGCCGCTGACCGAATACTGGGCGCTGAGCGCCGAAGGGAAGCAGGCGTTCGCCGAGCCGGTCGGTCCGGATTTCGAGAAGAATCTGCTGCTCGGACTGGGGCAGGCGGCCCGGATCTATCCCAAGCTGTGGGAAGGCTTGGACGAGGCGCGCCCCACCGGCGTCGATCTGACGTTGGAAGAGGCTTTCGCGTTTCTTCAGGAAGATGCCTGGGTTTTGGAGGATGCCGGATTTACCGTGATGGTGCCCACTTGGTGGACCCCGCAAGGCCGCCGGCGCGCCAGAGTCCGCCTCTATGCCGGCCGCCGTTCGCCCTCGGATTCGGGCACCCGGCATGCGCTGGGGCTGCAAAACCTGATCGCCTACCGCTACGAATTGGCACTCGGAAACGAGACCCTGGAAGAGGCCGAATGGGAGCGCCTGGTCGAAAGCAAGACGCCGCTGGTCCGCTATCGCGGCCAATGGCTCACGCTGGATCGGGAGAAGATGCGCACGATGCTGGAGTTCTGGCGCAAGCACCGGAGCGAGGACGGCGGCATGAGCCTGCCGGAACTGATGCGGAAGTCGGCGGAGGAGTCCGATCTGTTCGAGATCGATCCCCAGGGGGCGTTGCTGGAGATGTTGGGCAAACTCCGCGATCACAGCCGCTTGCAGCCGGTGGACGACCCGCCGGGCCTGGTCGCGCGGCTTCGGGATTATCAGCGGCGCGGGCTCGCCTGGCTGTGCTATCTCGAAAGCCTGGGGCTGAACGGCTGCCTGGCGGACGACATGGGCTTGGGAAAGACGGTGCAGGTGATCGCGCGCCTGGTCCACGAGCGGGTCGAACCGAAGCGGCAAGATCCCACCCTGCTGGTGGTGCCCACCTCGGTGATCGGCAACTGGAAGAAAGAGCTCGAGCGTTTCGCGCCGGGTCTGCGCGCCGTGGTCCATCACGGCGGCGGCCGTTTTCGGGACGTTGCGAAGTTTCGCCAGATTTGCCTGGAACACGACGCGGTCATCACCTCTTACGCGCTGGTCCGGCGGGACGAAAAGCTCTTTTCCCAAATCCGGTGGGCGCGGATCGTGCTCGACGAAGCCCAGAACATCAAGAATCCCCTGTCCGCGCAGACCAAGGCGGTGCTGCGGCTCAATGCCGAGCACCGCCTGGCCCTGACCGGAACCCCGGTGGAAAACCGCCTGCTCGACCTCTGGTCGATTTTCAATTTCCTGAATCCCGGTTATCTCGGCAAGCAGGCGCAGTTCCGCCAGCGCTACGAGCTTCCGATTCAGCGCGACAACGATCCGGTTCAGACCGAGACCCTGAAGCAACTGATCGAACCGTTCATTCTCCGGCGGGTCAAGACCGATCCCAATATCATCAAGGACTTGCCGGAAAAGGTCGAAAACAAGCAATTCTGCCATCTCTGCAAGGAGCAGGCCTCGCTCTACGAGGCGGTGGTGCGGGACGTCGAGCAGCGCCTGACGACGACCGAGGGCATCGGGCGGCAAGGGTTGATGCTGTCGGCGCTGATGCGGCTCAAGCAGGTGTGCAACCATCCCGCCCAGTTTCTGCGCGACGGCAGCGAATTCACGCCCGAGCGCTCTCCTAAGCTCGAGCGGCTCCACGACATGCTGACCGACGTGATCGCCGAGGCCGAAAGCGCCCTGGTCTTCACCCAGTTCGCCGAAGTCGGCGCGAGTCTGGACAAATATCTGCGCGACGCCCTGGGCTGCCCGGTGTATTACCTGCACGGCGGAACGCCGCCGGCGAAGCGCGAGCGGATGATTTCCGAATTTCAGGACCCGGATATCGAGCCCGGCGTGTTCATCCTGTCGCTCAAGGCCGGCGGGGTGGGCATCACGCTCACCAAGGCCAATCACGTCTTTCACTTCGACCGCTGGTGGAACCCGGCGGTCGAGGACCAGGCCACCGACCGCGCCTTTCGCATCGGACAGCGCAAGAATGTCTTCGTCCACAAGTTCATCACCATCGGCACGCTGGAAGAGCGCATCGACCGCATGATCGAGGACAAGAAACAGGTGGCTTCGCTGATCGTCGGAAACGACGAATCCTGGCTGACCCGGTTGGACAACGAGGCGTTCAAGGAGCTGATCGCCCTGAACCGCCAGGCGGTGATGGAGGAGTAGACCGTGAGCACTTTCGGCAAAACCTGGTGGGGCCAGCGTTTCATCGAGGCGATGGAGACGTTCGTCGATCCGAAACGGCTGACGCGCGGGCGCCAGTATCTCAGCACCCACCGCATTCTCGGATGGCGGGTGGAGCGGAACAGCCTCCGGGCGCGGGTGCGGGGGCGGGTGAGCCCTTACCTCGGGTTCTACGAGGAGCCCGTCTACGAAATCCACATCGAATTTCAGCCCCTGCCGGAATCCGCCTGGGACAATGCGGTCCGGCTGATCGGCAGCCGGGCGGGGTTTCTCGCCCGGCTGCTGCTCAATGAAATGCCCGACGAGATCGAGAAACCGTTCGACGAGCTGGGGGTCGATCTTCTGCCGCGGAGCCGCAAGGTCATCAAGGCGCAGTGCTCCTGTCCCGATCCGGAAAATCCGTGCAAGCATATCGCCGCGCTGTATTACCTGCTCGCCTCGCGGCTGGATCACGACCCCTTTCTGCTGTTCGAGCTGCGCGGGCTGCCCCGCGCCGAACTCGCCCGGCGGCTCCAGGAGACGCCCCTGGGCGCGGCGCTGGCCCTGGCCTTGACCGAGAACGGGGGAGATCTGTGCTCGGCGGAATCCTATTTCAACCGCCCGCAGCCGGTCGCCGTGCCGGAGACCGTCGTTCCCAGGGACTATTGGCGCGGCGCCAAGAAACTGCCCTCCGGGGTGGAACCGCCGGAATCCGCCCCGGTCTCGGGCATTCTGGTCAAGAAGGGCGGCGATTTTCCGCCGTTCTGGCTCAAGGACGTCTCTTTCGTCGATGTCATGGACGCTTTTTACGACCAGGTCCGAAAAAAAGCGAAGGATTGGATGTGACCGGGATGCGGAAATGCCGGCCTTGCCCGCCGCCTTCCGAGGCGACGGCTTCGCTCGTTTCGAAGTAAAGCCGCACTCCCCGGATGATCGTCGGCGGTTGCCGGGGTCGGGTCGATGCCTCCCCCGAGGAGCGGCATCGACCGCCGTACACGGACGCGGGTCAGGGATTGACGAGGAAGTGCCGCTGATGCCAATAGGGATAAACCGGCGTCACTTCGCTCGCGGCATCCAGCTTCGCCATCTGTTCCGGGGTCAGGTTCCATCCCGCGGCGCCGAGGTTGTCCCTGAGCTGCGCCTCGTCGCGGGCGCCGATGATCACCGTACACACCGTCGGGCGCTGCAAGAGCCAGTTCATCGCGATCTGCGGGATGGTCTTGCCCGTTTCCGCCGCGATTTCGTCCAGAGCGTCGACGACCCGGTACACCTGTTCGTCGGGTACCGGCGGTCCTATTTCCGCCGTCTTGTGGAGCCGGCTTTGCGCCGGGAGAGGCTGGTTGCGCCGAATCTTTCCGGTGAGCCTTCCCCAGCCGAGCGGACTCCAGACGGCGGTTCCGACCTTCTGATCGAGCGCCAGCGGCATCAGCTCCCATTCATAATCGCGTCCGATCAGCGAGTAATAGGCTTGATGGGCCACGTAGCGGGACCAGCCGTGCCTTTCCGAGAGGGACAGCGACTTCATCAGGTGCCAGCCGGAAAAATTGGAACAGGCGAGATAGCGGATCTTGCCGCTCCGCACCAAATCGTCGAGCGTCCGCAGGGTTTCGTCGACCGGCGTCAGTTCGTCGAAGCCGTGCATGGTGTAGATGTCGATGTAGTCGGTATTCAGCCGGCGCAGGCTGGCTTCGCAGGAGCGTATCAGGTGATGGCGCGAAGTGCCGCGGTCGTTGGGGTCGTCGCTCATCGGATAGGTCGCTTTCGTCGAAATCAGAACCTTATCCCGGCGCCCCTCGATGGCCTGGCCGAGGATTTCTTCCGACAAGCCGTGAGAGTAGGTGTCCGCGGTGTCGAAAAGATTGACGCCGGCGTCCAGACAAATATCCACCAAGCGGGTGGCCTCCCGGACATCGCTGCTTCCGAAGGCGCGGAAATAGTCGTTTCCGCCGCCGAAGGTCGCGGTGCCGAAACTGAGAACCGGGACTTTCAGTCCGGAGCCGCCGAAGGATCTGTATTCCATGGTTTGGATTCCTCCCCTGGGTTTCGCCAGAATGATTCGATGGAACGGAAAACTCGACCGATTCAAAGGATGCCCGGCATGGCTTCCCGCCTCGCCCGCGAGCGCCGTGCGCGGCGGCCGGGTGAAAACGGCTTCGCTCCCGTGGTACGGGGCCATCTTACCCCAGTTTTGGCCGGCCGGTCCCTCGAGCGGGGGGCCGGCACCGCCGGATTCGCCGATGCTGCGCTAAGTCCGGAACGCGGCAAGCCGGCGCAACAGGCTGAAAGCGAGGCCGCCGAATGCGGTTCCCCACGCAATCAGCGCCGCGTACAAAAAAACCGCCGGCAGGAATCCGAGGAAATCGAGCGTCATCGCCCGGCTCATTTCGTGCGTGCTGACGGTATACATGCCGAGCGGAAAGACCGCGCCCCAGTAAAGCGGGTCGTATCGTAGAGGGAAGCGCCTGTAGATGTGGCGCCATACGCCGAGAATCAGCAACATGGGTATCCACCACGTGCCCGTCGCCCAGTAAAAAACGGTAAAGCCCTTGAGAAACGGAAGCAGCGAAAGCAGGAAGGGCGCATCGGACGCGTTGCGGATCAGCAGCGATCCCGCCAGGGTGGAGATGGCCATCGCGCCCATGTTGATCCAGTAGGGCGGCGAGAGATCGCCGGGGGAAAAACGGAAGAAAGTACAGCGATAGAAAATCAGCGACATGATCCAGATGTACAGCATGCCGCCCCATAACCACATCGAGAGCGCGACGAAATTCAGTTCCTGCCGGTAGGCTGCGTCGAGGCGGGCGGCGATCAAGGCGCCGAGCACGGCGACCGACTGGGTCGCGACCACCGCGAGCAGCCAGCCGCCGCTGATGCCCTGATCCAGCGCAGGCTTGTGTTCCTTGACCGTAAGGGCGGTGAAGATCGTGTAAGTGAGCCCGGCCCAGAGTGCGATCGCCAAGAACCAGAACGCCATCCCCGTCCGAACGCTGTCGGCGAGAATCACGAACTGGCTCCCGAGGATGCAGGAACCCGCCACCGTCGTGAAAAATCCGGGCGCGCGGAGATGATCGGCCATGTCGTCGAAGAAACGGCGCGGATAGCGGATCAGGCGCGCGAGCGTCAACAGCCACAGTATGCCGTAGACGGCCATGTTGAGCCGGAACAGGATTTGCGCGACGCCCGGCATGGACAGCAGATGCGCGGCGAGAGACACGATGCCCGTCGCCATGACCATGCCGAAATAGGCGGGCGACAGATCGGCCAGGTCCGACGGTGTCCGTCTGTCCGGCGGCGCATTCCGGGCCGGCGCGCGGCGCGCGATCGTCATCGTTCGCGGACCGGCGTCCGCGCGCCAGAGGTTACGCATCGCGCGTCCGGGCCGGGGGGCGGATCGACGCGCCGTCGTCTTGTCCATCCGATTCGAAAGTGTGCATGTGCATTCTCGTGCAAAAAGACGGGAATTCGAAAAGATAACGCCATTCACGCAAGATGTCTTGCTGGAGAACTCGGTTGGCGCCGGGCTTCGGCCGCGCCGGCTAACGTTCCGGGCCGTGCGGCATTTCGGAACGCAGCGGCTTCATTTCGAGGAAAATCTAAAAGTCCGGCCCGTGGGCGGCGAGCGGCCCATTCCGGCGGCGGAACTCGGCGAGCGAACGCTTGGGAATGACTACCCGGAAACTCCCTTCGACGTAAGGACCGACCGCATAAGGTGAAAAATGAAAAACGAGTCCGGCCGGGATCACCGTTACGGGAATCGACGCCTTGCCCAAGTCTTGGACGAAGTTCTTGATCTGTCCCTGGATCACCCACGACGCTTTCTGCCGCTCGAGATCGGCGGTCAGCATCGCCGAGAGCTTCTTCAACGTCTTCGGCGATTTTTCCAGCAAGTCCCACAGTCCGATCTTCCGAACCGATCCCTCCGCGCCGAGGACGTAATTGCCGGTGTCGAAATTCGTATTGCCGTGAGCGCCGCCGGAGTATTCGTAATGAGTCCACAGCATGCTGACCAGATCGGGGCCGGCGATTTGGATATCGCAGGACGTTTGTGCCGTTAAGTGGTCGAGCCTTTCCGGTTCCGAAACATCCTGCATCTCCTCGCGCCAGCTACGCACCGACTGGGCGTTTTCGGCAAGGGTTTGCCGCGCCTCGGCTTCCAGCCGCTCATTCAATCGGGCGAACCGGGGTTCGTCGAACACCGGGTATTCTGTCTCGGCATCGACGTCTTCGTCGCGCAGGGCCCGAATCGTTGCGATCCTCTCCAGCGTGAACGGCCGTTGTTTCCGGCCGTCGGGGCCGTTCCAGATTCCCTCGCCCGTTTTGCCGTTTTCCGTGAAGCGTCCGAGGAACGTGCCGGTGCGTTTATCTTCGGTTTCGTGGCGGGATTGCAATATTTCGTTCCACTCGAAACCGCCTTCCTGGCCGGCGGTTCCCTCCAATCTCAGGCTTTCCGCGCCGCCGCCGTCGTACCGGATCCGGCCGCGAAACCGATCGTGGTCCGCTTCCACCGAGATCAGAAGGCCGATGCGTCCGTCGATCGTCGACCGATAAACGGCGGAGTCTCCGTAAACCGCCGAAGTCGAAAGGATAAATCCTAAAGCCAGCACTCTTTTTTTCATTCTTGTTCCCGATGAACCGAGTCCTTCCTCAAAGTGTAACAAGCGGCCGAACACCGCCGAAACAGCCCGCCATCTTTCCCGGCTCATGCCGCCCGGTCTCGTCAAAGCGTAGATGAAGACGCCGGAATGTTCGAACCGCCCCGTTTCCGCGGGAACTTTTCGGGGTTGAATCGGCCATGAACAATAAGCGCGGCGAATCGCGCCGGCCGGCCATTCCGAATTTCGGGCCACTGTCGAAGGAGGCGGTATGCACGACTGGAACGTCGTCGTTTCGGTGTTCGAGCATGGGTTCAGGCGCGCCTGCGATCTGCTCGAGCCGATCGCTTCGGTGCGGAAAACCGATTATTTCAATGTGCTGGTGATGAAAGTCGACGATGCGGAAGGATTTCTGCGGATACTGAAGGACTGGTCCGCCAAAGAGCCCGAAATTTTCACGCAGTGCATTTCCCGCGCGATTCCCCTGACGGTCCTGTTCGGCTTTCAAACCCCGGCGGAGTTCGAGGCGAAAGCGCGGGAGGCCGCCGTCCGCTGGCTGCCGGAACTGTCCGGCGCGCGATTCCACGCGCGCATGCATCGCCGCGGATTCGCCGGGCGCCTGTCCAGCCAGAACGAGGAGCGTTTTCTCGACGAATTCCTGCTGGGCAAGCTGAATGAGACCGGAACGTCGGGCTGGATCGATTTCCGGGATCCCGATGCCATACTGGCCGTCGAAACGGTCGGTCAGCGCGGCGGACTTTCGCTGTGGACGCGGGAGCAACTGCGGACTTATCCGTTCCTGGGGTTGAACTGAGAAAAGCCCGCCGCGGGCGGCAAATTTTTTTACCGCCTCGCGCCACGAAGCCGCCGGATGCCTGTCTCAAACAGTTGAGAGCGCGAGGCGCCGATCGCTTTTTTGAGCCGTACGGCCATGAACCTGAATCCGGCCGCTGGAAACAACCTGAAAAGCCCTCATCCCCGGTCCTTCTCCCGGAGGGCGAAGGGCGTTTGACCCCTCTCCCTCCGGGAGAGGGGTTGGGGAGAGGGCCGGCGTGGCCTAGCGGCCGTTTCGTCGATTCAACGGCGGTTTTTAGGATGAATTCAGCGAAAAACCTCCCGAAAGACTTTCGAGCCGCTTATCTCGCCCTGCTTGAAAGCGGCGAATTGGAGCAGCGGGCCCGCATCGCCCGCGCGCACCTTGAATCCTGCGATCTCTGCGCGCGCTATTGCCGGGTCGACCGGCGGCGGACGATCCAGGGCGCGGTGTGCCGGACCGGGGCGCGCGCCGTCGTCTACAGCTACGGTCCCCATCACGGCGAAGAAGACGTGCTGCGCGGACGGAACGGCTCGGGAACGATTTTCTTCAGTTGGTGCAACTTGCGCTGCGAGTTCTGCCAGAACTGGGACATCAGCCAGAAGGGCGAGGGCCGCGAGGTCGAGCCGGACGAACTGGCGGCGATGATGCTGGACTTGCAGGCGCGAGGCTGCCACAACATCAATTTCGTCACGCCCAGCCATGTGGTGGCGCAGATCCTCGAAGCGACGCTGATCGCCGCCCGACGAGGGCTCAAGCTGCCCCTGGTCTACAACACCGGCGGCTACGACAGCCCCGAGGCGCTCGCTCTGCTGGACGGCGTCATCGACATCTACATGCCGGACATGAAATACGGCGATTCCGCTATCGCCCACCGCTATTCCCATGTGCGGAATTATTGGGAGGTCAACCGGGCGGCGGTGAAGGAAATGCACCGACAGGTGGGCGACCTGCGGTTGGATGAAAATGGCTTGGCCTATCGAGGGCTGCTGGTTCGCCATCTGGTTCTTCCGGCCGGACTGGCCGGGACGGCAAAGGTTCTGGAATTCATCGCCCGCGAGATTTCGACGGAGACTTATCTCAATCTGATGGGGCAGTACTATCCCTGCTACCGGGCGAGCGAGCGGCCGGAGCTGGCCCGTCCCATCACCGCGGCGGAATATCGAGAAGCGCTGGACATCGCCCGGCGTCTGGGTTTGACCCGGCAGGACCGATCCTCGCGCAGGCGCGACCTGCTCTGAGCGCTATGCCCGCCGGCTTCGGCGATTTCGGAGAGCCCGGCGAAAGCGCGCTGCGGCGCTCGATTTGTCGCCGTATTTTTTTCGGCGTTCCATCAGGACTATACTGTTCAAACATTTACCGGCCGTCCGATTGTCGAATGGTGACCACGCCCGTTCCACGCCTGATCCTCCTGACCCTCTTGACGCTGATGCAAGTCATCGCGCCTTGGGTGCATGCGCACACGGCCGGCGAAACGAACGCTTTTCTGCACATGCCGGGATTGGAATTCCTCTCCAAAAGCGGGAAGAACCTGGTTCAGGCCGATGTGTCGCCGCTCGATCAGGACATCGTCGTCGGCATCCAGGCCGGGCTTCGGGGCGAGATCGATAAAGCCGGGCTTTTGCCGGGGGCGGACGATCAGCCTTGCCTTCCCGCCGCGGCCGCGCCGGTCCGTCGGCCGCCGGCTGCCGACCCGCCTTTTTTCGGAGAGTCGCCGCCTCCGCCCCCGCATTTCTACCGCAATGCCGCTCCGCGCGCGCCGCCTTTTGCTTCTTGAGTCTTTAAGAATCCTTTAACGGACTTCCGCGCTCTGTTTCCGGTTCGATCGGGCGTTTGCTCTGCGGGGCGGGCGGCCGTCGATGAAAAGAACCGAGTGGAGGAGTCGGGCAACCGGGCATGGGGGGCGCTGTCCGTCGAGCATGCGCAGCAGTTACCGCCGTCCCGACTCGCGATTTTGGGAGAAAAATATCATGAAGCTTTTAGTGTGTGCGGCGGGTGCGGCTTGTTTCTTCGCGGCCGCGCCCGTCGCCTCCGAAGAGCGGATCGTCGATCGTTACGATGAGTTGGTTTTCGACGAATCGCTGAATCTTGGCCAGGTCATCGAGGCCGCTTTCGAAAAATACCCGCAAAGCGTGCTAGTCGCGGCGTTCGAGGACGAGGCGAAAGCCCTGGAGCGGCGCAGCGCCAGTTGGATCGCGGGGTATCCCTCGATTTATCTGCAATGGATCGACGACCGCGCGTTCAACGATCGCGGCGAGGTGGAAATACAGACCGGCTATCAGATTCCGGTATGGATGTGGGGCCAGCGCGCGGCGAGCAGGGCCGTGGCCGAGGAAGCGAAGCAGAGCACCGCGTTGTTCGCGCGGGCCCTCAAGCACGAGGTTGCGGGCCTGGTACGCGATGCGCTTTGGAATCTCAGGTTGGTGGAAAACCGCTTCGAACTCGCCAAGCGTATCTACGAGGTTTCCAGGCAGTTGAGCGCCCTGGTGCAAAGGCGCGTCGAGGTCGGCGATCTGGCCCGCGCGGATTTGTTGCTCGCGGAAAGCGACGAGCTGGAAAAAAAGACCGCGATGGTCCAGGCCGAGGCGGACGTGATGCAGGCGCGCAAGAATTATTTCAACCTGACCCGCCTGGAGCGCGCGCCGAAATCCTTCGAAGAGGCGCAAAGTCCCCTGAAGACATTCGACGAGAGCCATCCGGCCCTGGCCGTGGCCAACGCCTTGATCGAGCGCGCCCAGGCGGAAGTCGAGTTCACGCGGAGATCCAAGCAGGGCAATCAGCCGTCGATTCTGGTCGGCACTCAGCACGATCGGGCAACCAGCAAAGAAGGATTTAACAACGAAACCAACGTGGTGCTGCAAATTCCCATCGGCGGAGAAGCCTATAACGCGCCGTACGTGGCTCAAGCCAATATCGCCATGACCCAACGCATGGCCGATCGGGACGTGTTGCTGCGGCAACTGGAAAGGGCGCTGCTCGATGCGAGGCGCAATCTGGACGTCGACCGCACCGCTCTGGCGATCGCCGAAAGGCGGCGGGAAATCGCCGAATCCCAGCTCAAGATGAGCCGGCTCGCTTTCGAGACCGGGGAGATTTCGCTGATCGACTATCTCAAGATCCAGGCCACCGCCCAGGCCGCCATTCGCGATGCCGAGCAGCGGACCATCCTGTTGCAGCGGGATATCGCGATCTATAACCAAGTCGTCGGAGTCACGCCATGAGGCTCGTTTTTTTGGCCATGCTTTTGGGCTTGTGCGCGGCGGGATTCGCGGCGGAAAAACCGGTCCGGCTCACGGCGGAGCAAGCCCAGCATCTCGGCATCCGCACGGCGAAGCCGGAAGAGGTCGCGGCTCTGCCGCTGGCGCGGGCGCCGGCCCGGGTCGTCTTGCCGCCGCAAAAGGAATTCGTCGTCAGCTCTCCTCAGGTCGGTGTGATCAGCAATGTCGCGGTACCTCTCGGCGTCAAGGTGAAAAAAGGCGAGGTGCTCGCCCGCATCCAGAGCCCGGACCTGCTCACGCTGCAACGGGAATTGCTCGATGCCGCCTCCGATTTCAGCCTTGCCCGGGCGCGCCTGAAGCGGGACGAGACGCTGCTCGAGGAAGGCATCATTTCGCGCCTTCGCTGGCAGGAAACCAAGGGCGATTTCGACAAGGCGCAAGCCGCGCTGCAGGCCGCGGAGCAGACCCTGGCGGCATCGGGGCTGGGCCGGAGCGAGATTCAACGGCTCGAGAACGATCGTCAGCTCAGCAGCCTGGTGGAAGTGCGCGCCCCGATCGACGGCGTCGTGCTCGAGCGCCTGGCCGTGGTGGGGCAGCGGGTGGATCGTCTGACGCCGCTGTTTCGGATCGGCAAGCTGGACGAGTTGTGGCTGGAGGTCGACATGCCCCAGGAACGACTGCACGAGGTGAAGATCGGCGACCGCATCAGTGTGGAAAATTTCCGCGCGACCGCCCGCATCATCGAAGTCGGTCAGCATGTCGATCCCAGGAGCCAGACCGCTCTGGTGCGGGCCGTGGTGGAGCAGGGCGGCGATGAACTCCGGCCCGGCATGCAAATCAATGTGCAACTGATGCACAAGAGCACCGACCTCATCTTCCGGGTCCCCGTCGCGGCGGTGTTCAGCTACGAGGGCAAAAACTATGTCTTCGTGAAAACCGCCGGGGGCTTCGAGGCACGGGAAGTGGCGGTGGCCGGCCAGGAACCTTATAACGTGGTGGTCCATGAAGGGCTGCGGCCGGGCGAGGAAGTCGCCGTGCAGGGTGTGGCCGCGCTCAAGGCCGCCTGGCTCGGCATGGGAGAAGGCGAATGATTGCGCGCCTGATCCGGTTCGCGCTGACCCAACGCCTGTTCGCCCTGCTGAGCGCCCTGCTCCTGGCCGGCGCCGGCTGGTTCGCCGCGGCCAATCTCCCCATCGACGCCTTTCCCGACGTGTCGCCGACCCAGGTCAAGATCATCGTCAAGGCGCCCGGCATGACGCCGGAAGAAGTGGAGGCGCGCATCACCGCGCCGGTCGAAGTGGAAATGCTCGGCATTCCCAGGCAGACCATGCTGCGCTCCATCGCCAAATATGCGCTCACCGACATCACCATCGACTTCGAGGAAGGCACCGACATCTACTGGGCGCGGCAGCAGGTGGCGGAGCGACTGAACGGCGTCTGGGGCAACCTGCCGGCCAATGCCGAAGGCGGCATGGCGCCCATGACCACGCCTTTGGGCGAGATGTTCATGTTTACCGTGGAAGGCGAAGGACTCAGCCTCTCGGAGCGGCGGACCCTCCTCGACTGGGTGATCCGCCCGGCGCTGCGCACCGTGCCGGGCGTCGCCGACGTGAACGCCCTGGGCGGGATGGTGCGGAGCTTCGAGGTCATCCCCGATAACATGGCGCTTACGGCCCGCGGAGTCACCATCGGAGAATTGACCGACGCGCTCAAGTCCAATAACCGCAACGACGGCGCCGGGCGCCTGATTCAGGGCGAGGAGGCGCTCCTGGTGCGCGCCGAGGGGCGGATCGTGGACCTCGACGACGTGCGCACCATCGTCGCGGCGGAGCGGAACGGCATTCCGATCACCGTGGGCGACGTGGCCGACGTGCGCATCGGCGCCTTGACCCGCTACGGCGCCGTGAGCCAGAACGGCCGGAGCGAGGCGGTCGAAGGGCTGGTCCTCAGCCTGCGCGGAGCCAATGCCCGCCAGGTGGTGGAAGGGGTGGAGAAGAAGCTGGAAGAAATCAGGCCGGCCCTGCCCAAGGCGGTGAACGTCAGCGTGTTCTACAACCGCGGCAACCTGGTCGGGAAAGCCATAAACACCATCGTCCGGGCCTTGATAGAGGCCACCGTGCTGGTGCTGATCCTGCTGATTCTGTTCCTCGGCGACTTCAGGGCCGCGCTGACCGTCGCCTTCATCTTGCCCATGGTGGCGCTGTTCACGTTCCTGCTGATGCACCAGTTCGGCCTCACGGCCAATCTCATGAGCCTCGGCGGTCTCGCCATCGCCATCGGCAAGCTGGTCGATCCGGCGGTGGTGGTGGTGGAGAACATCACCTCCCGCCTGGCCGAGCACGGCAAGACCGGTCGGCTGCCCCGGCTGCACGTGATCTACCGGGCCATGCGCGAAGTCACCGCGCCCGTGGTTTCGGGCACCATCATCATCGGCATCGTGTTCGTGCCGCTGTTTTCGCTTCAGGGACTGGAAGGCAAGATGTTCAAGCCCGTGGCTTTCACCAACGTGTTCGCCATGAGCGGATCGCTGATCTTTTCGTTGATCGTGATCCCGGTCGTGGCCTCCTTCCTGATGAAGCGCGTCAAGCACGAGGAGCCCTGGCTGGCGCGGAAGTTCCTGGCGCTGTACCGTCCGGCCCTGCTCTGGTCACTCGCCCACAGCCGCACCGTTCTGCTCTGCGCGGGACTGCTGCTGCTGTCCACCCTGCTGGTTTATTCCCAAATCGGCAAGACTTTCATGCCCACCATGGACGAGGGCGACATCATCGTGCAGGTCGAGAAACTGCCGTCCATCACGCTGGAGCAGTCGGTGCGGCTGGACCAGCAGATTCAGAAGGCACTCCTGGAGCACGTGCCGGAAATCACGCGGATCACGGCTCGGGTGGGAGCGGATGAACTCGGCCTGGACCCGATGGGTCTCAACGAAACCGATACGTTCAT
This sequence comes from Methylocaldum sp. MU1018, assembly GCF_053646775.1. Lineage (NCBI taxonomy): Bacteria > Pseudomonadati > Pseudomonadota > Gammaproteobacteria > Methylococcales > Methylococcaceae > Methylocaldum > Methylocaldum sp. MU1018. The sequence goes on from NZ_CM132195.1 coordinate 62,490, forward strand.
GGTGCTGAAGCCGGAATCCGAATGGCGCATGAAGAGCAAGGAGGCCTTGATCGACGAGATCCGCAAGGTTCTGGACACCATTCCCGGCATCGCCTACGGCTTCACCCAGCCGATTCAGATGCGGGTCACCGAGATGCTGACCGGGGTGCGCGGCGACGTGGCAGTGAAGCTGTACGGCCCGGAACTCGCCGTGCTCAACGCCAAGGCCGAGGAAATCGCCGGCGTGATGCGGAAGATTCCCGGCGCTTCCGACGTGTTCACCATCCGCAACGAAGGCATGCAGTACCTGGTGGTGAAAGTGGACCGGCTGGCCGCGGGGCGTCTGGGATTGACGTCCGATTCCCTGGCCGACACGCTGCGCGCCCAGATCGAAGGGCTCAAGCTCGGCATCGTCCAGGAAGGCGTCCGCCGCACGCCCCTGCTGCTGCGGGGTTCGAGCGAGCCGGCCAGCATGTCCACCTTGCAGATCGCCTTGCCCGACGGACGGCGGGTGCCGCTGTCGGCGGTCGCGAAGATCGAGCCGGTGGAGGGCGTGGTGGCGGTCAACCGCGAGCGCGGCCAGCGCTATACCTCGGTGCGCAGCAACGTCGAAGGGCGGGACCTGGTGGGCTTCGTGGACGAGGCGAAGAAGGCCGTGGCCGCCCAGGTGCAACTGCCCGCCGGTTATTACATCCAGTGGGGCGGGCAGTTCGAAAATCAGCAGCGGGCCGCCGCCCGCTTGGCCATAGTCATCCCGGTATCCGTCGGACTGATCTTCCTGCTTCTGTTCTCCACCTTCGGCTCGGTGCGCCAGGCCGTTCTGGTTCTGGCCAACGTGCCGCTGGCGCTCATCGGCGGCGTGTACGGGATTTGGATTTCCGGGGAGTATCTTTCCGTATCGGCCTCGGTGGGCTTCATTTCCCTGCTGGGCATCGCCGTTCTGAACGGCGTGGTGATGGTGAGCTATTTCAATCAACTGCGGGCTTTGGGGCTGCCCATGGACGAAGCCGTGGTGACGGGCGCCATGCGCCGGCTCCGGCCGGTGTTGATGACCGCCGGCATCGCCGCCTTCGGGCTCATTCCGCTGCTGTTCGCCACCGGTCCCGGTTCGGAAATCCAGCGCCCCCTGGCGGTGGTCGGCGTCGGCGGGTTGTGCACCTCGACCCTGCTCACCCTGGTCCTGCTGCCGATCCTCTACCGCCGCTACGGCGAACCCAAACGCCCGGCCTCTCTTGGCGCGGATTAGGGCATTTTTCGCTCGGGCCGTAGCCGCTTGGACGGTCTGCGGGCGTTGACCCAGGTAGCGCTAAATGCGGCGCCGGTTTTCGAGCGGAGCCATTCCGGTCCCGGCCGGCGATGTTCGCGGGCGCTACACCCGATCGGAAAATGCTTTAGGACAGCAAAAACCATGATTTCCTTCTCATTCATTCGGAGAATCCCATGAGCGAATGTTTTCTCCTTGCCCTGACCGCTCCGCCCGGGCTGGAAGAGCCTTTGATCGACTGGCTGCTGCAATACGAACACCCGAGCGGTTTCAGCAGTTTCCCGGCCAACGGCCATTCGAGCCATTCGGAAAGTCTGACCTTGATCGAACAGGTGGCCGGACACCGGCGGCAGATTCGGTTCGAGGTACAGCTCGCCGGTTCCGAATTAAGCGCGCTGCTGGAGCGATTGAAGACGGATTTCGCGGGATCGTCGATGCACTACTGGGTGTTGCCCGTGATCGAAAGCGGGCGGCTTTAGGGCCGTGAAAACAACGTGCGCGAGAACGGACGCTCGCGACGATGTTTCACCTCTCCGGCGGATGAAAAGACCCGTTAAGGAAACTCTGAACAAGTCCCTGGCCCCGATAAAATAATGCCCAACGTCCAATTTTCGACAGGTCGACCCCCGATGAAGCAACTCGGACTCAGTGCCACCGTGTTTGTGAAGAAACCAAAGCTGACCAAGCGTCAGAAATTTCTCCAGGAGATGGAGCAGGTGATTCCTTGGGGGTTGTGGACGAGCCGGATTGCGCCGTACTACCCGACGGCCGGCCGGGGCAGGCGTCCCTTTCCTTTGGAGACGATGTTGCGCATCCACCTGATGCAGCACTGGTTCGGCTACTCCGATCCGGCGATGGAAGAGGCGCTGCATGACATTCCGATGCTACGCGAGTTTGCCGGGCTGGATGCGGGCGAGGACGCCATGCCGGATGAAACCACGATCCTCAAGTTCCGGCGCCTGTTGGAAACCCATCAGATGGCGCAAACCCTATTCGATGAAACGGCGGCCCTATTGGCGGAAAAGGGCTTATTGTTGCGTCAAGGGACCATCGTGGATGCCACCCTGATCGCCGCCCCGCCGTCCACGAAGAACCGCGAGCGGAAGCGGGATGGCGAGATGAGTTCGACCAAGAAGGGTAACAATTACCACTTTGGCATGAAGGCGCACATCGGCGTGGATGCTGATTCAGGCTTGGTGCATACGATGGAAGTCACCACCGCCAAGGTGGCGGACGGGGTCATGACCGAGGCCCTGTTGCACGGCGAGGAGCAGGTCGTCCTGGGCGATCGGGCCTATACCCGCAAGGACCGCAATCTGGAGGTCGAACGCCAGGAGGGCGAGCCGGTCTGGGCGTTTCCCTTCAAGCGTAAGAAGGGCGAGGACTTGCCTGCGGAACAAGCGCTTCACAACCGCATGCTGGCCGCGCTGCGGGCGGTGGTCGAACACCCCTTCCGGATCGTCAAACGCCAATTCGGCTATACCCAGGTCCGGTACCGGGGACTCTTCAAAAACGGGCAGCAACTCTACCTGCTGTTTGCCCTCAGCAATCTCTACCAGGTGCGGGAGGAGTTGAGGGCGGCCTAGGGATCAATCCGTGCATCGTCCCGGAAAACCGGGGGCGAGGGGCGGAAAGAGCGCCGATAGCGGGCGCCAATGGGGAGGGAAAAACGACCTTTTTCGGCTGGTAGCCCCGGCCGGTTTATCGGAGCCACCAATAAAACGCACTTATTCAGAGCTTCCTTAAGGACGTTCTGAACACGTTGATTCCGTTCGTCCCGAGCCTGTCGAAGGACTCGATCAGGGTTTCCCCTTAAAACACGCGATCGGCAGCCGCCAGTGGCGGCGGTACCGGATGGAAGGGTTTTTGATAAGCCGTCAGGATGCGCCGTACGTAATTGCGGGTTTCCCGATACGGCGGAACGCCTTGATACTGTTCCACGGTTCTCTCTCCCGCATTGTAGGCGGCCACCGCCCATTCCACATTGCCGTCGAAATGCCGCAACAACCAATGAAGGTAGGCGGTTCCGCCCTTGATGTTCTCTACCGGGTTCCAGATGTCTTTAACCCCGAAACGTTCCGCCGTCGCGGGGATGAGCTGCATCAGGCCCTGGGCGTTTTTCGACGAAAGCGCGGCCGGATTGAAGCTGGATTCCGCCTGGATGACGGCCAGCACCAGCTGAGGATCGACGGAATAGTGCGGCGCGATTTGGCTGACCCAGCTTTCGACGAGCTTGCGGTCCGGATTGGAACTCGGCTCGATGCTCGCGGTAACCGGTGCCGGCGCGGGCCGGCAGGCGGGGTCGTCCGCCGGGGTTATGCCCTCGTAGCGCACCAGCATGCGCGCGGCGTAAGCATCGCCGGTCTTGGCCGCGCGCATGAACCAGCCCACCGCGACCCCGGCCTTGCGGGGAAGGCCGCGACCGTTGAAATACATCCAGCCGAGGCTGTAGGCGGCTTGCGCGTCGCCGAGCAAAGCTGCCTTGCAATAAAGTCGGTACGCCTCGGCATAGCTCTGTTTGACGCCGCGGCCGTGTTCGTGGCGCTGAGCCAGAATGCGGAGTTCGCGCGCATCCTCGGCGCTATCCTGCGCCAGGGCGAGCGTTGCGCCGATGCTGAGTAGCCAACCAAGCAGGAATCGAATCAAAATCACGTTCCGCTCTCCAAAATCGATGGCACTGGACAAGCAGTATGTGTGCCAAAGGCATGGAGGCCGTGTGCTGTCTGCAAATCCCGGAGCGAGTGCGTGGTCCGAGGGCGCAAACTGTAAAATTTTGCGCACAACTCGCGTGTTTCCGGAGGCGGAAGATACGGCCCGATAGGGCGGGAGTTGTAAAGCGGGTTTTACGGCGATCCGGCAGCGCGCAGTTGGCGCCAGCGGAAACAGTCGACGGTGTGGTCGTTGACCATGCCGGTCGCCTGCATGTAGGCATAGCAAATGACGGAGCCGACGAAACGGAATCCGCGTTTTTCGAGGTCCTTGCTCATCGCATCGGATTCGGGCGTCCGGGCCGGTACGTCGGTCATGCTTCGCCAGGCGTTTTGTTTCGTGCGGCCATCGACGAAGCGCCAGATATAGGCGTCGAAGCTGCCGAACCGTTCTCTCACATCCAGAAAACGGCGGGCGTTGTTTATCGCGGCGGCGATTTTGAGGCGGTTGCGAACGATGCCGGGATCGGCCAGCAGCGCGGCGGTCTTGGTTTCGTCGTAAGCGGCGATACGTTCCGGATCGAAGCCGTCGAAAGCCGCGCGGTAGGCGTCTCGCTTACGAAGGATCGTGGTCCAGGAAAGCCCGGCCTGCGCGCCTTCGAGAATCAGGAATTCGAACAGCAGGCGGTCGTCGTGGACGGGCGTTCCCCATTCGCGGTCATGATAAGCCCGCTCCGGCGCGCTGCGCTCGGCCCAGGCGCAGCGGTTCAACGGTTCCACAGGGTCCATACCGGAGTCAGATCGGAGGGCAGCGGCGGCAGCCGGCCCAGTTTCAGCCAGGGCATTTCAGGGCTATGGAAATCGGAGCCGCAGGAGGCGCACAACTCGAAGCGCCGCGCGTATTCGGCGCTGGATTGGGTGTCGCCCGGAGATGCCGTCCCCGAGACCACTTCGAGCGCCTCGCCTCCGCATTCCTTGAACTCTCCGACCAGCCGCCGCATCCAACTGGCGGTCAGTTTGTAGCGCTGCGGATGGGCCAGCACGGCAACCCCGCCCGCTTCGCGAATCCAGCCGACGGCTTCCGCCATGTCGGCCCACAGGGTCTGGACGTAGCCCGGTTTGCCGCGAGTCAAAAAGCGCTCGAACACGTCTTTTATGTCGGCCGCCAGCCCGAGGCCCGCGAGGTGCCGCGCGAAATGGGTGCGCGTGATCATGCCGTCGCCGGCCATGTCCTGCGCGGCTTCGAAAGTTCCAGGGATGCCGTGGCGCTCCAGGCGCCGGCCGATTTCTCGGGCCCGTTCGATGCGCGTTGCCTGGAGGCGGCTCAGGCCCTGCTTCAAGGCATCGCAGTGGCGGTCGATGCGCAGGCCGACGATGTGGATGGTTTTGTCCGCCCAGGTCGTTGATATTTCGACGCCGGGAATGAGCCGGATGCCGGCTGCGGCGGCGGCGCTGTCCGCCTCGGCCAGCCCGTCGGTGGAGTCGTGATCGGTCAGGGCGAGGACGGTCACGCCGGCCGCCGCAGCCTGGCGGACCAGTTCGGACGGCGAGCAGGCGCCGTCGGAGGCGGTGGAATGGGTGTGGAGATCGTACACGGGTACGCCCGAAATTGAAGTTTGGAAAGCCCCGCATTGTACTCGATAGCGGCCGGCGTTTCCGGATTTGGTGCCGCCGCCCGGTCGGGCGGCGAGATTTGTGGACGCCGTGCCGCTTGGGTTCGCTCGCCGGAACCCGCTCAGGAGGTGAGCGACAGGTCTCGGCCGGAGCGCGCCGGCGGCTTCTCGCCGTAGAGCCGCGCGTATAAGCCTTTGCCGGAGATCAGGCTGTCATGGTCGCCTTGCTCGCAAATGCGTCCGTCCTCGAAGACGTAAATGCGATCGGCCTGTTTGATCGCGCTCAGCCGGTGGGCGACGATGATCGTCGTGCGATTTTCGAGGAACGCGTCCAGGCCGGCATACAGGCGAGTCTCGGTTTCGTTGTCGATGGCCGAGGTTGCTTCGTCCAGGATCACTACCTTGGGATCGGCCAGGATCATGCGCGCGATCGCCAGTCGTTGGCGCTGGCCGCCGGAAAGCCGCATGCCCAGCCGCCCGACGACGGTATCCAGCCGGTCGCGGCTGTCTTCCACCACATCCTTGAGCTGGGCGATTTCGAGCGCGCGCCAGAGGTCCTCGTCCCGCGCCGGGCGGCCCAGCGTCAGATTGGCGCGCACGGTGTCGTTGAACAGTACCGGATGCTGCAAGACGGTGACCACGTGTTCGCGCACCACGTCCATGCCGATCTCGTCCATCGGCGCGCCGTTGAAGTAGATCATGCCCGAGCTCGGCGGATAAAGGCCGATCAGCACTTGCACCAGCGTCGATTTGCCGCCGCCGCTCGCGCCGATCAGGGCGACTTTCTCGCCGGGGCGGATATTCATGGTGATGTCGCGCAAGACTTCGTGGCCGTTCGGGTAGGCGAAGCGAAGGTCATCGATGAAGATACCCACTCTCCGGTCTTTTTCGAACGGATCGGTCAGGTGCGGATATTCCGGTTCCTGTTTCAAGGCGTTCAGCCGGTTGATCCGCTCCAGCGCCGCCTTGGCGCCGAACCAAGCGTACTGGATTCCCAGAATTTCCTGCACCGGCGTCATCATGAACCACAGGTATCCCGAGACCGCCATCATTTCGCCGACGCTGAGGTCGGAATAGAGCACCATGAACAAGGCCAGAGCGCGGAAAACGTCGAACCCGAACAGAAACACCAGGAAACTGATCCGGTTCGCGGCGTCGCTTTTCCAGGCATAGGCGGCCGAATTCTCGCGAACCGTCTGCGCCGCTTCCGCCAGTCGCCCCATGTAGTGCTTCTCCCGGTTGCTGGCCCGGATTTGATGAATGGCGTCCAGGGTTTCGGTGAGCGCGAGCTGAAACGCGCCGATCGCGGAGTTCTCCTCGCGTTTCAGTCTTTTGACCCGTTTTCCCAGCGTCTTGGTGAAGAAAATCACGACTGGGTTGAGGAACAGGATGAACAGCGCGAGCTGCCAGTGCATCCATAGCAGAATGGCGGCGGTGCCGGTCAGGGCCAGCACGGCGACCACGAAGCGCGCGATGGTGGTGCCGATGAACGTGTCGAGCGTATCGAGATCGGTGACCAGGTGGGTCACGACCGAGCCGCTGCCGAGGTTCTCGTATTCGGCCATGGAGATGCGCTGTAGTTTTCCGATCAGCCGGCAGCGGATGCGATAAATGATGTCTTTGGCGATAAAGCTGAATTGGCGCGTCTGCCAGACGTTGAGCAGCGCCGCGATCAGGCGGAGGAACAGGGTCAGTCCCAGAATGGCCAGAATGTACAGGGCAGGGCCGTGCCATTCGGCGGGAAAGATCCGGTCGAGCGCGCCGACCGCCATGCCCGGCTTGTTCAGCAAGACTTCGTCCACCAGGAGCGGCATGAGCAATGGAACCGGCACCGCGCTGAGCGCCGCAAGCACGGCGATCAGATGCGCGGCGGACAGCTCGCGCTTGTGTTCCAGCGCGACGGATCGGATGTAAGCCCAGGTGAAACCCCGGGAGTTCTCTGGAGCGGAATCGGAAACCATTTTCAATGAATCGTCATGAGCCGAGGGCGGGATAAATCAGCGGCACGCTTTCGGCGGGCAATCCCGGGCCGGGCGGAGACAAACGTCCGTAGCTTGCGAGCGTTTTCGCCGGCAGCGGACCGACGACGCGCTCCAGTTCGGACAGCCGGATGCCGTGGCGGACCAGATAGCTTATATAAGTGTGACGCAAGGCCGATGCATCGATCGTCTCGGGCTGCGCCAGGCCGGAATCGACCGCCGCACAGGCGATGAAGGACCCCAGATCGTCCGTTTCCCAGTCGGGCAAGTCTCCGCTTTCGACCAGCCAGTCCTTGAGCCGCGAAGAGAGCGGCAGGGCCCTGACGTGCGTGCCGCCGATACGCAGACGGCCGCCGGCAAGATCGAATTGTTCCGCCCTTGCCTCCGCGGTTTCCTCAAGGCTCAGGCCGGACAGCAGCATGCCGATGGCCAGCTTGGCTTTGAGATTGGCCGCTTCCAGCAATACGCGGATTTCCGGCTCGGTCAGTTCGCGGCTGATCGGGCTTTCCAAAGCGGGTGTTCGCTCCTCGGAAAGGGTCGGTGGCGTTGCCGCTTGTCGCCGAAGCAGAACGTTCTCCGGTACCGAATAAACGTGGACGTCCGGTAAGACCAGGGGGGAGGGCGGCGGTTGTCGGCGCATGAGGTATTCGTAGAGCCATACGGCGATGAGGGCGAGTCCGAGACTGCCGCCGAAGGCCATTCCGCTGTCGCGCCAGTAATCCGGCGATATCGGTCGGGTCGGGACATAGCCTCGTTCCAGGATTTGGAGTTGAGGGAGCTTTTCGAGAGGTTTCGCCTCGACCTGGACAAGCCGAGCTTCGGCGTTGCGGTAGATTTCTTCGAGTTTCGCGAGGTTTGCCTGCATGGCGTCATGCTCGGCGAAGCGCGCCGTGAACTCGGTCGCCTCCCGTTCGTGCGCCTTGATCTGCTGCTGTATTTCCCGCGCCGTCTGTTGAGCGGACGCATAAGCCTGCTGGGCTTCGCTCAGTGCGTTTTGCTTTCCGTATTCGAGCTTTTTCCGGATCTCTTCCTCGGTTTGCTTGAGCTGTTCCGGAATAATCTTGAGCTGGGGCTGGAGCGAGAGATATTGGGGCGTGTAACGGCGCCTCAGATCCTTCAGTTGCAGGCGCAGATCGTGTGCTCGCCGCTCCAGGTTCGCCAGACCCTGCTCATCGCTGGGCGGCACCACGGGCTCGCCTCTGGCGACGGCCTCTTTGATGGCGTCGAGCTGGGCTTTCGCTTTGACTTCGTCCTCGGCGGCCTTGTTGAGCGCCGCGGCGAGGCCCCGCAGCTTGGCCACGGCGCGATTGTCGGAATCCGTTTTCGAGACGATGCCGTGTTCTCGGCGGAATTGATCCAGCTCCCGGCGCTTCGCTTCGATTTTTTCGCCGAGTTGCCGAAATTCGAGCTGCAAGGCCGCGGCGGTGCCGTCCTTGGCTTCGCGGACCGACCGTTCGCGACGCGCCTGATAAGCGTCGATCCAGGCATTGACGGCCGCGGCCAAAATCTCCGGATCCGATCCCTTGGCGTGCAGCTTGACGACATTGGTCTCAGCGACGGGTTCGACCGAGAGCAGGGTTTGAAGATCGTCGACAGATAAGCCGGTGGGTTCGGACGCATCTCCGCCCGCCCGTAAATGGGCCAAAGTCTCTTCGAGCAAAGGAACGCCGAGCAAGGTCTCGCTTTGCGCCACGGCGTGCTGGACGCTGGCCTCCGCTTCGATCTCGTCGATGGCGGCCGGCGCTACCGTCAGCAGCGAGGCCGTGCTCTCGTAAACTGGCTGGCGCAGCCACACATAAGCCATGCTTCCCAGAAAGGCGATCAAAAATGTGCCGGAGAATACGGCGAGGCGGCGGGATTTTGCAGGCGACGATTCCATGCCGGAGCGAGGCAGGAAATCCTGCGGCGATTGCGAACGCGGCAGAAGCTCGATGGGCGGCGGCAGATCTGGCATGGCTGATTTCCCACGAAAGTTGTTCGTAACCGTTAAAACATCCCGCATCAATCCAACAATTGCCGAGCGCGGCTATCCGGTTTGCGTCCGAAACGCTCGCTGCGGAACCATTTTAGCCCGTATGAGTCGCAGCCCGTCTATAGCGGCCCATCATCGATCGGACCGGGTTCCGCCGGATGGCGGCCCCGCTTCGTGGCGAAGCCGCGTGCTTTGGCTGTTCTGATTGGAGCGCCGGCGCGCTGCTGGAATTCATGTTTTCCTGATACAATAAGCCTCTTCTGCGCCAAGCCTTGACGGCAGATAAACTTTCGCGCGTTTTGAAGATGCCGTTCGGAAGCATCTCATGGATACATGGATTTTCGCCCGCGATAAAGTGCGGCACGTCGGCTCGGAATTTTGTGAGCGGCCTGGTCGCCTTCGGTAGCCCGCCGGTACTGAGAGGCAACATCATGCAACATCGATATCGGGCACTTTTATGATTGTTAAGGAATCCAGATTACAACAGAGACAGCACAGTTATAGCCGGGACGAATTGATTCAATGCGGCCGGGGCGAGATGTTCGGCCCCGGCAATGCCCAGTTGCCGCTTCCCCCGATGTTGATGTTCGATCGCATTACCCGCATCAGTTCCGACGAGGGGCTTCACGACAAAGGCATGATCATCGCCGAACTGGATATCAATCCGGATCTTTGGTTTTTCTCCTGCCATTTCCAAAACGACCCGGTGATGCCGGGCTGCCTCGGGCTCGATGCCATGTGGCAATTGATCGGTTTCTATCTCGGCTGGATGGGCGGACTCGGGCGCGGAAGGGCGCTGGGCGTGGGAGAAGTCAAGTTTCGAGGTCAGGTGCTGCCCCATCACAAACTTGTAACGTACCGCATCCATCTCAAGCGGGTGATGATGCGTAAATTGGTCATGGGGATCGCCGACGCGGAAATGGAGTGCGATGGCAAAGTCATCTATGAGGCCGGCGACCTTCGGGTCGGCCTGTTCACTTCCACGGATGCCTTCTGAGGGGGCTCTACAGATATGAGACGTGTTGTTGTAACCGGCATTGGCGTCGTTTCCAGCATAGGTAACAACCGGCAAGAGGTCACCAATGCCCTGCGGGAGGGGCGTTCCGGGATTCGGCGCAGCGAAGAGTATCGGGAAATGGCGTTTCGCAGCCAGGTTTTCGGCCCGATCAATCTGAACGTGGACGATCTCATCGATCGCAAGATCCGCAGGTTCATGGGTGATGGCGCGGCCTATAACTACATTGCCATGCAGGAAGCTATCGCTGACGCAGGTCTGGATGAAGCCGAAATTTCGCACCCCAGAACCGGCTTGATCATGGGGTCAGGCGGTCCGTCCACGGCGAACCTCTTGCTGTCATACGATAATTACCGCGAAAAGGGCGTGAAAAAAGTCGGGCCTTACATGGTGCCGCGGACCATGTCCAACACCAATTCGGCTTGTCTCGCGACGCCTTTCAAGATCAAAGGCGTCAACTACTCGATCAGTTCCGCGTGTGCGACGAGCGCCCACTGCATCGGTAATGCGGCGGAACTCATTCAATTGGGCAAGCAAGACGTCATTTTCGCCGGCGGCGGCGAGGAAGTGCATTGGACGATGACCGTATTGTTCGATGCGATGGGAGCGCTATCGTCGAAATATAACGATACGCCCGAAATTGCGTCGCGTCCTTATGATACCGACCGCGACGGATTCGTGATTTCGGGGGGCGGTGGCGTTCTGGTTCTCGAAGAGCTGGAGCATGCCAAGGCTCGCGGAGCAAAGATTTACGGCGAACTGATCGGTTACGGCGCGACTTCCGATGGCTTCGACATGGTTCAACCGTCCGGAGAAGGCGCGGTGCGATGCATGCAGCAGGCAATGGAAGGGGTCCGCAGTAAAATCGACTATATCAATGCGCATGGGACGAGCACGCCGATAGGTGACATCAAGGAGTTGCAGGCGGTGAAGGCGGTATTCGGCAACGAGGTGCCGCCGATCAGCTCGACAAAGTCGTTGACTGGCCATGCTTTGGGTGCCGCGGGCGTGCACGAAGCGATTTATTCCTTATTGATGATGGGCGCCGGCTTCATTTCCGCGTCGGCCAATATCGATGTGCTGGATCCGGGCGCGGAAGGCGTGCCTATCGTCCAGAAGCGAATCGACGATGCCCGCATCGATACCGTTATGTCGAACAGCTTCGGGTTCGGCGGAACGAACGCCAGCTTGATTTTCCAGCGTTATGGCGGATAGGGCGACGAGTTCCCTGACGGAAAAGCAGCGCTACGAATTCAACAAGCTGCAAAAGAGGCTGCGTCGTCTGGTCGGCGAGGCCATCGCCGACTACCGGATGATCGAGGACGGCGACAAGGTGATGGTTTGCCTTTCGGGGGGGAAGGATTCCTATACGCTTTTGGATATCCTGCTCAGCCTCAGGCTGAATGCTCCGGTTCGGTTTGAGATCGTCGCCGTCAATCTGGATCAGAAGCAGCCCGGATTTCCCGAGCATGTGCTGCCGGAGTACCTCTCCGGTCTTGGCATTCCTTACCATATCATCGAACAAGATACCTATAGCATCGTCAAGAGAGTGGTGCCTGAAGGTAAGACGACATGTGGCCTGTGTTCCAGGCTGCGCCGGGGACTGCTTTATCGATATGCCGCCGAGCACGGCATCACCAAGATTGCTTTGGGCCATCATCGCGACGACATCCTCGAAACGTTTTTTCTCAATCTGTTTTACGGCGGCACTCTGAAGGCAATGCCGCCTAAGCTGTTGAGCGATGACCGGCGTCATATCGTCATTCGGCCGCTTGCGTATTGTCGGGAAAAAGACATCGAGGAATACGCTCGCATCAAGGCATTTCCGATTATTCCATGCAATCTGTGCGGTTCGCAGGAGAATTTGCAGCGCAAGGTGATGAAGGAAATGCTGCGGTCGTGGGAAAAGCAGTTCCCGGGACGTCTGGAGACAATTTTCACGGCATTGCAGAACGTGGCTCCATCTCAATTGGCAGACCGCGATTTGTTTGATTTTGTCAGGCTCGATCAGGTACGAGAGGATGCGTCTGGCAATCAGGATGATTTCGCCGCCGGATTGGAGGTGCTCTCGCTCTAAGTGCTTCAATTAGCGTCGTTTTAAGGGCGTGTACGCAAGTCTCCGCGGGTCGCGCCGAAAAGTCTTTCCCGGAGCATGTTTTGCCCCTTGCATTTTCAAAAAATCTTCTTTATAAAAGTTCTCGTGCTAAATGCACTATCAACTAAAAAATTTTAAAGTTATGGAAATGGAGGAGGATCTTATGAAAAAAATGCTATGTGTTGTCAGCTTGGTTGTAGCGGCTTTGGGTCTTGTTGCTTGTGGCAGCACCCAGGATGGTGATTCACAGAGACTTTCTGCCACTGTATCTCCGAGCCTTTGATTTCTGCTTTTATTGATTTTTAAGCCCTTCATTGCGAAGAGGCAATTTGACAACAAACAGTTTTAGCCTTTTAAGGCTCAAATCCTAACCTGGATGGATAGTCTTCATCCAGGTTTTTTTTACGGCATTGAGTCTAAGTCAATGCCGTGCTTCAGTTTTTAGCAAGCGCAAAGGCCTAAGTTAGGCTATTCTAGCAGATGTCCATCGACTTGACAGCGCTCAATCAGACGGTAAGATACTCGACGCGATAGCATTGTTCTGCTATTACAAAAGACTTTCGATAAAACCAAATAAGGTAGGTTAAGAAATGGGAGCCATATTAGATTTAGTTGAAAAAATGAGATCCCCGATGGGTATGGTGGTCACTATCGTTGTTATAGCTGCTGCTGTTTTCTTTGTCCGTTGGGTTTTCAGCGACAACGATCAGAAATAAGTTGCCAAAATGTGGCAAGCATAGGTGTTACCTCAATAAATTTTGGTCTTAGTTAACAATCCTATCCTTGCCACGCCCCCCGTAAGGCCCGTCTTCACTCCATTTTCTTCTTGGGCCTATGGCCGTCGCGTTCAAAAACGGCCAGTTCAGCGTTCTGGCTCCATAGCGCGTTATAATCGCTTCGGAGTTGTTTTAATGCGGAGCATCCCGGTTCCGTGTCTCTTGTGCCCGGAGGGCAAACCGTCCATCGGCTAATTCCAGTTGTTTGCGTCTTTGGCCACGGCAAGTGGGGAAGCTATGCGAATATTCATAACGGGTGGAACTGGGTTTATCGGTAGGCACTTATGCAAAGCGATGCGCCAATCCGGCCATCAGTTGACCGTTCTTAGTCGAAAGCCCGAATCGGTTGCCGAAAAATGCGGGGCCGACGTCGCTGCGTTAAAAAGTTTGGCCGACTGGGCACCCAATCAACATTTCGATGCCGTCATCAACCTGGCGGGAGAGCCCATTATGGGTTCCCGTTGGACCAAGCAGCGTAAACGGATTCTGTGGGATAGTCGGGTTACTTTGACTGAGCGTCTTGTCGACGCGATTGGTAAAGCCAAGACGAAGCCTGCGGTACTTGTTAGCGGTTCAGCCGTCGGTATCTACGGCAATCAGGGCGATGCCATCCTGGATGAAGCTTCGGCACCCGTGCAAGACGGTTTCGGCCAGCATCTCTGCCAAGCATGGGAGGAAGCCGCGCTGGGCGCCGGCGAGTTCGACGTGCGGGTTTGTTTGCTTCGGACCGGATTGGTAATCGGAAAAGATGGCGGATTTCTCCAAAAAATGCTGTTGCCGTTCAGACTCGGGTTGGGCGGGCGGCTTGGCGACGGTAAGCAATGGATGTCTTGGATTCACATGAAGGATCACGTTGCAATGACGCAGCATTTGGTGGAGTCGCCGAATCTCGGCGGAGCATTCAATCTGACCGCGCCCAATCCGGTAACCAATAACGAGTTTACGCGATGCTTGGCAAAGATCCTCAAGTGTCCGTCGCGGGTCGGGATGCCGGCGTGGTTTCTCAGGCTGGGTGCAGGTGAGATGGCGGAACTGATGCTCGGGGGGCAGCGAGTGCTTCCCAGACGCTTTCAAAGCGAGAACTTTCGGTTTTCATATGGTGCTTTGGAGCCTGCGCTGCGGGATTCGCTCGGTTCGGCCGAGACAAGCGTTCCGTGAATCGTGCCGGCTTGCGATATATCCGGACATCGTTAACGTCATTCGTTGCGACCGCGGCGGGCTAGGTTTTCGGTAATAAGATCGGTAGGGCGCCGTGTCGATAATGTGCTTCCGTATTCCACGCAGGGCCTGGTCGGGCGAGGCTGCGACGGTTTCTTCCCGTCTTGCACTTCGTGGCGAAGCATCGCGGCATCATTTTTCCGTCGAGTGTCTGTTTTTTCGCCGGCTCCGCGGGAGAGTGAAGCGAACGAACCGAAGGCGGGACTTAGGCCGCGCCAAGCCTTGGTTCGGTCTGCTTTAATTGAATATTACGTAAGCCGGCGCCGCAAAGCTTCGAGCTCCTCAAGCAAATCCAAAGCCAGTGCCGCGCCGGCCAGATTAACCCCAAGGTCGCGTTGCAGATGAAGTGCCGTTTGCAACCGTCTTAATGACGCCGTATTGAACCGCCAATTCATCGGTTCCGAGCCTTCCGGATCGACGATGCCTTCGTTGACCATTTCGAAAATCGATTCAGCATCGATTCGGCATGCTTCGCACACATCTATCAGCGTCAGCTTGACAGTTTCGTCCAAAACAATGCCGGACGAGATGGCTATGGTCTCGTTCGCCATGTTTACACTCCCATGTGCGCGCGTGGATTTGTGGGCATGATCTCGGCCATTCTTTTATATAAAGCCTTGGCTTCCGCGGTTGCGGCTTCCGGTGTCACGAGGCGCAGGGTGACGATCTGATCTCCCGGCGGATTGCCGGGCAGCCCGCGCCCTTTTAAACGTAACTTCTGTCCACTTTGAGAGCTTGGGAGGAGTTTGAGTTCGACTTTGCCGCCCAATGTGGGAACGATAACCGTTTGGCCAAGCGCGGCCTCCCAGGGGGTTATGGGCAGTTCCAGCAAAATATCCGCGCCTTCGGCATGAAAGAACCGGTGAGGCTTGAATCGGATTTCCAAATAAAGATCGCCCGCCGCGCCACCCTGCAATCCCGAACCGCCTTGGCCGGATAGGCGAATACGCTGTCCTTCCTTGATCCCTTTTGGAATTTTGACGTTCAATGTTCGGGTTTTGCTGACAAGTCTGCCTTGAGGATCGATTTCCGGGATGGCGAGAGTCACCGTTTGAGTGCCGCCCGAAAATGCGTCTTCGAGGCTGATGTGAATGTTGGCATATTGATCCTGGCCAGGCAGCGGTCCGCCCCAACCGCTACGACTTTCTCGTCGTCTGCGACCGGTAGCTCGTCCGAATAGACTGTCGAAAAAATCGCTGAATCCCGTTGCATCTCTACCGGTAAAGCCGCCGCCGCCGAAGTCGAAGTCAAATCCCCAATCGGGAGGAGGCGTGAAGCGTTCGCCATGCTGACGGCCTGTCGCAATTTGATCGTAAGCGGCGCGTTTTTCCGGATCTTTCAAGACCTCATACGCTTCGCCGAGTTCCTTGAATCTCTCCTCGGCATTACGTTCCTTGCTGACGTCCGGGTGATATTTGCGGGCGAGTTTACGATAGGCTCGCTTGATATCCTCCTGGGAGGCGTCCCGCGTCACGCCCATGATCTTGTAGTAATCCTTGAATTCCATGAATCGACATTCCTTGAGAGTGCTAAGAATGATCGAGAGTTTGATGCCGAAATCAGTTTGGAATCATAGCAATCGAACGAAAGCGAGGACAATCGAAGGGGCAGAACTAGACAAATGGCTTCGTGATTGCGGGGAAAGACGCCTAAAAAAAGAACCCCGCACAAGCGGGGTTCTCGATTTGGCCGACGGTTGCGAAACGAAAAGCTTGGTTAGAAAGCAAGCGACCCGCGTAACTGAACCACGTCGAGATCGCTCGGATCACCTTTCATGAGTTTCGTATTGTTACCGGAGGTGCCCAAGTCGATATCGACGACATGAGTGTAGTCGAGCATCATCCGGAACCAGGGATTGAGGTACCAGTTGACACCGAATGTGGCGGCTGTTTCCCGTCCGCCGGTCTGGTTCGGCGTGCCGACCATATTCAGATTGACCTGAGAGATGCGCCCCTTCAGCTCCCATGCGCCCCAGCCGCCAGCCAGGTCGAAGTTCCGATTCGGAGTCAAGCGTTTGAATACGGCGTCTTTTACGTCATAGGAGGATGCGCGCGATTCGCCGGTCAACGAATACGCGAGATCGATGTGCCAGCCGTCAAACGTGGAATCTTCCGTGCCCGCCTTCGAGCCGCCGTTCGGACTCGTACGGTTCAGCCAGGCCACGTTATATTCGGCCTCGAAGGAGGCCGGCCCATATACGCCGGCTGCTTCCACGTCGAAGAACACAGCATCGTCCACGCCGGCAATGGTCCCGGTGTCCAGCACATAAGTATGATCGATGTGAGTCGGGCGGACGCGGTACCGAACGGTCTTGTCGTTATCGCGCAATACGCGATAGGCGCCGGATGCGCCGACGTGTATCAACTCGCCGGGTTGGAACCACGGAGCCCAGGTGACGCGTCCCGCGGCGCCCCAGCCTTCGTCGTCATCGTCGCTCTGGCGCGTGACCGTATCGCCATAAACGCCTGCGGCCGCCGTCCAGCCCTTGCCATGATGATCGAACCGCAGACCGATGGCGCGGTCGATGTTTGCGGTTGTCCATACATATTCCAGCGAACGTTCCATGAACAGCATGTCATTAGAACTCATCATTTGCTGAAAGCTGTACGGCTGCTTGCTTTGACCAATGGTCCAAGTTCCCCAGTCAAAACCGGTATATTGAACGAACAAGTCTTTGATGGCGACGGCGTTATCGGCAAAATCGAATTGCGACTTGAATCTATAATCGTTGTAAAAGACGCCGCTCGCCTCAAGACGCGCTCGGCGGATTTCCGTACCGTCGGTCTGGTCGACCCGGGTGGTTTTCTCGCCGGCATCGAATTGACCGTTGTTGTTAGCGTCCTGGTAAGTCACGTATTTATCGCCGCTTTCAAATGCGGCGTCGGCATGGATACGACCGTTGATGGCGAACTTGAAATTGCTGTCGTTGGTCTGCATGCTCATCCCTTTGCT
>NZ_CM132195.1:85000-605000 GCF_053646775.1 Methylocaldum sp. MU1018
ACCCGGGACTCAGTGAAATTGAACTTGCTGTGAAGATGCAGTGTACCCGCGGCTAGACGGAAAGACCCCGTGAACCTTTACTACAGCTTTACACTGGACTTTGAATTCGCTTGTGTAGGATAGGTGGGAGGCTATGAAGCCGGGACGCCAGTTCCGGTGGAGCCAACCTTGAAATACCACCCTGGTGAATTTGGAGTTCTAACCCAGGTCCGTGATCCGGATCGGGGACCGTGTATGGTGGGTAGTTTGACTGGGGCGGTCTCCTCCCAAAGCGTAACGGAGGAGCACGAAGGTGCGCTCAGCACGGTCGGAAATCGTGCACAGAGTGTAAGGGCAAAAGCGCGCTTGACTGCGAGACAAACACGTCGAGCAGGTACGAAAGTAGGTCCTAGTGATCCGGTGGTTCTGTATGGAAGGGCCATCGCTCAACGGATAAAAGGTACTCCGGGGATAACAGGCTGATACCGCCCAAGAGTTCATATCGACGGCGGTGTTTGGCACCTCGATGTCGGCTCATCACATCCTGGGGCTGTAGCCGGTCCCAAGGGTATGGCTGTTCGCCATTTAAAGTGGTACGCGAGCTGGGTTTAGAACGTCGTGAGACAGTTCGGTCCCTATCTGCCGTGGGCGTTGGAGATTTGAGGGAAGTTGCTCCTAGTACGAGAGGACCGGAGTGAACGAACCTCTGGTGTTCCGGTTGTCACGCCAGTGGCACAGCCGGGTAGCTATGTTCGGACAGGATAACCGCTGAAAGCATCTAAGCGGGAAGCCCCTCCCAAGATGAGATCTCCCTGGGACTGCGAGTCCCCTGAAGGGCCCTGGAAGACTACCAGGTTGATAGGTTGGATGTGGACGGTCAGTAATGGCTGAAGCTAACCAATACTAATTGCCCGTGAGACTTGACCATATAACGCCCAAACCGTTTGGGTGAAGACCTGACGCCGTGTACGTTGTCCGAGTGAAGAGCACACCTAAAACAGCTCGACTCTCAACCAGTTTTGCCTGGTGGCCAGAGCAAGCGGGAACCACCCGATCCCATACCGACCTCGGAAGTGAAACCGCTTAGCGCCGATGATAGTGTGGATACCCATGCGAAAGTAGGACACCGCCAGGCTCCCTTCTCTTATAGCCCCGGTAAATTCTATCGGGGCTTTTTTGTTGAATCTATTTAATCCTAGACGTCCGTCCCGGTCTTTCGACCGAAATTTAGATGCGTCGCGTAAAAAAGATGCAGTCGAAAGAATCGTGACGCCGTTTTGCCATCTTCCGTCGCATCCTCAGCATTTCTTGTGGGGAATAAGTTTCAGAACGCTCGCGCCAGTGGCGACGTCCTTTACTCGAAGCTATGACTTTGAGGCCATTTCGCCAACTCTTATACTGATTGCCGACACAATATGGGCTACAAGCTGCGTGATTCGGCGATTGCGGTGGCATGTGTTGTATTGACCTGTCCCGGAAGGGGGAATGGTTTTTAACAATCTGAATTTTGTTCTTTCGATGCAAGAGATCTTCAAACAACTCGAACGGAATCTCGATCTTTGCCTTGGCAAGGATCGCTTTCATCTTCGGAAGAGGCTTTCGCGTCTACGCGCAGAAATGCGCGGTAGTCCAACTGAAACGGACAAGCTCCGGGCCTTGAAAGATTTGATGAGCCAGTCCGCAGCGCAAAGGCGATTGCGAGCGGACCGTGTTCCGGCATTTGATTATCCGGGAGAGCTTCCGGTCGCCGAAAAAAAAGATGAGATTCTCGAAAGCATTCGCAATCACCAGGTCGTCGTAGTCTGCGGGGAAACGGGCTCGGGTAAAACGACTCAGTTGCCGAAAATCTGCCTTGAAGCCGGTTGCGGAATCTCCGGTTACATCGGCCATACACAGCCGCGCCGCATCGCTGCCCGTAGCGTCGCCGCGCGGATCGCCGAGGAATTGAAGCAGCCGCTTGGCCAAGCCGTGGGTTATAAGGTGCGCTTCCAGGACCATACCCGGCCGGAAACTCTCATCAAGCTGGGGCTCAGCACCGTCAGCAGGTAAGCCGAAGTGGCAGGTCCGATGCCTGGAATGGACTCCAGGAGATGCCGTCGCTGCCTGAGATCGGGATCGTTGTCGATGAGGTTCTTGATGCGTTGGCGAGTCTCCTCCAACTCCTTGTCCAGCATGTCCAGGACGGTTTTGAGCGAATCGATGATGGCCGGGTCGAGACGGTTTCGTTCCATCCGATGATCAGTCGGAAATTCTGACTCTTGTAGAGAACAGAATCGATATATAAGGGCGGCAGATACGTTGTACGTTGCACATCCGCCAGCGTCGCTCGCTCCATCCCGCACTTCAAGATGTGAGCCATTACCGACAAAAAACCCGGCCGAAGCCGGGTTTTTTGTGACCGCTGATCGACGGAATGAAATTGGATCAGTGGCTTTTCATCATTATCTGGCTTGCTGAGTTTGCCGCTCGACTTCTTTTTTCGTCTCCTCATAGGCCTTATAGGGTACGCTCGACATTTCTCGCCCTTTCAATAGAAAAACGCCAACGATTACTAAGGCTATGAGCCCGCCGATATAGAACCAGAAGTAATCTTTCTTGGGTTGTTCTGGTTGTCCTTGTCCTGGTTGATGTGCCATTTCGTTTACCTCCATTCGCGTAAGAAAACTTAAATCCATAACGCTAAATCTCATTCAGCGTGCGGTACCCGCCCCGGGACATCCGGGTTTGGAAACGGCAGGTGTCGTCTATTACCCTACGGAATCCGGCATGAAGCAATTAGGTAGAATTGCTTACCGGAGGGGGAAATCGAGGACATCCATAAAATTCCCGCCATTGAAGCCGATTCGATGGCACGCCAAAGTCTTCATGTCACAAAGCGCGGAGCAGAATCGTAACGCCTGAGCAAATTCCGCAAGTCGCGCTAATCCGCCGAGAACATCGAATAGAGGCCATAGAGTAATCCCAGCCAGGCGAGAGTCTTGACAATGGGTAGTCCTAAAAGAATCAGGCTGCAGATTACAACCAGGCTAAATCCGCTCCAGGTACTTTTTTCCGTCAGCCGATTCAGCAGCCAGTGTGATGGGGGTGGTTCAGTCCTTCTTCCGGTCATGGTTCGTTTCCTTATGTCGTGGGGACGGAGGTTTTAAGCCGAGTCGGGAGGACGCGCGCGAAATCCTCGAAAGCCCGTCCGGAAATCGAGTGCGGAGCGCGCCGGAGGAATTCGTCGGTAAAGCCCGGCGCTACGGGTTTGTTGCTCAGGTTGTCATCGTGCTTGGCCCGTAACGGGCCGGCACTCCATACCGGCATAGGCATAATCGCTGCCATATCTTTTACCGTGCCTGATGTGCATGGCCCCGGCCAGACAGGGTAATTGCCCGAAGATTTCGGGCGGCTAAATGTTAAATTCGACGATCGACGTTTTTTAGACATCGGAAACAAGAACTTAGTGAACTGTTTGGTGTCACTTTACATGAGGCAATGCATCGCTTTTTAAGGATGGAGCTTCACGATTCTCACATTTTAATGGAGATAGGCTTATGAAAAAGCTGATTGCCCTTGGTTTTGTTGTGGTTTCCTTGGTTTTCGGCGGTTGTCAGAGAGAGTCAACCCCGAGTAGTCCCGGCGGTCCTGGCGGCGGCAGTCCAGCCGGTCCTCAGCCTGGGGGAACTCCGGGCGGACAATAGTCCGAATCATTCGTTATAAAGTCGCGAAAATCAGAATCCGCTTTCATTCTGGACCTGCCGCTCACGGCAGGTCTTTTTTTATCCGGCCATTTGCCGAGGTTCCGCACTAAAGAGGAGCGGGTACAGTCCGTCAGGACATGGGTTTTTCGGGAAACCTTGAATTAATGGCGTGGTAGCTTACGAGCCTGTCGCCGGCGAGCGGAGAGAGCGGAACGAGGCAGCGGTTGCTGAAACCGCTGCCCAATCGAACGGCGGAGTGCTTATTTAGATAGGGGGGCGGCGGCCCATCACGAAAAAGACAAGGGCAAGGATCAGGCCGACGACGAACAATATCCAAGCGATTTGAACCGCCGTGCCGGCGATGCCGGTAAAACCCAAAATCGCGGCGATGATGGCGATAACGAGAAATGTAACTGCCCAGCCAATCATGGCATATCCTCCGTGGTTGGTTTTGCAACTCACCGGGCCGGTGAGATACCGTGCAGTAAATAAGACAAACGTAGCGCCCGCTTTACTCATCCGATATCGTTCCGGTGTCGGAATCTCTGTCTAAGGCGCGCAGTCGATGCGGCCGGTCGCTAAATCCGGGATGCCGCGGTTCGCGCCGGGTTGAACCGGGCCGCCTTGGCCGGAACGCGGCGGTTCTCCGCAATACCCAAGAAAATATCCCGGAACATCACGTAATTCACCGCCATCCAGAAACCGTGGACGACGGGGATGAGTGGATATAGGCCGAGCATGATGAAAGCCAGCACGCTCGCAAAAGAAAACGCGGCCACGAGCAGGATCGAGCGCCGGTTCAGCAAGGCCGCCTGTTGTCCTTGCGCCAAGGCTCTGATGAAGTCCACGCCGAGGCTTCGCAGGGGATAAAGGAACCCGAGGCCGACCGGCAAGATCATGGCCCACGCGATGAGATTGTTTCCGCTCGCCTCGTAAACCAGGGCGAGTTGCGTCGAGATATCGTTGCTCTGCTGGAGATTCGCCGTTCCGACAGCCACCTCCCGACCGCTCGCGGCGAACGCGGCTTGCATCGCCGCCTCGCTGGAAGTGAGGGCCATGTCGAGGGGAATGGTCGTCAGAAAGACGAACAGGCCGACCTGGACGCCGAATTTGACCGCACCACGGAACAGCGAACTGAAGCGCGAGCGCATGCCGGCCCAGTCCGACTCGTGATCCACCGTCAGCGCGAGATTGAATCCTATCGCGAACGTCAGATATTCCCCGATCGGCTCGGCGACACCCGCGATGCCGGTCGCCAGGCAGCATACGGTCATCACGACGATCCATGCCGGCCATTTCCGGGAAACCAGTTCAAAGCCCTGCTTGATCCAGGTTTGCCACGCATCGGGAGAAGCCTGCCTGGGTTGGATGAATCCGCTCGCCATGAATAAACCTCGCGCAAAAACGTCGTTGAAAAAATCGGCGACACAGTTTACAACAGCCCCGGCGCCGCCAACGGCGCGTAACGCTGTGTTTTCTATGAGTAACCTATCGGCGGCCTGTACCGGCGTTCGGGAAGGCCGCCCCGCAATTCGTCGATGAATTTTCTCCCCCTTACGCGGAACCGGAATAGCCGCGACCGAATGGCGGTTTTCCGGCGGCGCGCCCGCCATTTTTAACTTTGGCCGCACGAAGCCGAGGAATCCATAAATGGGTGTATTTTCCAGGTTTGTCGAAATCGATTGTCCCGCATCACTGCTTTGCCAGCCCTCGGGCAAGAATCCGGCGTTTCGGATCGTCTTCAGGGCCGACGGGGAAATTTCGTTCCCGCAAATCGTCCTGCACGGGCAGGGCGCGCCGAAGCTCATCAAGGACGATGCCATTCGGCCGGAAGCCGGGTGGACCTACGTGGCCACGGTGCCGGAGGGACTGCTGGACGCCGGGGAGATTGCGGTTCAGGTAGAAGGGTGCCGGCGGGCCGACCTCGATCGGGCCGACGCCGATGACTGGATCAAGGCATTCCGCACGCTGCGGCTGGCATCGGCGCCCGTGGCGGAGCCGCAAATCCGTGTCCACGCGATGGGCGGCGCCGAGATCAAAATCTATTTCGGCATCCACAAGCACATGCACCAGCCGTACTACAATGCCGCCGATCAGAACGCCTGGGACGGGGAAAAGGACGATATTTTCGGCTCGCGGGTCGGCAACTATACCGATTTCGTTCCCGCCGCGGTGCGGCAGTACATCGAGGGCGGTTTGCCGCATGCCGGACTGTCGCTCAGCTGGAGCGGGTCGCTGATCGAGCAACTCGACCGTTGCGCGGTCGAAGGTCTTTGCGGCGGGCGCTTCTCGAATTGGAACGGAGCGCTGCGCGGGATGGCCGGCGAGAAAACCGTGCTCGGAAACCCCCGCATCGCCTTCGCCGCGTTCGGTTTTTTCCATCCGCTGATGCCCTTGATCCCGGCACGGGACATCGTCCGGCAAATCGCCTGGCACCGGCAACTGGTACGCGATGCCTTCGGCGTCAAGGCATCGCGCGTATTGTTTCCGCCGGAAACCGCCTTCCACGCGCGGATGATTCCGGCCCTGATCGAAGC
Source organism: Methylocaldum sp. MU1018 (assembly GCF_053646775.1). Lineage (NCBI taxonomy): Bacteria > Pseudomonadati > Pseudomonadota > Gammaproteobacteria > Methylococcales > Methylococcaceae > Methylocaldum > Methylocaldum sp. MU1018. The sequence continues at coordinate 91,200 of NZ_CM132195.1, forward strand.
CGGCATCACGGCGGTCATCTACGACTCGATCCACCGCTTCCGCGCTTGCCGGGACTATCCCTATGCCGGCATCGGTGAAGGCATGCTGCCGCCCAATCCGGCGGACCAGGTCAACGCGCCGGTAGACGACTGGGTGCAGCTCCGCAACATCTGGGCGAGTTCGAAAATCTCGCCGTCGCTGCTGCGGCCGGAATATGTCGCCTACGAAGACGCGGACGGCCGGACGCACAAACTCATCGCGGTTCCGGCCGAGCGCTACATCGGGAACGAAGACGCTCGCGGCGGGTTCGGCGCGCTGCAATATCCCGACGTGCTGGAGCAGGTGTACGACCGCGTGGCTGCAACCGGCGGTTACGACCCCGCGCATCCGCCCTTTTTCCTGCTGCACTCCGACGGCGACAATCACGGCGGCGGCGCCGACAGCTATTACAAGCACAACACCGGGCAACTGGTGCGCTGGCTGCGCGAAGACCCGCGCTTCGAGCTGACCGCCATCGACGATTATTTGCAGCGCTTTCCGCCGGATCCGGCCCGCGCCGTCCACATCGAGCCGGGCTCGTGGAGCGGGGCGGACAACGGCGACCCGCAGTTCATGAAGTGGTTCAGCCGGTACGACCAGCCCTATTCGCCGGACCTCAATTCCTGGGCGGTGCTGACGGCTTTCCAGAACATCGTCCATACCCTGGAGGACAGCGAACCCGGACACTCGCAGTTGGCCGCGGCGGTCCGCCTGCTGTTGACCGCCGAAACCAGTTGCTACTGGTACTGGACCGGACAGGACGTCTGGGACCGGCAAGTCACGAACGCCGCCAACCGGGCTTACGGACTGGTGAAGCCGGCGCTCGAAGCCACGCTCGCCGCCGGCCGGGATCGAACGGGGCCGACCGTCTTCGCTCCCTGGGTGACCCCGGAAAATCCGGGCGGCAAGCGATGGGGGCAGGGCTGTCTGATCGACGCCCCGCGCCAGGGCATCGCGCACACCTTCGTTTTCGACGTTTCAGGCGTCAAGCGAGTCGACCTGATCCTCCGCACCGCGAACGGAGAAACCGTTCTGCCGATGAGGGATCACGGTCCATATCCGTGCGAAACCGGGGCCGCCGTCACCGCCGGCTATTACACGGCGGGCTTGCCCATCGGAGCCGGTGACATTCGTTATTACATCGAAGCGGAAGACCGTGCCGGCAACGTCGCCCGCAGCAGCTTGGAACGGATCTATCTGGCCTGAGCGGCGGCTGCGCGGAGCGCGCGAACCGGATCGGGGCGTCGGCCCGATCTCGCCGGCATTCCGGTCGGTTTTGATTTTTCAAAAAATAGGCGGATTTCCGTAAGTAAATCTGCATCGGAACGGAATCGCCTGTCGCATCATCGAATCACAAAAGATCAAGAGGGCCATTCCGTTTTGTCAGGAATTTTTCAACGGGCACAATTTGAAAACCGTTCTCCAAAGGGCGCGCCATGCGCTACCGGAGCAACGAAGCACAAGGAGATAGGGATATGATCAAACGTGAAAAAGCGCTATCGATGTTATTGGCCGGTTTGTTTTCCGGCGCCGTCTACAGCCAAGAGGGGCCTTTCGTCGCCAATCTGACAGGCGCGCAGGAAGCTCCCGCGGTCGATTCCAAGGCTCAGGGCATAGCGATCTTCCGATTCAATCAGGATTCGACGCAATTGACGTACAGACTCGCTTTGGAGCAGGCCGGCGCCCAGATCGCACCGGGAGGCGGAGCAACGCCGGGGGGCGCCGCAAGGCTGGTCAGCGCTCATTTGCACTGCGCTCCGTCGGGACAAGCCGGTCCGGTCGTCGCCGATTTGTTGGGAACGATAACGGGCGGCGTGACAGGACCGGTCGAAGTCAGCGCGACCTTGTCGGATGCCAATATCATTCCGGAATCGACGCAAACGACCAATGATCAGACGACTTGCACGACCACGACGGGGAGCGCGATCACGACCGTGGCCCAATTGGCTCAAGCCATAGCGGCTGGGAATATCTATGTGAATGTGTCCTCGGATCAGCATCCCGATGGAGAAATCCGCGGGCAGCTCGTTTCCATTACCGCAGGCGGCGGGACGACCCCGGCTATCGGCGGAATAGCCCCGGGCGGCGGCGGAGCGGCACCGGGCGGCGGTGGAGCGGCACCGGGCGGTGGCGGTTAAAAGACCGGCCAGCCAAGGCCCGAAATTACCGGTTTGGTTAGCGAGCCGATTTGGCTTGAGTTCGGCTCGCAAGGGCCTCATGGCTTAACCAATCGCGGGCGGACATGGAAAGGCCCCTTCAAGCCGAATGTTCATTTGAAAAAGGCCTGCTTTTCGGCAGGCCTTTTTTTGCCAGCGTTCCGTTCCTCTATCCGGCTTCAGGTGCGCCAGGGGTGTTCCGGCAGATCGGACACGCCGACCACCTCGCATCCCGCCATGGCCACCTTGTGATCGTTCTCGACCGTGCTGCCGCTCGCTCCGATCGCGCCGATCAGAATGCCGTCCGCATTCACGATCGGCAGTCCGCCCGGAAACGTGATCAAGCCCTCATTGGAGACCTCGATCCCGTACAACGAGCCTCCGGGCTGCGACATCTTGCCGATTTCGCCGGTCGGCATGCCGAAAAAACAGGCGGTCCGAGCCTTTCGGATGGCGATGTCGATGCTGCCGACCCAGGCGTCGTCCATCCGGGCAAACGCTTTCAGCGTGGCGCCCGAATCCACCACCGCGATACAACTGCGCGCGCCGATTTCCTCGGATTTCTTCAGCGCCGCGGCAATGGCGCGCTGCGCTTCCTCATAGCTGACGTGCATGGCCGTTTCCTCCGTTGATCTGTTCAATCTGTTCGACAATCCGGACAGTAGCGGGTTGCGGCCGGATCACGGTGACCCGGCCGCCGATCGAAGCTATGATCGACTCGCATGACCGGCACCCGCCGTACTGCATTCGGTCTAAGGCTTCATGCGCGGCCGGTATCGGCCGGAATCGCGCAATCGGCGCCGTTCTCGGGTTTCGCCATAGACGAGTTTCGAAGAGTAAAGGAGGGTTTATGTCCAATGAATTGGCACAAATAGCGGCACGCATGGTCGCGCCGGGCAAAGGGCTGCTGGCCGCCGACGAGAGCACGGGGACGATCGAAAAGCGGTTCAAAAAGCTCGGCATCGAATGCACCGAGGAGACGCGCCGGGCCTATCGCACGATGCTCTTCACCGCGTCGGATCTGGAAAAATACGTCAGCGGCGTGATCCTGTTCGACGAGACCATCCGTCAGACGGCATCCGACGGCACGCCGATCGCGGAACTCCTCGCCGCCAGGGGCGTCATTCCCGGCATCAAGGTGGACAAGGGCCTGGCCGACCTGCCGTTCTTCCCCGGCGAGCGCTTTACCCAGGGACTCGACGGCCTCGGCGACCGGCTCGACGAATATCGACGGCTGGGCGCGCGTTTCGCCAAATGGCGCGCGGTGATCGCCATCGGCGAGGGCATTCCCACCTCCCAATGCCTGCGCGCGAACGCCGAGGCGCTGGCCCGTTACGCCGGACTTTGTCAGGTGCACGGGCTGGTGCCCATCGTGGAGCCCGAAGTGCTCATGGACGGCGCCCACGACATCAAAGCGTGCCGGTGGACCACCGAAGAGACCCTGCACGAGGTTTTCGACGCGCTCGGACGCTACCGCATCGTGTTCAAGGACATGATACTGAAGCCCAACATGGTGCTCGCCGGCGCCGACTGTCCGCGCCAGGCTCCGCCGGATGAAGTCGCCGACATGACGCTCGCCTGCCTCAGGCGGACCGTGCCCGTGGCGGTCCCCGGCATTGCCTTCCTTTCCGGCGGCCAGAGCGACACGGTGGCGACCGCCAATCTCAACGCGATCAACGTCAAGGCTCAGACGATGAACACGCCGTGGACGCTGACCTTCTCGTTCAGCCGGGCTTTGCAGGCATCGCCGATGGCGCTCTGGCGCGGCCGGGCGGAAAACCGGGCCACGGTCCAGCAATCTCTCATCCGGCGCGCGCGCCTCAACGGAGCCGCCGCACGGGGACAATACGACCCCGAAATGGAGCGGGCGGCCTAGCGGCATTAAAAACGGCTTTCCGCGCATCGACCGGATTCACGGGCGCGGGACGCGGAATTTGCGGCCTTCCCATCTCAGCACCAGGCTGTCGGAACGGATCTCCAGGAGTTCCGCGCCGCCCTGGGTGCGGTCGCCCACCCGGTATTTCTTCATATCGATGATCGCGAAGCGCTCTTCGGGCTGCTCGGAGTAGGCGAATACGTTGATCGTGACGGGTCCCGCCCGCTGCTGAAAATCGACGGGCATGGCTTGCAGAAACGGAATGGCGGATGGGTTCGTGGGCTCCGCCGGGTCGCGCGGTTCCGGTACGTCTGCGAGAGCCCGGAATTCGACCGGAGGCGCGATGTCTTTTTCCGCCGCGGGCTCGATTCCGGGCTCTTGATCGAGCCGTTGCCGGATTTTCCCGGAGGCCTTGGCCGAAAGGCGTTCTATTTTTTCCGAAGGCGCGGGTTTGGCCGCCCTTGGCGGCGTTGCCGGCTGACCGGCTTTTTCGTCGACGCGTCGCGTTATCGGGGGCTGCTCGGCCTGGACGGGGGCCGGGCGCTTTTCTTCCGGCGGCGCTTGAATTTCCGCTGAACTCGATGGCGCCGGGACGAAACCCGATTGCGCCGCCGCAACGTCCGAGGCGGCGACGCTTTCCGCCGCGACCTCGGGCGGGGGATCGCTCTTTCCCCAGCGGGTGAACCAGAGATAGCCGAGAACCGCCGCGTTGAGCGCGATGACAAGCGCGATCGGCCAGACCGACCCGCGGCGCCGCGGCGGCGCTTGATCGACCGGGACGAGGGCGGGCGGCGCGGCCTGGCCCGCCTGCCGCTCGCGTTCCGATTTTCGGAGAGCTTCGAGAATGTAGGACATCGGCGCTGTTCCGGTTTTATGGAGAACCCGCGGCGAGCCTCGGCGCGCCGGGATCGCCGGCCCTTCGGCTCAGATAGATCAGGGTATAGGGACCTGCCACGCCGTCCGGAGCCAAGCCCTGTTCAGTCTGAAACGCGATCACTCGGGCCTTGAGATTCTCATCGAAATAATCGTCGGCTCCGTCTTGCGCGGGCACGCGCAGCATCTGCCTCAGCCATTTCACGGTTTCCCCCCTGACGCCCGCGCCGAGCGCCCGTGCGTCGCCGTTCGGCGGTTTCCAGAGCAAGGTGGCGTCGCCCTGCCAGAACGGCAGAATGTCCGCCAAGTCGAAGGCGTGGTCTTGATCGCCCCAACTCAGTTCGACCTTGTCGTCGCGAATGCCGACGAGCGCCGCATAACGCTTTCCGCCGTCGGGCAGCGCGAATTCCAGCACGGCCGGATGGTCGAGGGCTCGCAGCCGGAACCAGTTGCCGCGGGTCGACAGGCAGCGCAATCCCTTGGGCTCGGCGAAGCGGCACATGTCGCTCGTTCCGTCCGGCGCTTCGATCCGCCATAAGGATAGGACGCGGGCGAAGGCCCGGTCGCGGGTCGCGCCGGGGTCTGCGATCAGTTCGACGAACGTCGGTTCGGGAGCGGGCGCTGCGGCCGGTTTCGCGGGCTCGGGGGCGCTTTGCGGCGTTGGCTCGTCCGGCTTCGGCCGATCGGCGGCCTTCGGCGGATTCAGCCAAGCCGATAGCCGGAGCGGCATGGTTGCCGGGTCGGCGCGGAACTCGATGCCGGCATAGATCGTTCCGCACACGGCGAGCGCGGCCAAAAGGCCGAGCGGCGTGACGGCCGAGAGTTTTGCGCCATGCCCGATGTTGGCTTGTGGCATGAGTTCCTTGGCGGCCTTACGGACGATGGCATGGCTCGCTCGGCTTTTGCCGAGGCTGTAGGCGCCCAGCAACGACCTGTCGCAGATGAGATTGATCAGGCGCGGAATTCCGCCCGATTGCCGATGGATTTCGAAGACGGCGGTCCGGCTGAACAGCGAAGTCTCGGCGCCGCCGATGGCCAGGCGGTGGCGGATATAAGCCGCCGTTTCCCGAAAATCGAGCGGCCGCAGGTGGTAGCGCGCGGAAATCCGCTGCGAAAGCTGCCTCAAGTTCGGCTGAGCCAAAAGGAGGCCGAGTTCGGGCTGGCCGACTAGGATGATTTGCAGCAGTTTGGTCTGATCCGTTTCGAGATTGGTGAGCAGTCGGATTTGTTCCAGCACGTCGAAGCTGAGGTTCTGGGCTTCGTCGATCAGGACGACGGTTCGTTTTCTCCGTGCATGGATTTCGAGAAGGTGCCGGTTCAGCAGATCGATCAACTGTTTCAGGCTCGCTCGGTTTTCCGGGTAAGCGATGCGCAGTTCGTCGCAGATGCTGGCGAGCAGTTCGCGGGGACTCAGCCGGGGATTGAAAATCAGTGCGATGTCGACATCGTCGGGTAGCTGGTCGAGAAGGCGCCGGCACAGGGTCGTCTTTCCGGTGCCCACCTCGCCCGTCAGGACGACGAATCCTCCGCCTGCGCCGATTCCGTACGAGAGATGGGCCAGCGCCTCCTGGTGCTGGGGACTCGGATAGAGATAGCGCGGGTTCGGGGCGATGGAAAAGGGCGGTTCGCGGAGATGGAAATAAGATGCGTACATGCGGGTGGACCGGGCGATGCCTCTTCGCGCCGTTTCGACGGCCTGGCTGAGCCGACGATACCACTGTGCCGAAGGGGGCTGTCAAGTTTTTGAATTCAAAAGCTCCTTTTCGAAAGCCGGTCGCGTGTGCCGGGGCGTTTCTAGGTTTAAGACTCGCCTCCCGAAGATCGGGCCATCATCCAGATCAGCATTTCTTCATTGACCTGGTCGGGCTCCGGTGAACGGGGCGGACGATGAGTAACTAAGAATTCGGTCCGGTGTAATCGCAACAGGTGCTCGACGGTTTCGTTGAGCGTCATTCGCTGCTCTTTGGCGAGTTTTGCCAGGGCGGCGTAGGTGCTCTTCTTGAGGCTCATCCGTTGCAGGTTGGCCGAGCACCGGCGCTGGTTCAGAGCGTTCTGCAAGCGTTTCCGGCCGATGTCGTTCAAATGCCGTTCGATCCATCCGTTCAACTGGCGCAGGTCCGAACAGCGGTCGAGCTGTTCGGCAGCCTCGCTCTCGTGAGTTACTAATATGTCTTTCGCCTTGCCGGGCTCCCTGAGCATGCGGCGCAGATAAGTCATTGCGTCAGCGTGTTTTTCCGGTTTCAGTCCGCGCATATACGGTTCCCATGAGTTACTCATTTGTGGTGAAAATATACCGGCCGGAGCCGTGATCGGATGGCTGTGAGTAACTCATGAATATTAAGGCCGGGCTCGGACAGGTCAATCCTTTACGCGAATCGCGGCTGGACGCAAAGCCGGGAAAATGTGGCGCCGGCGGCGCCGAAGGTGCGCGTGCGGCAAAGTCTCGCCGATCGGCGCGAAGGATGAGCCTGCCGTGGGCGGGCGCCCGGCGGAAATGAGATTGCGACGATCCATGACGCGCTCGCGAGTTTCAGCCGAGAGCGTCGGGCCGTCAGTCCCAGCCGACGACATCGTAGCCGCGTTCCTGCAAGCATCGGTTCACGAACGTTTGATAGGCGGGATCCGGTTCCGACCGGCCGAACATGGATCGAATCAACCCCGCTGCCGCGCCGCTGGCGGCGCCGATGGCGGAGCCGGCGCCGGCCGATCCGACCACGGCCCCGCCGACGGCTCCGGTCGCCGCGCCTATTGCGGCGCCTCCGACGGTGCTTTTGGCGGCGCTGCCGGCGCCGGTCTGCCGCGAGCTGGCGCCGGCGGCTTCGGCCAAGGATCTGCACTCGGCGATGTCGCGGTCGGCGACGGCCTGGCCTACGTTCTGAAAGTGCTCGTTCGGATAAAGTACCGGCTTCGCGGTGGCGCAACCGCCCAATCCGATAATCAAAGCGAACAGGATCGATGCTGCGGCGGGTCTCATGCGTCATTCTCCATTTCGGGCAGAGCGCGTACGGCGGTCACGCTCGGTTTCTGGCTGTCGGTCGTCTTTAATTCCAGACATCGTTTCCGGCGCTTAATTCCGTTTTTCGGTTCGCCGGTAGCCGCGGCAGGCAACCGCGAAGGTCTGGCGACGTCGTTCCTCGCAAGCGGACGTCGCGCAGCCGGCTGCGCCGGGCATCGCGGACGAACGGACTACCGAGGGATTGACTGGCGGTGCGGAGACGCTGGCTGATGCAAGCGTTCGGGCGGTGCGCGTTTCCGGGCCCCGGTCGTCAATTCGAGTCCGATACGGGGCTGATCGGTTCCGGATTCTTGGATCGCTCGTCGTTTTTGTCCATGACTCCCGGCATGGAGCGGGTCGGCCCGGGGAACTTCTTTTTCAAAACGTTCACGCCGGTCTGGGGTTTGGCCAGGGGGACGAGGTCTTTCCGGTCGAGCCGGTCCTGGGCGATGTCGGTTCCCATCCGCCGGTCGCGCTCTTCGACCAAGCCCGGCAGCGCCTCGCCGTCGCGATTGAACGACCATTCCAGGATCGGGGCGCCGATAGGCATTTTATCGCCGCGTTTTCCGAACGGCGCCGAGTTCCAGACATGCCAGGTCTTGCCGTAGCTGTTCATTTTCCCTTTCATGAGCTCCTTTTCGGCCGTTCCGGGTATCCCGGGCGCCTTGAGCTGGCCGGAGAGAATCTCGTAATTGTGGGGATGCCAGTATCTCTTTTCCGACATGGGCAGAGATTCGAACAGGGTTTCCGAAATGATGTACTCGATGCCGATGAGATTGGCATTGGCGGTATTGCCGTCGAACAGCACGCACTGGGCGAAGTCCTCGTTGACTTGGCGGCAGTAGTGATGCGCTTCCATTTGATGGGACGGATCTCTTTTGGCGACGTGGAAACCGGAGAGATAGATATCCATCGGGCGCAGAGGCGATTGGTTTTGCAGCACCGCGGCCCCGGCTTCGAGCGCTTGGGTTTTCGCCGATTTTTCCCGGCCTTCGGGGCGAAGGCGGGCGTTTGTCGTGCCCGCGCAGCCCGACAGAAGGGCGAGGAGTACCGCCATATCAATCAGGCGCACGGTATGTCCGGGTGTGCGTGTTTTCATCGTGTCCCTTCCGTAAATCCTGGCGATGGCCGCGCCTGGATTGTTTCTTTCCGGCCGGGTGACAACAATAGGTAAATATACCTAAGGTCGATTCGACCCGGCCCGGCCGTCACGGGAATGCTCGATGCGCCCAAGAAGGCAAGATGCTGCGATTTTTGAAACTTCGACGCAGGGATCTGTCGAATTTTTGGCAGAATTTTCTCAAACCGCGGACATGGAGGATTTATGAGAGTAAAGGTTTTAATGGGTGCCGTTATGGCCGTCACGGTTTCTTATATCGCCGATACGAATGCCCAAGAATCCGTTGAGCATAAGGCGCTCAAGAAGGGCGACGTTCCCCAGGCCGTATTGCAGTCCTTCGAAAAGGACCATCCGCAAGCGAAAAGCGTTGCTTACGAAGAGGAAGTGCGGGAGGGAACGCCTTATTACGGAGTCGAATACAAGACCAAGGGAAAGGAAGAGGAATTCGTTTACAGCGCCGACGGGAAATTGGTCGAGCAGCATGAAGGGATCGGAGTCAAGGCGGTCCCGGCGGTGGTCCGGCAGGCGGTCAAACGGGAGCATCCCCATGCCGCCGTCAAGGAGGCGGAAAAAGTGATGAATCCGGACAAATCCGTGATCGGCTATGAAATGGATATCAAGGAGGGGAAACAGCACATGGAACTCGTCTTCGACCCCTCGGGCAAGCTTCTGCGGCAGGGAACCATCGGCGGTCCGACCAGGCATCTTTGAGACTCGCCGAGCCGCAATCGGCCGATCGAAAGCAACGATATCGGCGTTTAAACGAAATTTCGAATCGAGCAAGCCGCCTTCGGGCGGCTTGCTCGATGGGCGTTTGGGCGAGAGCCTGTTTCGGGCCGGACGGCGGCGTTCGGGCGAGGGGAATCATTTCAGCGCGTCCGCCATTTCGCGATGCGCCTCCGCCAGCTTTCGGTCGATATCGGCGGCCCGTTCGTAGACATCGATCAGCCGTTTGGTACGGTTTTCGAAGTTTTCTCCCATATAAGCCTTGGGAAAGTCGTGGGGGTCCTTCCGGAACTGCGCGAGGATCCGTTTGTGCTCCTCGGCTTTGTTTTCCATATCTCTGGCGACCGCTTCATAGCGATCGGCCAAGGCCAAATGATCGGCGCGGGTGTGAGCGACCCGAACCGCCGCGGACACGCCCATCGGGGGCGGATTCCTTTCGGCGCAGGACGCCAATAATCCGAACAGGGCTAAAACCGCCCATAAAATGGCGACGTTCATCGTCTTTTCCTCCCGGCCATCGTTTTCCGACTTCTCCGGTCGTCTCGAGAGATAAGCCTTAGACCTTCACATAAGCCTCGGATGCCGCGCGCCGGCAAACGAATTCCTTCGATCCGCCCGATGTCAAAGACAATGGCAATCCGCAGCCTGCGGGTACGGTTCAAGGATCGGTGAAACGATACGGGAGGGCAGTCATGGGATGGGTCGGATCGGCGAAAACGGCGGGACAATCCATCGGCCGGCTGTGGTGTTTCGTCATGGCCGCCGCGATAGCCGGCTGTACCGCGCTCCGGCCGCATTTCCCACCTTCGGCGCAGATCGAGAGCCAGGTTCGGATACCGGGCATACCGGGAGTGAGGGCCTGGGGCGACGAGTTCAGCCCGGTATTCCAGAAAGACGTGATCGAATCCGTTCGTCAGGAAGAGCGGAGCGGCCTTTTCAAACCGGGCGACACCATCGGCATCCTGGCGATCTCGGGCGGCGGGGGCGACGGTGCGTTCGGCGCAGGCCTCCTGTGCGGGTGGAGCGTCGCCGGAAACCGTCCCCGATTCAAGCTGGTCACCGGCGTCAGCACCGGGGCGCTCACCGCTCCGTTCGCCTTTCTGGGCCCCGCCTACGACGACAAGCTGAAAAAGGTTTATACGACCATCGGCTCCAAGAACATTTTCAAGCTCAAGTCCATTTTCGGGATGTTGCGGACCGATGCCATCAGCCTGAACGATCCCTTGGCCAAGCTCACCACGGACTATGTCGACGACCAGATGCTCAAGGATATCGCCGCCGAGCATGCCAAGGGGCGGCGGCTGTACATCGGCACCACCGCGCTCGACGCGCAGCGCCCGGTGGTCTGGAACATGGGGGCCATCGCCGCCTCCGGCCACCCGGATGCGGCCGATCTGTTCCGCAAGATCATGATCGCCTCGGCGGCCGTGCCGGTGGCGTTTCCGCCGGTGTATCTGACGGTCGAGGCCGGCGGACGCCGTTATGACGAGATGCACGTCGACGGCGGCGTCGCCAATCAGGTGTTTCTCTACGGTTCCATGCTGAATCCGCTGCGAGGCTTGAAGGATCTGGGCTTCGACCGGATGCGCCGGAAGTCCCGCGTGTACGTCATCCGGAACACCCAGGCCAAACCTCATTGGCGCGCGGTCAGGCCGGTGATACGTTCGATCGCTCCGCGCGTGATCTCTTCCCTGATCAAGGCGGAGGGTGTCGGCGATCTCTACCGCATTTTCGCCACGGCTCAGCGCGACGGGCTCGATTTCAACCTGGCCTTGATTCCGGACGAGATGGACACCGCGGACCGCATCGACGAGTTCAACAACACCGTGATGAACGTACTGTTCGACACCGGCTACAAGCTGGCCCGCTACGGCTACCGCTGGCTGAAGGGGCCGCCGGGATTCTTTCCCGTGACGGGCGGCGTTATGCCGGATAACCGGCCGATTCGCAGGAAACAGGAGGAGTAGCCGGCGCACATCCCCATGCGCTCGCCCGGAGGGATCAACCTAAATCCGGCCGTTGGAAACGACCTGAAAAGCTCTAAACCCTCTCCCCGGCCCTCTCCCAAAGGGAGAGGGTGTTTTGAAGGTCGGGAGAAGGGCGTTTGGCCACGCCCTTGCGGGCACCGACGCCACGGCGACCGGCCAGTCCCTCTCCCAGAGGGCGAAGGAAGTTCGGCCCCTTTCCCTTCGGGGAGGGGTTGGGGAGAGGGCCAGCGGCGGCCGGCGTGGCCTGGCGGCCGTTTCGGAGATTCAACCGCGGTTTTTAGGATCAAGACCGGCTCGGGAGCCCATCTTCGCGGCTGCCGTTTACGGAATCGTCTTCGGCCCTCGGGTCGCGGCGGCGGCCTGCCAATCCTCGCGGTGGATGGTCGCCGACAGCACGCGGTGGACCAGGCCGGCGAGAACGGCTCCGATGAAGGGCGCGACCCAAAAGAGCCACAGCTGGGCGAGTGCCCAGCCGCCCACGAACAGCGCGGGGCCGGTGCTGCGGGCCGGATTCACCGAGGTGTTGGTCACCGGAATGCTCGCCAGGTGAATCAGGGTGAGGCCCAAGCCGATGGCCAGAGGCGCGAACCCTTGCGGAGCGCGCGAATCGGTGACGCCCAGGATGATCGTGAGGAACATGAAGGTCATCACGACTTCCATCAAAAAGCACGCGCCCACGGAGTATTCCCCGGGCGAATGGGCGCCGTAACCGTTGGCGGCGAATCCCGCGGCGACGTCGAATCCGGGCTTTCCGCTGGCGACCAGATACAGCACGGCGGCGGCCAGGATCGCGCCGAAAACCTGGGACACGATGTACGGCGCCAGATCCGACGCCGGTATCCGGCCGCCGGCCCAAAGGCCGACGGATACTGCCGGATTGAAATGGCCGCCCGAAATATGGCCCACGGCATAGGCCATCGTCAGCACGGTCAGGCCGAAAGCCAGGGCCACGCCGAGCAGGCCGATGCCGACGTTGGGGAAGGCGGCGGCAATAACCGCGCTGCCGCAGCCGCCGAAAACCAGCCAGAACGTTCCGATGAATTCCGCGGCACAACGACGATAAATCGACCACATGATCAGTCCCTCCAAAGTGTTTTCCAAAACCAGCCGATTTCCGTTTCCGCTCGAAAGCAGGACGAGCGGTCACTTGTTAGATCATGTTTTGACCGCTGACTCACCGCGCCCGGCGAAAATAATATTGGCTGGAGTGTGATACCGTAGGTTCATCGGAGAAATCTCCGTCGGTATCGAAGGAAAGTGTGACATGGATCGGCAGGAACCGGATTGCGGCATCGAGCATTTTTTCGTGGGCAAGGACCCGTTCTTTCGCCTGCAACGGGCGCTCGGCCTGGCGCCGTCCCACGATTTGGGCGTCAAACGGCGCGCGCTGTTCTTCGCGCTTTTGTGCTGGCTGCCCATCGTCGTCGCGGCCTTGTTCGCCGGTCGAGCCTTCGGCGGCGTAACCGCCGAACCCTTGCTCCTTCACTTCGCCATACACGCGCGCTCCCTGATCGCGATACCGCTTTTCATCGTCGGCGAAAGCGGCCTCGTGCGCCTCGAATCGCTGATTCGCCATTTCGTCGCCTCGGGATTGGTCGGCGAGTCTTCGATGGGAAGGTTCCGCTCGGCGTTGAAGACCGCCGACCGCCTGCTCAATTCCTGGCCGGTCTTCGCCATCCTGATCGGCCTGGTGGCGGCGAACGTGGTTTATCCAGTACAACGGTTCGAGCGCTTGCACGAGGCGTCCTGGGCCATCGATCGGGATGCCGGCCGGGTCGGGCTCATCTTTGCGGGATGGTGGTATCTCATCGTGCTGCGCTCGATTTTCAGCTTCCTCATGGCGTTATGGATATGGCGCATCGTGGTTTTCGGGATTCTGTTGCGACAAATTTCCAGGCTGGATCTCGAACTCGTTCCGGTTCATCCGGACCAGGCGGGCGGCTTGGGCTTCCTGAGCATGGCTCCGCGGATTTTCATTCCGTTCGTGCTGGGCGCATCGATCGTGCTGGCCTCCCACTTCGCCCACAACGTTCTTTATCACGGCGCGCGCGTCGCTTCCTTGAGAATGCCGGTGTCACTCCATGTCGTGATCGTGCTGCTTCTGGGTTTAAGCCCGTTGCTGGCGCTCGCCGGTAAATTGATACGCATGCGGCGTCGGGCCCTGCTCGATTACGGCGCCTTGGCGGGACGCCACGGAAGGCTGGTCCACCGCCGCTGGATCCGGGGCGAAACGGTCCGCGACGATGCCTTGCTCAAGGCGCCCGAGCTCGGCCCCGCCGCCGATGTGCGCGCTCTGTACGATGCCGTAAGCGCTACCCGGATCGCACCCATCGACCGCCAGACCGTCACGGCTCTTTTGGCCGCCGCGGTCTTGCCGATGGTCCCGGTTCTGGCCATCGAAATTCCCGTTGCGGATCTCTTGAAAATGCTGGCGCGAAGCTTGTTTTGAGCCCGTCAAGGCGCAGCCGGAGGCGGCTGCTGGCGGCCTTGCTGATAACCCTGCCGGTAGGCGCGATCCTCGGCCTGTTTGTGCTGATCGTACAGATAGCTTCCCACCAGGCCCGCGCCCGCACCGATCGCCGCGCCCAGCCCGGCGTTCCCGGCAATGGCGCCGATCGCCGCGCCGGCGGCCGTCGAGCCGGCGGTGCCGCTCAGCATCCGCTGCTGGCTGGAAGACATGCCGGCGCATCCCGATAGCCAGGCCGCGCTCAACAAAACGAATAGAATGGGTGATTTCATGGCTGCCGTTTTCCTTGTCTGTCGATCAATCCGCGCTGCCGGGCCGGGCCGTTTTTTTACAGGGCCACTTTTCGACCATGAATCTGAACATCACATCCACCGCCCGATCGTTGCCGTATTCCGGATGAGCTTTCGCCCAGGAAACGAATTCGCTGATCGCCTGCTGCCGGGTCGGCTTCGGATTGGGGGGGCACACCAGCGGGTGGCTGTCGGGCCCGGAATACATCGAGTCGTGATAGTGATAAGCGCCCACCAGATAACCGGTGCAAAAATTTACGGCGGCGGTGCTGAGCGGGTCGTCGGGCGGCGTCGTGCAAAGGGCGATCAGATCCCGGACGTTCCGAACCAGAAAGTTCTCCTCCGTGACGGCAAAGGCGCTGGATATGGAGGTCAGGGCCGCCAACAGTACCATTCCATTTTTCATCAAGCTTTTGAACCGCATGGGATTGCCTCCTTCGATTCGTGTCTCGCCGGGTATTGACCCGCAGCCCTGTTGACCTTCCGCCGGATGGTGCGGCCGATAGCTGTCCGCCATCCGTTTCCAGACTTGCCGATCATGTCGTATCGCGCAGAGCGGGTGCACCCGTTCAGCGGCTTGCTCCGGAATTATGGAATCCTAAGAACCTGGCCCGGATAAATCCGGTCGGGGTTCTTCAGCACGCCGCGGTTGGCCTCGAAGATGCGGGGCCATTGGCCGGCATCGCCGTAATAGCGCCGGGCGATCTTCGAGAGGGTGTCGCCGGAAACCACGGTGTAGGCGGCGCCCGCTGGAGGTGATGCGGCGCTTTCCGCTCTGCCGGACGGAGCGGCGGATGGCGACGGTGTTTCCGTGCCTTCCCGTTTTTCTTCATCTTCCTTCCCGAAAAACTTGGCGGCGGCGCCGGCCGCCAGTGCGGCGCCCAAGCCGCCGAGAATGGCTTTGCTCATGGTCGACATTTGGCTCTTTTCCGGAACGCGGCCTTCCGGCGTCAGCTTGTCGAGCAGTTCCGGCAGAAATTGGGCCAATACGTTCGCACCCTGGCTGGCCGGGATGCCGGCCCGCTGCGAAAGCGCCTCGATTCGCTCCCGCCCCAGAATCTCGGTTGCTTCATCCGATGTGATGGGACGATTCTGTCCGGTTCCGATCCACGACGAAACGATGTCGCCGAGCCCTTGCCGCTGAGCCCGGTTCCTGATGCCCTCGATCCCGCCGGTATCTTCGTCCTGCAGCAGATCCAACAGGCTTTCGGCGAGACTCCGGGATTGGCGCTGGGCGGAATCCGGGTCGCTGCCGATGATGTGTCGAACGATTTCCGTAAACAGGCTCACAACTTTTTCCTCGGTGAAAAACAATTGAACGGCGACTCACGCCGAAAACGGGGGAGTTCGCCATCCGAATGCCGTTCTCCCCTAAAAGGATGTGACTGCCGGATTTCTCCGAAAGTTTCTGCCTGACCGGGCGATCGCGATATGGGCCGCCTTTCGGAATTGCGACGTCATCACTTCGGTCAATCCTACTTTTCTTTGATTCCGTTTCCGCGGGAAGACAGCTCTCTCGGCGGCCGGGCTGAACGCTACGGAATTTTTTCTTTATGATTTGCTCATATTTCTCTCAATTCCCGTTTTTCCTGAGATTCTTGCCGCTCCAAGGTAGACTGTCCTGGTTATGCGCGAACCGCGTCCGTCCCATTCCGCGCCGGGCGTATTTATCCCACGGGAATGGGGCGTTTTGAGTTCGGGAAAAGGTGTAACCGACGTAAGCCCAAAAAATGACATTCGATCCATTCCGTTTGAAACGAATGCCTCTGCCCAATTTTCGGCCTCTGATCCCGGCTCTGCTCGAGAGAAAAAAGTCCGTGCCTGACGAAAACGCCATTGTCCGGCAGCGTCGGCTCGCCGCGTTCTGGCTCGTCTTGCTGTTCGCACTATCGGTTCAGGCCGGAACCTACGACCTGGTCGTCGACGAGAAGGCGGTGAATCTGACCGGTCGGGAGCGTGTCGGCATCGCGGTCAACGGCTCGTTTCCGGCGCCCACGCTGCGTTGGCGGGAGGGCGAGGAGGTCGTCTTGCGCGTGACCAACCGCTTGAACGAGCCGACCTCGATCCACTGGCACGGCATCGTGCTGCCTTACGACATGGACGGCGTCCCCGGCATCAGCTTTCCCGGCATTCCGCCCGGCGAAACCTTCACCTACCGCTTCACGCTTCGCCAGAGCGGCACCTACTGGTATCACGGCCATTCGGCGATGCAGGAGCAACTGGGGCTGATGGGTGCGATCATCATCGCGCCCTCGGTGGGCGAAATTCACGCTTACGACCGCGACTACACGGTGATCCTGTCCGACTGGTCGAACGAAAACCCGCACCGGGTGCTTTCGAAGCTGAAAAAGCAGAGCGATTACTACAACTTCCAGAAGCGCACCGTGTTCGATTTCTTTCGCGATCTGTCCGACAAGGGATTCAAGGAGACCATGACCGGCCGCCTGGCCTGGGGCAAGATGCGGATGGATCCGACCGACATCGCCGACGTTACCGGCTACACCTACACCTTCCTGGTCAACGGCCAACCGCCCGGAGCCAACTGGACCGCCCTGTTCAAGCCGGGCGAGCGGATCCGGCTGCGGTTCATCAACGCGGCGGCGATGACCCATTTCGACGTGAGCATACCGGGGCTCAAAATGCGGGTCGTTCAGGCGGACGGGCAGAACGTGCGGCCGGTCGAGGTGGACGAGTTTCGTATCGCCGTCGCGGAAACCTACGATGTCGTGGTCGAGCCGCGCGAACCCAAGGCCTACACCCTCTTCGCGGAAACCATGGACCGCAGCGGCTATGCCGGAGCGATCCTGGCGCCGCGCCGCGGCATGAAGGCGGAGGTTCCCGCGCTCAGGCCCCGCCCCTTGGTGAGCCTGGCCGAGATGGGGGCGGCTCACGGCATGAATCACGATTCCGGGGACGCCGGGCCGCATGCGGCCGTGAAGCGCGCACCGGAAGAGAAACATCGGATGAACGGCCATGAAGTCCACGATATGGCAGGCATGGACCATGCCGCGATGGCGGGGATGGATCACGCCATGTCCGGTCACGACGGACATGGCATGACCGATCACGGGCAAGGGCATGCCGACAGGGGATATCGGGTGCTGAGCTATGCCGATCTCGAAAGCGCGGAGAAACACCTAAACTGGCGCGAGCCCGACCGGGAAATCGTTCTGCGCCTGACGGGTACGATGAACCGCTACATCTGGTCCATCGACGACAAGAAATATTCCGAAGCCGAGCCGATTCGCCTCAAATACGGCGAACGGGTGCGCTTTACCTACGTCAACGAGACCATGATGAATCACCCGCTCCATCTGCACGGGCTGTGGCAGGACCTCGACAACGGCCAGGGGCCGTTCAACCCGCGCAAACACGTCGTCAACGTCGGGCCGGGCGAGACCGTGCGCGTCGACGTGTCGGCCGATGCGCCGGGCGAATGGGCGTTTCATTGCCATCTGGTGTATCACATGGAAACCGGGATGTTCCGCAAGATCATCGTGGAGCATCCCGATGCGGCCGCCAAAAGGGACGCTTGATGAAGGCGGCCCCGAGCGTCGAGGATCGCCCCGGCAAGCCTTCGATTCCGCGCTATGGCGCGGCCATTTTGATGGCGTTCGTCATCGACCGCGCGGCGGCCCAGTCCGACGACGCGATCTACAACTATCTCCGGCTCGAACGGTTCGAATACGAGGGAAACGACAACGTCCACCTGTTCAAATGGGACGTCGAGGGCTGGACCGGCAGCGACTATAACAAGCTGTGGGTGAAAACCGAGGGCGATTACGTCTTCGATCAGAATATCTTCGGGCGGGCCGATCTTCAGTTGCTCTACAGCCGCAACATCGCCACCTTCTGGGATGCTCAGATCGGCGTCCGCCGCGCCTTCGAGCCGGAACGCACCTTCGACGGCGTGATCGGCATCCAGGGGCTCGCGCCTTATTTTTTCGAGACCGAGGCGGCCATGTTCATCAGCGAGAACGGCAACGTGCTCGGACGCTTCAAGCTGGCCTACGAACTCTTGCTGACCCAGCGCCTCATCGCCCAGCCCCGGGTCGAAATCAACGTGTCCGCGGACGACATCGAGAACCGCGGCGTCAAGGCCGGCATCACCGAATTCGAAGCGGGGCTCAGGCTGCGCTACGAAATCGAGCGGGAGTTCGCACCTTACATCGGCTTCGATTACGTCGAGGAACAGTCGCTCAGGGAGCACCAGCACAGCGTGAGGGCGGTGGCCGGCGTAAGGGCATGGTTTTAGAACGTTTTCAATACGGACATCAGTGCGACGTGGGACGCTGTAGGGGCGACTTCGGTCGCCTCTCCCACGACATACGACACACGTTCCGCACGGAATGCCGTCAACGCGAGATGCAAACGCTTTAGTTTCGCGATGTCCACAAAAGCTGTGGAGCGACGTGTGGATAATGATGTGAAAAGACGCGAATACTCTCGTTTTATCAATGGTTTGACGAATGTGTCCAAATATCGGACAGCACTGATGCAGATTTGTGGGAGCGGATTTCGGCCCGCAATGTGGGGCCGCTCAGGATCGCGGGTTGAAGCCCGCTCCCGCCGTCCGAACGGCATTTCCGAAGTCCGCAAAAGCGGCGTCCCAGGTGCGCGGCGTATTTTGCAGAAGCCGCGCGCGGCAAGCCTGTCGCAACGCGGGGTCCGACAGCAATCGCGCCAGGCCGTCTTTAAAGGCGTCGCGATCGCCGACCGGCGCGACCCAGCCGGTCTCGCCGTGCCGCACGATGCACGCGGCTTCGCCGACATTCGTGGTCACGGCGGGCAGGCCGACCGCCGCCGCTTCCGCCAAGGCCATGCCGTAAGCCTCGAACTGGCTGGCGAAGGCGAAGACATCCATTGCGCCGAGCAGCCGAGCCAACTCCGGCGTATCCAGAACGCCGTGAAGGGTAACCCGGGTTTGCAGGCCGAGTTCCGCGGTGCGCGAGCGGAAAAGTTCGGCATAGCTCGGATCAGTACGATCGTCGCCCGCCAAATGCCAGGCCCAATCGTAATGCCGGAGTTCGGCTAGGGTGTCGAGCACGTCGGTCAGTCCTTTGGCGGGAAGCAGGTTGGCGACGGTGACGATTCGAATCGGCCGGCTCGCCGCCGGTTCGCCCGACGTTCGTCTTGCGGCGAGAAATGCGGCGTCGACG
Source organism: Methylocaldum sp. MU1018 (assembly GCF_053646775.1). NCBI lineage: Bacteria > Pseudomonadati > Pseudomonadota > Gammaproteobacteria > Methylococcales > Methylococcaceae > Methylocaldum > Methylocaldum sp. MU1018. The sequence continues at coordinate 110,869 of NZ_CM132195.1, forward strand.
CCGGGCTCACACAGGAAAACAGGTCTGCCGGGGTAGCGCCGTTCGAGGAGATGCCGGATCGATGATCCGGTCGCGATGAAAAACCGGACGCGCTCCGCGGCCCGCTCGAACCGGTCTTCCTCTTCCTTGCGCCGGTCCGCGTCGAGCAGCGGGTTCAGAAAAGGGACATAATGCACCAGGAGCCCATGATTCGGCCCACCCCGATCCGGCGGATAATGCGACAAGCTTTCCAGAAACAGGCTGTCCCAAAGAACGATCGCATCGCGCGGCCGGGGCGGCGTCGCGCCGTCCGGCGGAAGCGCGGCGGTTTCGAGCGGAAAGCCGTTTTCCAGCGCCAGGCCGATGATCCGGCGGTTGAAGACATGGCCGCCGGAGGGACAGGCGTCGAGCGGCGGATGAATGAACACGAATCGCATCGAATCAACCGAAATAACGAGAATGAGCCATAACGTATCTCTTGAATCCGAACTGGTCGACTGGAGCGAACGCCACGCGATGTTGATGGTCCTCGCGATCGGAGGGCTGTGGTTCGGAGCGCCGCCGGAATTTCTCGCGGCGATGGCGGCCGCGTCGTTTCTCGGTGCGATCCGGCGGTTCCGGCGCCGCTGGACCCCTTCCGGGGCGTTCGGCGCCGCCAATGCGATTACCCTGGTCCGCCTGATCGGAACGTTTTGCCTGCTGCTGTTCCCGATCGAAAACGGGTGGTTTTTGGCGTCCATCGCATTGGCCATTCTCTACGCCGACCATTGGGACGGCTGGCTGGCCCGGCGCCGCGGCCTGGCTTCGGCTTTCGGCGACGGCTTCGACAAGGAAACCGACGCCTTTTTCTTTCTGGTCCTGTGCCTGCTCTTGTACAGCCGCGGACACCTTGGCATGTGGGTGCTGTTTCCCGGCCTGCTGCGTTACTTGTTCGTGCTGTTCGTCAAGCTGGCGGGGCCGCCCCGGCGCATCGCGGAGGGCAACCGGTTCACCCGCTCCGTCTCGGTGATCGCCATCATCGTCTTCGTTCTGTGCCTGCTGCCGGCCGAACTGTACTGCACCGGGCTCGCCGCGACGGCGACGGCCGCGCTGTGCGCCTCCTTCCTGCATTCCCTGGTTCAACTCTATCGGCCGCAACGCCCGACCTGATCCGATGAGCCTTCGCACCACGCCGATAAAGGATTTGGACGACGTTCGGGCGTTCTTCGACCGCCTCGCGCCGGTTTACCGCGACTGTCACGGCAAGGCGGAAAAGCTTTTGCGCTACCGGCTCGGCATCATCGAGCGCCTGCTGGAGGGCGCGGGCCGCGGCGTCCTGGTGGAAATCGGCTGCGGCACCGGGATGTATCTTTTTCCCTTGGCCGGCCGCTTCGATCGCGCGCACGGCACCGATCTTTCGCCCGCCATGATCGAGCAGGCCGAGCATCTTCGTGTTGGACATCCGTATGCCGAGCGCATTTGTCTGAGCGCGGCGCCCGCGGAAAGCTTGAATTCGGTGGGCGATGCCGAGGCGGACGCGGTGCTGTGCGTCGGCGCTCTGGAGCACATGCTCGACCAGCGGCGGGCGCTGCGCGAAGCCTGTCGCGTTCTCAAGCCCGGCGGCGTCTTCGTCTGTCTCACGCCGAACGCGGATTACGTCTGGTACGCCGGCATCGCGCCGTGGCTGAGACTCGGTACCCGGCATCTCAGCACGGACCGCTTTCTCGGCCGAAAGGAACTGGCCGATCTTCTGGAAACCGCCGGATTCGAGGTCGAGCGCGTCGGCTCCTGGACCTTCATTCCGCGCGGCGACATGCCGGCCTATCTCGCCCGGATTCTGACGCTGCTGGACGGCATCGGACGTCTCTTCCGCATCCCGTCCTTGCGCGGCGGGCTCTATTGCCGTGCAGTAAGGTGCGGTTGATCTCCATCCTTCGGGTTATCATTACGCCCGCTTCCCGGCCGGCGCCGTCGCGCCAACCGAACGTGCCGGACATCCGAACCGATTTTCCGTTTTTGACTGACAACTATAAAAGACCGATGTCGTACTATCTCGAACCGAACAAAGATTACCGCAACGACAGCCTGCGCCACGGCGCCGAGTTTTCCGAGGAAGACATTCGCGTAGACACCGCGAAGCATTACGACGACTGTTATTGGGATTACCGCACCGCATGGTTCGACAACGAGAATCTAGCCTTGCATTACGGCTATTGGGACGCGAATACCAAGACCCATAGCCAGGCCTTGCTGAACAAGAATCGCATACTCGCCGAAATCGCCGGCATCAGGCCGGAAGACCATGTCCTCGATGCGGGCTGCGGCATCGGCGGCAGCTCGATCTGGCTGGCGAAGCACGTCGGCTGCCGCGCCACCGGCATTACCGTCAGCGCCCGACAGGTCGAGCACGCCAAGCGCAACGCCAAGCGTCACGGGGTTTCCGACAAGGTTGATTTCCAACAGGCGGATTTCTGCAAGACGCCGTTCCCGGACGAATCCTTCGACGTGGTCTGGGCGGTCGAAAGCAGTTGCTATGCGACCGACAAGCGGGATTTCTTCCGCGAAGCCTACCGCCTGCTGCGCAAGGGCGGCACGCTGATCGCCTGCGACGGCTACGCCACGAAGCGGGCGTTCAACGAAGAGGAATGGCAGGCGGTCATGGACTGCTTGAACGGATGGGCCGTGCCGAATCTTTCCAGCGTCGAGGAGTTCCAGGCCGGCATGGAGGAATGCGGATTCCGCGACGTCCACATCACCGAGGCCACGGCCGAAACCATGCCCTCGTCCCGCCGGATGTACCTGACCGCCCTGTGGACCTACCCCATGCAGTTGACCATGCAGTGGCTGGGACTCCGCAGCAAGGCCCAGACCGCGAATTTCAAGGTGGCACTGGCCCAGTACAAGGTGTTTCGCGACAAGATGGTCCGCTACTGCATTTTCCGCGCGAAAAAGTGATGGAAGGGCGGATTAGGTACGCCCCCACGATCCTCTCGTAGTCCGGTGAGTCTGGTGCGTACCGTAACCTGCCGAAACGAACGGCAAGGCCCCCCAAGCGTTTCGGCGGGTTACGGCGCAGGCGAAGCGCAGCAATCAACGGCCGTCCCGTACCGATGTGCGCCTAACCCGCCTTACGAAACTATCAAACATCGGCAAGCGCCGTAGGTCGGCAATCCCTTGCCGACCTACGGGTCAAGTTCTCGGCCGGCGCCGAAATACCGGCAGGCGCACCCTGGCTTCCAGGCCGCCTTGCGGGCGGTTGTGGAGGCTCAGCGTTCCGCCCTGGGCGCCGAGCAGATTGGCGGCGATCGCGAGCCCCAGGCCGGTGCCGCCGGTTTCCCGCGAACGCGAGGTTTCCAGCCGGAAGAAGGGCTGCATCACCTCGCTCAAATGCTCTTCCGGAATGCCGGGGCCGGAGTCCCGCACCCGGATCAGCCAGTCGCCGCCGGAACGTTCCAGGCCGATGTCCGCTTCCCCGCCGTATTTCACCGCGTTGTCGATCAGGTTGAGAAAGCTGCGCCGCAGCGCCTCCGGCTGGCCGGAGATCAGCGCGCCGTCCGGTCCTTCGAAACGGGCCTCGCCGCCGGCATCGACGGTATCGTCGCAGAGGCTTTGCAGCAGGGCGGCGAGGTCGACGGTTTGCGGCGGCGGCCCCGAGTCCAGGCTGCGCGCCAGCGCCAGTCCCTCGTCGACCAGCGACTGCATGGCGGCCACGTCTTCCGCCAGCCGGGCGCGGAGCGGCTGGTCCGGGCACTGTTCCAGCCGCAGGCGCAGCCGGGTGAGCGGCGTTTTCAGATCGTGCGTGATGGCGGCGAGAATGCGGGTGCGCTCCTCGATGTGGGAACGCAGGCGTTCGCGCATCCGGTTGAAGGTCCGGGCCGCCTGCCGCACTTCGCTGGGTCCCGATTCGTTCATGGGCGGATGCTCCGGATCGCGGCCGAACGATTCGGCGGCTTGAACCAGGCGCCGCAAGGGTTGCAGGACCAGGCGGACGGCAAACCAGGCGACGACGGCCAACATGCCGGCCAAAATCGAGAGATTGGCGATAAATCCTTCCAGCCTCGGCGCACGGGGCGGCGGCAGCTCGCGGCGAGCCTCGATCAGAACCCGCTGTCCGTCGGCAAACCGGACCCGCGCGCCGACGGTGCGGGACGGCTGACAATCCGCTGACTCGTTTTGGCAGCCGGAGTCTACGGTGCGCCAGGCCGCTTCCACCGCGACCGACGGTCCTACCGCTTCGGTCAGCGCAACGGTGAATGATGGCAGGGTTTGGACCGGTTCCGCGGTTCCGTCCGCCGGCTCGATGCTCCATTGTCCGGACGGAAGGGCCTGGACCGTGGCCAGGCGCTGCTCGGGCGGTAGGGCGGCGAGCAGATGCAGGACATCGGCGATGCGTTCGGCCGCGCCTTGTTCCCGAAAACTGTGGACGATGTGGCTGCGCTCCCGCAAAGCCAGGCTCACGGTGACGAATACCGCCATCAGCACCCCGGCCAGCAGCAACAAGAACAGCCGAACGGCGAGGGAGCGGGGCGGGAAGGCGAGACTCATGGTTCCCGCTCCACCGCGGCGGCCAATACGTAACCCTCGTTGCGCAGGGTTTTGATCAGGCTCGGCGCCCGTGCGTTGTCGCCCAACTTCTGGCGCAGGCGGCTGACCCGGAGGTCGATGGAGCGGTCGAAGGGATCGGCCTCGCGGCCGCGCAGCAGATCCATGAGCTGATCGCGGGTGAGCACCCGGCTGGGATGCGCGAGAAACACCTCCAGCAGCCGGTATTCGGCTCCCGACAGCGCCACCACCACGCCCTGGGGCGAGGTGAGCTGGCGGGTCTGCCCGTCCAGGGTCCAGCCGGCGAAGCGCCAGCGCCGAGCCGGGTCCGAGACGCCCCGGCTCGGCAGCGAGCGGGCCCGGCGCAGGATGTTGCGGATCCGGGCCAGAAGCTCGCGCGGTTCGAACGGCTTGGCGAGATAGTCGTCGGCCCCCATTTCCAGCCCCAGCACCCGGTCGATCGGCTCTCCGCGGGCCGTGAGCATGAGCACCGGCAGATCGGAGCGGACGCGCAGGTCGCGACACAGGCTCAAACCGTCCTGTCCCGGCAGCATCAGATCGAGGACGATCAGGTCGATGCCGCTGCTTTCCAGGATCTCGCGCATCTGCCGGCCGTCGGCGGCCAGGCTGACGCGATAGCCGTGTTGTTTCAGATAGTCGCCGACCAGTAGGCGAATTTCGCGGTCGTCGTCGACGACGAGGATATGTTCCGTAGCGTTCATGGAGGCTTTTTACCGCGCTTGCCGGTCGGCGTCATGGGCCTTTGTATCGTTTTGTATCGGCTGCGGCCGACGACAGGAAGCGATACAAAATCATGGCCGGCCGGACACATGTCCGATACATGGGCGGCGTGAAATAGATTCCGAAGACGACGGCGGTTCCGCCTGTCTAATTAGGATCGGTTTCGGCCGATCTTTTTACCACCGAAGGAGAAATTCACATGAAATCTTATCGTAAAGCGTTCGTCATGAGTCTCGCTCTGCTCGGCCCCGTAGCCGTGATCGCCGAGCCCGCCCAAACCGGCCCCGAATCCGGCATGGTCGAGCAGGGGCCCGAAGTGCCCCGCGGCGAACACGGGAAGCGCTTCATCGAGGAGCGGATGGCGGAATTGCACAAGGAATTGAAGCTGACGGCGACGCAGGAAGCGGACTGGAATACCTGGTCCGCCAAGATCAAGGAAATCCAGGAAAAGAAGAGACAATCCCGTCCCGACTGGGAGGTCATGAAGAGTCTGCCGGCCCCGGAGCGCCTGGAAAAAATGATCGATTTCTCCAAGCAGAAGCAAGCCCATCTCGAGGACGTTCTGGCCGCAACCAAGACTTTCTATGCCACGCTGACTCCGGAGCAGCGCAAGGTCTTCGACGATCTGACCCCGTTCGGCAAGCGCGCCCACAAATGGAAGCACCACGGCGGTCCTCGTCATCCGGGGCCGAAATGACGGGAAGCGTCTTGACTCGGAACCCATAGGCTTCGTAGGGCGGGTTAGCCGGTACCCCGGCATAACCCGCCGATGCCGTCCGGAGCCACCCTTCCTGCGACACCGCATCCTGCAAGTTTCGATGCAGAAGTAAGCACATCTCTAATAGTCACATATCATCATGTTGGCTTATCATGCGCATTATTCCATTTGCCGTTCGGGATTCATGCCATGTCGCCCACCGCCACCACCCCAAAAAAAGCTACCAATATCACCCTTTCCGCCGATGTGTTGCGAGAGGCCAAAGCTTTAGGCATCAACATCTCCCAAGCCTGCGACCGATTTCTGCGAGATCTGGTGCGCCAGGAACGGCAGCGTCGCTGGCAGGAGGATAATGCAGAGTTCATCGCCGCCTATAACCGTACGGTGGAAACCGAGGGCTTGCCGTTGGAGGAGTGGAGAAGCTTTTAACATGGCGCGCTTCGACCTTTATCGCAATGGCGGTCCGCACGCGGGCGATGTGCCCTATCTGCTCGACGTGCAAAGCGATCTGCTCCAAGATCTGAATACGCGTGTGGTCGTGCCGTTGCGCCGGTGGGACCGCTTCCCGGTCGGCCGACTTCCTGATCGGCTGACACCCGTGTTCGAAATCGAAGGGATCGCGTGTTTCCTGGAAACGCCCAAGCTCGCCGCCGTGCCCCTGCGTTTGCTGAAAACACCGGTAGTCTCTCTGGCGGACAACCGGGCGGCGATTACCGGCGCCTTGGATTTTCTGTTTCAGGGATATTAAGGAAGCTCTGAATAAGTGCGTTTTATTGGTGGCTCCGATAAACCGGCCGGGGCTACCAGCCGAAAAAGGTCGTTTTTCCCTCCCCATTGGCGCCCGCTATCGGCGCTCTTTCCGCCCCTCGCCCCCGGTTTTCCGGGGCGATGCACGGATTGATCCCTAGGCCGCCCTCAACTCCTCCCGCACCTGGTAGAGATTGCTGAGGGCAAACAGCAGGTAGAGTTGCTGCCCGTTTTTGAAGAGTCCCCGGTACCGGATCTTGGTATAGCCGAATTGGCGTTTGACGATCCGGAAGGGGTGTTCGACCACCGCCCGCAGCGCGGCCAGCATGCGGTTGTGAAGCGCTTGTTCCGCAGGCAAGTCCTCGCCCTTCTTACGCTTGAAGGGAAACGCCCAGACCGGCTCGCCCTCCTGGCGTTCGACCTCCAGATTGCGGTCCTTGCGGGTATAGGCCCGATCGCCCAGGACGACCTGCTCCTCGCCGTGCAACAGGGCCTCGGTCATGACCCCGTCCGCCACCTTGGCGGTGGTGACTTCCATCGTATGCACCAAGCCTGAATCAGCATCCACGCCGATGTGCGCCTTCATGCCAAAGTGGTAATTGTTACCCTTCTTGGTCGAACTCATCTCGCCATCCCGCTTCCGCTCGCGGTTCTTCGTGGACGGCGGGGCGGCGATCAGGGTGGCATCCACGATGGTCCCTTGACGCAACAATAAGCCCTTTTCCGCCAATAGGGCCGCCGTTTCATCGAATAGGGTTTGCGCCATCTGATGGGTTTCCAACAGGCGCCGGAACTTGAGGATCGTGGTTTCATCCGGCATGGCGTCCTCGCCCGCATCCAGCCCGGCAAACTCGCGTAGCATCGGAATGTCATGCAGCGCCTCTTCCATCGCCGGATCGGAGTAGCCGAACCAGTGCTGCATCAGGTGGATGCGCAACATCGTCTCCAAAGGAAAGGGACGCCTGCCCCGGCCGGCCGTCGGGTAGTACGGCGCAATCCGGCTCGTCCACAACCCCCAAGGAATCACCTGCTCCATCTCCTGGAGAAATTTCTGACGCTTGGTCAGCTTTGGTTTCTTCACAAACACGGTGGCACTGAGTCCGAGTTGCTTCATCGGGGGTCGACCTGTCGAAAATTGGACGTTGGGCATTATTTTATCGGGGCCAGGGACTTGTTCAGAGTTTCCTTAAGAGGATTGGCCGAAGCCCATTGTTGGTCTGGATGATTCGCTTGGTCGCGCGGGCTAGGGCATTTTCTGGTTTGGGGCAGCGCCCAAAGGCACCTTCGCCGGCAAGGGATTGCCGACTAACCCGTTGAGTAACCCGCCGGACATCGGCAGTCAAACCTTCTCCGCCAACAGATCGATCTGATGAATGATCAAGCCGAGTTCGCCGGCTGCCAATCGCGCGCGGCGTTCCCGCTGCCATCGGTCGAGCGAATCCTTGGGGAATTGCCTCGACCGGGCGGCTTCGTCGCGGATCATGTCCAGCAGGGCGGCCAGGCAAACGGCGTCGCGGTCGCGATAGCGGCGGCGGAGCGGGGCGATGTTCCAGTCGGAACTGCCGAAGGCGATCGGTTCGAAGCCGATTTCGCCGAGGATGCGGTGGAGCCGTCTTCCGGAGTATGCGCCGCCGCTGTTTTCGTCCCAGACCCGGCGCGCTTCCATGGAAGCGTCGTACACGGCAAGGATGCGGTTTTCGAGCTCTTCGTCGGCGTAGACCGGAAACAGCGCGGTCTCGCCGTCGTAGTTGACGGTGCTGTAGAAGATTCCCTTGGGTCGCAGCCAGCGCGCGATCCGTTCGGTCATGGTCGTTAGGGGCAGAAGATCCATGACGGCATGGGCGATCACCGCATCGTAGGAGCCGGAGGTTCGATCCGGCGCGAAATGTTGTAGATCGCCGCAGACGAAATCGATCGAAACTTCACGGCCGTTTCGCCGGGCGCGGATGCCGGCCGGTTCTGCCGAGACACGCCAGCCTCCGTTCCCGAGCAAACCGGACATTTTGTCCCGGGCGATGCTCAAAAGCGCCCGGTCCCGATCCACGGCGGTAATGTGCAAATCGGCGTCCGTCGCCAGATTCAGCAGGCGCTGCACGGACGCGCCGGTGCCGGCGCCGAGGTCGAGGCAGGCCAGCCGCGGCTGGTTGGCCAGCCACCGGGCAAATTCGGTTTCGACCTCGCGGTTCAGGCTGCGCTGGTCGAGCGCGAATTTGGCTTCGAGATAGTCGTGGAAGGGGATATCCACGGAGGCGGAGGTTAGAGCGGTCCGCCGAACGCCGCCCAGTCGCGCTCGTTCTCCCACAGCTTGACCGTCATTTTGACGCCGCTCAGCGTCAGCCGATCCCTGAGTTGCTCCCAGAAGATGCGGGCGAAGCGTTCGAGGCTGGGGTTGAGGCCGCGAAAGGGTTCCAGGTCGTTGAGGACGCGGTCCTTGAATTCTCCGATCAGCGCCAGCATCGCCTGTTCCAGATCGACGATGTCGATCAGATAGCCGTGCCGGTCGAGCTGCTCGCCTTCGATCAGCACTTCCGCCGTGTAGTGATGGCTGTGCTCCCGGTTTTCTTCGCCCCAGTCTCCGCCGATCAGGAAATGGCGGGCGATGAAGTCGCGGGTGATGGCAAGCTGGTACATTGCGGTTCCTCGATTCGTCAGGCGTACTGAAAGATCGGCTGCAACACGCCCGCCCGTTTGCTGTCGGCCAGATCGAAAGCCTCCTGGCAGGCGCCGGGCGGGAAATGGTGGGTGATCAGCCGCTCCGCGCGGATTTCCGAGAGCCATTCCCAGGCGAGATCGATCCGGCGTTTCTTGCTCCAGCGTCCGGAGAGCCGCGGATTGATCGTGCTCACCTGGCTCGAGATCAATCGGATCCGCTGTCGATGGAAATGGCTGCCGAGATCGAGCGGCGCCGTGTTCTGACCATACCACGAGCCGATCACGATGCGGCCGGCGAAGCCGGTCAGCTCGATGGCCTGGTTCAGAGCGGTCAAGTTTCCCGAAACTTCGATGGCGGCGTCCAGTCCGTCGGCGCCGTCGTAGAAAAGACATTCTTTGAGGGCCGCGATCTCCCGCTTGACGGTCGGGTTGATGGCCAGGGCCGCGCCCATTTCCGTGGATTTTTGCCGGCGGAAGCCGAGCGGGTCGGCCGTGATCAGTTCTCCGAGGGGGAAGCGGCCGAGGACGGCGGTGGCGAGCAGGCCGACGATGCCCTGTCCGAACACCATGATTCGTTCTCCGGGCAGCGGCGCCGCATCGAAAACCAGATTCAGCGCCGATTCCATGTTGGCGAGGAACAGGGCGCGTTCCGCCGGGACGTCTTCCGGCAGGATCAGGCAATCCTTCTTGTCGACGACGGCGTAGTTTTGATGGGGGTGATAGGCGAACACCCGTCGGCCCAGCCAATCCCGGTCTTCGTCCGCGCCCACGGCGGCGACCTCTCCGACCAGGGCATAGCCGTACCGGAACGGATAGTCGAAGTTTCCTTGCAGGCTTCCGATGCTCGTGTCCTGGGGCAGTTCGGCAGGCGCCTCGCCCCGGAAAACCAGCGATTCGGTGCCCGGGCTGATGGCCGAGCACAAGGATTTGATCAGTAATTCTCCGGTTCGCGGGGAGGGCAGCTCGATCTCCTGCACCGCCACCGACCTGGGGGCCACGTGATAAACGGCTTGTACTCGCATCAGAGGTAACCGATGGGGCCGAAGGCGATGATGTCCGAACCCAGGCTATGGTACTGGCAGTCCGTGATGCTTAAAGGCGTTTGCTCGCCGGAGCGGCATAGATCGTCGATGGCTTTGAGCCCGCCAATGATTTTTGGTGTTATGGTAATCACGCAATAGTTCACTAAATGATGTTTGAGAAAGGTGCCGATGATCTTCGATCCCCCTTCGACCATGAGGGTGCGGATGCCGAGCTGGCGCAGCTTCGTCAGGGTTTCCTTCAAATCCACGCAGCCGTCCTCGCTCGGCCCCACCGCGACGATCTTCGCGCCGGCCGCCGATAGCGCTTCGCGCTTGGCCGGATCCGACTCGCCGGTGGTCACGATGATGGGCGGCTTCTTCGACTGCTTCAGAATGCGGCAGTCCGGCGGCGTCCGCAGGCTGCTGTCGAGAACGACGGGCTGCGGGTCCTCGCCCTCGTAGTAACGTACATTGAGCTGGGGATCGTCGCTGAGTATCGTGTTGACCCCCACCAGCAGCGCGTCGTGGCTCGCCCGCAGAAAATGGGTGAGCGTCAGCGACTGTTCGGAGCTCAGGGCGTAAGGGATCTGGCCGTCGACGGCGATGCTGCCGTCGATGCTCTGGGCGTAGGTCAGGGTGACGAAGGGGCCACCTTCCGCCGGGGCGCGGGCCAGCGACAACTGGTCGATCAAGGGTCTGATGAATGCCAGCTCGTGGTGGAACGGCGTTCTTTCCCGGAACGTCAGCAAATGAGCCAGTTTTTCCGCCTTGGAGCGCAGGTATCCGACGTTGTCGTGATGATGGCCGACTTCGATGGGAATGCGGGCCTCGACGTCGATGCCGTATTCGGTCAATTCGTCGACCTTGCGGGGGTTGTTGGTGATCAAGCGGATCGAGCGGACGCCGAGGTCCTTGAGCATCAGGGCGGCGATGCCGTAATTCCGCTCGTCGGGCTGATGGCCGAGGCTGATATTGGCCTCTACCGTATCCAGGCCGCGATCTTGAAGGTTATAGGCCTCCAGCTTTTTGCGAAGGCCGATGCCGCGTCCTTCCTGGCGGAGATAAAGCAGCACGCCGCAGCGGGAGCGTCCGAGGTACTGGAGCGTATGCTTGAGCTGGTCTCCGCAGTCGCAGCGCCGGGACCCGAAGACGTCGCCGGTCAGACATTCCGAATGGACCCGGACGGGAACGCCGGTCTCGCCGTTTACGTCCGATTTCACCAAAGCAAGATGATCCTTGCCGTGTTCGGTGTAAAGATAAAGGGTGAATTCGCCGTAGCCGGTCGGAATTCGAGTCTTGACGAGATTCTTCACTGATGGACTTTTCGGAATGTCGCGATAAAAAAGCAAACAGTATAAACACCCGTGTTGCCGAGTCGATACCGAATCGGTTTGGCGTGCCGGATTCGGCGGCCGCGGCCGTCTTGGCGGAGCTATCCGGCGATCCGGCTGTCGGTCGTTCCCGGCCGGATCGAGAAAGCAAACGCCAGTATATCGTTATTTCTTGCCATAATCCGGGATTAAGCCGACGGCGTCGATTCCGGCGATCGCGCAGCTTTCGTCGAGATCCGACAAGTCGCCGCTGATGCCGACCGCGCCCACGATCCGGTTGTCGGCCGAGCGGATCAGCACGCCGCCCGGAACCGGCATGAGCCGGCCGTCGGCGATTTCGGTCAAAGCCGTGATGAAATGGGGCCGCTCCTTCGCCATTTTACCCAACTCGCGCGACGATACGCTCATCCCGATGGCTCCCCAGGCCTTGGCCAAAGCGATGGACGTCCGCATGAAGGATGCGCCGTCCTGCCGCTGTATCGCCTTCAAATGTCCGCCATCGTCCAAAACCGCCACCGCCAGCGGCGCCAAGCCCAAGTCCCGCGCTTTTCTAAACGCGCCGTCGATAATGGCGTTGGCGATATCGAGTGTCAGAGTGCTCATGGGGTTTCCTTGTTTTTTCAAATAAAACGGGAGTTCGCTAACGTCGAAGAGCGGATTGCCGTTCCGCTGCCGCTCTCGGGCAGAGTCATTTTATCCGTCTTTTCCGACAAGTCATTCGGCTCCGGGCGCGATCGTTTTTCTTCGAATCCGGAGGGAATGGGTGGCGCGATTTCAGGATCGGACGGGAGGCGCTTTCTTCCGCTTCTAGGTTTTCGGATGACAGGTTCCCTCGGCATCGCTCCGCAGGGTTTTTATATAGACAGCGGGCGCGGCGTCGCCGGGCGTTTTCGATCGTGTCCGGCCAATCCGGGTACGATGTTCGAAAAAATGTCGCGACCGAGGTTCCAAGGCGGCGCGCTTCCGCGCCGTCCCGCTCGACGGCCGTCTTTATAGACGTAAGGTATTGAAACCGTGAAACAAAGTCTCTTGAAACCGGGAGTATGGCTTAATCGCCGGAGCGTGCGCTTTCTGGCGATGCTGGCGGTGCTGGCTTTCATTTTCGCCAAAATGGACCGCGCTTCGCTGATGGCTCAGCTAAGCCGCTTCGATCCCGCGGTGGGCGTCGCCATCGTCGGGATCTTTCTGCTCTCGATCCTCGTGTTCGCCCTGCGCTGGTGGTGGATCAGCCGTGCTTTGGGGGTGCAGGCGCCGTTCCGGGACTTCATGTGCGCTCTCTGGATCAGCCAAAGCGTCAGCGAGTGCGGCCCGCCGCTGGTGGTCGGCGAGCTGGCGAAGTTCCAGTTGATGCGGGGTTCCGCCGAAACCTGGCAGCTCGTCGTGGGCCAGGCTCTGGACCGGTTTTCCGGGAAGATCGTCCTGCTGCTCATGGTGCTCGGGCTGACGCCGGTTTACTTAGGGCTGTACAGCGAATTTCCCGGATTTCAGATCGCCTTGTTCGGATTGATCCTGGTTTCGGCGACGAGCGTGGCCGTAGTCGTTTTTCGGCGGTTCTGGCCGATGGCGCGCCTGCACACGGGGGCTGTGCTGGCGGTTTGCAATCCGTTGCGCTCGCCCCGGCATTACGGATTGTCCGTGCTGATCCAGATTCTGCTGGCCGCGAATTTCGCCCTGGCGGCTGCGGGGCTCGGCATATCCGGCGATGCTCTGACCGTGTTCCTGCTCGGGCCGCTGTTGTTGCTGGGGATCGGCACGCTGCCGGGGCTGGTTTCCGACTGGGGCAAACGGGAGGCGGCTGCGGTGTTTTTGCTCGCTCCCGCCGGATTGACGCCCGAGCAAAGTCTCGCCGTGTCGTTGGTCTTCGGCGCCCTGCACCTATTGACGGCCTTGCCGGGCGCGCTTTTGCTTCTGTTGGCGCGGCGCCGGGCAACGGTTTCCGAGGCGAGTAAATAACGCCTTCAATACATGGACAGGGTGAAGCGGTCTTGTTGCAAGACGGGCTGCGGGGCGGTCTGCCGGTAGCCGAGCAGGGACCGCTCGGCGGGGCGCAGTGCGCGCAGGCGGAGCGACTCGATCGGAGACGGATAGGCGATGGGGGCGGACCGCTCCCAGGCCGGCCACCGTGAAAACAATTCGCGCCAGGCTTCCGGTTGGCGGCGGCGCAGCATATGGATCGGATCGAAGCCGTACCATGCCGCCGGAGGCTCGATCAAGCGGATGTCGTAAGCCTTCGCGAGCCGCCGCATGTCATCCTGAAAGCGGCACACCCGCTCGTACAGCACTGGCCACGCGATCCGGTGCGCCGGAAAGAAAACCCGTCGCAGCAGTTCGAATTTCCACGGCGGCAGCCGCTCGATGCTTTTCAGCGGCAGCGACGTCAGCGCGATTTCGCTATGCCGTTCGGCCAGCCGCTCCAGGCAGGTGTCGACCCAGGCGATCAGTTGCGGAACGGTAATGCCGTAAACCAGATCGTTGCCGATATCGATCACGGCCGCGAGCGGCGGAAGGCTGTCCGAATCGCGTTTCCGCAGGGCCGCCCACAGTCCGCATTCGACGATGCCGGGAAGCGTCCGGCCCAGCATTTGGCTCCGGGTCCCGTAGGACCGGCCGTGCCCGAAGGCCGCCAGGACATCCAAGGATTCGCGCAGCCCCGCTCGCAAGCCGTTCACGACCAAGGGAAAGGCTCTGGCGAGATTGCTCGCTCCGATGAGGATCACGGGCTGAACCGGCTCGTGATCGGTCGCGGTAGCCGTCGGCAGGGTCATGAGCGGATTTGTCGTGCGACGCTAACAATCGAGCGGGTAAAATAACCGGTTACGAATCTCATGGCATTGCTCCTCCGGCCAAGCTCGCGCGGCGCCGCAACTTCAAATCTTTCGAACGCCCGGCATGAAAAAACCATCCTGTTTGACGGCTCTCCTGATTTTTCCGACCCTGTTGACGCCTTTGCCGGCTTTGGCCGATGCCGTGCGCAGCACAAGCTTAGAGCAGATTCGCCACATCGTGGTGATTTATCTGGAGAACCACAGCTTCGACAATCTCTATGGACTATTCCCGGGCGCGGACGGACTGGCGAATGCGCCGGACGAAACGGCGCGGCAGACCGATCGCGAAGGTCAAGTCTACGCCGCCTTGCCCAGAGTGATGAATACGGAGCAAAAGCCGCCCGTTCCCGACGAACGCTTTCCTTCGGATTTGCCGAACCGTCCGTTCGAGATCGGCCAATACGTTCCGATCGACCAAAAAATCGGCGATCCGGTGCACAGGTTTTACCAGCACCAGGCCCAAATCAACGGCGGGCGTATGGACCGTTTCGCGGCCCTGTCGGACGCCGGCGGCTTGACCTTGGGCTATTACGACGGCCGCAAGCTTCCGTTGTGGGAATACGCGGAGACATACACCCTGGCGGATCGTTTCTTCCAGGCGGCTTTCGGCGGATCGCTGCTGAATCATTTCTGGCTGATTTGCGCCTGCACGCCTCATCACGACGATCCGCCCGCGGAACTGACCGCCGTTTTGAACGAAAAAGGCGAGTTGGTCAAGGACGGGGTTTTCACGCCCGACGGCTACGCGGTCAACACCATTCAGACGATACAGACGCCGCACAGCCCGAAGATCACCGATCCGCGCCGGCTTTTGCCCCCGCAAACCGCGCCCACGATCGGCGACCGCCTGTCCGAGAAAAATATTTCATGGGCCTGGTATTCCGGCGGCTGGAACGACGCGATCGCCGGGCATGCCGACGAAAGCTTCCAATACCATCATCAGCCGTTCGCGTATTTCGAGCGCTACGCCCGGGGGACCCGCGAAAGGGCCAGGCATCTCAAGGACGAGGCGGATTTTCTGAAGGCCATCGAGACGGGAACGCTGCCGGCCGTATCGTTCTACAAGCCCATCGGAGCCCATAGCGAGCATCCCGGCTATGCCGATCTTCTGGCGGGGGAAACGCAGGCGGTAGAGGTGATTCGCAAGATCGAACGGAGCCCGCTGTGGCGGAGTAGCGTGATCATCGTCACTTACGACGAATACGGCGGATTCTGGGATCACGTCCCGCCGCCTCCGGGCGACCGCTGGGGACCGGGCAATCGCGTGCCGACGATCGTGGTTTCGCCGTTCGCCAAGCGCGGGCATGTCGATCACACCCCTTATGACGGCACCTCCATCCTGAAATTCATCGAAACCCGGTTCGGTCTGAAGCCGCTGGGCGAAAGGGACGCCAAGGCCAACGACTTGCTGAACGCGCTGGATGTGCGCTACCCGGCCCGATTCCGTCAGGGACGTGCCGATTGATTCCTCCATTTCGGAGCGCCCCCGAGAGGCCGTTCGGCTGATTTTAGCGAGCCGAACGTAGTACGATCTTGAGAACGTTCGTTTTAGGGAGTGCTTTACATGGGCAATCATGCACAGGGCGCGGCGGTACGGAGCTTTTTTCCGCTCCTGCTCGCCATCCTGGTCGGGTGTTCCTCCGCCTATTACCGGGCGGTGGAATCGCTGGGTTTTCACAAGCGCGACATCCTCGTGCACCGCGTCGAAAAGGCGCGCGACAGCCAGGAAGAAGCGAAAACCCAATTCAAAAATGCGCTGGAGCGATTTACCGCGCTGACCGGCTTCAAGGGTGGCAGCCTGGAAGAGAAATATCAGGAGCTCAACGCGGAATTCGAGCGCAGCCAGGCCAAGGCGAACGAGGTCCGGAAGCGGATCGACGACATCGAGGATGTTTCGGAAGCCCTGTTCGACGAGTGGGAGAATGAGCTATCCCAATACCAAAATCCGTCGCTCAAGCGCAGCAGTCAACAAAAGCTCAAGGCGACGCGCCAGCGTTACGATCAGCTCATTGCGGCCATGAAGCGCGCCGAATCGAAAATGGAGCCGGTATTGCTGACGTTCCGCGATCAGGTCCTGTTCCTGAAGCACAACCTCAATGCCCAGGCCATCGCCTCGCTTCGGGGCGAACTCGACAGCCTCCAGACCGATATTTCGGCGCTGATCAAATCCATGGAAGCCTCGATTCGGGAGGCGGACGCATTCATCAAGACCGTCAATGCGCCGGGGTGACCGACGCGCGGAATCAGGAAGCGGCGTATCGCGGCACATCGGAGCCGGCGACTGCCCGTTTTCCCAGCAGGATTTCGCTCACGTTCGCGCCGATCGTTCTGGCCAACTCATCGGTGGGAAGATCGTTGGCATCGTCGCCGAAGGGGTTTTCGATTTCTTCCGCGATCAGTTCCAGGCTGGCTAGGACGTAGAATACGAAAGTGCTGAACAGAATCGTCCAATAACCGAACTCGTGCACGAAGCAGAACGGCATGGTGACGATGTAGACGAAAACGAATTTCTTGATGAACAGACTGTAGGAGTAGGGAATCGGCGTTTTTTTGATGCGTTCGCAGGCGCCGCAAACCTCGGTCAACAGCGTAAGCTCGTGATTGATGTTCAGATAATGCACTCCGACCAGTTCTCCGCTGCGGTACAGACGGTCGATTTCCTTGAACAAGGCGTTGGCGACGAGGTTCGGTCCGTGGCCGCCGACGGGTTTGACTCGCGGAGGTTTGGCGTCGCGCAGATGATCGTCGAGCAATGCGGCGTAAGCGTCGAGATGCTTGGCGATGACGGCTCTGGAGCCGTGATCTTCCCGAAGGAAGGCGTTGAGCTTCATCGCCAGATTGCGGGAGGCGTTGATCAATATGCCCCACTGCCGCCGGCCTTCCCACCAGCGCTCGTATGCGGTATTGGTTCGAAAAACCAGCAGCAAGGAGATCACGAACCCCAGCAGCGAGTGCACCAGGCTCGTGCCCTCGAGTCCGTTGGGCAGCAGGTCGCGGTCGATAAAGACGATGGAGGCGGAGAACAAGGCGACCGTCATCATGGCCGGCAGCAATCTTCTGAAGGTATCGCTCTTATGGAATTTGAAAATCAGGCCCCACCACGATTTGGGGTTGTAATTGATCACGCTGGACTCCTAGCGGCTTTCTATCCGGAATGCAGATCGTAGAATGGTGAAAACGGCCAAGACGTTATGGCGTCTACTGCGGGGAATGACCGGCGACGATGCTTACGAAAGGTATCTGGCGCATTGGCGAACCCATCATGCCCATGAAGGTGGAGCGCCTTTGAGTCGTAAAGATTTTTTCGATGCCGAACTGCGGCGGCGATGGGACGGCGTCAAGCGTTGTTGCTGACGAAGGCATCCCGCCGATGGAGCGGCAGGATGCCGAACGGGGCGCTATAGCCGGCTCTTGATCCGTTCGTAGGCGCTTTTGATTTCCTCGCCGAGCATTTTGGCGCTGGTCCAGACATCTTCCGAGGCGTCCTTGGCTTCGTCGGCGATTCCGGCGAGCTTGACTCTGAACTCTTCGAGTTTTTCTTCCGTCTTGTTCCACTCTTCCTCGGCTTCGAGCTTCGCCAGATTGAGCTGAACTCGCAGCTCGTCCCGCTGCTGAAGCAAACCGTCCCGAAATTTTTCCAATTCCTCTCGAATGTTCATGGTAGTTTCCTCAGTGTTGGTTTGGAGGAGGCCTCGCGTATGCCGAGGCCTCCTCCGGCTTGTCTGCCTTGGATCGAAGGCATGCGGTCTTGCGAAGACATGTTACACCGATCTGAGCGCGATCATGGTAACAATCCCGAGCCGGCCTCTTCCAGCCTATTTTCAGGTGGAAACGGGAGAGGAGAGATCGATGCGGACATGCGGTTCGGGATCTGAGCCGGCCGGCCCGGAAGCGCCGCACGAGAGGATTTCCGCCGTCCCTGGCGCGCCGGTCGAAGCATTTGTGGATCAGGCCCGTCGATACCCTCCCGGCATCTCGGGCCGACGCGGTCGGGGCATCCCCGCCCCGAATCAGCCCGGCCTCTATTTAGAGGCCGGGTCAATGGCGGATTTTGAACCGGGTGACTTGTTCCTGAAGGTGCGAAGCCAGCCGGGCCAGTTCCTCGCTGGCGGCTGCCGTCTGCTCGGAACCTTGCGCCGTCTCATGGGAGATTCCGCTGATGTTGACGACGTTGCGGTTGATTTCTTCGGCGGTGATGCTTTGTTCCTCGGCGGCCGCGGCGATCTGGGTGTTCATGTCCTTGATGGTGTCGATGAAGCGGTTGATGATTTCCAGCGATTCGCCGGCGTTGATCGCCTGATCGACGCTGGTCTTGGCCGCGCTCTTGCCTTGCTGCATCGCGGAGACGGCCTGGTTCGCTCCGGTCTGGAGGCGTTCGATCATGCCCTGGATTTCCTGGGTCGACTGTTGCGTACGGCTTGCCAGGGTGCGGACTTCGTCCGCCACCACCGCGAAGCCGCGGCCTTGTTCGCCGGCGCGGGCCGCCTCGATGGCGGCATTGAGCGCCAGCAGATTGGTTTGCTCGGCGATGCCCCGGATCACGTCCAGAACGGCGCCTATGGCCACGCTGTCCTCTTTCAGCTTGTTGATGGCTTCGGAGGTTTTTTCCACTTCGGCCGCGAGGCCGTTGATGCTTTGGATGGTGTGTTTGACCACCGAGGTGCCGTTCTTGGCCTGTTCGTCGGCGTCCTGAGCGGCTTCGGCCGCATGGGAGGCGTTCCGCGCGACTTCATGGACGGTCGCCGACATTTCCGTCATGGCCGAAGCGACTTGCTCGGTTTGCTGGTTTTGATTGAAGACGCGCTGCCGGCTTTGTTCGGTGATCGTCGACAATTCTTCCGCCGCCGCCGCCACCTGCTCGGCATCCCTGACGATGTCCCGCACCATGCTGGTCAGGTTTTTGACCACCGTGTTGCACTTCCAGGCCATCCACGAAAATTCGTCCTTGCCCTCCAGGGAAATGTTCTGGGTGAGGTCTCCGGCGGCCATCGCGGTCAGCGCCTCCACCAGCTTTTCGGCGCGTTTTGCGGAATGCCGGCCCAGATAGGTGGCGAGCGCCAGCATTATGAGCGATGCCGCGACCGCGGTGACGATGACGCCGCCGATGTCGCTATTTTCGCTCGCGGTCTCGATGCTCATGAAAGTCACCGAAGCGACGCTAACGATGCCCACGCCCATGGCGAGATACATCTGGCGGGACAGATTGAGGTTTTCCACGAATGATTTCAGCATGGCTCGATCTCTGGGTTTCTGTTTTGCGATCTGAGTCACAAGTTTAGTCAGAAATTTTCGAGCCGTTGGGCAGATACGCCGGGCGGCGTTCTTACGGGGATTCGACGATCTCCCTGACCAAGCCCGGGCCCCGATAGATGAAGCCGGTGTAGACCTGAACCAAATCTGCGCCGGCTTGGAATTTCCGGCGGGCGTCTTCGGCGCTGGCGATGCCGCCGCAGCCGATGACGGGCACCGCGCCCCGCAAGGCCCGTGCGAGCCGGGAAACGACATCGGTCGATTTGTGGAACAGCGGGCGGCCGCTGAGTCCGCCCGCTTCTTCGCCGTGAGCGAGTCCTTCCACGCCTTCGCGGGAGGCGGTGGTATTGGTGGCGATCACGGCATCGATGCCGTATTTGACCAGGGCGTCCGCGACCTGCCCGATCTGCTCCGGTTCGAGATCGGGCGCGATCTTGACAGCCAATGGAACGCGCCGGCCGTGAATCTGCGCCAGGTTTTCCCGTTTCCGCCGCAGGCCGGACAGGAGATGTTCCAGGTTTTCGCCGGCCTGAAGGTCTCTAAGGCCCGGTGTATTGGGGGAGGAAATGTTCACCGTGACATAGCTGGCGTGCGGATACACCTTGCGCAGGCCGATCCGATAGTCGTCCAGCGCGAGGTCCAGCGGCGTGTCGCGGTTCTTGCCGATGTTGATGCCTAGAATGCCTTGGTAGCGCGCCTTTTGAACCTGGTCGATCAGGTAATCCACACCTTTGTTATTGAAGCCCATGCGGTTGATGATCGCTTCGGCCTCGGGCAGGCGGAACAATCGCGGTTTCGGATTGCCGGGCTGGGGGCGGGGCGTTACCGTGCCGATTTCGATGAAGCCGAAGCCGAGCGCGGCCAGGCCGTCGATATATTCGCCGTTCTTGTCGAGTCCGGCCGCCAGGCCCACCGGATTCGGAAAGTCGAGGCCCATCACCGTCCGCGGATGGGCGGCAGCCGGGCGATGGAGAGGATTGATCGATCCCAGCCGGCTCAAGCCTTGAAGCGCGGCCAGACTCAGGTGGTGCGCGGTTTCGGGGTCGAGCCGAAACAGCAAGGGGCGGAGCAAGTCGTAGAGCATGGGAGTTCCGGAATCAGGAGACGGTTGGCGACGATGCTTTTCCGGGTTCGCCGTGGACCAGGGTCGAAATGGCGAGCACGGCCTCCGGGTCCAAGGCATCGGTGCGATTCCCGCCGCACAGGGCGCCTCGGAAACCCAGGTAATCGGGTTTCAATGCCAGCAGCGGCGCGATGTCCGGCGCGCGCAGCGATCCCGCCAAGCCGCACAATAAGCCGCGGGCTCGGGTTTCCGAAACGAAGGCCCGGAGAAAATCGTCCGGGCAGACTTGCCGCAGCGAGCCTTTCTTTTTGTCCCGCGTGTCCAGCATGGCTCCGGCGAAACCGGCCGCCGCGAATTCTCCGATCCAATCGAGTTCCGGCGTATCGTCGCCGAACAGGACGGCGACCAGGCGGGTGCCCCGGCGGGCGATGGCGGATAAGCCGCGAATGGCGCCGGCCCAGTCCCCGCCCGGAAAAAAACCGATTTTGACGTAATCGACGCCGGTCGCCGCCATTGCTTCCGCGACGGGCAGCACGATGCCGGCTTCCATCGCCAGATCGCCCACGGTGGCGCTGACCGGCCGGGCTCCGCCGAGTCGTCCGACGATGCGGCCGACGTCGGCGACGGGCAGAGCGCCCAGGGCGCCCTCGACGGGATTTTTCAGATCGATGATATCGACGCCGATTTCCAGAACCTGCCGGGCTTCGGCGAGATCGGCGACGCTCGCGAGCATGCCGGTCATGTCCGGGCCGCCTTGTCCGGGTTGGCGCGTTTGAATGCGTCGATCGCGTCCATCAGCCAGCCCCAGGCTTCGAGTTCGGCAGGTCCCGCCGTCTTGTCCAGGCCGATGCGGAGATAGGCGAGTTCGGATTCGATCTTGTCCCGCGGCAGCCTATCCAGGCGGCTGACCAGAATCGCCGCTTCCAGTACCGAATATTGCGCCCGGTTGAAGCCTCGGAACGGGGCGTGATTCGCCTCGTGCACCACGCGGCAGTAAAGCTTTGGGCGGAGTTCGTCCTCCTCCCAGCGCAGCAGTTCCAGTTCGGCGTGGGCGAGGGTTTCGGCCAGCCGTTGGCCGGGGATTCGTTCCGCCGGAAGCAGGGGCCAGTCGCGCCGGCCGGTCAGGCAGCCGGCGAAGACGCGCACATCGTCGGTGTAATTGATGACGGCCGTGCGCGTGGCGAGAACGTTGTCCAGGGTGGTGGACGGCCGGAACGGCATGATGAGCAGTTCGCCGTCCAGAACGTGCACGCCCATGGGCGCGATGTGCGCGACGCCCTGCGGCGAACAGCTCGTGATGATGGTTTCGCGAATCATTCTTCGTCTTTTGTATCAGAGGCGTCGCCAAGCGACACGTTTTTTCCCTCTCCCTCCGGGAGAGGGTGAGGGTAATCGTTTTTTGAACAAAGGCTCTCTACCGCTGCGGAGCGCGAATCGTCATGAACGCCCGGCGCTTTCTGCAAAGTCGACCCTGCCGGTTTATAGGCGTGCGGATCGATGGCCGATGCGGGCGCTTCCACGTGGCAGCCCCACTGCAAGGGCTCGTCCTGCGAGTAACGCTTGCCGAGCTGCCAGGCGATTTGCGCCCGAGCCAGTTCGACTCCTAAATAAAAGGCATGGCCGCCGTCGGTTTCCACGCCCAGCTTCGGATAGAGTTCGAAGGGATCGGCGGCGGTGTGAAAACCGTCGCGATTGAAGATGTGCATGCCCTCCGGGCTGATCAGGATGCGATAGCTCGGGTCCTTGATTTGCCGGTAGATTTCCTCGATTTCCTCACGGCCGAGCGGAAACGGCGCGCGTTCGTGCAGGGCCATCAGCCGGTCGTCGATATGCTTGGGCAGGGTGTTCAGTTCACGCGCGGCGAACAGGATGCGGCGCGCCAGATCGGCCTCGCGCACAGCCTTGCGCGCGTGCTTGCTGACCTGGGTGGCGAGGATGTGTTTGATGTGCAGTTCCGAGCAGATGCCCAGCAGGGTCGCATTGATGCCGGCGGTGTCGGCATGGGTGAGCTCGGTCAGATTGCCGACGCCCATCATGATCTCGACCTCCGGATGGCGTTTCCGGACCTCGTGGTAGCGGACCAGCGACTCGGTGAATCCGAAATGGATCGGGTCCAGGATCGGATCGACGATGAAGGCCCGGCTCTTGGCCCGCATGACTTCGATGGCCCGGTCCAGCGAATCCAGATCGCCGTGTTTGGCAGGGATAAGAATCGGAATCGACGCCACCTGGTCGGCGATCCACAGCGACTCTTCGTGCAGGCTCAGCAAATAATCGGCGCCGGCCTTGCCGCCCCGCAGCAGATCGTCGTTTTCCAGCGAATCGACGCTGACCTGAAAGCCTTCGGCCTTGAGCGCGCCGACCGCGGCCTCCAGATGCGGAAACGGCGTCTCCGGCAAGCAGCCGACGTCGATCACGTCGGCTCCGTCTTTCCGGTAGTCCCGCGCCTGGCGCAGGATGCCGTCGATGTCCAGCCGGGGCGCGTCGACGATTTCCGCGAAGATGCGGAGTTCGTAACGGCCGATGTCCGGTTTTTTCTTTTTCTTGCCGAAAAATTCCGGCAGATCATGCAGCTCTTCCGGACCCCGCTCGATGGGCAGGCCCATGTCCTTCGACAAGGCTTCCAGATCGCCCCGGCAGCGCCCCGGCACTAGCACCCGGTCGGCCCCGAAGGTATCCTTGAGCCGCCGCCGGATCATGTCCGCCGTCATCAGCGCCGCCACCGTCAGCCCCAGTTGATGCACGGTGTAGCCGAACTCCGGTTCCATTTCCTCCAGAGTGCGGCGCAGCTGCTTTTCCGCCAGCTTGCCGGTAAGAAACAGGATGTGCTCGGGCATTTGACGGTGGGATGTATGGTGGAATGGCGCGCTACGGGATTGGACCGCGCGATTATAACAAAGATCGGAAGGCCGCTTCCCGAGCGTTGGAGCCTAGCGGATCGCCCAGGCTCGTGGCGCGGTCGCCGGATCTCCGGAGCCGGCCCAAGGGCTTGCCGTGCGGGCGGCCATCGTCATAAAACCGTAATGTTGCGCGGTTATTTTCGCGCTTTTTTTAACGAACGGCTCGCACCGAGCGAGCGATCTGATTATGAGCAGCATGCCGATGGCCTTGTCGCGCGAGGATTATTTGAGTCTGAAGCGGGCGCATCAGCGCCTCGAACATCCCGGTTTCGCAATCAGGCTTGCCGACAGCATCGGCGCGCCTGTCGAGAAAGGGCTCATGCTTCTGCCCGAACGATGGCGCCGGCGTTTGCAGGGGAGTGCGGAAGCGGCGATTTGGAAGGCTTTGGATGTGGCGGTCACAAGCCTGGAGAACAAACCGGGAATCGCATCTCGCGACAGGTATCACACCTTGCTCGGCATGGCGAGCGGAGCGGTCGGCGGATTTTTCGGAGGCCCGGCCCTGTTGGTGGAGTTGCCTTTTTCGACCGCCATCATGCTGCGCTCGATCGCCAGCATCGCCCGTAGCGAAGGTGAAAATCTGGGCGATATTTCAACTCGTCTGGCCTGCCTGGAAGTGTTCGCGCTGGGAGGACGCTCGAAGGAAGACGATGCGGCGGACACCGGCTATTACGGATTGCGTCTCGCTTTGGAGCGATCCGTCGCCGCGTCTGCTCGCCATATCGCGAGGAAGGGCCTCGCCGACCGAGCCGGGGCGCCGGCGCTGGTGGATCTCGTGACGATGATTTCGAGCCGTTTCGGCATGACGGTCTCGGAAAAGACCGCGGCGGAAATCGTTCCGATCGCCGGGGCGGTGGGCGGGGCTTTGATCAACGGCGTGTTCGTGCGGCACTTCCAGGACGCGGCGCGCGGCCATTTCTCGATCCGCCGTCTCGAGCGCAAGTATGGCCGAAGCCTCGTCCAGGCCGAATACGGCAAGTTGCACCGGCCTGAATATAAGCTGCTGTGCGCGGCGATCTGATCCCTCCGCTCACGCCTTTCGTACCGGCCTCAAGGCTTGGTTTCAAGTCCGCCGGGTTTTGTGTTTCGCCGTCCTGCTGCTTTGAAATCCGCCTCTTGCCGGGGCGATTTAGAAATGTACTACGGCACCGGGCGTTGGTATCCTTTTCGGGAAGCTCCTCAGGCGCGAGGAGAGGGCATCCAGCGATGACGGTCGCATCGACCGCGATCTTTCCGCCGGCCTCGTCTGCCGGCGGATTTTGCCCGGCGGTCGACGAGGGCCGGGCACGAACTGAAACACCCATCATCAGGACGGTTTTAGAGTCCAGGGAGGCATCGATGGCAGGTCTCGGTGATTTTTTCGAAAATGGCGTGGCAAAAGGCGTTGCGATCGGGCTCGGCGTGGTGGCGGCCGGCGTCGTTCTCGCGCCCGCCTTGCGGCCGGTGGCGCGCGCAGCCGTGAAAACCGGCATTCTGCTTTTCGAAAAAGGCCGCGAGTGGGCGGCCGAGGCGGGCGAAACTTTCGAAGATTTGGTGGCCGAGGTGCGGGCGGAATTGGCCGAGCAGGCCGCCGCGGCGGAAGGGCTCGAAGAAGCGGCCGAGGAAACCGTTGCGGAAGCCGGTCAGAAAGGCTGAGCGATGGTTTCGGCCTTCGTCATTCACGAACTTCCCGGCCGATTACGATTGAGAATTCCAGAAAGACGCGGCGATGCGGTTTTTTTTGCGGAGCTCGCCGAACGTTTGACCGAGTGCCCGGGCGTTACGAGCGTCGAGTCCAATCTGCTTACCGGCAGTCTGCTGCTGTTTCATGCCTTGGAAACGGGCATGCTCGAGATCGCGCGATATGCCGAGCAGTCCGACTTATTTCGGATTGAGCCTTCATCGGCGACAGCCGCCGGTACGCTGAGCCAGCGTGCCGTCAAAGGATTCGACGGTCTCGACCGCAGTCTGGCTGCGGCAAGCGGCGGACTGGTGGATTTGCAGTCGGGCTTTTTGCTGCTGTTGCTGGGACTGGCGCTTTATCAACTGAGGCAGGGACGGATTTTGGCGCCGGCGATTTCCCTGTTTTGGGAAGCGATCAAACTGGCCGGCCCGGACAAAATCCGCGGACGCTAAGTCGTCGTGTGCGAGTATTCTGCTCTGGTTGAATCGCCGATATGGTCCCGGCGGGTTCCGGGCCGCTAACTCAAGCGCTGATGCAAAGGACTTTTGCGGGGAAAGTGCGCCTTCAGGAACTCCATCTGATCGGTCAGTACCCGGCGTCCCTGTAGGTAAACGTATTCCGCATGGGTCGGCGCGAACGGGATGGCCAGGAGTTGCATTCCGGCTTGTTCCGGAGTGCGTCCGGCTTTGTGGTTGTTGCAGCGTTTGCACGCGGTTACCACATTGTTCCAGGTATCGGCTCCGCCGCGGCTGATCGGAGTGATGTGGTCGCGGGAAAGATCGCTATGATGGAAGCGTTGGCCGCAGTAGAGGCAAAGACCGTTGTCGCGGCGGAACAGGGCGGGGTTGCTGAGGGGCGGGACGTAGTTGGGATCGATGCCGTAGCCCTTGTTGTGGTGATGGAGCGTGGCGATGATCGAACTGACTTCGATGACGCTGCGGCGGCCCGTCTTGGCGTTGATTCCGCCGCGCAGCGTATACAGGCGGGTACCGCAGCTATAGGCCACCTGGCCCAGATGATAAAGCTTTGCCGCCTCCTGATAGCCTATCCATTCCAGAGGCATGCCAGAGGCGTCGGTACGGAGTACCTGTAAATGATGAATCTCCATAGTCCCTCCATAGGTTGATTGGCGTCTTTCATTGCAAAACGATCAAGCGATTGATTCCGGATGGTGTAGTCGGGCGACTTATGCACAGTGTATTCAATTTGTTTGTCAAGGAAAAATTTGGATCGGCGCCGCCGGGTCTCGATCTTTTTCGGGGCGGCTAAGTTATTGATAAAAATCTAAAAGCAAGTTTTGGCCAAAATTTTTACAATTCGATGAAAACCTAGCTCCCATGCATTTTTCGGCAGTCTCCGGACACCTATTCCACAAAGTTATCCACAGAAATTGTGGATAAGCAAGTTTTTGTTCGCGCCGTGAAGCCCGGCGCGGTTTTCCGATTTTATCCGGGGTTTATGGCGGTCGGTTGAACATGCCGAAGATTCTGAAGATCGCCGTTTCGGTTCCCTTGCGGCGCCTGTTCGACTATCTTCCGCCCCCCACCGCCGGTCGGGAGGATTTGAAGTGCGGCGTCCGCGTTGAAGTTCCTTTCGGTCGTCACCGCAAGATCGGCATTTTGCTGGAGATTGCGGAAGAATCCGAACTGGATCCGGGGCGCCTGAAGGAGGCTCTGGCGATACTCGACAGCGCACCGTTGCTGTCTTCCGACGATCTTCGGTTGCTGCGCTGGGCGAGCCAGTATTATCACCATCCCATCGGCGAAGTGGTCGCGGCGGCTCTGACCGTGCTGTTGCGCAAGGGCAGTATGGCCGAACTCGCCGGCGAACGGCGTTTGCGCCTGACCGGGCAGGGCAGCGCCTCTGCCGGGCCGCCGTGCAAGAGAGCTCCGCGCCAGGCGGCGTTGATCGGATTGCTGCGCGAACATCCGGACGGCGTTCCTTACGCTCTTCTGAGCGGATTGGATTGGGATTGGCGAGGAGCTGCCGCGGGACTGATTCGCAAGGGTTTTGCGTACTGGCACCAGAGCCGGGATGTCCAGGCGCCTGTCGGCGATTCGTTCGAATCGCCTTCTTTCGCTCTCAACGAGGATCAGCAGCGCGCCATAGCCATAGTGCGGGAGGCCGTGGGCGGCTACGGCGCTTTCCTGCTCGAAGGCGTGACCGGCAGCGGCAAGACCGAGGTCTATCTGCAATTGACGCGGGAGGTTTTGGCGCGCGGGAAGCAGGTCATGATCCTGCTGCCGGAGATCAATCTGACGCCCCAGTTGGAAGCCCGCTTCCGCGCGCGCTTCTCCGTTCCGGTCGCGATATTCCATTCCGGCCTGACCGAGGCCGAGCGTTGCCGCGCCTGGCTGCGAATGCAGCGGGGGGAGGTGGGAATCTTGCTCGGCACTCGCTCTGCCGTGTTCACGCCGATGAAATCGCCCGGGATGATCATTCTGGATGAGGAGCACGACACCTCGTTCAAGCAGCAGGACGGATTTCGTTTCTCGGCGCGCGATGTGGCCGTCATGCGCGCCCGATTGCTCGATATTCCCGTTTTGTTGGGATCGGCCACGCCGTCTTTGGAAAGTCTCTGTAACGTATCGCAGGGGCGATACCGTCACTTGCGGCTGCTTCGTCGGGCCGGCGCGGCGGTCCAGCCCGGTTTCCGGCTGCTCGACATTCGCGGGCACCGGTTGCGGGAAGGGCTTTCGCCGGCGCTGAT
Organism: Methylocaldum sp. MU1018; assembly: GCF_053646775.1. NCBI lineage: Bacteria > Pseudomonadati > Pseudomonadota > Gammaproteobacteria > Methylococcales > Methylococcaceae > Methylocaldum > Methylocaldum sp. MU1018. Next base: position 138,991 of record NZ_CM132195.1, read on the forward strand.
CGCTTATATCGCGGATACGCTGAACCGGGGTGAGCAGGCACTGTTGTTCGTCAACCGACGCGGCTTCGCGCCCACGTTGATTTGTCATGCCTGCGGATGGGTGGCCCGCTGCCGGCGCTGCGATGCGAACCTGGTCGTTCATGCCGGCGATGCGCGTCTGCGCTGTCATCATTGCGGTTTCGAGCAGCCTCTGGCCGGCGCTTGCGGCGGCTGCGGCAGCGAGGATCTGAGCCTCTTGGGGGTAGGGACCGAGCGCGTGGAAAAAGCGCTGGCCGAGTTGTTTCCCGACGCCCGGGTCGCCCGCATCGACCGCGACAGCACGCGGCGCAAGGGGCGGCTGGAATCGCTTTTGAGCGGGATTCACGAAGGTCGGGTGGATATCCTGATCGGTACGCAGATGTTGGCCAAAGGCCATCATTTTCCAAGAGTTACGCTGGTCGGAATCACGGATGTGGATTCCGGTTTGTACAGTACCGACTTTCGTTCCGAAGAGCGGACGGCGCAGTTGATTACGCAGGTGGCGGGCCGGGCCGGGCGCGAAGAGCGCATGGGAGTCGTCGTGCTACAGACTCGCCACCCCGGTCATCCGTTGCTCCAGGTGTTGATTAGGGACGGCTATTCCGGATTCGCGAAGGCTTGCCTGGATGAGCGTCGGGCGGCTCGTCTGCCGCCTTTTGCCCATCAGGCGCTGTGGCGGGCAGAGGCATCCGGCGCCGAAGCGCCGCTGCGCTTTTTGGAGCGCGTGGCCGGTCTTGCGCACGAGCGGGCGTCGCCCGATCTGCACGTGTTGGGACCGGTCCCCGCGCCGATGGCGCGGCGGGCGGGGCGGCAGCGTTGTCAGTTGCTGTTTCAGTCGTCCAAGCGCAATGCGCTGCACGGTCTCATCAACGGACTGCTGCCGGCCGTGTCGGAACTTGACGAAGCCAAGCGGGTCCGTTGGTCTATAGATGTCGATCCGGTCGATCTATATTGACATCCAGGACTCCGGCGGATGCTTCGCTTTTTTTCTCGCGGGGCTCACGTTAGCATGTGAGCAGAGGCGGCCGTTACAGGTTTTCCGGCATAAAGACTCAGCAAGCGCGCGAGGAAGCTATGTTCCCATTACGAGACGAAAATCCAATTATCCGGCGGCCGGTGGCGACGCTCGTGATAATCGGCCTGAATATCGCGAGTTGGATTTTCGTTCAGGGGATGGGTAGCGGCGAGCCGCTGGCGTGGTCGCTGTGCACCTACGGGCTGATTCCCGGGGAGTTGTTCAATCTCGTGCCGGCCGGAACCGTGATTCCCCTCGGAAACGATCTGGGCTGCGAACTGAGCGGAAGCTCGTCCATTTTGACCTTGTTCACCCATATGTTTCTTCATGGCGGCTGGTTTCACATCATCGGCAACCTCTGGTTTCTCTGGGTATTCGGAGACAACGTCGAGGATGCGATGGGGTGGGGGCGCTTCTTCATTTTTTATCTGATTTGCGGTTTGGCCGCCGCCACCGCCCAAATTTTCGCCGATCCCGCCGCGGCAGTGCCCATGGTGGGCGCTTCGGGCGCGATCGGGGGCGTCATGGGCGCCTATGCCAGGCTATATCCGAAAGCCCGGGTGATTACCCTGATTTTCCTTGGATTCTATGTGACCACCGTGGCCCTGCCCGCCATCGCGATGCTGGGATACTGGTTTTTCATCCAGATCGCCGGCGGGCTTCCCTCTCTGGATCAGGCGGGAGGCGGCGTGGCGTTTTGGGCTCATGTCGGCGGTTTTCTGGCAGGCCTGATATTGGTCGGTCCGATGCATCGCCCGGATTATCTGGCGCAGCATCTGAGGCATGCTTCGGAACCCTATGACCGCTACTGATCTTCGATCTGACCGGATGGCGCCCGGACGGGGGCGGGTGCCGACCGGCGCTTTTTGAGCAGCGGCCGCATGTCCGCCAGGGCGACGACCAGCAGGTAAAGCGCAAGGCTGGCGGAGGCAACCGCCCAGGAGGGCCAGCCGCACGACTCCGTCAGGCCCTTGTGTCCGCCGTATAGCAAAAGCCCCAGTAGGAGATAGCCCGCGATCTTTCCTATCGGGTAGCGGACCGGGTAATAGTATTGTCCCAGAGCGTACGAGATGACGGTCATCGCGGCATAACAGACCAGGGTCGCCCAGGCCGAGCCCGCATAGCCCATGATCGGAACCCACCATATATTCAGTCCGACGGTCAGGGCGGCGCCGAACAGCGATACCCACGCGCCCATCAGCGTCCGGTCGGTGAGTTTGTACCAGATCGACAGATTGACGTAGATGCCCAGGAATAGGTTGGCCAACAGCAAGATGGGCACGACGTCGAGTCCTTCCCGGTATTCCGCGCCGACGAAGTATTTGAACAGATCAATGTATAAGGTCACTACCAGAAAGATGAAGACGCAGAAGATCACGAAGTAGTTCATGACCAGCGCATAGGCGCGCTTCGCGTCCGCCCGCCCGGCGTAGGCGAAGAAGAACGGCTCGCCGGCGTAGCGGAAGGCCTGTATGAAGAGGGACATCAAGATCGATAGCTTATAGCAGGCGCCGTAGATGCCCAGCATGCGCAGATTGGTGGCGAGGTCGTAAGGCAGCAGGAACTTCAGAATGGCGCGGTCGAGCATCTCGTTGACCATTCCCGCGAAACCGATCACCACCATGGGCAGGGAGTAAGCCAGCAAGCTTTTTAAAAGCCGCGGGTCGAGCCCGGACCGCAGGCTTTTGAATTGGGGCAGGAGGAGCAAGAGCTTGAAGGCGCTGGCCGCAAGATTGGCCAGAAAGATATAGCCGACGCCGACGGCCGGATCATACAAGCGCGCTCCGAGCGAATCCGGCCACAGCTCCGCGGCTTTTTTGCAATAAACCAGGAAGAACAGGTTGAGTCCGATGGCGAGCAGGATCTCGAACAGCTTGATCCCGGCGAATCGCCAGGCCCGGTTTTCGGAGCGCAATCTGGCGAACGGCAGCGCGGCGATGGAGTCGAGCGCCAGGATTGCGGCGAACCACACCAGATACTCCGGATGGGTCGTATAGCGGAGCAGTTCGGCGAGCGGTTCGCGAAACACGACGATTCCGGTGACGAACGCCAGGTTCGCCGCGATCAGAAATCCGAGCGCGGTCGAGTAGACGGTCTCGGAATGGAGATCTTGCCGGTTGCTGAATCGGAAATAGCCCGTTTCGAGGCCGAAGATCAGAACGACCGCGAAGAAGCCGGCATAGGCGTAGAGTTCCGAAACGATGCCGTATTCCTGTGCCGGAAACGTATAGGTGTAAAGCGGAACCAGCAGGTAGTTGAGAAACCTGCCGATAATGCTGCTCAATCCGTAGATGACGGCTTGCGAGGCGAGCTTGCGGAGAGGGTTCAAAAGTCGGTGTGCCGGCGATGTTTGGAGACGGTCATTTTATGGCGAGACCGGACAGACGCCAAAACCTTCTGCTTTTTCAGGCGAATCGCTTGCGCCTGGAGTCGTCAAGTCATGGCCATCCAAGCGTGACAAACTACAATCGCATGTGAAGCGAAGTTCGTTTAAGGTCAAAACCGGATTGGCCATCTTTCTTTTATTCATCAACCAACAAACAGACCGAGGTTAGCTCATGGCGTCATTCAGCGCGGAAACCCCTCTCGGCACCGACGAACTGCGAAAACTCGATGCCTACTGGCGAGCGTGCAATTATCTCGCGGTCGGGATGATTTATTTGAGGGACAATCCCTTGTTGAGAGAACCCTTGCGGCCGGAGCATATCAAAAGGCGATTGCTGGGCCATTGGGGTTCCAGTCCGGGGCTCAGTTTCATCTATGTCCATCTCAACAGATTGATCAACAAGTACAACCTGGACGCGATTTTCGTTGTCGGTCCCGGCCACGGCGCGCCCGGCGTGCTGGCGCCGGTCTATCTTGAAGGCACGTACTCCGAAATCTATCCGAATAAAGCGGAGGACGAAGATGGCATGCGTCTATTTTTCAAGGAGTTTTCGTTCCCAGGCGGAATCGGCAGCCATTGCACTCCGGAAATGCCGGGCTCGATCCATGAAGGCGGCGAACTCGGCTACAGCATTTCCCATGCCTTCGGCGCGGCATTCGACAATCCCGACCTGCTGGTTGCGGTAGTCGTCGGCGATGGCGAGGCCGAAACCGCAGCTTTGGCGACCTCTTGGCATTCCAACAAATTCCTCAACCCGGCCCGGGACGGCGCCGTGCTGCCGGTCCTCCATCTCAACGGATACAAGATCAATAATCCGACTGTCCTGGCGCGCATACCTCATGAGGAACTGGAGCGGCTGTTCGAAGGGTATGGCTGGACGCCTTATTTCGTCGAAGGCGGCGATCCGGAGGTCATGCACCAGGCGATGGCCGCAACGATGGAACATTGCGTGCGCGAGATTCGTCGAATTCAGCAGGAGGCGCGCCGCGGCGGCCAGCCGAGCCGGCCGCGCTGGCCCATGATCGTATTGCGCAGTCCCAAGGGCTGGACCGGCCCCGAATCGGTCGATGGCCACAAGGTGGAAGGCTTTTGGCGTTCGCATCAGGTGCCGCTCGCCGGCGTAGCCCGGAATCCGCAACATCTCAAGATGCTCGAAGACTGGATGCGCAGCTATGAACCGGAGAAACTGTTCGATGCCGAGGGCCGCCTGATTCCCGAATTGAAAGCCTTGGCGCCCAAAGGGACCCGCCGCATGAGCGCCAACCCCCATGCGAACGGCGGCGTGCTCCGCAAGGCGCTCAGAATGCCCGATTTTCGCGATCATGCCGTCGAGGTGCCGAAGCCCGGTGTCATGGAGATGGAAAATACTCGTCCTCTCGGGCGGTTTTTGCGCGACGTCATGGCGCTGAATCCCGGCAATTTTCGGGTGTTCGGTCCGGACGAGACCAGCTCGAACAAACTCGACGACGTGTATGCGGCCAGCAAGAAGACGTGGCTGGCGGACTATTGGCCGGAAGACGCCGACGGCGGCGAGTTGTCGCCGGACGGTCGGGTCATGGAAATGTTGTCGGAGCACACGCTCGAAGGCTGGCTCGAAGGTTATCTGCTGACCGGGCGGCACGGATTCTTTTCGACCTACGAAGCCTTCGTTCATGTCATCGATTCCATGTTCAACCAATTCGCGAAGTGGCTGGACATCGCCAACGACATATCCTGGCGTGCTCCCGTATCGTCCCTCAATCTCCTGATCACCTCCACCGTTTGGCGGCAAGACCATAACGGCTTTACTCATCAGGATCCCGGATTTCTCGACCTCGTCGTCAACAAGAATCCGGATGTCACCCGCATTTATCTGCCGCCGGACGTGAATACGCTTTTATGCGTGGCTGACCATTGCCTGAAAAGCACCTACTACGTCAACGTGATCGTCGCGGACAAGCAGAAGCATCTGCAATTCCTGGATATGGGCGCCGCCATGAAGCATTGCGTCAAGGGTGTCGGAATTTGGGATTGGGCCAGCAATGATCAAGGGGCCGAGCCCGACGTCGTCATGGTGGGCTGCGGTGATATACCGACCCAGGAGGCTCTCGCCGCCGTTGCGCTCTTACGGGAATACTTCCCGGCGTTGAAGATCCGCTTCATCAACCTGATCGACCTGTTCAAGCTCCAGCCTCCAAGCGAGCATCCCCACGGCCTGTCCGACCATGACTTCAACAGCCTCTTTACCCTCGATAAGCCCATCATTTTCAACTTCCACGGTTATCCGTGGCTGATCCATCGCCTTGCTTACCGCAGGGCAAACCACCGGAATCTGCATGTTCGCGGCTACAAGGAAAAGGGAAGCATCAACACCCCGCTGGAATTGGCCATTGAAAATCAAATCGACCGATTCAGCCTGGCGATCGATGTGATCAACCGCGTGCCGGGGCTGCTGGTGGCGGGCGCTCATGCCAAGGAAAGATTTCGCGATATGCAGATCGAATGCAGTAATTACGCGTATGAGCACGGTGTGGATATGCCCGAATATGCCGATTGGAAATGGCCTCAAGACTAGACGGGCCGGCAGTCGCGCCCTGATCGATAGACCATGCCCAAAAAACTGCTGGTCCTCAATTCGGGCAGTTCGTCCCTCAAGTATCGGCTGTTCGATCTAGATGACGAACGCGCCCTGGTGTCGGGCGCGATCGAGCGGATCGGCGAGGTTTCCGCATCCTCGGTCGATGGTGACGGTGTGCGTCGATTCGCGAATCACCGGCAAGCCATCGCCGAAGTGATGCGCGAACTCGGAAAGTCGGGCGAGTTGCCGAACCCTCACGAGCTATTGGGTATCGGCCACCGCGTGGTGCACGGCGGAGAGACTTTCCGTTCCGCCGTTCTGGTGGACGACACAGTCATAAAAGCCGTCCAGGCGGCCAGTCCTCTGGCGCCTTTGCATAATCCGCCGAATCTGTTGGGCATACAGATTTGCCGCGAACTTTGGCCCGATGTGCCTCAGGTAGCGGTTTTCGACACGGCCTTTCACCAATCCATGCCGCCTTATGCGTATCGCTACGCGCTGCCGAAAGAGCTTTATCGAGACCATCGAATACGCCGGTACGGATTCCACGGGACATCCGTCGCGTACGTCACGAAACGTGCCGCGGCTTATCTGGGCCGGCCGCCGGAGGCGTGCAATTTCATCGTATTGCATCTGGGTAACGGCGCGAGTGCTACCGCCGTCAAGCGCGGCCTTAGCGTTGACACGTCAATGGGCATGACGCCCTTGGCCGGATTGGTCATGGGGACTCGGTGCGGCGATATCGATCCTGGCATCGTGCTGCGCCTGTTGAGCTCCGGCAATTATTCGGCATGCGATCTGGAGAAGCTGCTAAGCCGGAACAGCGGGCTGAAGGGGCTTGCCGGGGCGAATGACATGCGCGAGCTTTTGAAGCGTGTCGAGGCGGGTGACGACGAAGCCCGTCTTGCAGTCGAAATCTACTGTTACACGATCAAGAAATACATCGGGAGCTATTTGGCCGTGCTCGGCAATGTTGACGCGCTGGTGTTTACGGCGGGCATCGGCGAGCATGCCGCCCCCATTCGCCACAAGATCTGCTCGGGGCTGGAAGCATTCGGAATAGCGATCAATATACTGAAAAATGCAGCGGCATCGGGAAAAACGGCGGAGCTGCAAACCGCCGATAGTCGGGTCAAAATTCTCATGGTGCAGACGGACGAAGAGCTCGAAATCGCACGTCAGACGGCCGAAATAATCGAAGTCCGACATATCGGGCAGTAAAGGCCCGGCCCCATGCCTCCCGCTCCCGGAGGCATGGGGCCGGTACTCGCTCATCGGCGCCGGATCGCTGCTCGGTTTTCACGGCCGCTGAATCCCGTTAACCACAGTGCAAACTTCACTCTTGCCGCCTCGGACGGGAGCGGGCAGCCCCCTGCCTTGATAATCGAGCGCTCACGCGGCCTGCGGGCCTTTGTCGATGCGGCTGTCCGGATATATGCGTATAACCTTGACAAGGCATGAATGAGTGATAGACTGCAACGCACCCTGGGAGTGGGACATTTTGTCGCAGGGGCGCAGGTCCGGGCGGCAAGGATGAAAACGGCAGGGAGGCGAGGCTGCAATGCGGCGACGCATCGCGAGTGATACTAAACTTTGGAGGTAACTATGGCTGCAACAACGGTTGGTGGCGTAGAAGCGCAAGAAAAGCCGCTTTTGGACGTGAAATGGCTGACCTTCGCGTTCATGATCTACTTGGTGTTTTACGTGTGGGTTCGGTGGTACGAAGGTCTGTACGGCTGGTCGGCCGGTCTGGACTCGTTCGCACCGGAATTCGAGACGTACTGGATGAACTTCCTGTACACCGAAATCGTACTGGAAGTGGTCACCGCCTCGGTTCTGTGGGGCTACCTGTGGAAGACCCGTGACCGCAACATGGCGGCTCTGACCCCGCGCGAAGAACTGCGCCGCAACCTGACCCACCTGATCTGGCTGTTCGCCTATGCGTGGGCCATCTACTGGGGCGCGAGCTTCTTCACCGAGCAGGACGGCACCTGGCACCAGACGATCGTGCGCGACACCGACTTCACGCCGTCGCACATCATCGAGTTCTACCTGAGCTACCCGATCTACATCATCAGCGGCGGCGCGGCGTTCCTGTACGCACACACCCGCCTGCCGTACTTCCAGACGACGACGAAAGGCCTGTCGCTGGCGTACCTGATCCTGTGGACCGGTCCGTTCATGATTCTGCCGAACGTCGGCTTGAACGAGTGGGGTCACACCTTCTGGTTCATGGAAGAGCTGTTCGTAGCACCGCTGCACTACGGCTTCGTGATCTTCGGCTGGCTGGCTCTGGCCATCATGGGCGTCTTGCTGCAGGTGATGGGGAGCGTGTCGAACCTGATCGGCCAGCAGGTTTGCGAAGCGGTCGATCAAGGTCTGATCGCGAAATAAGCTTGGGCGGGGCGCTGTAAGGCCCGTCTGGCGATTGGAAGGTCGCGACCAAAGCGACGTTTGCGATTGGAAGAGGTGCGGCGGCCGGCAGCGACGGCGAGCCGGACGAAGTCAGCCGCTGCACCGGCTTGGACGTGACGATGACGGCCCGATAGGGACGTCATCCAGAACGACAATAAATGAACTTTTGGAGGTAACTCATGAGCGCACTTCAATCTGCGGTTCGGTCTCATGCCGAAGCAGTGCAAGTCTCCAGGACCATCGACTACCTGGGACTCTTCATCTTCTTTATGGTGGTGACCGGTTCGTATCACATCCATGGCATGTTGACCATGGGTGACTGGGACTTCTGGTCCGACTGGAAAGACCGTCGTCTGTGGGTCACGGTCACCCCGATCGTGTTGGTGACGTTCCCGGCGGCGATCCAGGCGTGGACCTGGGAACGGTTCCGCAACCCGTGGGGCGCAACCATGGCCGTTCTGGCGCTGCTCTTCGGCGAATGGGTCAACCGCTACTTCAACTTCTGGGGCTGGACCTACTTCCCGATCAACTTCGTATTCCCGGCCATTCTGGTTCCGGGTGCGATCTTGCTCGACACCTTCCTGATGCTTTCGGGCAGCTACCTGTTCACGGCGATCGTGGGCGGCATGGCTTGGGGCCTGATTTTCTATCCGGGCAACTGGCCGATGATCGCACCGCTGCACGTGCCGGTGGAATACAACGGCATGCTCATGTCGATTGCCGACTTGCAGGGCTACCACTATGTCCGTACCGGTACCCCCGAGTACATCCGCATGGTTGAAAAAGGCACCCTGAGAACTTTCGGTAAGGACGTAGCGCCGGTGTCGGCGTTCTTCTCGGCCTTCATGTCCATCCTGATCTACTTCATGTGGCACTTCGTCGGCCGTTGGTTCTCGACCGTACGGTTCTTGAAGCAGACCTAATCGGACCGGGCATTTCGGAAGTACAAGCAAAACGCACCGCGCTCTTTGAGCGGCTCCCTCGGGGAGGCCTTGGAGAGCGGGTACAACAGAATAGACTCGAGAGAGGAAGAACCCTATGAAACTACTCAAAGACAGGATCGCCAAATGGTCCATGGTCGGCTTGCTGGCCACGTTTGCCGCGACCAGCTTCTACGCGCCGAGCGCATCGGCCCACGGTGAGAAATCCCAGGCGGCGTTCATGCGTATGCGTACCATTCACTGGTACGATCTGAACTGGTCGAAGGAGAAGGTGAAAGTCAACGACACCGTCGAGATCACCGGTAAATTCCACGTGTTCGAAGGCTGGCCGGAGACCGTTGCCGAGCCGGATACCGCGTTCCTGAACATCGGTATTCCGGGCCCCGTGTTCATCCGCAAGGAATCCTACATCGGGGGACAACTGGTACCGCGTTCCGTCCGTCTGGAAATCGGCAAGACCTACGAGTTCAGAGTGGTGTTGAAGGCGCGCCGTCCGGGTGACTGGCACGTCCACACCATGATGAACGTCGAAGGCGGCGGTCCGATCATCGGTCCCGGCAAATGGATCACCATCGACGGCTCGATGAGCGACTTCAAGAACCCGATCACCACCCTGACCGGGCAGACCATCGACCTCGAGACCTACAACGAGGGCAACACCTACTTCTGGCACTTCTTCTGGTATGCCATCGGCTTGGCCTGGATCGTATACTGGGTGCGCCGTCCGGCCTTCCTGCCGCGCTACCTGATGGTGGAAGCCGGCCGTGCGGACGAGCTGGTCTCGGCTGGCGACAAGAAAGTGGCCATGGGCTTCGCGGCGGCGACCATCCTCATCGTGATCTTCGCGATGTCGAGCGCCAACAGCAAGTACCCGATCACCATTCCGTTGCAGGCTGGTACCATGAGAGGCATGCAGCCGATCGATATGGCGAAGCCCACGATCACGGTGAAAGTGAACGACGCCACCTACCGGGTGCCGGGCCGCGCGATGCGCATGAAGCTCACCATCACCAACAATGGCGACAAGGCCGTGCGTTTGGGTGAGTTCTACACTGCATCGGTCCGCTTCCTGGATTCCGACGTCTACAAAGACACCACCGGCTATCCGGAAGATCTGTTGGCTGACGACGGTCTGGAAGTGAGCGACAACAGCCCGCTGCAGCCGGGCGAGACCCGCACGGTCGACGTCACCGCCAGCGACGCGGCGTGGGAAGTGTATCGTCTGTCCGACATCATCTACGATCCGGACAGCCGTTTCGCCGGTCTGTTGTTCTTCTTCGACGATGCCGGCACCCGTCAGATCGTTCAGATCGACGCACCGCTGATCCCGTCCTTCATGTAATCCGTGGGGGCGTCGGCTAGACGCCCCGAGGATGCACGACCGACGGTCGGCCTCGAAAGCCCTCCTTCTACCGAAGGAGGGCTTTTTCATTGACATCCCCTGGCGCGAAATGGCAGCGCCGTCGCCTGAGAAAGGCAAACTAAAAGCGAGCAGCGAGCGTTTTCCCTGCCACGAATGATATACTTCCCTCGTTTATAGACCCGAAGCGTTTTTTTTTGCTGGCGTAGCTCAGTCGGTAGAGCAGCTGATTTGTAATCAGCCGGTCGGGGGTTCGAATCCTCTCGCCAGCTCCATTTAATTCATGAGCTTACATGGTTGTAGGCCTTTTTTTGCAGGGTTACACTGAGGTTACGCCGTACCGCATGTAAGCCGCTCCAATTTTTGGCACAGATTTGATCGTTTTTTGGCAGAGCATCGGCCCGTTAGGCAAGGGTTAATTCATCAGGGTTAAAGTTGTAGATCTCTCCGTCGAACGAGACCGGAACTTTTAATTGATTTCCACGAGTCTCCGCCTTCCAGATTTGCCTAATTTTGTCGTGCATGGCAGAACCGGGCTTCACGACGATAACGTATTCGCCGACGACTGCATCTTCTTCTCCAAGAGCGCCGTGGTTCCGCATTGCGTTCGATTATCGACGCCTTTCCCAAATCCCGGTGGACATCTCGGCCCGAGCAGGCCCCGGCTGGATCGGCGTGTGTTTCCGAAATCCCGGATGTTTGAACCCCGGCGGGGCGTGGCGAGACTCGCCGGATAGCCGCAGCCATCCACGACGGTCCGCGCGTCGCGGACGGTGAGCTTGTACTTGGTCGCGAGACTCAGCGCCACCAGGATGGCGAGCCGCCGATTCGCTTCGGTAATGGCATTCGGATTGACCTTCATGGCCTCATGTTCATGATGTGTTGATGCATGGCGCGGAGCAGCGCTTCGTTGGAGTCGACCTTGCCGGTCAAGGTGGAGAGCTCCCGCACCGCGTCATTGATCTTCTCGTGGATGTCGGCGATGTCGCGCATGCCCGGCAACGCCCGGATATCGCCGGTCAACGCCGTCACCCGATCGCCCAGTCCGTTCATATCCTTCTCGACCTCTTCGATCCGGCCGGATAGCTTGTCCTGGCTGCGGTTGATGGCGACATAGAGCGTCAGCGCCACGGTCCAGGCTTTCCACGCGATATCCACCCAGAACGCCGCGTTATCGGCCATGCTCGTCCTCCCTCCGCCTCAAATCCTTATCCCGGCTGCCCCGGCTCGATCCGAACTCGAACCCGTACACGTCTTTCGCCATCACCACCAATGCCCCCACCAGCATCATCAGCATTTCCCGCGTGTTCGCATCCGTGATCGGCACGAACACCAGCAGAATCGCGATCAACACCACCGCGACCGGAGCGAGTAGCGCAAGCACGCCGGTGACCATCTCAAACCGGATTGAGGTTGTAAAAAACATGACGGCCTATCGTGATGGTTGGAATCTGGCCGGCCGACCACTTCGGGGCGATGCGAACGGCGTGGTAGTGGTCCGCCCCGCCGGTGGGATCGTCTAGCCAGCCCGCCGAGGCCAGATGGGCGATGACCCGCGCCTGGGCGAACGCCGGATCGCTCTCGGTGACGGCGAGCAATTTCGTCCGGTTGGGATCGTCCGGGTTCCAGCACGAAAACTGATACGGTTTTTGGCACACGCCGGCGATACCCTCGCCCCACCAATTCGGCTTGCCTGGACTCAGGCGCTTTCGCACCCGGTTCATGATCACCGCCGCGACGGCCGCCATGCCGAGAATGCCTTCGCCGCGCGCCTCGCCCCAAAGGGTGCGGGCCAACACGTCGATATCCTCGGCGGACGCTCGATAAGGGGGAATGGGCTTGCCTGACATCGATCGCTCCTTTACGCCCAACCCGCCCCGGATCTCCGGGACGGGGCAGACGCGTCGGTAGGTTGAGGTATCGGGTGGTCGCGGCGGCCGGATTCGAACCGGCGGTCTCCAGCGGAGGGTAAAACTGGCGGGATGGCCCCTTCCCAACGGCCGCGAGGATGCGTGCGATGATAGGGAAGAGGATCGGCGGGAATAAGCCTGAATAAGTTCAGGGCAAACAAAACCCCGCCAAAGCGGGGTTATCAGGGACCATCAGGGCGCCCGGTCGATCTCGTCGTGGCAGGCGACCCGGCGCAGGATCGCCAGACTGCCCCGGATTTCCAGCGAAACCTTATAGTTTCCGGTGACATGAAGGAATAAAGAGAAGGGTTTCGATAGCCTTTGAGCTTTTCAAAACGCAATCCCGGCGGCATGGGATTCCTCTGTAAGTCCCTCAGTTTGTCTTGCACCAGGCGCCGCAAGGATTCCGGCAGTTTGCGATAGTCCTTCCGGAACCGTGGCGTATAGTCGATCTCGGCGATGACTACGCCGCCGGTCCCGGTCATGCGTCCAGCGACTTGACGAGATCGTCCACGTTCGTAAACGGCCCCTGGCCGGAACGCCCGGACACGTCGGCATCGAATTCCAGAATATACACCCTGAGCGCTCCGATCCGGGCGTGAATGGAGCGCAACAGCCAGCACAGCGCCGAGACCGGCGCCCGGTGATACCAACGCAGCGCCGGATAGCGCGCCGCGATCCCCCGGTACCGCACATACAGGTCGCCGGCCTGTCGCTGGACCTGCAACAAGGCGTCGGTCAGCCGGTCTTCCGGGTCGATCTCGGCGGCCGGCTTGAGCCGCTCGATCTCCCGTGCCAAGGCGGCGATCTTGAGGCGTACGCCCGTCGCCTGCGCCAGCGTGCCGACCATGGCGAGACCATAGGTCAGATTCAAGGCCCACAGTCCGGGCGAGTCGTTCAAGGCGTGGAGCGCCTCTTGTATGTGAGTGGCTTCGTCCAACCAAGCCGTATTCATCGTATTGCCTCGTGGTGGAAAGATCAGGGTTTCCATTCTATCCAAAAACAGCCGGTAGGATGTGGTGAGCGGCAGCGAACCGCATCGTTACATTGCCTCATGTGCGGTCATCCAAGGCATCGAACAGATCCGGTTGCGGCACGGATAGCGGCGTGGTGTGCACGATGGTATGGATCTGGCGCTCGTCCAGCTCGTATTCCCGCGCCAGTTGCCGCATCGTCCAGCCCTCGACAAAGTGCTTTCGGACGATGTCGGCGTTCCGCGCCCGGCGCATCGCCTCGCGGCCGAGGGCCACTTTCAGCTTGCCGTTCCGGCAATGAGCGGCCACTTTCCGAGCCGCCTCCAAACCGATCAGCTCCGCCAGCGGATGATCCTCGGCCAAATTCTCGGGGGCGGGCACGTACACGTAGGTCCCGCCGTAGCGCTTCACCAGCTTCTCCACCGCCGGCAGCCCGATCAGATTCACCAGCTCGCGGATGGATGCCGGCAGATAGGCTTCCAGCCCGTCGAACGAGAGCTCAGCCGCCATGAATCCGCGCCTCCAATTCCGCGATCTGCCGCGCCAGAGTCTCGTTAGGCGCGCGCGAATACAGCTCTTTGTACTGTTTCAAGGTGTTCAATGCCCGGCTCTTTCTAACGGCCTCGGGCTCCGCCGCGCCGTGTTCTTGCCCCCGCTCTAACGGGTCCGGCCGCGGATAATCGCGCCAGCGGAAGCCTGACAGCCAGCCTTGGGGATAGATGCGGGTTTGTCCCTGAGGCGGATTCTCGCGCCACAGTTTCGCCTCCCTCGCGGCGGAGGCATAAACCCATTCCAGCTCGTCCGCCGGCGGATCGATCTGCCCCCACACCATCGCCGCTTCGCTTTTTCCCTTCTTGTGGTCGTAGAGGCGCCAGAACCGGTCAAAGGCCGCACGCTGCGCCTCGCTCAGCCGTCCATACCAATCCACCCGCGCCCGCGGCTTAGGCTCCGCCAGCGGCGCGCCGTAGCCCAATCGGGTGAGGACGTCCCAAATCCGTTCGCCGCGCTCGATCGCCGCCTCGATGCGATCGACCGCCGGCGCGAGGCGAATCACCCAGGCTTGGATGAAACGGGCTTTGCTCATCCCGTCGCCCTCCCGGCCTTCTTCGCATTCTTGTCCAGCGCCGCGATGATCCCGCGGAGCTGGGCGGCGTTGCACCAGGCCACCTTGTCGATTTTGTACATCCGCCGGGCGATGCCGTCGGCGTAGCCCATCGACCGTCCGGCCTCGGCCAGATAGGCGTCGATCTTATCGAGCAGCGCTTGCCGATCGGCGGTCATGCGCGGCTTCCGGCCGGCCCGCCGGGGGCGGGTCGGCACGAAGCCGAGCGATTCCAGATGCCGGCACACCGCATCGATGCCGGCATCGGAAAGCTGTTTCGAACTCGGCCGCTCCCCAGGACGAGGCCGCGCCCCGCCCACGTTGACCAGCATCGCCCGGTAAGCCTCGTCGGTCATACCGAGCTGCTGCACGGCGATGTGGATTTTCGCAATCACGGCTGTGCGGGTTTTGGGGGTCATGCCGGCCCTCCGATCCGCTTGAGCGTGCGGATGACGGCGTCCTTATCCATGGTTCGCCAATCCTTTCGGCAGATGCGCCCAGCCCAGCACGCGAGCGCCGTCGGAATCGACCCGCGTGCCGGCGATGTACCGCCAGCACCCGCCGTCCCAAAATCCCAGCCATACCGGATCGCTACCACCTTCGAGCGACAGCTGCACGGTGATCTCGGCGTCCGGCGGCTGATTCGGATCGCGCCATTCGATGACTTCGACGCGGCGGAAAGGACAGCCGTAACGCGTTCTCAGGTCTTCCGCAAGTTGCGGCAGGTGATCCTCGATTTCATTGGCGTAGGCTAATACAGCGATGCGGCAGGCCCTGATGTGCCGCGGGTCTTTGCCGTTGACATCCAGGCGCAGAACGAAATACTCCGCGGCAGGATCGACGGGGGCCCCGTCTGCCTTCTGGACGATATATTTGCGGTATAGCCCACGATTTCGATTCTGCCCTGCTTCCAATTCCTCAGCTTGCCGTTCCAGCTCCGCAGCTCGCCGCTCGTAGCCCCTCGCCGTATCCTCGTCGAGCTTCCGCGCCTGGGCCGAATCGGCGTAGGCCGCGTTTTCTCGGGCTTTCGCAGCCAATTTCCTGAGCCGCTCCGCTTCCCTGCGCAGCTCTTCATACGTCTTGCTCATACCGCCTCCTGTTCGAACGGCGTCACGATGAAATCCTCGACGCCCTGCACGATCGAGATGCCGGCCACGCCCTTGACCGCCTCCGGTTCGTTCAGCATCGCTTCCTTGTTCGGCTCGCGCTTGGTCCGGATGAACCGCGACAAGCCCAGCCGTTCCAGCGTTTCCAGCACCGCGTCGACGCCCCGGATGGTGACCGACGGCGGCCGTTGCCGCCATTGCACCAGACCGGTAATGAGATTCGCGGTCTTGGTTTTGCCGCCCTCGGTCAGTTCCTCTCGATGGGCTTCGGCCCAGGTTTGGATGCCGGTCTGCTTCGCCGCGATCTTCGCTTTCAAGGCGTCGATCTGCGGCTGATAGGTCTGCGTGATCTCGCCGATCGCGTCGTTCATCTCCGTTTCGACGCGCGCGAGTTCGCGCTGAATATCGCCCAGCGCCTTGATCCACACGGCGCAATCCTCGCGGGTCTGTGGCGGCAGTTCGGCCAGCGCCGGCGCCTTGATTCGGGTTTTTCGTGCTGCCATGTTCTCCTCAGCCTTGATTGGGTCGATAAATCGGCCAAACATCGTGGATCCGGAACCAGGCCACCGGCTCCGGACCGCGCGCGATGGCCGGCTCCTGCTTGCGGCGCCGTGACTTGGCCCTCGCCTTATTACAGGCGATGCAGTAGGAAGTAAGGCCGGACCGGTTTCTCGGTTCTTTGTAGAACTTTTCCACCGGCAGAACCTGCTTGCACTTCGCGCACGTTTTGTGCGTTAGCGTTGCCATGGTGACTCCTTCGGACCGTTAAACCGGACTCGGCAAGTTGCCGTCGTCGATCTGCCGGTTCAGCCATTCGTCCGCCATGGCGCCGATCTCCTGGCGCTCGAACGTGCCGGCGCGCGTGGTCAAATGGCCGTGCAACAACCCCTCCTCGTAGGCGTCGCGCAAGGCGTCGAAGTCCGGGAGTTCGGGATCGTCGCTCGCGAACAGCGCGCTCAGGGCCATGCCCAAAAACGCGCCAATGGAAACAAGAATCACAATGCCAAAAATGGAAACACCCATGATGAATTTCTCGTCTTGATTGAGTTAATGAGCGATGTGCCGGCGGGGCCGCTCCCAGCGGATCGAAATCCCCTTGAGCCGGACCACGAACTGATCGACGCCGCCGGTGGTGCCGAGATAATCGGCGGTGTCCAGCCGGTCGAGCGCCGGTTTGTAGGCGACGGTGAAGATCGGCATGGCGATGGTCTCGACCGCCAGCACCTTGACCTGTAGCCTTCTCTTGGCGAAATACCGCTTGACCTGCCTGGACGCTTCCTCCAGCCGGGTCAGGCTGTCGCCGTTTCGTGTGTTCATGCCTTGTCTCCTGTATTGCGTTCTCTCCGGGCGCTCCGGGAGAGGGTTGGGTTGAGGGTTTGCGGGCGGCTCGCGCAATCCTGGCAGGCGCGCCAGTGCCTCATCTGCATGGGGTTGTGAGTGGGGCAGGGCCTGAGGGCGTACGCCGCGCACTCGTCCGGCAAAATCTCCCGGCCCAGATATGGACACTCGACGTTCCCGTACACCGCCGCGACCTTGCGCAGCAGGGTCTCGACGTTGCCCGGGTATCGGCCGTTGACCGCCAGGCTGACGCTCGTCCTGGAATAGCCGAGCCGTTCCGCCACCTGGGTGACCGAGGTTTCCCGGCATTTCAGGCGCAGCAGCGCCATGGCGGCATCCGCGTCAAACCGATCCATCAGCCGCCTCCGTCGCGTGGGTTGGGCTCCAAACCACCCGCCCCACGTTCGGGTCGTAAACCTGTTTCACCCGCTGGATCATCGGCGCACGGGGGCCGGTCCACTTGGCGGGGATCAGCCGGTACTTGGCCTTCCGGCCCTTGCCGGAGCGGGTCAGATACCCGGCCCGCGTCAGCCAGCCGAGATAATCCACCGCCGCAGCCTCGGTCACCTGAATCTCCGGAGTGCTGGCGTGCGCCGCCAACTGCCGCGGCGTATGCTCGCCGCCCAGCATGCGGAGCGTCCGCCACATCTGTTCCTGGGCCAGCCCCTGAGTGACTGGCGTACCGTCTTTCCTGACCCTCGGCGCGTCAATGCCGGCATCCCGGATCAATTGCCAGCCGGGGCGGCCGTCGATCGTCACGGGCGCCACGTGGGAAGCCGCTTCCAGATCCTTCAGATAGCTCCGAATCGTGGCCCGCTTGATCGCCCCCGGCAGCTCCCCGCGCAGCTCGTCGAAGCTGAACCGTCGCAACCGGCGGATCGCCTCCCAAATCCGCTGACGCGGACTGACCCCGCCGATCATCTGGATATGCGCCGGTTTACGCATATCACACCCTCCGCTTCGGCGCGTCGCCGGTATACAGCGGCCGGTTGCCCCAGAGCGCCCGATCCACCCGCTGCCAACCCTGCGCCAGCGCCTCCTCGTGTATCGTGTCGAGATTCACCACCACCCGCCGCACCGAGCCGTGAGCCAGAGTCACCAAATGCTCCAGCAGATCGTCCGCCACCTCGATTTCCGGGGCGTAAATCGGACGGAGCGCCCGCGCGTCGTTCAGATTGACCGGAGCGGCCGGAATCCACGACAGGATGCGGCTATGGAAGCGCTCGCTGCGCCTCAATGCGTTGGCCACCCCTTCCTCGCCGATGATCAGAAACGCGCCCTGGCTCATCTCGTAGAGGCTCCGCACCACCTCCACCAAGCCCTTCTGGATGCAGTAATCGAACTCGTCGATGATCAAGGGCCGCGACAGGTTCTGGCTGAGATCCATGGCCATGTCGCGCACCGTCCCCGCCGCCGGGATGCCGACCGCGCGGCACAGGTCCTGCAGCATCGACTTCTTCGTCCAAAACGCCGTGGCCTGCACGTAAAAGGCCCGGTACACATTGGCCGCCTCCAGCGCGGCGTAGGTCTTCCCCCAGCCGGCCGGCCCGTACAGACAGCCGATGCCGGGCAACCCCTGGGCGCGGCCGATCAGCCGCTCCACCGCGACCGCGGTCAGGGTCATGTTGCTGGTGTTGGCGCTAGCGCCGCGCAACGGCTTGGTATGCATGTCGATCACATTCGATGTGGATGTCATGGCCTTACCCCCGAGGCTGCAGCAAGAAATGAACGACGCGGACCCGCGGCTCTCCGATCTGATCCCGCTTGCGGTCCATCATCGCGTCCAGCTCGGTCACCGCCTCGCTGTTCGGTTTCGGATCGTCCAGCAACGCCTGGTTGAGCCGCTCGTATTCCCGCCGCGGCATCGTTTTCATGCCGGCGTACGTGCGCACCTCCACCGTGTGGACGAACACGTTCACCAGGTCAGGGTCTTGTGAGATAACTTCTGGATATGTCATGATTTGTTCTCGCTTTAGAAAATCACGTCCGGCCGTTTGCCGCCGCTAACGGTAAACGGCCACCTCTTATCGGATGAGCACCGGAATCGGCACAGCCTTCACGCACTGCCATTCCTCTCGGCCATCCGCGCTAGCGATCGGATACGGCCGCCCTTGAGCGTCGGTCACCCAAAGGAATTGCCGGAATACGGCGCCGTCATCCCAGTATTGATACTTGGCCCCGGCGGTCGCATAAACGTTATCGCCCAGATGCACCCGTTCGCCGGCCTTGGCCTCTATCGCCTCCCGGCTGACCGTCAATTCCTCTTCGGTCATCATCACGTAGGTCACGGCTAGCCTCCCGTGCTGGCGTCGATGGCCGGAACGGGAATCAAATAGCTGGCCCAGTCCGGTTCTTCCCCGTTCAGTTCGCGGCGGCGCCGCACCTTGAAATCCACGCACCTCGCCCAGGAGTTCATCCGATACACCTCGTCGGCCATCAACCGCCCTCCGCCCTCGTAGTGCGCATGCCGCTCCTTCCACCAGGCATCCGTAGCGTCGCGGTCCTCCTGGACGGACGCCATCGAAACAACCGTCGATACGCCATCGGCGGCCGCGGGTCTCGCCAGCGGCCCTCGCCGTGTTTCCATCGCCGAATGAACGGCTCCGCCAACCGGCGACGGAGGAAGCGTTGATACGGCTTCCGCGGCTTCAATCTCATAGGCTCGTTGCTCCAGTTTTCGTTTGGTTAACATCAAGTCCGGCGGCAGTACCGTCTCCGGAATCACCGTCAGGGTCCGCCCCAATTCCGCTTCGGCGGTCTCGATCTTGTCTTGGGCGCGCTTCCTCATGCCCTCGACCCGCTCCTCCTTGAGCTGCTCGATGAACGGCTTGGCGAAACCGTCCACCTTGTTGCCGTCCCAGACCGCGACGCCGATCGACCGGCCCGCCATGTCCTTCACCCACACTTTCCCCGCGTCGTGAATATCGAAGGCCGCCCGCACCGGCGTCCCCGCCGGGAGGTCCGCGAGATCCCGCAGGAAATAGCGGTTGTTGAACAGCCGCACTTCGCCCCGCGCCGGGGTGCGGATGACCTCGGGCCGGAACAGGCCGACGATTTCCTCAGGGCTCAAGGGCACCGCCGTCAACGGGTCCAGATTCGCCTCGTACACCGCCTTTGGCGTCCGTTTGCCTAGCTCCCGGTGCGGATGGTTCGCGTTGTAGTCCTCGATCGCCGCGTCCAGCGCGTCGATGAACTGCATCCAGCTCGGGACGATGTTCGGCACCCGGCCTTTTTTCAGGTCCGATTGAATCTTTCGCGTGACGTTGTTGAGGGTTTCCCGGTCCATGGTCTTCGTCTGGCAGGTCGGGAAGGCTCGCGCCAGCGGGATGGTGAGCGTCTGCCACAGGCGCTCGATGATCCCGCGCCCCTGCGGATTACCCGGAATCCCGGTCTCGTGAGCCACCCCCAGCCGCGCCAGAAGCCCCGTGACCGGCGCGTCGATAGTCTTCGCCGTCTGCCCCGCGCCGTTGTCGCTGTAATAGATCAAGGGCTTGCCGTGCAACGTCATCGCCCGGCCCAGAGCCTCGGCCACCGCGACGCAGTTTTCCGACAGGCTCACCGTCCAGCCCACCACGTACCGGCTCGGCGCGTCGATGACCAGCGTCACCTCCGGCGCGAACGGCCGGCCGTGATCTGGATGCTGCACCTTGGCCTTGAAGGTGTGCCCGTCGCCGACCCAGACATCGTTGCTCTTGAGCCCGGACCAATCGCGGCGGATACAAGGCAAGATCGCCTTCCACGCCGCGCCGGTGGCCCGGCCCTTCTCCAGGATCGTCACCGGCACGCGCCTGACCACCCGGTACACGGCGCCATCGCCGGGAATGTCCTTTTCGGCCCAGCCGATCGCCCGGAGATCGCCCGTCATTGAGCGCCAGGCTTCCCGGTGGGTAGGATGAGCCGGCGTCCGATACCGGGCCAGGTAATACGGCAGCCACGGCACCTCCAGATACGAGACTTTCTCGCGGGTCTTCCGATCGGCCATCGAGCCCCGTTTCTTCATGATCCCCGGCCACTTCTTCACCGTGTCCAGCGCCAGCTTGCCGAACCGCTCCGCGTTGGACTTGGCGTTACTGTGCTCGATCGCGAACACCAGGTCCTGATGCAGCGTGCCGTTGGCGTACGCCTCGTTGAGATAGGCCACGGCCTCGCCCTGCGAACCCGGATAACGGCGGATGAACGCCCAAATCGCCTGACGGGATTGGTCCCTGACCTCTTGCTGGGAGGTCAGCGGCCCGCCGGCGACCGGGGCCGCCGGGACCGAAGCCGCCGGCGGCGCCAGGCACAGCGCCTGGGCCGCTTCTTTCGTGCGCCGCTCAAGCAGGAACGCTTGGGCTTCCTTAGGCAGGCAGGATTCGGGATACAGCCAGCCCTTGCCGTTCAAACCCAGTTCTTTTTTGGTCTTGCGGGGTTTGTCCTTGCCCCAGCGCGTATTGATCTCTTGCTGACGGATCGGCATTCCCGGCTTGCCCGCCAGCTCCGCCGCCTCGTAGTACCGCTGGCCGTGGTATTCGATGCTCATCTCCGCCTCCCCAAATACTGCTTGATCGCCTTCTTCTGCTGGAGCAGCTCGGCCTCCATCCGCTCGATTTCGCCGAGCTCCGCCAAGAGCGCCGAATCGCCCACCAGCACGGTGCACCCGCGAGTCTCGGCAAAGAACTTCAATAGCGTGTAGCCCTCGGTGGCGGCGTCGAAAGCCACCGCCCGCTCCAGGCTGATGTTGTGGGTTTCCCGGCTCTCCGCCGTATAGGCGTTGAGCATGGAAAGGCTCACCTCTTTCCCGAGCAGCCGGGTCATCCGCGCCGCCACTACCGCGCGGTCGTGAGGGCACTCTTTGAGCGCCAGGCTCATCAGCCCGGCGATTTCCCGCGAGAAATCCATGCTGCCGGGACGGTCCGGCAACGGCTGCGGGATATCGAAGATGTCAAGATTGACCAGATCGCGCGCGCGGGTCATGTCTAGCCCTCGCCCCGATCTTTTACGTTGCGCTTCATGAGAGGGGCGAGCGGTTACCAGACTCGGGTTTCTTGAAAGCCGTCTGCGAAAAGTACGGGGTAAACCCGACTTGGCTGCTGCTCGGAGAGGGCGAGATGTATTCGAAGCCGGCGGGACTCTTGGGAGAGCTACTAACGGAAGGCCGTGGATCGCGCTCCATCGAGGAGATGGCGAAACGGCTCTATGTGACGCCTGAGCAACTGCAGTGCTACGAACAGAACCTGGAACGGCCCGACGCGGCCTTTCTCAAGCTATTCCTGCTGTTTGCGCAAGGGGATAATGTGCGGCTGTCCGCCAAGCTGGACGTTGCCGTCGGCATCGCCCACCTGGCGGACGAACTGCGTAAGACGGCCCAGCCGCCCGAGGCACCGCCGGCGCTAGACTTGGATCGCATGAAATTGGCCATTGAAGCCGTCGAGGAGGGACTGGCCGGACGCCGGATCGATCCGGGAAAGAAGGCTAATATTATTCTTGCCGCCTACGACCTGCTGGTCGAACCAACCGAAGAGGCAAAAGGCAAGGTATTAAAGTTCATAAAAGCGGCGGCTTAGCGTCAGATGACTTAGGGGTAATCGATGTCTGATGAGAAGATGAAGAAAGAAAAGCTTGTTCGACTGATCCGGGACGCCATCGCCTCGGACACAGAGAACGAGAAGACAAGAGACGGCACGCAGGCGGGCTCGGAGTCCCAGCCGGCTGGGATCGTCATAAACGGAGGAATCGTCATCATCGGCGACAATAACAACGTCCACGGTTTCCGCCCCGAGACCACCACCAAAGGACCGCTATCACGCCTATACCGCCGGTTACGCAATATCGGTCAGTTCTCGTGCCAAATATCCGCGAAATTTCTCCACTCTCCGGCAAAAACCGGTCGTTTTGTGCCAAATCTTAAAAACCGCAAAAAATCCCCGAATCCCGCGCCATTCGCGGCTTTGCGCGGAAATTTCCTTTCCCTCCATAGTGCCAAAATAACCAGATCCCCACACCCGGACCGCCTCGGCGCAATCTCCCCAGTTTCCCGCCGGCGCTGTTTCAACCGCCGGGCCCAGGACGCGCTGCCCCGCTGTTTCCGTGCGACCTCGGTCGTACTCGGTTCCTCTTCGCTATCCGCCAGCACCCGAACTCTCAGAACCATCGAATACGCCTTCATCGCGGCAACTCCGTAAGCGACTCGTATTCTCCTCATACCTCAAAACCACCGCTAGAGTTCTCAGGAAAATGCTCTAGCACAGGCGGGATGAAACGAGCGTGTCAGTAAATTTGACAGAGCGAGGACCGAGTAGTAATGGCTTCTTGGTCATCGCAAAAGTTCAATAGATCAATGACGTGGTCCAATGCCAGCAGACACCTGAGTTAAGGAGTTAAGCTCTACAACTGAGGTGAGAGATGATGACAAGAAAACGCTATACGAAGGAATTCAAGCTGGACGCGGTGAGGCTGGTGACCGAACACGGGTACACCCAGGCCGAAGCCGGTCGCAACCTGGGGATCAACCCGAAGATGCTGGGGCGATGGATTCAAGAATACCGGGTGGATGAGCAGGAAGCGTTTCGGGGGAATGGCAAACGGACGGCAGAGCAGGAAGAGCTGCGGCGACTGCGGGACGAGAACCGTAGGCTGAAGCAGGAGCGCGATATTCTGGTAAAGGCGGCGGCCTTCTTCGCGAAGGAAGTGGGCTGAGATATCAGTTCATTGATCAGGCGAAGAAGGCTTATTCCGTGAAACGATTGTGCCGTGTGCTGGGGGTGAGCCGGGCGGGCTACTACGCCTTCGTCCGGCGACCGCAGCGCGGTCCAGATCCGATGCGCCAGGCGAAACTGGACGCAGTGCGCCAATTGGCGGCCGACTCGGACCACGTTTATGGCTCGCGGCGCATGGCACGGGAGCTGGGACGACTAGGCTACCGGGTCGGCCGCTATCAGGCACGTGGACTGATGCGCGAGGCTGGGGTGTGGGTGCGCTATCGCCGCCGGTATCGGGTGACGACAAACAGCGCACACAGCCAGCCCGTGTTTCCGAATCGGCTGCAGCGGGGTTTCCGAGTAGCAGCGCCGGACCGGGTATGGGCCTCGGACATCAGCTATGTCTGGACGGCCGAAGGCTGGTTGTATCTGGCCGTCGTGATTGACCTATACGCCCGCAAGGTCGTGGGTTGGTCTCTGGGAAAGCGCCTCACCAGCGCCTTGGCATGTGACGCGCTCCGGATGGCGCTGTGGCGCCGGCAACCGCCCCGGGGTCAACTGCTGCATCATTCTGATCAAGGCGTGCAGTATGCCAGCCGGGCGTTTCGGGGCCTGCTGCAGGCGTATGGGATGACAGGCAGCATGAGTCGCAAGGGCGATTGTTGGGATAACGCTGTGGTCGAGAGCTTCTTTGGCTCGCTCAAATCCGAACGGGTCCATTGGCGGAGTTACCAGACTCGAGAAGAAGCGCGCCGGGATATCGTCGAGTACATCACGATGTTCTACAACTGTCGCCGTCTGCATTCGTTCCTGGGTTATCGCAGCCCGGACGAATTTGAGAAGAACGGCCATTTGGCCAATGCCGCTTAACTGGGGTGTCCGCTATCACTTGACCAGGTCACAATAACTTACAGTTGATTCTTTTATCTTGAACCAGGCTGGACGATGCTTCATTCGTCGAGAATCGGATGTCGAGGCAGGTCTGAGGGCGCCGAGTATCTCACGAAGTTAACAAAAACAATTCCTAATGCTATTGGAAAAAAGTATTAAAAAACAATTACCTATATATATGGCGCGAAGATTGATAAGAAATTAGCGGCATATGGATCAGCGCTGAGTGAGAGCCGGAGTTCAATGTGGCTCCTTCATCAAGATCGTTCACAGGCGAGCCCCACGAATGGTGAGTTAACCCGTGGTCAGGTATCGGTTCATCCTCATATGTCTGGGCGGAATGATGGGATATGGCGCGGTGCAGGCTGAAATGCCACGTGGTTTGCACGCGGAGGCGATAGAACAAGGAATGAAACAGGGATCGATCCGGGTGATTGCGCACCTTCGAGTTGAATCAGTCTCCGAGGAGCAGGCAAAGGGAGCTGAGCAACGACGAGAGGCCATTGCGCAGGTCAGGGAGGCGCTGTTCCGTGAACTAGCTTCCACGTCCTACCGGGTGATCCGGGCGTACGACACGATCCCGTTCATAGCGTTAGAGATTTGGCCGGATGCGCGGCAGGTACTAGAGAAATCGGCTTTGGTAGTGGGAATAGAAGATGACAAGCGAAGCCACCCGACTAGCGACCTCCCGTGATCCTCGCCTCGACATTGCACCCGCTGCAATCAGGCAGGGAATCGCGCGAGGTCACTTGTGAACGGCCCGGACAGCAGGGCGCAGAGCGCCGTGCAGTTCGAGCATAAGACAACGAGGACTACTCATGAAAGGAGGATCATTTATGAAACGCTGGATAACGGTCTGGATTGGAATATTACTGATGTCACTCGGTGGGACCAACATCGGCGTGGCCAGGGAGAATGTGGTGCCTGCGGAGATCGCCGCCAAGGCGCAGACAGAGGGGGTTGTGCAAGTCATTGTGCAGCTCGACACGACGACAGCCCCGGAAGGGGACTTGCCCAACCAGCAGACTGTGCGTGAACAGCGGCAGGACATCGCGGCTACGCAGGCGGAAGTCCTGGCCTCTTTAGCTGGAACGGACTATCAGATTATCCGGAAGTACAGCACCATTCCCTTTTTGGCTTTGAAAGCAGGACCGGACGCGTTAGCAGAACTAGAACAATCGGTTCATGTGGTTAGCGTAACAGAAGATGGTTTGAATGCGCCTTCTCTCGGACAGAGCGTTCATTTGGTCCAAGCGGATCACACTACAAACCTGGGTTTTGATGGGACCGGCATGGCAATAGCGGTTCTGGATACGGGAGTGGACTCGGGCCATTTCTTCTTGGCTAACAAGGTGGTGTCGGAAGCTTGTTTCTCGGTTAACCGCAGCTGTCCAAACGGAAATATGACGCAGATCGGCCCAGGGGCCGGCGCACCCTGTACCTATTCACCGGACTGCCGGCACGGAACCCACGTGGCAGGAATAGCGGCCGGGCGGACGGACGACTGTTACATACCCAACCAGAACACTCCTCCCACCTGCGGCGTGGCGAGCGGGGCCAGTCTGATCGCCATCCAGGTGTTCTCGAACGTTGGCGGGCGGCCTGGTGCTTTTGATTCCGATCTAATGGCGGCCCTCGAGCGCGTATACATGCTGCGGAACAGCTTTCAGATTGCCTCGGTCAATATGAGCTTGGGCGGAGGAGGATTTACCAACCAGGCAGCCTGCGATCTGGCAAAAGCGGGGATAAAAGCGGCGATCGACAACCTGCGTTCGGCGCGAATCGCCACCGTGATTGCGTCGGGAAACGATGGGTTCACCAATGCCATCAGTGCGCCGGGCTGCATCTCGACGGCTGTCAGTGTCGGATCCACCACGAAAGCCGATGCAATCTCGGCGTTTTCGAACTCGGCCGCCTTCCTGTCCCTGTTAGCACCTGGCCAAGGCATCGTTTCTTCGGTTCCCGGCGGAGGATTCGATAGCCTTTCGGGTACATCCATGGCCACGCCGCACGTGGCGGGAGCCTGGGCCATTCTGAAGCAGTTGTCTCCGGCGGCCACGGTGCCTGTGGTGCTAAACACTCTCCGTGCGACGGGTCTCCCGATCACGGATGCTCGAAATGGCATAACCACTCCGCGGATTAGGATTTTCAATGCGCTCAACGCGTTGCCCTGAGCGGCGCCGCCTTTCCTGTCCCGATATTGCGAAACCGGAGTTTCGGATACGACGTCGGCTATGAGCCTTTCAGAGGCTCGGCGGCACTCCGGGAACGCAGTGAAGAGTCCATCGCAGTACCAATAAAGCTGCCCGCTGAGCTGAGGTAGGACTTCGGATCTCGTGGCCGACGGGACGGCGAGGGCAACAGGAGCCAGGACAAGCGTGCTGGAGAGCATATCGTACGGCTCTTGATAGGGAGGTGAAGAACGGGGGAAACGTGTGCTAGAGAACGTATTGTAAGGCTCTTATTAACTCTTAATAGGGACGTAAAGAAATGAAAACGTTAAGGAAGCTCTGAACAAGTGGATTCCGCTCATGCCCTTCGACTCGGCTCAGGACAGGCCTGGCGAAGGAGTTGATCGGAGTTTCCTTTAAGGAAGCTCTGAATAAGTGCGTTTTATTGGTGGCTCCGATAAACCGGCCGGGGCTACCAGCCGAAAAAGGTCGTTTTTCCCTCCCCATTGGCGCCCGCTATCGGCGCTCTTTCCGCCCCTCGCCCCCGGTTTTCCGGGGCGATGCACGGATTGATCCCTAGGCCGCCCTCAACTCCTCCCGCACCTGGTAGAGATTGCTGAGGGCAAACAGCAGGTAGAGTTGCTGCCCGTTTTTGAAGAGTCCCCGGTACCGGACCTGGGTATAGCCGAATTGGCGTTTGACGATCCGGAAGGGGTGTTCGACCACCGCCCGCAGCGCGGCCAGCATGCGGTTGTGAAGCGCTTGTTCCGCAGGCAAGTCCTCGCCCTTCTTACGCTTGAAGGGAAACGCCCAGACCGGCTCGCCCTCCTGGCGTTCGACCTCCAGATTGCGGTCCTTGCGGGTATAGGCCCGATCGCCCAGGACGACCTGCTCCTCGCCGTGCAACAGGGCCTCGGTCATGACCCCGTCCGCCACCTTGGCGGTGGTGACTTCCATCGTATGCACCAAGCCTGAATCAGCATCCACGCCGATGTGCGCCTTCATGCCAAAGTGGTAATTGTTACCCTTCTTGGTCGAACTCATCTCGCCATCCCGCTTCCGCTCGCGGTTCTTCGTGGACGGCGGGGCGGCGATCAGGGTGGCATCCACGATGGTCCCTTGACGCAACAATAAGCCCTTTTCCGCCAATAGGGCCGCCGTTTCATCGAATAGGGTTTGCGCCATCTGATGGGTTTCCAACAGGCGCCGGAACTTGAGGATCGTGGTTTCATCCGGCATGGCGTCCTCGCCCGCATCCAGCCCGGCAAACTCGCGTAGCATCGGAATGTCATGCAGCGCCTCTTCCATCGCCGGATCGGAGTAGCCGAACCAGTGCTGCATCAGGTGGATGCGCAACATCGTCTCCAAAGGAAAGGGACGCCTGCCCCGGCCGGCCGTCGGGTAGTACGGCGCAATCCGGCTCGTCCACAACCCCCAAGGAATCACCTGCTCCATCTCCTGGAGAAATTTCTGACGCTTGGTCAGCTTTGGTTTCTTCACAAACACGGTGGCACTGAGTCCGAGTTGCTTCATCGGGGGTCGACCTGTCGAAAATTGGACGTTGGGCATTATTTTATCGGGGCCAGGGACTTGTTCAGAGTTTCCTTAAAGACACTCACACTACTTGCCGCCATAGGCGTGGCTTTTGGAGTAGCCGGGACCGCGCAGGCTGTTCCTATCCCGGTTAACGGACCTTGGCAGGAATTCTCCTTTACGGGAGTAGGCGTGCCTGCTGCGGGGTGCCGACCGGCCGACCCGGGTGGCACACCATGCGTGCCGAGCGTAGCCGGCAACTCGGTGTTTGTAGGGCCGCCGGCCTGGACGTTCAATTTGCCACAGAACGGCTTTTTGGCCGTGACGGATGCGTTTCTTTATGGCGATTCGTTTAACATCTTTGACTTTGGCGCTTTGATAGGGGCTACGCCAGTGGTCGCAGTAGGGGGTACTTGTGGAAGCAACCCGGATATCTGCTCAGTAGACCCGCTGAGCAGTCATACGACGCTGGCTTTGGCGCCCGGAGCACATGCGATCACGATCGTCCCGACAGCCAGTCCTTTCGGCGGGGGCGCCGCCTACTTCCGTGTTGTTCCTGAGCCCGAATCACTAGCCCTGGTCGCCATTGGCTTGCTGAGCGCCGGAGTGGTTAGAAGGGCGAAAACCGCCTAACACATAGCCTTGGTAAACCGAAAACCCCGCTTCGGCGGGGTCTTTCGTTTGTGGTTCGTTACAGTTGCCGACCGGCACCTAAAGATCGTCGGTCAAGCCATCCACCGCTTTTTGTCACTCTCGCAGTGTTCGGCTCATCTCGCGCAACATTCGTCATGCCTCTTCTTGGTAGGCGTTGCGCGATACTCCGGCTTTAGGGGCGACCGTCTTTGGCCCCGTAGACCTCTCCCACGGTCGCCATCGCCGGATCAACTTCGCTTGCCGTTTTATAAAATCACGATTTCAGTGGAACCTGGGCATATTGAAAGTCGGGGATGAATCCCCGCACCAGATCCAACTCCTCTCCGTTCCAACACGCCCTGATCGGACAGTATTGGTTTAGCGCTGCTGTCGTCGAGCATCCAGGCGCCGGACGAATTCCGCGATGATAAGTCGATACAGGTTGTCGCCGAGAACGAAATCCTCGATGCCCGAGTCGATGTTCGGATTGTCGTTTATCTCGATGACATAGACGCCGTTCTCGGTTTGCTTGAGGTCGACCCCGTAAAGACCGTCTCCGATCAGTTTGGCGATTGCCAGAGCGGTATCGACGACGGCGCTCGGCGTTTCTTCGATGGGTAAGGT
This sequence comes from Methylocaldum sp. MU1018, assembly GCF_053646775.1. Lineage (NCBI taxonomy): Bacteria > Pseudomonadati > Pseudomonadota > Gammaproteobacteria > Methylococcales > Methylococcaceae > Methylocaldum > Methylocaldum sp. MU1018. The sequence continues at coordinate 168,642 of NZ_CM132195.1, forward strand.
CCTGAAGTTTCCCTCCACGGCTTTTCCTGAGGCTCGGTGCCTGACGATCTGCCAATGGGCGCGCGACATATAGTATTGGCAGGCGAACAGCGGCTGCCGATTTAGAATGCCGATTCGCCAGTCGAACTGCGTATAAACGAATTCTTGGGCAAGGATCAGATCCGATTCCTTGAAAAGTTTCTCCGTAAGTATTTTGAATTCCCTTTCGTTATCCGCTTTAAAAACGCCGCGGGAAAAAGAGCCGTCCGGGATTTTCAGAACGACGGGAAAGCCGACGTTGCCGTCCACGGATTCAACATGCCCTTTTTGGAGAATGCTGCTTTTCGGCGTCGGAATGCGGTGCGCCGCCATCAGTTCGGCCAGATAGACCTTGTTGGCGCACTTGAGGATGGAGTCCGGATCGTCTATGACCGCCATGCCTTCGATCTGGGCCTTTCGCGCGAAGCGGTAGGTATAGTGATCGATGTTGGTGGTTTCGCGGATAAATAGCGCGTCGTATTCCGCCAATCGCTCGTAGTCTTTCTTCTCGATCAGTTCAACCTCGACCCCCTGTTTTTTGCCGGCTTTGATGAACTTTTGCAAGGCGCCGGCATTGGAAGGCGGCATGATTTCATGAGGGTTGCGCAACACGGCCAAATCGTAGCGAGACGTCGTTCTCGCGCGAGGCGTTCGCCACGGCTTGGCGAGATAACCGTTCAAGGCATCGATGAAGAGTTGGCGGTTCGGTTCGCTCATCGAGCCGGAGAGATGCATCGGCTTTACGGTATCGATGTGCCATTTGCCCTGGTAACGGAATTCGACTTTGAGCAGCGGGCATTGAAACAAATCGAAGATCTGGCGGGACAGATCCTGGAGATTCGGATCTTCGCTGCGGCCGAAAAAAATCGGTAACTCGAACGTTTGGCCGATTCTGCTTTCACGCTTCTTGAATCGTTTTTGGATAATGTCGCTAAGGTCCTCGACATTCAGCCCGTAAATGGCTTTGCTGCTAAGGCTGGTGAGAGTCCTTACCGTCGGAATGACCCGATGACTACGGGGTTCCGCCAGCAGCGAGCAAAAATATCCGGTACTCAGATAGCGATAACTGCGGCACAGGTTAATGACCCGGATATCCTTGGTTTTGAGGTACTCCGGCTTCGATAGGTAGTCGCTCGCGGCAACCACGGGAACGCGCGGATAATCCGGCTGCCAGTCCTTGAGACTCTCGACTACGATGATGTGGACCGACATGTCAGTGGCGCCGGCGCGATTTCGGCTTTCGAAGGATCAATACAGACTTCTGCCCGGTTTTTCCGTAACGGGCCATTCGTTGAAAATCGGTTTTGAGAATGGGCATGTTGATGCAGTCGGTGGGTGTTTTTCCCGCTGAATAATCGACATACGGATCGTGTACGTAGAAATAATGTTGATCGAAGCCCGTCACGACGATCCAATGGGGAAATTTTTCCTGATAAAGGCGATAAGAACTTATCAGTACGACCGGGATGCCGCCTTGTTCCATTTTTTCCTGCAATTCGTCGCCGTTGAGCGCCCCGTATACGATCTTTACCGGGAGCTTCGTCAGCTCGTCCAAAAAATCTTCCTGTACGACTTGCATGACCTCCCGTTTTTCCGGATCGCGCACCGAGGTGATGAACAAAGCGCCTTCGTCATTGACGTAAACTTCGACATCGAAGCCGCGGTGAAACGCCGAAAGCGCGAGGCCATAGGGGCCGCATCCGCCATGTCCGGAAGTCATGAAGACGGTGGTCGATTCGCGCCAGATCCTCAGCTCGAGCTTCCGGTGCAGATCGAGGTCGGATTGCAAGGATTTCATGGCCATCATCAGGGATGCGGGGCCACAGGTGAAATCAAGGGTTTGCTGATAGTAGGGCACCTTCGCGAGTTCCGGATTCAAATGAGGAGCCAGCATTTTTTCGAAACGCAAGGCGGAGGCGTGATCTTCGTAGTAGTCGGGTACGCTTTCCAGATAGCGGTAACAGAGATTCTCGAACAGTTTGATCGAAGGGGGGTTGTCGCGCCGAACTTCGAGCCGCAAGGTGATGCACTCCCGCTCCAGAGCCAGGTCCTCCGAAGCCTTCACCAGGGCTCGACCGATGCCCCGATTGCGATAAGGCAGGTCGACCGCGTAGGAATACAGCCGCGCCAACGAAGTGCCGGTATGGAACAGCACCATGGAATACCCGCGAATGACTCCGTCCCGTTCATCCACGAGGGTAGCCGCATTGGCCTTGGTGAGAAGATAGCGAAAGTTGCGGCGCGAAATGCGGTCCGTGTCGAAACACCGGTCTTCGATCTGCACGAGCGCGTCCAGATCGTCCAAGTTGGCTGTGCGAATCATGAGCCGTTGCGGGAATGCTTGTCGGAAAAAAATGTCGGGACAATCGTATTTCGACATCTTACCGGAAAAATGGCGGTCGCTAGGATCGGGGTATGGAAACGAACCTTGCGGGCTCGCGATCAGCGCAGCCGATTCTTCATATCGGTCCGCTCCCAGGGCAGTTCGGTGAACGAAGCGCCAATGTGTCCGTGTGCCGGCAGCTTCCGATAAAACGTGCCTTTGTATTGCGACGGCAGGTCGCGCAGCCCGAAGTTCCGAATGATCGCTCCCAGGCGGAAGTCGATGCATTCTTCGAGTCTTTTCTTGATGGCGTTTTCGTCGATGTTGCCGGTGCCGAAGGTGGATACTTGAATACTTACCGGCCTCGCCTGGCCGATGCTGTAGCTCAACTGGACCTCGCATTCTTCAGCGAGCTCGGCGGCTACCACGTTTTTGGCGGCGTAGCGCGCGACATAAGCGCCCACCCGGTCGATGCGGCAGGGATCCTTGCCGGATAAGGCCGAGCCCGAATGCCGCGCATAACCTCCGTAGGTATCGCTCGCGGTCTTTCGTCCGGTCATGCCCGAATGGGCCGCGGGACCGCTCTTCGGGAAAATGCCTCGCGGATTGATGAAGATGTCCGTCTCATCGTCCGGGCGGATTGCTTCGTTCTCAAAGGCCGGCCCGACAACGTGCCGGAGAAGATCGGCGCGGAATTGGGCGGGTTCGATCCGATTTCTTCCTTGAGGGTTGGCAATCAAGGTGACGCTCTGAATCCGCCTGGGTTTTCCGTTCTCGAATTCCACCCCGACCTGGGTGGTGCAATCGGGAGATAAATAGGAAACGGTTTTGTTTTCGCGCGCCACGGTCAGTTGACGGGCCAGCCGATTAGCCACGGTAATGGGAAACGGCATCAGGTCGGTCGTTTGATTACAGGCAAAGCCGAACTGCGTGATTTGATTGAGAACGGGGATTCGGTCGAGTTCCCGTTCGTCCCATTCATACCGATGATCGAGAGGCTGCGCCATGAGGCTGGTGACCACCGTACACTCGGCGGCATTGAAATCTTCTTCGCGATAACCGACCGCACCCACGATCTGTCGCGCCAGATCCGGAATGTCTACCGTCGCTTTCGATGCGAAGCGGGCGGCGACGAATACGATTTCTTTCGACAACGCGCACTCGGTCACGATGTGAGAGTAAGGGTCCTGCTGAAGGAACCGATCGACGATGGCGTCGCTGATCGTGTCGCACAGCCGGTCGGGGTGACCTTCTGCCACCGACTCGGACGTAAACAAGAAGCTCTTTTTCATGATCGTCACTCCTTCCGGGGCGAGCCGGCTTGAAGCCGCTTGATCGCTTCGTTGGCCAAAAAAGGCGCCGACGCGCCGGCTGCAATCGCGAGCCAGTCCAGGGCGCCGATCGGAGACAGTCGAAGCAACTTGCGGAGGGGCGGTAAAAAAGCCGCGCCGATTTGAAGGGAGACCGAACCGAGCAAAGCGGCATTCAAGAATCGGTTGGGCGGCCGGTTGCGGTCGAATATGCTGGTGCGCTCGGAGCGGCAGCTGATGGCGTGAAGCAACTGACCGAGCGTGAGCGTCATGAAGGCGTTGGTGCCCGCCTCGGGGCCCGGTCCGTAGCGCGCCAGACTATATCCGTAAATGCTCATGGCGCCGCCGGAGAGCAGCAGCGATTCGCGCATCAATCGGACAGCATCGGCGCGGCGTATGATGGCCTCGGCCGGATTCCGGGGCGGTTGCTTCAACACGTCCTGCTCGGGCGGTTCGAGCGCCAAACCGAGGCCGGGCAGGATGTCTGTCAACAAGTTGATCCACAGCAGTTGAAAGGGATTCAGCACTTCGCCCGCCCCCACAGCCGTGCCGACCAGCATGACCTCGATTTCGCTCAAATTGCTCGAGAGCAGGAAACGCAGGCTTTTTCGGATATTCGCATAAATCGTCCGGCCTTGCTCCACCGCGGCGATCATGGTGTGCAGGTTGTCGTCCTCCAAAACGATATCGGCGACGGAGCGCGCCACCTCGGCGCCGCGCCCGCCGAGCGCCACGCCCACGTCGGCCGCCTTTAAAGCCGGACCGTCATTGACGCCGTCGCCGGTCATCGCCACCACGTATCCGGCTTTTTGCAGCGCCTGGACGATACGGAGCTTGTGCGCCGGGCTGACCCGTGCGAATACCGTCGTATCGTTGACGATACCCGCGAGCAGTTCCGGGGCGAGCTTTTCGAGGTTGGCGGAATCGACGATTTCGAGCGGCTTGTTGCCGTTCAGTCCCAGGCGCTTTCCGACCGAAAAGGCGGTGGCGCTCTGGTCGCCGGTAATCATCACCGTCTTGATTTCGGCCTCGTGGAACTTCGCCATGAGCTCGGCCATTCCGTCGCGGACCGTGTCTTCCATGCCGATCAGTCCCAGCCAGGTCAAATTCCGGGTAGCGGTTGCGGTATCGTCGGCGTGCCCGAAGGCGACGCCCAGAATCCGCAGCGACCGGCCGGCCATGCGTTCGTTCTGCGTCATGATCGCCGTGCGCTGCGGCTCGTCGAGCTCGATGCACTCGCCCTTGCGGAGCCGCCGCGTGCACAAACCGAGCACGTCCGCCGGGCTGCCCTTGACCGCAATCAGGGGCTTTCCGCCGCGGTTATGATGGACGGTGATCATGTACGGACGGTCTTCCGCCCGATATACGGTCTTGATCAGCGGATGCCGCGTCCGCGCCGCTTTTACGTCTGCGCCAGCCTCCAGGGCGATCTCGACCAGGGCCGACTCGGTGGGCGAACCTTCGAGCCGTAGCTTGTCCCCATTCTCTACCAGCTTGACTTCGCTGCACAGGCTGGCGGTTTCGAGCAGGCGTCCGAGATCGTCCTGCCCGGCCAGATCGAACGGTTCGCCATTCATGGACAACGTGCCGTTCGTGCGCGTGACGGAACACTCGGGCATTTCGATGCTGACGGCGCGCATCCGGTTTTCCGTGAGCGTGCCGGTTTTATCCAGGCAGAGCGTCTGCACCGAACCGAGACTCTCTACGGCAGGCAGTTGGCGGATGAGCACGTGGCGCTGCTGCATTCGCCGGATGCCCAGCGCCAGAGTGGTGGTCGCCACCGCCGGCAAGCCTTCCGGAACTGCCGCGACGGCCAGGGAAATGGCGGATTTCAGCATTTGCAGCCAGCCGAAACCGCGCAACAGGCCGAGGCCGAACATCGCGGCGCAGATGCCGCCCGAGAACAGCGCGAGCTGCGCGCCCATCCGGTCCAGTTGACGCTGCATCGGCGTTTGCGGCGGTTTGACCTCTCCCACCAAGGATTGAATCAGGCCGATTTCGGTGTCGCGCCCGGTCGATACCGTCACGGCCAACCCGCTGCCGCCGGTCACGACGGTGCCGCGGTGAACCATGTTTTTACGGTCGGCCGGAGGAGCGTCCGCAGCCGCCAGGTAATCATGACGCTTGCCGACCGGGAGGCTTTCTCCGGTCAGCGCCGATTCGTCGACGGTCAGTCGGGTGCTGGCGATCAGACGTGCGTCGGCCGCTATGAAGGAGCCGGGTTGCAGCACCAGGATGTCGCCGGGAACGATGTGCTCGACCGCCGTTTCCGTTTTGTCGGCGCCGCGAATGACGAGCGCTCGCGCCGGCGCCAGCTTGCCCAGCGAAGCGATGGTTTTTTCCGCTTCGCTCTCGGTGAAATAACCGATTCCGGCATTAATCAAGACGACGCTCAGAATGGCCAATGCATCCGCGATGCCGCCGGTGGCTACCGAAATCGCCGCCGATAAGCCGAGCAGCGCGACCGGCGGGCTGGCGAATTGATCGGCGAACATCGCCAAGGCCGAGCGCGGTTTTTGTACGCTCAGGGCATTGGGTCCGTGGCGCAGCAGACGCGCGGCCGCAAGCTCGGCGGTCAGGCCGTCTCGTCCGGAGCCCACGGCTCTGAGAACCGCTTCGGCGTCGATTGCATGCCAGAGCGGCCTGCGCCGGGTTTGCCCGCTTTCGAGATTCGGATTTTCGACCGCTTGGAGCGGCGGTCTCCGGGAGCTTGTCTTTAGGTCTTTCCAAAAAACGATGTTGGACGCGCGGGTGCCTTTTTTCGCCCATTTCCGCTCGTTTGTTTTGGAATTGCCGGCAGCGGCGGCGGGTTTTCGGTGCGTTCGGGCGCAAAGCTCGAGCTCGTCGACGATGCGGGCGATCGGTTGGCCGGGTTCGAACCGGACCAAGGCGCTGCCGGTCAGCGGATTGGCGCTGACCGACTCGAGTCGCCGGCATCGATCCGGAAGCGCCTCGAGCGCGCGCTTCATGTGTTCCGAGCGATGCAGCCCGCGGACCTTGACCCGGATTCGGCCGGGAGTGCCATGATGGATCAGCGTGATCAGGATGGGTCCGCTCGCGCTGGATTTGGAAGAAAAATTCCGGAGGAGGGCGCTTTGATCGGGCGTACGGTTCATCGGAAAACTCGTTCCGCGACGGCGGATATCGGGCATTTGCCGAGATAAAAAGTCGCTGTCCTTGTGCGTCGTCGATCCTGCAAATCGGGTTACTCGAACGGTTTGGAGGGGGCGCGGGTCGCCGCTGTCCGCCCGTGGACGCAAGTGGCGCCGATGTGCCGCTCGTCCGCGAGATGCAACAGGCAAAAGAGCCGTTCCGCCGCATTTTCGCACCGACTTAACCGGGCGGCGAGGTATTCGTCCTCCTCATGGCGCAGCACGAAAAAATCGGCGCTTTTGCCGGGTTCGAAGTTTCCCGTCTCATGCTCGAGTCCGAGCGCTTTTGCGCCGCCCAAGGTGGCGAGATAAAGTAGCTGCCCGGCATTCAAGGTAAGACCCTGCAATTGCTGCACTTTATAAGTTTCGGAGAGTTCCCGCCACACGGAGAACTGCGTACCGGCGCCGATATCCGTGCCCAATGCCACCGGAATGCCGTGTCGTAAGTGCCGCCGTAGCGGAAACAATCCGCTTCCGAGATAGGCATTGCTGGTGGGGCAGTGGCACACGGCGCAGGACGCCTCGGCCATCCGGTGCATCTCCGCTTCCGTGGTGTGGATGCTGTGCGCCAGAACCGTGCGCTCCGTGATGAGCCCGAAGCTGTCGTAAACGTCCAGATAGTGCCGATTTTGAGGAAATGCCGCTCGCACCGCGTCGATTTCTCGGCGGGTTTCATTGATATGGGTTTGCAGATAGCTTTCGGGATGGCTCCTCAACAGCGCACTGCACAGCTCCAGCAACTCGGGCGAGCAGGACAGCGCGAAGCGCGGCGTGACGGCGTAGTGAAGTAGAGGGTCGTTCCGGCACAGCCCGACGAGTTTTTCGACCGAATCGGCGGACTGTTCGGCCGTTCGGAGCAGTGCGGGCGGCGCGTTCCGGTCCATCAGCGTCATCCCGGCGATCAGGCGAATGCCGGATTGCCGGGCCGCATCGAACAGTGCGACGTTCGCGCCGTAGAACTGCGAGCCGAACACCAGGGCCGTGGTCGTTCCGCAGGCCAGCAGGCGTTCGACGAATCGCTCGGCCGCCGGTCCGGCGAAGCGCTCGTCGGCGAAAAGCGCCTCGGCCGGATAGACGGTGTTGTTCAGCCAGTCCAGCAAATCTTTTCCGAAGCCCGCCGTCGCATAGAATTGCGGAAAGTGCAGGTGCGCGTCGATCAGGCCGGGGATGAGCCAGGCACTGCCGTGGTCGACGATTGCGCTCTCCGGGCATGCGGCGAACACGGAACCGTGCTCGCCGGCCAGGACGATCCGGCCCGAGCGGTCTATCGCCAGTGCGCCGCGCTCGATGATTTCCAAAGCGTCGTCTTCGGCAAACGGGTCGCCGCGCAGATGGGCGATGGTGCCGGTGTGCAGGGTGATGGAAGGCATGGCTGAAGTATCGGCTGTCCCGGTCATCATGTCGCTCGGAGGCCCAGCAGCGCCGGCAGCGCGTTCACGGAATCGATGATTTTGTCGGGCCGGATCGACGAGGCGCTCACATAACTTTCCCGATATTTGCCGGTTTTGACCAGGATGCCGGTCAGGCCGGCCTTTTGGCCGCCGCCGATGTCGGAGTCGATGTCGTCGCCGACGATGGCCGCCTCGCGTGCGGTCAATCCCATGTCCTGTAGCGCGATCCGGAAGAAATCCGGAGATGGTTTTCCCATCACCGTGGCCTGGATGCCGCTGCAATATTCCAGCGCCGCGACGAATCCGCCGATATCCATTCTAAGCCCCGCTTCGGTTTGCCAGAACCGGTTCTTGTGAACGGCGATGAGCTTGGCGCCCTGCATCAGCCGATTGAACGCCCGGTTGAGAATGCGATAAGACCAGTTTTCGCCGATATCGCCAATGACGATATATTCGGCTTCGTCGATGTCCGCCTCGGCGATATCGGCGAAGTCGCGCTTTACGTCTTCGGCCAGCAGCAGGGCGCACGGCGGACCGCCGCATCGTTTCAGATAACGCAAAACCGCCTGCGGCGCGCTCAGGATTTCGGCGCGATCGATGTCGAAGCCGAGTTGCCGCAATTTGCCGTGCAGCGAAGCCAGCGACTGCGTGCTGGTGTTGGTTATGACGCGAATCGGATAGCCTTCGGCGCGAATGCGCCTGACCGTCTCCGGTGCGCCTTCGATGGTGCGCGACCCGACGCAAAGCACGCCGTCCAGGTCGAGCAGTATGCCTTTGATGTTTTGCATCGGATGTGGCGAGCGCGGTTCGGTGGTCATCGGAATGCCGGAAAAACGGGCCGCAGCGGCTTTATGGTCGGGGATTTCAGGCCGTTCCGCCAGCGCGCCGCCGCAGCGGAGCGCCGTCTCCGGGGCGGTCAGTGAATGACGGCGAAACTCGGCTTGATGATTTCGAAAACCTCGAAGGATTGAATCCAGGCATCTTGAATGATCCTTGGAATCGCGTCCAGAGGAAGTCCGAGCAGATCCCAGGCGCCTTTGTCGAATCCCGTCCTGTCGCCGTCCACCCTATCGTCCGGGTTGACGCTGGGTTCGATGCTGGTCGCCAGAGCACTGGCTACATGGATGAGCGCGGTATTTCTCCGGTGATTCGCCGGCGCTTCCTTGGGCGCCAAATAATAGGCTACGGCTATTTGCAGGCGTTCCGGCACTTTCCAGCTTTTCAGCAGTTCGGCTCCGAGTTCGGCGTGAGTGAAACCGAAAATCCGTTGCTCCGCTGCGTTGATGGCGTCTTCGCCGCGCTCGCCGGCTTCCAGGACGTGACGGTATTGATCCGGCCGGCAGGAATAAAAGACCAGGCGGCCCACCTTGTGGAGCAGGCCGGCCACGAACAGGGGTTCGTTTTCGAAGATCCGGCAGCGAAAGGCCAGTGAGCGCGTGATGACGCCGCAAGCGATGCTGTTGAGCCAGAAACGTTCCATATCCACCCGTTGCGGCGGAATGCCCCTGAACGTGCTCGCTACGGACGTTGCCAGCACCAGATCCCGGAGGGCCGCCCGGCCGAGCAACGGGATCGCCTGGGAAACTGTTTCGACCTTGTACGGCGAACCGGTAAATGCGCTGTTCGCCAATTTCAGCAGCCTCGCGGTCAAGGCCGGATCGTTGACGATGACTTCGCCGATCGCGCCATTGGTCGCGTCGGGAGATTCCAGGAGCTGTGTGAGTCTCTGCGTCACTTCGGGCAGGGACACGAGCGTTTGCACTTCTTTAGCGAGCGATCGAGCGGTCATCGATCTAACCTGTCGGGAATGGTTTGGACGCCGGTGCGCCATTATTGTTGTTTTTCTCGTCCGATCGGCGACATTCTTCGGATCAAGCTCTCGCGCACGGAGCGTCTGACCCGTCTGGCGGACCGGCGATGTAGGTAAAGTGTAGTCGCCAAGCGAAAATCGTGCCGCGCGACAGGATGAACGGAAGGCATTGGCTTGTCGGGGACGCGGCGGCGATTCGCGGCCGGCCGCCGGAGTGACGTCGATTCGGGGGCGCGATCTCAAAAAGTCTTGTAAAGCTTTGTTACCGAACCGCGCAGCGGTGCGCCCTCTCGCTTGAGATGGTAGCGGTTCTTGCCGGTTCGTTTGGCGTGATACATGGATTCGTCGGCCGCTTTGACCAGGCCATGCTTGTCGCTGCCGTGAGTGGGAAAAATCGCGATGCCGATGCTCGAGGAGATGGTGATCGCCGCGTCGTCCGCATCTATCGGGCAGGCCACGGCGGCCAGGATTTTTTGCGCGACGACGCAGGCTTCCTCGGCTCCGGAAATTCCCGGAAGCAGCACTAAAAATTCATCGCCGCCGATCCGGGCGACGGTGTCGCTTTCGCGCAGGGACTGCGAGATTCGGAGCGCGGTTTGCTGGAGGACGAGGTCTCCCGTATCGTGCCCGAGGGTATCGTTAATTTCCTTGAAAGAATCGAGGTCGATGAATAGAACGGCGAACTGCTGCCCATATCGGGCGGCGAAAGACAAGGTCCGATCGATCCGGTCGTTGAACAGAATCCTGTTCGGGAGATTCGTAAGGGCGTCGTAATGCGCCAGGTAATAAATCTGTTCCTCGGCCGTCTTGCGCGAGGTGATGTCGAGGCCGACGCCGAGAATGCAATCGTTCTGCCCCAGCTTGGCTTTCGTGCCGGTAAAGAAAAACGGGATTCGCTGCCGGTCCTTGGTCAGGAAATAGGATTCGGCGAGGGGCCGGCCGGTGGCGAGCGCCTCGATGAGGTTCTGCCCGACGAAAGCGTGTTTATCGTCTTCGGGAATGAAATCCAGCGGGTGCGCACGTTCCAGTTCTCCCGCCGAATAGCCGGATATGGCCTCGAAGTTGGCATTCCAGCGAAGAAACCGGCCGTCCTTGTCCGCCAGATAGAAGATGCCGGGCAAGCTCTTTATCAAATCATCGGCGAATTTGACTTCGTTCCGAAGCGCATTTTCGGTATTTCTCTGCTCCGTGATATCGGTGAGGCACCACACGAGCTTGTCGTCGTCGATCATCCTGACACTCACGGCGGCCGCCAGAAGGCTTCCGTCCTTGCGCCTCAGCGTCAGCGCGCTCCGCGCTATACCGCCGGACGTCAGGGCTTCCAAGCGTAGCTGCTGGGCGGAACAGTCCTCTGCGATCACGGTTTCGATGTCGATCTGGCCCGAATCTCCGAAGGCATGGCCCAATAAATCGCACGCGGCGCGGTTGGCATACACGCAATGGCCGTTTGCCAGTCCCGTCACGCAGATGGCGGTAGGCGACTGTTCCAGAATCGTGCCGAGGTTTCCGCGGAAATCGGTGGGAGTCTTTTTCGTTTGAAAAACGTGCTTGGCAAGAAATGCAAACAGTGCAAGGATCGAGAACGGGCCTGCCATGCCCAGGAGCCAGTAACCCGAGAAATTTCCTGCGTTGGGGCGTAAAAAGCCTTCACTCTCGATCGTCGAAAACGGGATGACGTCGAGGCCGAAAATGCCCAGCGCCAAAAGGATCCAGCTTGGTACGGGAGGTTGTAGTCCTTTCATCCCGGCGTTCCGATGTCCTTAGGAAAATGCGAGAAATGAATTCCGTTTGCAGCCCCGATAAATCGGCCTCGGGTAGTATGAGATGAGGGATATGAAAAGCCATAAGTATTTCTACTAATGTCTGGGCACGCTTCCGATGAGCCGTCCGCCGCGTTTTCAGGCGCTCGATGTGGTCCGGCCGAAGAAAGGTGCCGATAGGCTTCCGGCACGTTCGAAGCGGGTATTCATGCCGGCGGCGTCCATTGATACAGCCAGGTTTCGGTCAGTGCGCCCAATTCATCCCGGAGATAAGCCCGCAAATCGATCGGTTCGCTGCCGTCGCTGATCAAGTCGAAATTGCAGCGCCAGGCGTTCGTTCCCCGTACGGGACGTGCAGCCGGCTCTTTGATTTGTCCGCGAGAGACGGTAATGACCGGCTCGACTTTGGCGGTGTCCGGCAGTCCGCTCAAGCGGCCGCCCTCGAAGTCGATGACGAACTTTCGGGACGGAACCCGGTTCTTCTGTCCGGGTATGCCGCCGGCTCCGATGCGCGTCGCCACCACTTTCGCCGCGCTGGGGCCGACCGGCGGCTCGCCCCAGTACAGGCGATATTTGAATACCCGCTCCTGGCCCGGCTGAAACGGTTCCTCGGGGTTCCAGAACGCGACGATGTTGTCGAACGTCTCGTCCAGGGTCGGAATTTCGATCAGTTGAACGGCGCCGCGGCCCCATTCGCCGATTGGTTCCACCCAGGCGCTCGGACGCAGATGGTAGTTGGCCCCGTCGTCCAGGTAATGATCGAAGTTGCGGTCCCGCTGCAACAGTCCGAATCCTTTGGGATCGACGTCCAGAAAGGCGTTGGCGCGCACCGCCGGGCTGTTGACCAGGGGGCGCCAAATCCATTCGCCGGCGCCGGTCCAAAGGGCCAGTCCGTCGGTATCGTGAATTTCCGGGCGGAAGTCGTCGGACATCCGGCGGTCGTTCTCGCCGTGCCGGTACATGGACGTCAACGGCGCCACGCCGGCCCGCTCGATCGGCTTGCGCGGGAACAGATGGGCCTCGATGTCCATGACCGTCGTATCGCCTGGGTCGACTTCGAACGTGTACGCGCCGCTGACGCTCGGGCTGTCCAGCAGCGCGTGGATGGTCACGAACTCGGATTCGGGCGACGGCCGCTCCAGCCAGAAGCGGCGGAATTCGGGGAATTCCTCGGGGCGGGGCAGTCCGGTGTCGACCGCCAGCCCGCGCGCCGAAAGGCCGTATTGTTTGGTGCCGCCGACGGCGCGGAAATAACTCGCTCCGAGGAAGGCGAACATATCGCGTTCGAAATCCGGCTCGGCATTGACGCGGAACCCGGCAAAGCCGATGTTGCCGGTTCTTCGGGGTACTTTGAGTTCCGATCCGAACTGGAACAGATCGGGCGAATAGGGAATGGGTTCGGCCAGGCCGTGCGCGACCTCATAGATCTCGACGGGGTGCTTGAAAAATAAGCCCAGATGGAAAAGCTTCGCTTGGAACGGCAGGTTTTCCTTGCCCCAGATCGAGCGATCCTTTTTGAAGCGGATCGACTGATAGCCGTCCCAATCCAGGTCGGCGATCCAGGCCGGCAATTTTTCTTCGGGCGGATCGAACGATTTCAGAGAAATCCGTCGGGCTTCCCCGATAAGCCATTCCTTGCTGAAAGGCTTGGCGCCCGCTTTGCCTTTGGCTTCCGCGGTAGGCGCGTAAAGCGCCGCCGGACTCAGCGCCTCCCATGCGGCCAAAGCGAGCAAGCGTGCCAACCAGTCTCTTCGGGTCATCATGCCGTTACTGTCGCATCAATGCGAAGAGAAATGCAATCTAACGATCTTCCGTCGGGGCGCCCAGGGGGCGTCAAAAACCTCGGACCGGCGTCTGATGGAAACCGTTACGTTTGCATGGGGCGATGGCCACTGCCCGTTGCGGTCGCGGCTTACGGAGTCGAGAATTCGAGAAACCGGTCAAAGACGAGAGCGCAACCATGATGATGCGAGATGATTTGGACGCATTTTTGAAAGAACTCCTAAAGCCGCAGGCGTTCGCGGATTATGGGCCCAACGGCCTGCAAATCGAGGGCTGTGAACGGATCGGGCGGATCGCTTTTGCGGTTTCGGCGACGGCGCATTCGGCGCTCGCGGCGGCGGAACGAAATGCTCAGGCGCTGATCGTGCACCACGGGCTCTTCTGGAAGTTCCGCGGCCCGAAGACCCTGACCGGCCCTTTCGCCGGGCGCGTATTTCCGCTGGTGCGCAATCATATCAATCTGTTCGCCTATCATCTTCCGCTGGACGCCCATCCGGAAGTGGGCAATGCCGCCGGCCTCGGGTGCGCCATCGGTTTGGTCGAGCAGCAGCCGTTCGGCGATTATCAGCGTTGTCCGACCGGCATCAAGGGCATTTTTGCCGAGCCGGTGAGCGCCGCCGCGCTGCGGGACAGATTGAGTGCGGCGCTCGATCATCCGGTGCTGCTCGCAACGCCCGATGAGAGAGCGATCGTCCGGTCGGCCGGAATCATCACGGGCGGCGCCAATCGAGATTGGCCGCTGGCCTTGCAAGACGGGCTCGACGCCTTCGTCACCGGCGAAATGAGCGAGCACGACTGGCACGAGGCGCAGGAGGCCGGGATACACATGTATGCCGGCGGCCACAACGCTACCGAGCGCTTCGGCGTTCAAGCCTTGATGGAACGGGTGCGGGAGACTTTCGGCGTCGAGTGTTTCTTCATCCCGAGCGGCAATCCCGCATGATCGAGGCGCGCTTCGGGACTGGCGATTGCCGGACGGGGTGCGGCAATCGTCTCGAATATAGAACGATCGGACAAGCCGTGGGCCAGCCATGCTAAGTTTCGTCTCCGCCGGATTTCAAGATGCCGAGGCCATTGCCGAAATGGCTCTGGATATATGGCGACGCCATTATTATCCGGACGTGCTGACCGAGGACGCCGTCGAGTATTTTTGGAACCGCATGTACCGGCTCGAGGTGCTGCGGAGCGAAATGGCGAGCGGAATCGTTTACGAGCGGATCGAGCTGGATGGCGAAATGATCGGTTTTCTCGCCTACCATCACCGGCCGGAGCAGGCGCGCATGCGGCTCAACAAGCTTTATCTTCTGCCGCAATGCCACGGACGGGGATACGGCGCGTTTGCGCTGGCGCACGTCAAGGCCGTCGCGGCGCGTTTGAGGGTCCGGGAGATTTATCTTTACGTGTTCAGGCGGAACGACCGGGCGGTCCGGGCCTATCTTCGCGCCGGCTTCGTCATCGCTCGCGCCGAAATGAGCGACGGCGGCGACGGATATTATTACGATGACTACGTGATGGTCTGTACGCTCGATCCTGCGCGCTGATCCGCGCCGTCCGTCGAGCGGCAGACGGGCGACCGCTCGCTCCTGGCCCGGTGCAGACGAGAGCGAGCGATTTCCGCTATCCGCCGTGCGTTACTGCTTGGGCGCTTCGTGTTGCATCTGGCCGCCTTCTTGCTGTCGCATGTGCTGCATCATGTCCTGGTGTTGCTTGTGGTGTTCGCGCATGAGCTTCCGTTGTTCTTCCTTCAGGCGTTCCCGTTCAGCGTTGTCCTTGGCGTTCATGATCTGGTGCATGAGTTCGTGCATTTTCAGCATGTTGTCTTGCGCTTGCCGAAGATGCTGTTCTCTCTGCTCCTCGGTCATGTTCCCCATCATGCCGCCGCCCATCATTCCGCCCATGCCCCCCGTCATGCCACCGCCCATGCCTCCCATTTGGTGCCGGCCGGGAGCGGGTTGAGGCTTTTGCTCCTGGGCAAAGCCGGTCGAACAAATCAGAGAAATCAACACTGCGGCAGCTATGCATTTCAACGTTGTTTTCATAATGATCTCCTCTAAGCGATGAACCGTTTAAACCGTCGACTCTGGCTCGCGGTCTTTCGCGACGCGCGTTCCATCCTTTCAAGGTAGCAGCTAACGGGCGGATGCACCATAGGCGGGAATGCGGCGCCGTGCGGCGATAAAATGAGGTTTTCGGCCGGAGAAAAGCCGGCCGGCCAAGATTTCATTCGCGAACCGGTTTGGAAAATTAATGCGCTATATCGGCGTTATTTCGGACACGCATGGATTGATGCGGCCGGAATGACGGCCCTGAGCGGCTGCGATCTGATTCTGCACGCCGGCGACATCGGCCGTCCCGAAGTGCTCGAAGCGTTGCGGCATGTCGCGCCGGTCGTCGCGGTTCGCGGCAATGTCGACAAAGGCCGCTGGGCGGCGGCGCTTTCGGAGCGGGAAATCGTTCGGATCGATGGTTGCTGTATTTGTCTCTTGCATAACGTGAAAGAGCTGGATCTGAATCCGGCGGCCGCCGAATTTGATGCGGTCGTTTCGGGGCATTCCCATCAACCGAGTATCCGAACGGAAGCGGGGGTCTTTTATCTGAATCCGGGCAGCGCGGGCCCCAGGCGGTTTAAATTGCCGGTTTCGCTCGGACGTCTGGCACTCTCGGACGGAGAACTGCGGGGCGAGATTGTCGAGATCGATGTTTGAAAAGGCGGGCGCCGGACCGCGGTCGACGATTGCAGGCGGAACCCCTGCCTACCGCCGCAAGTCCCAAGATTTATCGGGCGCATGCGCTCCCGGTCCCTTGGCGCACGCTATGAATACCGGCACCGATTCCTCTTACCGCGGGCGCTCCTCCGATATGGCGAGCGTGGTGGCGCGCAACATCGAAGCGTTGCTGGCCAAGCGCCGGCAGGAAGAGCAAAGCAGAGGGCTGCAAGACCGGATCGCCGATAAAATCACGCGATTCACTGGGAGCATGCTCTTCGTTTATATCCATTTGATCGGATTTGGTCTCTGGATTCTGATCAATCTCGGATGGAGCGGGCTTCCGGCGTTCGATCCCACGTTCGTCGTCCTGGCCATGTTCGCTTCGGTAGAGGCGATCTTTCTCTCTACATTCGTTTTGATCACCCAAAATCGGATGCAGGCTCAGGCCGACCGGAGAGCGGACTTGAACCTTCAGATCAGTCTGCTGGCCGAGCATGAGGTGACGCGGATCATTGCTCTGGTCAGCGCGATGGCCGAACGCATGGGAGTCGACACTTCGAATTATCCCGAGCTCTCCGAACTCAAGCGGGATGTCGCTCCGGAGCAGGTTCTCGACAAAATCGAGGAGACCAAGGAGCAATTCAGATCGGATGCGGAGAAAGTGTCCGGTTGATCCTGTGAGATGGCCGATCCGAGGATCGGCGCGCGTCCGGAAAAGAGGAGGGCTGCATTCGCGTTTGGGCGCGTTCTTTTCAAATCGCTTTTTCCACGACCGCTTCTGCTTTCTTCTTTGCTGGAGTCACGTATCATGTCGCCATGACCCGACACAACAACAATAATAATCAATTAGGATGGCAGCATTCGTTAATTCCGTTCCCGCCCGGCTTGTAGCGCTTTACGTTTTCTATGGCTTTTCCTTCCTGGTTCTGGCGATCACCATTTTTTTACAGCCCCGGAACGGCCGGGCGCTGCCTTTCGCGTCGGAACTCTGGCTATTGGGGGTATTCGGTTTTTTTCACGGAATCAAAGAGTGGCTCGATGCCTGGATCTTGCTTAACCGAGCGGATTCGGCCGGTTTGCGCTGGTTGAGCGCCGGCTTGCTGGTGGTTTCCTTTGGGGCGTTGTTCGAATTCGGTCGCCGTTTGGCGACAGCGTTTCCGCGCCCGGCCGCTACGAAACGCGCGCTATGGCGGGCGTGGCTCGGTGCTCGGCTTTATCTTCCCGTTTTCGCCGGCTTGTTGGCGCTGGCGTGGCTCGCGCACGACGCGAGCCGCGGATTGATCGCCGGCGGGCGTTTTTTGGGGTTCGCCGGAGGTTTGATCAGTGGAGCGGCCTTGATCGTAAATCGCGATCGGGGATGCGGACGGCTCGCGCGTCCCGAGATCGGATTTTGCTTTTACGCTGCGGCGGGGGCTCTGATCGTTTACGGAATAACGGTCGGACTCATAATCGAGAGCGATGCGGCGTTTCCGGCGTGGCTTCCGACCGACGATGCCTTTCATGCCTTCACGGGCATCCCCGTTTACGCGGCGCGATCGCTGTGCGCTTTCATCCTGGCTTTGAGTTTGGCGGTCATCACGCGATCGGCCAATATCGCCGCCCGCCGAGACGAAGAGGTCGCCAAGGCGGAAACGGCGGCTTTGAACGCCAGTCTGGCGCAACGCGTCAGGGAAAGCACGGCTTCGCTTGAAGCGGCCAATCGCAGGCTCCGGCGAGAAGTCGAAGAAAGAACGCTGATAGAGTGGGAGTTGCGGGAAAGCGAAGCCGATTTGCGGCACGCCCAATCGGTCGCTCATGTCGGCAGTTGGCATTTGGATATCCGGAATAACGTGCTGCGCTGGTCTCGCGAAACTTACCGAATATTCGGTATTCCGGAGGCCATGCCTCTCGCGCTCGAAGACTTTTTGAAGCTGGTTCATCCCGACGACCGCGGCTTCGTCGAAAGTTCCCGGCAAGCGGCCTTATGCGGCGAGCCTTATGACATCGAGTACCGTATCGTGGCGCAGGGGCAAGTGAGATGGGTGCGGGAAAAGGCTGAATTGGAGTTCGGCGATAGCGGCCGTCCCGTCTCCTGCACCGGCATCGTTCAGGACATCACCCAGCGCAAGCGGGTCGACGACGAATTGAAGCAGGCCAAGGAACTGACTCAATTGATGCTGGATTCGATACCGGCCTACGTATCGTTGATCGATAGCGATCAGCGCTATGTGCTGGTGAATCGAAACTATGAGGAATGGTTCCAGCGGCCGCGCCGGGCAATCATCGGCAAGCGGATGTCCGAGATCATGGCGCCGGACGTTTATGAGCAGGTGCGGCCTCATGCCGAGGCGGCCTTATCCGGGGCGTCGGCCCATTTCGAGCTGCTCGCCAAGAATCGGCGGGGCGCAGAGCGATGGCTGGATATTCAGTATCTGCCGCGGCTTGGCGAAAACGGCGGTTCATCGGGATTTTTCGCGCTCTGGCTCGACATTACCCACCGTAAGCAAGGGGAGCAGCGGTTGCGGCGGGTGTTGGAGCGACTGAAGCTCTCGGAGCAGCGGCAGCGCGATCAGACGAGACTGGCGCAGCAGGAGCAGCGGCGAATGGCCGCGCTGTTGTCGGCGATGAGCATCGGTATCCTGTTCGAGGACCGGCAAGGATGTGTCGAGTACGTCAATCCGGCTTTTCTGAGGATGTGGGCGATAGACGAAAGCCTTCAGCTCGTGGGACGGGCGACTCGCGATGTCCTGGAGCATTCGACCCATCGTTTCGCCCGCCCCGATCATGCTTCGAAACACGTATTGCACGTACTCGATACGCACGAAATCAGCGAGCGTTTCGAACTCGATCTCTATGACGGACGCGTTCTCACGCAAATCTCCTATCCGGTGACCGATAACGACGGGCGCATGATCGGCCGATTGTGGATTTACGAGGACATCACGTACGAGCGCCAAACCGCCCAGCAGCTTCTCTATCTGGCGGAACGCGATCCTTTGACCGGCCTCTTCAACCGACATCGCTTCCAGGATCAGTTGGAGCGGCTGATCGCCAGCTCTGCGCGCGGCGGCAGCAAATTCTGCCTTCTTTATTTCGATTTGGACGAGTTCAAGTACATCAACGACACTTTTGGCCATAAGGCCGGCGACACGGTGCTGGTGCGCATCGCCGGCGAAATATCCACTTTGGTGCGTCGCGAGGAAACCTTCGCCAGGCTCGGCGGCGACGAGTTCGCCATTTTGAGCGCCGTCACGCCCGGGTGCGATGTGGCGGCGCTGCCGGAGCGGATCGCAAATGCGATTTCGGCGATCCCGTTTCGTTTTCGCGGCACCCATATGCGCGTGACGGCCAGCGTGGGCGTGGCGATATTTCCCGATCACGGGGAAAATACCGAAGATTTGGTGGCTCACGCCGACGCCGCGATGTATCAGGCCAAAGGGCAGGGCAAGAACACCTGGGCTATTTACGATCCGGCGCGCGACAGTTCGGAAGCCATGATGCAACGCCTGTCGTGGAACAGGCGCATCGCGGAGGCGCTTCAGAGAGACTTGTTCGAGCTTCATTATCAGGGGATTTACTCGGTCGTCGACGGCAGGTTGAGCCATTTGGAGGTTTTGCTCCGCATGCGGGACCCGGTCGACCCGGAGTGCCTTATCATGCCGGGACAATTCATCTCCATGGCCGAGAAGAGCGGACAAATCACCGAAATCGACCGCTGGGTTCTGGCCCACAGCATCGAACTTCTGGCGCGAAACCCGTCGAGCCCGCCGCTCGCCATAAACATTTCGGGCCGCACTTTCGACGACCCTTCCCTGCCAAACTTCATTCGCAACCAGTTGAAACAAAACGGCGTCGATCCGGCGCGGCTCATCATCGAGCTGACGGAAACGGCGGCGGTATCGGACATTCAGGACGCGCAACGCTTCATCGAAGCCATACACCAGGCGGGTTGCCGGGTTTGCCTGGACGATTTCGGCACCGGCTTTTCGACCTTCGGCTATCTAAAGTATCTGGGCGTCGAAGTGCTCAAGATCGACGGGTTATTCATCCGTGACTTGCCGAACAATCGCGACAATCAAGTGTTCGTCAAGGCCATGGTCGACGTGGCCCGGGGGCTGCAAAAAACCACGGTGGCCGAATATGTCGAGGATGCCGCGACACTGGACATGATCCGTAGCCTGGGCGTCACCCTGGCTCAAGGGTACTACCTCGACCGACCGGCGGCGCATCATCCGGCCCTGGCCGAATCTTGACGCCTGGTTTCTCCGTCACGACGTCCGGCTTTGCGCGGATCGATCCGCGGGTTCGGCAAAGAACTTTTTCAAAACGTTCAGCAAGTAAGCCTGATCGAGAACGCCGGCGCTTTCCCGGATGCTGTGCATCGCCCATAAAGGACAACCCACGTCGACGGTGGGAATGCCGAGCCGGGCCGCCGTCATCGGGCCTATCGTGGAGCCGCAGGCCAGATCGGTCCGATGGGCGTATTTCTGATAAGGCGTGTCCGCATGTCGGCAAAGCTCGATAAACCGGGCCTCGCTCATGCTGTCCGTGGCATAGCGCTGGTTCGCATTGACCTTGATCGCAGGCCCCCGGTTCACCGCGATGCGGTGCAGCGGTTCGTAAGCGTTCGGGAAATTGGGGTGATAGGCGTGGGCCGCGTCGGTGCTGATCATGAAACTGCGGGCCAAGGCCTGTTTATAGCCGGGCGTATCGACATCGAGCGCGTGGGCGACGCGTTCCAAGACATCCGAGATAAAGCTGCCCATGGCGCCCCTATTGCTTTCGCTGCCTATTTCCTCATGATCGAAAAAAGCCTCCACGCAGGTATTTTCCGAAGCTTCGGTCTCCAGCAGCGCAACCAGTCCGGCATAGCAGGAGGTGAGATTGTCGAGTTGGCTGTCGGCGATGAATTCCAGTTCCGGCCCCCAGAAACAACCTTTTTGAGTATCGTAGACAGCCAAGTCCCAGCTCAAGATGTCGCTTGGCTTGCATTCGGCCCGCTCCGCCACCAGACGGAGAAATTTCTGTTCGGGCGACTCGGTATCGCAAAGACCGCCGAGCAGCAGGGGCAACTCGTTTTGTTTGTTGAGCTTCAATCCGTCTTCGTTCACAGATCGGTTCATATGAATGGCCAGGTTGGCGAGTCGAACCAGCGGCTGTTCGAAACGGATCAGCCGGTCGCGCGGCGCCGCATCGCCTCCGACGCAGATTCGGCCGGCGAGGCTGAGATCCCGGTCGCTGAAGGTGGCGAGAATCGGTCCCCCGTAGACTTCGACAGCGAGGCGCATCATGGTTTCGGCCTGATGCGGGGCCTTCGGTTTAAGGCGCAAGCCGGGCGAGTCGGTATGGGCGCCGACGATGCGGAAGCCGCTCGCGGCCAAAGGTTTGCTGCCGAGAATAAAGGCGATCAACGAAGCCCCGCCGCGGACCACGTAGTGCCTGCCTTGCGGGCGCAAGCTCCATGCCTGGCTTTCTTCCAGGCGCGTGAAACCTTTCGCCTGCAAATGTTTCTCCATCATGGCGACAGCATGCCAGGGGCTGGGACTGGCGTCGATGAAGTCGAGCAGTCCTTGAGCGTGTTTCGCGATTTCGGGAGTGATCATGCCGGAGAGCCTCAATGACGTGTCTTTTGATCGGTGAATAATGCCAGAGCAGTTCGGTATGTGCTTAATACATCGGGGTCGATGCAGGCTAAGTAAATCTTCTCGATGGCGGGATAGACGGCGAGGCGCTCGTGAATCGTGGCAACCGCGA
The DNA here is from genome assembly GCF_053646775.1 of Methylocaldum sp. MU1018. Lineage (NCBI taxonomy): Bacteria > Pseudomonadati > Pseudomonadota > Gammaproteobacteria > Methylococcales > Methylococcaceae > Methylocaldum > Methylocaldum sp. MU1018. Next base: position 190,629 of record NZ_CM132195.1, read on the forward strand.
TCTCGGCGGCGGATTTCGGCGGGAACCGGTAGATTCCGCATGAAATGGCCGGAAAGGCGATGGTCCTGACGTGGTTTTCTTGTGCCAGACGCATCGATTCGCGGTAACATGAGGCTAATTGTTCCGGTTCGCCGTGCCCGCCGCCGCGCCATACCGGACCGACCGCATGAATGACGTATTTCGCGTTTAGATTATAGGCGCCGGTGATTTTCGCCTTGCCCGTATCGCAGCCCTCCAATTTTCGACACTCGTCCAAAAGTCGGGGACCGGCCGCGCGATGAATCGCTCCGTCTACACCCCCGCCGCCCAAAAGACCGTTGTTGGCGGCGTTGACGATGGCGTCGACTTCCAAGAGAGTGATATCCGCTTCAACGACTTCTATCTTGTCCATTATTCCCTCGGAACGATCGGGCGCCGTCGAAGCGGCGCGGAAAAGAGGCGGTTTGCCGGCGCGTCTGCGTAGGCTTTCGGGCTTGCACATGAAAATAATTGTTTGACGAGATTTGGTTCTGAATCGATACTATGAGATGGGCGACCGTTACAAGCGCCGCCCTAACGGAGGAGTAACGATGCTAACGAAGATTCTAAAAAGCGTGCTGTTCTTGCTGATAGCGCAAGCGCTCGCAACGGTAGCCCATGCGAAGCAGAACGACGTCAACTTTGAACAGCTTAAAGAAAAATACTATCAAGATCATCCCGGAAAAGGAAAATTCGGGGACCTTTGGGAGCCTATTCCAATTCAGAAGTATTGGAATCCCAAGGACTTTTATAAACCGCCCACGACGGTGACCGGCGAGGTGACGCGTGAGCAATGCGTGACCTGTCACCAGGCCGTGACGCCAGGTGCGTTTCATGCCTGGCAGAGCAGCAGCCATGCGAATTTGGACAAAATTCGCAATATGCCCAATGCTCAAGACCCTCGCTTCTACAAAAAGGAGAAGCTTGCCGAAGTCGAACGGCAACTGGTCGAGCGGGGACTGCTCAAAGAAGGCGAGCAGCTTAAAGATGTGGGCTGTATCGACTGTCATGGCAGTGTCGGCGCCAAATCCATTCAGCACGACAAAGATTTGGTGATGCCGGATCGGGTCAGTTGCGGAACCTGCCACACGGCGGAATTTGCCGAGGCCGAGGCCGAAAAAAACCAAGAATGGCCGCAAGACCAGTGGCCTAAAGGCCGGCCGTCCCATGCGATGGACTGGCAGGCGAACGTGGAGACCGCGATTTGGGCCGGAATGGCGGAGCGCGAGATCGCTCAGGGCTGCGATATGTGCCATTACCAGCAGAACAAATGCGACGGTTGCCATACGCGGCACACCTTCTCCGCCGCCGAGGCGCGCCAACCGGAGGCTTGTTCGACCTGTCACAATGGCGTGGATCACAATGAATGGGAAAACTATCAGCTCTCGAAGCACGGTACTGTTTACCTGACCCAGGGCAAGCAGAAATGGAATTTCGAGGTTCCGTTGAAGGACGCTATAACCAAAGGCGGCTATACGGCGCCGACTTGCCAGACTTGCCACTTCGAGTTCGAGGGTGAGTATTCGCACAATCTGGTACGCAAGGTTCGCTGGGCCTTCAATCCGACCCCGGCGATCGCCGATAATCTAAACCATCCCTGGTTCGAGCAGCGGAAAGACGCTTGGCAGCAGACTTGCGCGAATTGCCATTCGCCGAGCTTTGCCGAGAGCTATCTAACCACGGCCGATAAAGGCACGATTGCCGGCCTCAAGGTCGAGCAGGAAGCCAAAAAGGTGGTCGAGGCCTTGCATAAGGATGGCCTGTTGCCCGGACAGAAGACCAATCGTCCTGAGCCGCCGAAGCCGGAAAAGGATGCGGCTGGAGGATTCTTCCAGTTGTTCTGGGCCAAGGGCAACAACCCGTCTCACGTGGAGCGCGTTTACGCGGACATGTGGGAGCATGACGTGATCAAGCTCTACAAGGGGCTGTTCCACGCCAATCCGGGCGGTTTCACTTACACCGAAGGCTGGTCCGAACTGATGCGCGATTACGCCATCATCATGGATGAGAATACGAAGCTTCGGGAAGCGGCTGGAAAAACCGCGCAGAATGGCGAATCGACAACCCAGGCGGCACTGCGGGAGTTCAAGGACGCTGCGAGCAGCCGATACGTTCTCGGTTCGCTGCTGGTTGCGGCCGGCATCGTGGTGATCCGTTCCCGTAAGCGTTAGGAGCGGCATGTCGCTAATCAAAAAAAGCGTCATGGGGGGCAACAAGCCGAGGCTGTTTCTGGGCCTCGGATTGTTGCTCGTCGGCATAGGTATCTTCTTCTTCGGATTGCCTCATCTGTTTTCCGAGAGCTGGCAGTTCGAAAAAATCAAGGAGATGAAGCCCGGTGATGCGGGCTTCCCCGTGCTGGAAGGCCAATTTCAGCCCGAGAGCGTGGCTGAATACGAGATTGGCCGAGAAGGCAAGGTGACCGTTTCCTTGCACGTCGTGAGCTACCGTGATAATGACGGCAGCTCACGGCGGGCAATCGTTTATCCCTCTTCCGGTGCTTCATCGCCTCCGCCTGTCGCGGCCGATGGAAATCAGATAAGGCATGATCTTTGGGGGAGCGCAGCGAAAGCGATTCGCCAGCATACGGAAGAGAATGCTTTATTCGTATCCTGGTGGGATGACGCGCAACGGATTCATTTTCTGACCGGGCGCGATGCTTGGGCGTCGCTGCCGGTAGCCGAAGCATTTCCTGAGCCCCGGTCAAGGCGTTTTTGGGGTGATGTCGCCGGTGGCTTTGCCAAAGACGAGCAGCCATTACGTCAGCTGGCGCATTGGTTGACGATGGACGCCGACCGAGCGATCGCCGAGCTTTCGGAGCGCCTGCCGAAAGACAGACCGGTTTTTTGGGTCGTTTGTCTGGACGATCTGGCACGGCTTTCGGAGATCGAGGCGCTGAGCGGCGTTAGTCTTCCGCTCGAGGCAAGATTTTTCCCGGCCGAGGCGAACATCCATGCTCAAATTGCAGCGGTAAAACGTTGGGCCAAAGAAAAAGGCCCCGGCAGTTATCTGGTTCAGCCGCTTCCGGGTGGCGGTATTCGCGCCTGGCGCATTACGTCGGATGAGGGCGAAAAAACGCTCTTGGCTCGCTTGCTGCCTTTCGTCGGTTCCCTGGGCCATGTCCCCGAGCCGTTTCAATTAGTTTATCAATCCGAGCAGGGCGGCTATCTAAGCATATTCAAGTGGGCCATGCGATAATCGAACGGCGTTCTAAAGTCTGAAATCGTCATCGGTAGTCCTTGATCCGCTTCCGGTAGGCGTTCTGGTTTAACAGGTCTTCATCACCGTATTCTGTAATAATTCCAACATGATCTTGTTGCGAATGGGCAGCATGATCGGCCAAAGAAGATGCGGGCGGATGCCGCTTGACGCGAAAATATTCGTCGTGTGCGGCGCGCTTGGTATAACCGAGTTGGCTACAGACGATATTTCAGACGGCGGCTCGATTGTTCGAACGGCGAATGACCGTGTGTCGTCATTGGAAACGAGGCAAAGGTCCAGGTTTGCGGGATATAGGGGATGCGACCATCATTCGAGTGATTGTTGTAAGGCTGGCGAGTAATGTGCGGGGCAAGAGTTTCTTGGCAATTCGAAAGCCGTTTTAGCGCTCTCGCAATTCGACTGCCCGACTGGGCGGGGAGAGAATCATTCTAGCTTGCCTCGGTTCTCCGATCTTTCGCTAAAGTGTTCAGTCTTCACGGCAATTTTTCCCACAGATAAATGAATAGTCCTGAGCCCACGCTTCAAGCGCGGGGATTGGAGTGCGTGCGCTCCGATAGTCTTTTGTTCAGTGGTTTGAATCTCAGCGTTAGCACTGGTCAAGTTCTTCAAATCGAAGGGCCGAATGGTAGCGGTAAAACCAGTTTGCTGCGGATATTGGCCGGTCTCACTCCACCCGCCGACGGCGAGGTGCTCTGGCGCGGTGAGAGTATCGTCCGGCGGCGATCTCTTCTATTTCTTTCCGAGGTCGCTTATTTGGGGCATCAACTGGGATTGAAGGCGGAGCTTTCCGTAGAGGAAAATTTACGTGTGGCGCTCGCCCTTAACGGCTTGCCTCTTTCGCCGATGCGCTTGGCGGAGGTCCTTCGAACAGTGGGCTTGGCTGGCCGAGAGGATTCTCTCGCCCGTGCGCTTTCGGCGGGGCAGCGACAGCGCATTACGTTGGCCCGATTGATCTTGTCGAATGCAACGCTCTGGATCCTCGACGAGCCTTTTACGGCACTTGATGCGAGCGGCGTTGCTTTAGTGGAAGCACTGCTGGAAGCGCATCTCAATCGTGGCGGATTGGCGGTTTTGACTTCTCATCAAGCCGTTCATATCGACCGCGGACTCATCAAGTTAGCTTTGGTATGAAACAGGTGACCGGGCCTTTTTGGGCGCTGCTGAAGCGCGATCTATTGCTGGCTTTCCGGCATCGGGGCGAACTTGCCAATCCTTTGCTGTTCTTCTTGATCGTGGTAACGCTTTATCCGTTGGGGGTCAGTCCGGAAGAGGCCTTGCTTCGGAAGATTGCTCCCGGGGTAATTTGGATTGCGGCTTTGCTGGCGGCTTTGTATTCGCTGGAAAATATGTTTCGCTCCGATTTCGACGACGGTTCGCTGGAGCAGATGTTGCTAACGCCTTATCCTCTTTCGCTGCTGGTTCTTGCGAAAGTCCTGGCGCACTGGCTGGTGAGCGGATTGCCGATGCTGTTGCTGGCTCCGTTGCTGGCATTGTTTCTCTCCATGCCGAGCCCGGCTCTTGCCATACTCGAATTGACCCTGCTGATCGGCACTCCGCTCCTGAGTCTGATCGGTTCTATCGGGGTGGCTCTGACCGTGGGGCTTCGGCGTGGCGGCCTCTTGCTGACTTTATTGGTCTTGCCTCTGTACATTCCCGTTCTGATTTTCGCGACCAATGCCGTTTCGTCCGCTGCGGCGGGAATGCCCGTCGCCGGCCAGTTATATTTTTTAGCCGCTATGCTGGTGTTGGCGGTAACCTTGGCCCCGCTGGCGACGGCTGCCGCTTTACGAATCAGCCTGAGTTGATCATTATGTGGACATTCTTCCATAAACTTGCTTCACCCAAACACTTTTATCGCATTTCCGGCTATTTGATTCCGTGGCTGGGAGCGGTGACGACGATATTATTGCTGGCCGGTCTATATCTCGGCCTATTCGTTGCTCCACCGGATTATCAGCAGGGAGAGAGTTATCGAATTATCTTCGTGCACGTGCCCAGTGCATGGATGTCTCTTTTTATTTACGTTTTCATGGCCGTTCTGAGTGCGATTTACTTGATTTGGAATATCAAGTTGGCCGACGTGATGGCGAGCAGTTCGGCTGCCTTGGGCGCATCGTTTACGTTTCTTGCGTTAGCGACCGGGTCTCTTTGGGGTAAACCAATGTGGGGCGCTTGGTGGGTATGGGATGCGCGACTTACGTCCGAGCTTATTTTGCTCTTTCTTTATCTGGGCTATATCGCCCTGGTTTCCGCAATCGAAGATAAGCGGTCGGCGGCTCGGGCAGGCGGCGTCTTGATTCTGGTCGGGGTGGTCAATATCCCGATCATCCATTATTCGGTCGAATGGTGGAATACGCTTCACCAGGGACCCACCGTCACTAAATTCGACAAACCCTCGATTCATTTCAGTATGCTGCTGCCCTTGCTGCTTATGGCTGCGGCTTTTCAGTTCTATTATTTCACCGTGCTTCTAATCCGTGCGCGTGCCGAGGTGCTCGATCGCGAAAGGCGCAGCGCATGGGTGCAGGACTCTTTCTCCAGGCTTGCGTCTCGTTAGGCGTCCGCTTTATTTTCTATTTCCGGCTAGGGCAGGGATGGATGCCGGCTCTTCCGTGGAGCGGCATATTTCGCCCCTGGTCGATAAAAAAACCCCGGTAGATTTGCATCTACCGGGGTCTGTAAACTGTTCGCGACTTTGAAAGGCGCGAAATTATTTCATCATCGATTTTCTGAACATGCGATCCAGCTTGCTGTTCACTTCTTCAGAAGCGGCAGCGGCTCTGCGAGCAGCGGATTCGGCGCTGGCGGCTTTGGATTCGGCCGCCTGAGCAGCGGACAGTGCTTCGTCCGCGGTGCTCTTGACGGAAGAGATTTCCGCCTTCAAACCGTCAACCTGGGTTTGCAGGTTGTTGAGGTCGGATTTGCTGGCGCAGCCTACCGCCAAACCAGCAGACAAAAGTAATACGGCCAATTTAGTAGCTTTCATCATCGTTCTTTCCTTTTTTATTGACTGAGATACTTGGTGAGATCATCCGTCCCGAGGAACGAATGCGTGACGTTTTAGAGTGTGCCGCGGAATGGATAATCTTTCCAGTATTATTTTGGCACAAATTACCGGATTACCACCAGGGTGCCTTTTTTTACCCAGGCGCTGAGCCTATCGATCTGCTCGTTGGTCATGGCTACGCACCCTTGAGTCCAGTCAAAATTTTGATGAACCGCAAGATCGGCCCGTCCCAGGCCATGAATGCCGATTTGCCCGCCAAGTGCAGTGTTCTGGGGAGGAATGGCTGCGCCGATGCTGGTGCGCAATATGGTGCGGTAGGTATTCAGTCCTATTAAACCCAATTCGTAGGCCCGTTCCGCGTTCTCCCGATTGGGGTAAGTAAAGCCGAAAAACCTGTGATAACGGCTGTTCTCGTTGATCCAGCCGATGCGATACTCGCCTAGCGGGGTTTTGTAGTCTCCGCGCTCTTTAAATAGGCCCGCGCCGTGGCGTCCTATCGCGATCTTCTCGAATACTTCCAAATCGCGATCGCCCGCCATTACCTTTAACACGTGCGGTACAGTTTCGACCAGCAGCCAAATACTTTCGTCCTTCTCGCTCGCTCCGGCGTTTAGCGAGAGTAGCAGCGGGATTGCACTGAGGACAGAGCGAAATTTCACGTGTTGTCTCCTTGGTTCTCGGATCGTGAGGATGGTCTCAAAAAAGTTTCTCGATAGGTAAACGGACTTAGTAAAATAAATAGACGATTTCAGCCATCTTGAAAATACCGACCATGCAAATCGAAACCCGAAAGACAACGCCGTATAACGATCAAAAGCCAGGAACTTCAGGGCTGCGCAAGAAGGTCAAGGTCTTTTTGCAGGAGAATTATCTGGAGAATTTCGTTCAGTCGGTTTTCGATACCTTGGGCGATGCGACCGGGAAAACGCTCGTCCTGGGGGGCGACGGACGCTATCTCAACCGCCAGGCGATCCAGACCATTATCAAAATGTCCGCCGCCAACGGTGTGGGACGGCTGTTGATCGGACAGGGGGGGCTGCTGTCGACGCCGGCGGCGTCTTGTGTGATCCGCAAGTACAAGGCGTACGGCGGATTCGTCCTTTCCGCCAGCCACAATCCCGGCGGACCGGATGAAGACTTCGGCATTAAATACAATGTAACCAACGGCGGGCCGGCGCCCGAGAGCTTTACCGATGCGGTTTATGCCCGCAGCCGAGTCATCGACCGGTACAAGATCATCCGGGCCGACGCTATCGATATCGACACGATCGGCGAAACCCAGCTAGCCGGCATGGTCGTCCAGGTCATGGACCCGGTGAGCGACTATGCGCAGTTGATGGAGCATTTGTTCGATTTTGATTTGATCGAATCGGCGCTGAAATCCGGCACGATCACGCTGTGCTACGACGCGATGCACGCCATTACCGGGCCGTATGCGAAACGGATCTTGGAGGAAAGGCTGGGTGCCGCAACCGGCTCCGTGATCAACGGGATTCCTCTGGAAGATTTTGGCGGCGGTCATCCCGATCCCAATCTGACTCATGCCCGGAAATTGGCCGACCTCATGTTCGGTGCTCGGCCGCCCACGCTGGGAGCGGCGTCCGACGGCGATGGCGACCGCAATATGATTATGGGCAGCCAATTTTTCGTTACGCCGAGCGACAGCCTGGCCGTATTGGCGGCCAATGCGCATCTCCTGCCGGGCTATAAGGACGGGTTGCGGGGCGTGGCGCGTTCTATGCCGACCAGTCAGGCGGTCGACCGGGTGGCTCATGCCATGGGTATCGAGTGTTTCGAAACGCCGACCGGCTGGAAATTTTTCGGCAATTTGCTCGATGCCCGCAAGATTACGCTGTGCGGAGAGGAAAGCTTCGGCACCGGCTCCGACCACGTCCGCGAAAAGGATGGTTTATGGGCGGTGCTGTTCTGGCTCAATCTGATCGCCGTTCGCCGGCAGTCGGTGGCGGAAATCGTGCGCGAGCACTGGCGCCGGTTCGGTCGCGACTACTATTCGCGACACGATTACGAAGGTATGCCGGCGGAGGTCGGCGAAGCGATCCTGTCCCGGCTCCGCGCGCAGTTGCCGGGGCTGGTCGGCAAGACTTTCGGCGCCTATCGGGTCGGTTTGGCGGACGATTTCAGCTACCGGGATCCGGTGGATGGAAGCGTCAGCGAAAAACAGGGAATCCGAATCGTCTTTGAAAACGGAGCGCGAATCGTGTTCAGGCTCTCGGGTACGGGAACCGAAGGGGCAACGCTGAGAATCTATCTCGAACGTTATGAGCGCGACCCGGCGGAACATGACCGGGATCCGCAAGCGGCGCTCAAGGACTTGATCGAATTGGCCGAGAGCCTTTCCGAAGCAAAGGCGAGATCCGGCATGCCCGGACCTACGGTAATCACCTGAGCCGCGGGCCGTCTTCAAGGCCGCCGCAGTTTCGGCGGCCTTTTCTTAATCGGCTGCGTTATCTTGCTTTTCCCGAAGAGCCCGGGCCAGGCGGGCATACGCCTCCAGCCCGAGCGTTTCTGCCCGTGCCTTGGGATCTATGCCGAGACTCCGAATCTCGCCGTCGTCAAACAGGTGTTTCAGGGCATTGCGGAGCGTCTTGCGGCGCTGCGAGAAGGCGGCGGCAACGACGTGTCCCAAAGGTTCCGGCTCGACATCCACGGGGCGGGTCTCGTGCGGTGCCAGGCGGACGACCGCGGACGTGACCTGCGGTTGCGGATAGAAGCTCTCGGGCGAAACCTCGAACAGACTGTCCGCGCGACAATAGTACTGAGCCATGATGCCGAGCCGTCCGTAACTTTTGTCTCCCGGAGCGGCGCACAGCCGGTCGACGACTTCCTTCTGCAGCATGAAGTGCATGTCCTCTATGCACTCCGCCTGAGCGAAAATGTGGAAGAGCAGAGGCGTGGAAATGTTATAAGGAAGATTGCCGACGATGCGAAGTTTTTCTCCCGTGCTCAACGCGCAGAACCGGAATTTGAGCGCATCCGCGCGGTGCAGGCGGAACCTGGCGTCGGCCGAGAACGTCTTTTCCAGCGAGGCGGCCAGGTCCCGGTCTATTTCGACCGCGTCCAATTGTCCGCAGAGGGGTAATAACGCTTCGGTCAAGGCGCCTTGCCCGGGGCCGATCTCCACGAGGTGATCTTCGGCTTTGGGGGCGATGCCGAGGACGATTTGCCGGACAACGGCGCTGTCGCGCAGGAAGTTTTGACCGAACCGCTTGCGAGGCTGGTGATTCATAACCTTTTATTATCCGGTCAATTTCTGCCCGCCATGCCAATGGCTTCGTCGATGGCGGCTTCCAGGCTTCCCGCATCGGCTTTTCCGTTGCCGGCCAAATCCAGGGCCGTGCCGTGATCGACCGAGGTGCGGACGATGGGCAATCCCAGGGTGATGTTGACCGCGCGGCCGAAGCCCGCATATTTCAACACGGGCAATCCCTGGTCATGGTACATGGCGAGCACGGCGTCGGCGTTCCGGAGATATTTCGGAAGAAAGAGGGTATCTGCCGGCAACGGGCCGATCAAGTTCATTCCTTTTCGTCTGAGGGTTTCGAGCACGGGCTCGATGATCTCGATCTCCTCCCGCCCCAGGTGGCCGCCTTCGCCGGCATGGGGGTTGAGGCCGCAGACGAGAACCCGCGGCGCGGTAATGCCGAAGCGGGCGGTCAGGTCCCGGTCCAGTGTCGCGAGTACCGCGGACAGCCGTTCGCGCGTAATGTTCCGGCTGACCTCCGCCAGCGGTAGATGTGTCGTCGCCAGTGCGACGCGAAGGCCTGGCGCGGCGAGCATCATCACGGGATGGCCTCCGCTGATGGCGGCGATGAATTCGGTATGCCCGGTAAAGGCTATGCCGGCCTGGTTGATGATTCCCTTGTGCACGGGGGCGGTGACCAGGGCGTCGAAGCGTCCCTCGAGGCAGGCTGTAACGCCGCTGGAGATGGTTTCAAGGACATAGGGCGCGTTGGCAACGCTCAGCCGGCCGCAAGTCGGATCGGCGGTATTAGCCGTGGGCCATACTTTGAGCGATCCCGGCCGGTGCGCTTCGATTCCGCCGGCTTCCGGCGCACGGATTTCAAGACCGAGGTCCAGTTGCTCCGCTCGTTTCGCCAGCAGCAGTGGATCGCCGATCACGGTGAGGTCGCAGGCCAGCTCCCGTTGGGCGATTTGCACGCACAAATCCGGGCCGATGCCGGCGGGTTCCCCGGTCGTCAGCAGTATTCGCGCGATCATTGGAGCGGAGGCATGAAAGACATGCTTTCCGGTTCGCTCAAGCGAATCTCGACGTAGGCTTCGTCGCGGATCCGGCGCAGCCAAAGCTCGGTCTCCTCTTCCGCCTTGCGTTTGAAGATTTCCTCGCGGGCTTTGTTTTTCAGCAATTCGTCGCTGTCGTTGGACTCCTGCCGTTCCAGCACTTGAATGAGATGCCAGCCGAATTGGGTTTGTACCGGATCGCTGAGCTGGCTGATCGCAAGCCGGTTCATGGCGTCCTCGAAGGGGGGGACCAGAGCTCCCGGTTGCACGAAACCGAGATCGCCACCCTTGATCGCCGAGCCTTTGTCGTCGGAGTGGCCTCGCGCCAGTGCGGCGAAGTCTTCGCCGCCTTCGATGCGCTGTCTCAGGGTCAACAGCTTTTGCCTGGCTTCTTCATCCGACAAAACCTCGTTGGGCTTGATCAGGATATGGCGCACGTGGGTTTTGGTCATGCGCTCGTCCTCGCCGCCTTTGGTGCCGAGCAGCTTGATGATGTGAAACCCGCTCGGGCTGCGAATGGGGCCTTCGATGCCGCCTTCCTTCATCGTGGGCACCAGATCGATGAACAGGGACGGCACCTGGCTCAGCTTGCGCCAGCCGAGATCGCCGCCACTCAGGGCTTGCGGCGAATCGGAGGAACTCACCGCGGCTTGCCTGAAATCCAGTCCCTTTCTGAGTTCGTCGATCAGCCGCTCGGCCTTTTCCCTGGCTTTTTGTATTTCGGACGGCGAGGCGGCCTGTGGCGTTGCAATCAGAATATGGCCCAGCAAATATTCGCTATCGCGGTTGACATCGGATTGTCCGTGGGTTTCCAGATAGTGCTGCACTTCGTGATCGCTGACCTTGATTTGGCTGTTGATTTGTCCGCTTCGCAAGCGGCCGATGGCGATCTCGTTGCGAATCTGTTCGATGAAGGCGGCATAATCGATGCCTTCTTCCCGCAAAGAGTGGCGGAACTCTTCCAGGCTCATGTTGTTGCGCTGAGCGATCTGCTGCACGGCTTGCCTGAGCGTCTCGTCATCGATCCGGATGCCGGCTTTTTCGGCCAATTGCACTTGAATCTTGTCGACGATCAGGCGTTCCAAGACTTGGCGGATCAAAATCTCGTCCGGCGGAAGTTGTGTGTTGTTTTGCCGCAGGCTGTTTTTGATGGACTCGACTTTCTGTTGCAGTTCGCTTTCCAGGATCACGCCATCTTCGACGACGGCTACGATACGATCGATGGGGCGGTCTGCGAGTACCGTCCGCGGCAGCAAGAAAAACGGCAGCAGGATGAATTTGGCGAAGGTGGCGCCTTTCGAAGGGGAAAATGCGGTCATGAGCATGGGAGTCGTCTTCGGTTAATCTTCTGCAAGCCGGTAGCCGCTGATGCTGCGTTCCAGGAACTGGTCTACCTGGTTGCCCAGGCGAGTCAGACCTTTCAGCTCGAGCTGCACGAATACGCCGGTGTTGGCCGTATTGCCGGCAGTGGTTCCGGACTGGGTGCCGTTGATGTAGTGTCGGCCAATCAGACTGAAACGCCAGCAGCAAGTTTCCCGCTCGATACCCAAGAAGCTTTCCAGCGTCACCTGATCCAGCAGTGAATACTGCCAGCGTCCGATAGCGTTCCAGCCTTTGACGATGGGTAGGCGGAAGGAGGCGTCCGTGAGATCCAGGCTGACGGTATCCATGTATTGGTTCTGGTTGCGGCGGAACCGGTAGGCCAGATTGAAGAGATGATTTTGTCGGTCGTTGTACTGTAGCGCGACTTGACCGCGATCGATGCGGCCGCGGCTGGGATTCCATTGACCGCCGGTGTGGAACGACCAGGTATCGGTCAGGCTGGAATAGACTTCGGCCACCAGATTCGACTGATCCGTGGTCGTGGCCGGGGTGTTTGTCAAATTGACGTTGCGATCCTCGAAATAAAAGATTTCGCCGACGCTCGCCCTGAACCGCTCCAGTCCCGAAGCCTGGTCGATGAGTCGCGACGTGAGCGCGAGCGTGACTTGATTGGCATCGCCAAGCCTGTCGGCACCGGTAAAACGGTTTTCGCGGAAAAGCTGATAAAAGGTGAAGTCGTATTCGCCGGTATCGAACACCGGAATGTCTTCTTGATTTTTGTCCGGTATGTACAGGTAGAAGAGCCGCGGCTCCAGGGTTTGGAGCAGGGGCGTGTCGGCCAGTTCAAACTCGCGTTCCAGAAAAAGTCCGCTATCGACGGAGAAGATCGGAGCGGTTCGGCTCGGGTGGCCATTCAGGCCGGAAAGCTGGTTTTCGAGCCAGTATTGGGTGTGTTGCAGGCTGAGACTCGGCGTGACGAATCCTGCGGCCGAGCGGATCGGATATGAAATGCGCGGGGTTAGGTTCAATCGCTGACCCTTGACTTTGCCTTCGGCCGCGGTTTCGAAGCTGGTCAGATCGCTGGTCCCGCTGACCACTAGGCCGGTGCTGCCCAGGGGTTTGCCGAAGTTGAACATCACCTGCGGAAGCCGATAATAAGGCCGCGCCTCGGGGGGAATGGTCGGGTCGATGGATTGATAATAATCCGCCATCGTCCGGATGGAATAGCCGGCGCCGCTATAGTTCAGCATGCCGATGCTGGGGATGAATCTCGTGTTGACGATGTTCAGCGGGTTGCCCAGTTCGTTGAGATAGCGCTTATCGGACACGTAGTTGAGATCGACATGCGAATTCAGATTGCTGGTAAACCGGGTGTCGTTCAGGAATGCGAACTGGCCGCGGCTGACGCCTTTCACCTCGTCTTTGGGCATGTAGTCGCCCCCGAAGCGGCCTCGCGTGTTTTCGAACAGGTAGCGGACTTCGCCGCGAAACAGCGGGCCGCGCCTGGTCAGGTACCGGGCTGTAAGCGTGGCGTCGTAGTTCGGCGCCAGGTTGAAATAATAAGGCACCGCTAGATCGAACCCTCCGACCTTGGTCGTTCCGAAGGACGGGGTGAGCAAGCCGGTCTGCCGCCGGTCGTCCACCGGGAAGCTCATGTACGGCGTATAAAGAAATGGCACGCCTTTGAATTCGAGCCAGGCATGTTTCGCGGCGCCGCGCCCGGTTTCTTTGTTGATTTTGACATTGCGGGCATGGAGCATCCAATCCCGGTCGCCGGGCGGACAGGTGGTGTAGGTGAATTTTTCGTAACGCGACAAGGTGTTGCTGTCTAAATGGGTCAGGCGCGAAGTGCCGCGCGCCGGGACCGTTTCCAGAATGAATTGGGCGTTCCTGAAAACGCCCCGATCCGATTCGAGATCCAGAAAGGCGGTATCGCTGGCGAAGGTCAATCCTTTCTCTTGATAGATCACTTTGCCCCGAGCGTTCAGCGTGTCCGAAACGGTGTTGTGGGTAACGAAATCTCCCCATAGTTTTTGATCCGCCCGCGTGAGTTCGGCGGAGCCGGTGAACGTTGCGATTTCGTCGTCCACCATTTCGGCATAATCGGAGCGGATTTCCAAGGGGTGCTGTTCTCGGGCCAGCTTGTCCTGTGGGGTGAGTAGAAACTCGGTCATGGGGGCCGATTCGAGTTTGCCGGCGCAGGCATTCGTCCAAGGATCGGCCGGCAGGAAATCGACCAACTTGCGGAAGCGGTGTTCATCGTTTTCGGTAATCGTCGAGGCTTCCGCCCAGTTTTCGACGTGCTGACCTTCTTCGGCCACGACATGCGGCAGACCCTGAGGGTCCGGCCCGACCAGGGAGCAGTCCCAATTTTTGCCGGTTTCGCCGGGGCGGCAGTTCCAGCCGGGAGCTTTGTCCGCTACGGCGGATTTGGACGGCGCCGGCGGTACGGGCCGATCCGTTCGTTTCGGCTCGGCTTTTTCGGCCAGCGCGGGTTCGCGCGTTTTTGTCGGACGGCCGGGTTTTTCTTTCGGCTCCATTCCGAGTCCGGGGCCGGGTCCGGCTATGGCCGGTGTCGCCGTTTCGGATTCGGGTTCGGCCGGCGTCGCGGTGACGGTTTCGGCCTTGGATTTCTTGGTGGTGCAAACCCATTCCTTGTCGTCCTTGCTGCGTTGGCAATCCCAGTCGGACGCGGCGGCCAGCAGATAGGAAGGGCCCAAGCCCAGGCACGAAATCAACGCCCATCGACCACGAGTGAGATGAATCAGGAACACCATGCTGCGGCAGGGCTAGTTAAAACCGGAAGGAAAGTCGCAAAGTGGCTGCCACGCAATCTAGATTTGTAAACCAGGCGGCCAGGAGCGGAGTAGGGCCGGAATCGCGAAAGGCATTATCGTGAGGCTGTTCTTTATGGTGAAATATCCGATCCAAATACGGCATTCTACCGTAAGATCCGCATTATTCGAGCATTTTTAGACACAGGGACCGTCAATATGACAATACAACAAGATGATCGACTGAAGGTGCTTTCCGACTGGCTGGCAGAAACTCTCAAGCTGGCGGTGGACGCTATCGTGCCCGCTTCGAGCGATGCCAGCTTTCGGCGCTATTTCCGCGTTTATTTCGATGGAATCTCGTGCATCGCGATGGATGCGCCGCCGCCCCGGGAGAATGTACGTCCCTTCATCAAGGTGGCGGCGCTCCTGCGGAATGCGGGCGTTCAGGCGCCCGAGGTGATCGCGGCCGACGAAGAGCAAGGTTTTTTGTTGCTCACCGATTTCGGAACTCGATCGTATCTGGACTGTTTAAATCCCGCATCCGTCGACCGTCTTTACGAAGACGCCCTGAATGCGCTGGTGCGTTTGCAGTCGGGCGTCGATATCGAGACCGCCGGTTTGCCCGCGTATGACGAACGTCTGCTCGGAGTCGAGCTGGATTTGTTTCGCGGCTGGTTCCTCGGCCGGCTTCTGGGATTCGTTCCCAATGCTGCGGAATCCGCCGTCTTCGACGAGGTAAATCGGCTTCTCATCGCGTCCGCGCTGGAGCAGCCCAGGGTTTGCGTCCATCGGGATTATCACTCCCGCAATCTCATGGCGACCGAGCGCCTCAATCCGGGGGTCCTGGATTTTCAGGATGCGGTCGTCGGGCCTGTCACCTACGACCTGGCATCGCTGATACGCGACTGTTACGTCTCTTGGCCGCCCTCAATGGTAGAGGTCTGGATGATCGATCATTACACGCGCCTTTGCGAAGCCGGACTCATCGATTCGGTGAGTCCCGACACCTTCCGGCGCTGGTTCGATCTCATGGGGATGCAGCGCCACCTCAAAGCCATCGGCATTTTTTCCAGGCTGAAGCTGCGTGACGGCAAGTCGGGATATCTCAAGGATATTCCGCGCACCATGACCTATGTGACCGACGTGTGCGGGCGTTATCCGGAATTCGCCGATTTTCTGGACTTTTTGGAAAATCGGGTCTTGCCTCGTATGACTTCGGACAAAGTAACATGAAAGCCATGATTTTGGCCGCCGGGCGCGGCGAACGCATGCGGCCCCTGACCGATCGGACTCCGAAGCCGCTGCTGACCGCGGGCGGTCGCCCGCTGATCGAGCACACGATCGAATCCCTCGTTCGCGGCGGGTTCGTCGACATCGTCGTCAATACCGCCCATCTCGGCGAACAGATCGAAGCCCATCTGGGGGACGGCGCTCGATTCGGCGCGAGGATCGCCTATTCTGCCGAAGGCGAGGCGCTCGAAACCGGCGGCGGCATTCACCGGGCATTGCCGCTATTGGGCGATCGCCCGTTCTTGGCGGTCAACGGCGATATCGCTACCGATTATCCTTTCCGGCGATTGCGTTATCGGCCGGCCGGGTTAGCTCATCTGGTGCTGGTGCCCAATCCGTTGCACCATCCGCAGGGGGATTTCGCCCTGAGCGATGGGGCTGTGCTGGATTCGGGGGATTGCCGTTTCACTTTCAGCGGCATCGGCGTCTATCGTCCGGAATTGTTCGCGGACTGCGCGCCCGGCAAGTTTCCTCTGGCGCCTTTGTTGAGACGGGCGATGGCGGATGGACTCGTAAGCGGAGAAGTCTACCCGGGTTTTTGGATGGACATCGGTACCGTCGATCGGCTCCGGGCGTTCGACGAGCATTTGAACTCCGGTCCGGGAAAATCAGTCGGCATTTGAGAACGCAGTAACCGATTTTGTCATGGAGATTCGATATGCAAGACAATACATTCCCCGAATCGGGTGAAAGAGATCTCGGTAGAGAGAAAAGGTTGGCCCAGATCGTTTATGCCTTACAGGCCGCCTCTTTTTTGGTGGGGGTTACCTACATCATCGCGGCGGTCATCAATTACGTGAAGTGGCCGGACGTGGCGGGCACCTGGCTGGAATCCCATTTCCGTTGGCAAATCAGGACCTTCTGGTACAGCATCCTGTGGGGCATCGTGGGCGGACTGACTTTGTTTCTGTTCGTGGGCTACGTAATTCTCACCGCCAACACGATCTGGATCGTTTATCGCATCGCCGTCGGATGGATAGCGCTCGGCGAAGACCGGCCGGTGAGCTGAAGAGATTGCGCGAAACCCGCTGCGCGGCCCGGTGCCGCATCGGCCGCTCGCTGCGGTTCTTCCGCAACCTCGCGGGCTGAGGGCTTATCCCAGTAGGCTCAAGAAACCCTTCGACGAACTCAGGGCGAACGGCCTACTGGGATAGGTTCTAAGATGCGTGCAGGGAGCCGCCGTGAAAAACCAGTTGCCCCAGGAACTCTTCGCCCTGCTCCAGGCACTCGATCCGGGTGATTCCGGCGGTGGCGACCTTGATGCGGAACAGGTTGGATAAGGGGATGTCCAGGATATGGGCGAGCACCATGCGGATGGTGCCGGCATGACAGATGATGAGAATATGTTTTCCGGCGTGGCGGTTGAGGATGTCGTTCCAGGCGGAGACGATGCGACCCTTGAATTCCGCAAGCCCTTCGGAATCGTCGGGACGGTTGTTCATGGGGTCGCGATAAAAACGCTGGATCAGGCCGGGGTCGTATTGGGTGATTTCCTCCCGCGTCTTGCCTTGCCAGACTCCGAACCCGATTTCTTTCAGTCGGGGTTCGATTTCGAAGGGAATCCCGCTTCGGTCGCTCATTTCTTCGGCGAAAGCCTGGCAGCGGGCGAGGGGTGAGGTGACGATGACCTCCCACGGGTGATGCTGGCCGACGGCCGTGCGCATCTGCGACCAGCCTTTGTCGCTCAAGGGGTCGTCCATCTGCCCGCGGTAGCGGCTCCCGCCCACGGGTTCGCCGTGGCGCATCAGGTCGATTAGCGTTGTGACGCGCTCGTCGGTAATCAAGTTTTAGTCACCTCCTCGATACGTTGCCGAGCCTGCTTTACGGCTGTCCTGACCTGTTCCGGGGCGGTTCCGCCGAAGTGGTTGCGCGCCCTGACGGAACCTTCCAGCGTCAGGATTTCGAAAACATCGGGTCCGATCGTAACAGACAATTGTTGCAATTCGGTCAGCGACAACCGGGACAGATCGCGCCCGGTTTCGATGCCCAGACGTACGGCCTTGCCGACGATCTCGTGGGCATCGCGGAACGGGACTCCTTTGCGAACCAGATAATCCGCCAGATCCGTGGCCGTTGCGTAGCCTTTTTGCGCCGATTTGTACATGGCGTCCCGATTCGGCCGAACGTGCGGCATCATGTCGGCAAAGGCCCGCAGGCAGTTTTGCAAGGTATCGACCGTGTCGAACAAGGGTTCCTTGTCCTCCTGATTGTCCTTGTTGTACGCCAGGGGCTGGCTTTTCATCAGCGTCAGCAGTCCGATGAGATGGCCGAAGACCCGCCCGGATTTGCCGCGCACGAGTTCCGGTACGTCCGGGTTTTTCTTTTGCGGCATGATGGACGAGCCGGTGCAAAAGGCGTCCGGCAGATCGATGAAGCCGAACTGCGCGGAGGTCCATAGAATCAGCTCTTCGGAGAATCGCGACAAATGCATCACGATGAGACTGGCGCAGGCGGCGAATTCTACGGCGAAATCGCGATCGCTGACCGCGTCCAGCGAATTCGAAGCCGGACGGTCGAAGCCGAGACGTTCGGCGGTATAAAACCGATCCAGCGGGAAGGTGGTGCCGGCCAGGGCCGCCGCGCCGAGGGGCATGACGTTGACGCGTTTCCGACAGTCGAGCAGGCGCTCGTGATCTCTCGCCAACATTTCGTGCCAGGCCAAGAGGTGATGTCCGAAAGTGACCGGTTGGGCGACCTGGAGATGAGTGAACCCCGGCATGATGGTATCCGCCTCGCGCTCCGCGAGATCGAGCAAGGCGCTTTGAAGCCGAAGAATTTCTTCGGCAATCCGATCGATTTCGTGGCGCAGATACAGTCTGACGTCCGTGGCCACCTGGTCGTTCCGGGAGCGGCCGGTGTGCAGCTTCTTCCCCGCTTCGCCGATGCGCTCGGTGAGGCGGGCTTCGATATTCATGTGCACATCTTCGAGTTTTACCGACCAGGGGAACTCCCCGTGCTCGATTTCCTCTCGGATCTGTTCCAGTCCCTGGGTGATGATGTCGCATTCCTCGCCGCTTAAAACGCCGATGCGTTTCAGCATCGAGGCATGGGCGATGGAGCCCTGGATATCGTGGGGAGCCAGTCGCTTGTCGAATTCAACGGATGCGGTGAAAGTTTCCACGAAGGCATCGGTAGCCTCCGTGAAGCGGCCGGCCCAAGGTTTTGGTTCGCTGCTCATCGGAATCTTCTCGGAAGGGCTTTGGTTTTGGTCATTATAACCCGACTGCTCCGGCTTCGAAGATTTTCCAGTGATGACGATATAAGTCGCGGAGATTTCGGTCGAGGAGATAAATGGCGGAGACTTGACATAAGTCAAACTATCGTCTACCGGGCCGCTATAAAGTTCGACCGCCTATTCGGCATACAAAGCACTGAAAATATCCAATCTTCAGGAGACAAATCCGATGGCCCTTTTAGTGTGGACTCAAGAAGCATTTGGCACCAGCGTCAGCGAGGCCGACCACCAGCACCAGGAAATTTTTTCCATGTTGAACGGCCTGCACGACACGCTTGCGACCGGCGACCGGCAGTCGATCGGGCGTCAACTGGACGCGCTGATCGATTATGTAGCCATGCATTTCAAAACCGAAGAAGACCTGATGCAGGCACATGGATATCCGGACTTTGCGGCGCACAAGGCAGCGCACGATCAGTTGGTGCAGACCTGCCTCGACGTTCAGAAGAAATTCCACGCCGGAACGCTGGAAATCACCCCGGAGACCACCGGGTTCGTCAAAGATTGGCTCGTTCACCACATTCCGAGCATCGACAAACATTACGGCCCGTTTTTCAACGGCAAGGGCATCACCTGACGCTCGCCGACGAGACGGAGTTTTTCCGCCTTGATCGTTCGAGATTGCCGGCGTCGATGCCGGCAATCTTTATGATTCATGATTTATTAGCTTCTTGGCCTGTAGTAGCATTTCGGGAGGAAAAATAACGAACTCGGACCTTGTAGATGACCCAACCCTCCTGCCTTGATGCGTGGCAGTTGCTCAACCGACATCACCGCGAAATCAGCGATCTCCACATGCGGGATTTGTTCGCTGAGGATCCGTGCCGTTTCGAGCGGTTTTCGCTGCGCCTTGACGATATTTTGTTTGATTATTCTAAAAATCGAATCACGGGCCAAACCGTGACGCTATTGCTCGATCTGGCCCGGCAAGCCGGATTGAGCGAAAAAATCGCCGCCATGTTCCGGGGCGACAAGATCAATGTCACCGAAGACCGCGCCGTATTGCACGTAGCCTTGCGCAACCGCGCCAACCGGCCCATTTTCGTCGACGGCAGGGACGTGATGCCCGACGTCAACCGGGTGTTGGCGCAAATGCGGCGGTTCAGCGACTCGGTGCGTTCCGGCGAATGGAAGGGCTGCACCGGCAAAGCCATCACCGATGTCGTCAATATCGGTATCGGCGGCTCCGATCTGGGGCCGAAAATGGTGGTGGAAGCGCTTTCGCCCTATACGCAACCTCGACTTCGCGTTCGCTTCGTATCCAACGTGGACGAGGCGGATCTTCTGGAAAATCTGCGCGACCTGAATCCCGAGACCACGCTGTTCTGCGTTTCTTCGAAGACCTTTACGACGCAGGAAACCATGACCAACGCCCGCTCGTCGCGGGACTGGTTTTTGGCCAGAATCGGCGACGAGACCGCCATTGCCAAGCACTTCGTCGCGGTTTCCACCAATGCCGAAAAAGTGGCCGAGTTCGGCATCGACACCGCCAATATGTTCGAATTCTGGGATTGGGTCGGCGGCCGGTATTCGCTGTGGTCGGCCATCGGTCTGCCCATCGCTTTGGCCGTGGGCATGGATGCGTTCGAGGAGTTGCTGGCCGGTGCCCACAAGGTGGATGAATACTTCCGGACCGAGCCCTTCGAGCGGAACATCCCGGTGATCATGGGCTTGCTCGGCATCTGGTACGCCAATTTTTTCGGCGCCGAATCCTACGCCATTCTGCCCTACGATCAGTACTTGGAGAATTTGCCGGCCCACCTGCAACAGGTCGACATGGAAAGCAACGGCAAGATGGTGGATGTCGAAGGTCAAGCGATCGGCTACGGCACCGGGCCGATCATCTTCGGTCAACCCGGCACCAATGGGCAGCATGCCTTTTACCAGTTGATCCACCAAAGCCGAAAGCTGGTTCCCTGTGATTTCCTCGCGGCGGCGCAAAGTCATCATGGTCTCGGCCGGCACCACGAAATATTGATTTCGAATTTCCTCGCCCAGCCGGAAGCGCTGATGCGCGGCAAGACCTTCGACGAAGCGGAGGCCGAACTGAAAGCCGGAGGTGTGACCGGAAAGCGGCTGACGGAACTGGCTGCGGCGAAGACTTTTCCCGGCAACAAACCGTCCAATTCGATTCTCTACCGGAAATTGACGCCGGAAACCTTGGGTTCCCTGATCGCCTTATACGAGCATAAGGTCTTCGTTCAGGGCGCTATCTGGAACATCAATTCCTTCGATCAAATGGGTGTCGAATTGGGCAAGCGGCTGGCGAGAACCATCCTTTCGGAACTGGCCGGCGACCGCAGGATTTCGTCCCACGATGCTTCTACCAATGGTCTGATCGACCATTACAAGGGGTTGCGATAAAGCATGATGGTCAGGGACGGCCGGGATAAGGCCGGTCTCGCTTCGCCGTCGCAGCGCTCTCCCAAAGAAAAGATGTTTAAGGGCTTGTCCTCTCCCGTTTGGGCGGCATCCGTCCGCAGGAAATGCCGGGCGGGGAGGGCCGCTCCCGGCAAGCCGGCGGTTACTGTCGGGAACCATGCACAAGCCGGATCCTGTCGAATAAGGGAGGCGCGACCGGTCGTACGATGGCGGAGGGAGCGTCCTCCTCCCCGTTTTTTAGGAGCATGAATTATGGCCGATTCCAAAGACAACGCCGCCTCCGTTTCCGCCGTACTATCGCCGGTACATCCGGACATAGAGCGCTATATCGCCAGCCTCGTCGTTTCGACGGATGAGCCGATTCTCCTGGAAATGGAAGAATTGGCCCGCCAGCAAAGCTTTCCCATCGTCGGACGTCAGGTCGGATTGTTTCTGAAAACCTTGGCGAAAAGCATCGGGGCGAAGCGGATTTTCGAATTCGGTAGCGGTTACGGCTATTCGGCCTATTGGTTTGCGGAAGCGGCAGGACCGGACGGGCGGGTGATCTGTAGCGACGGCGACCCCGACAACCTTTCCAAAGCGGAATATTTTCTCGGCCGAGCCGGTTTGTGGGATCGCATCGATTTTCGAACCGGTTTCGCCCAGAACGTCTTTCAAGCGATGCCGGGGACGTTCGATATTTGCTACAACGACGTGGACAAGGGCGACTATCCCGAAGTGTGGCGTTTGGCCCGGGAGCGCATTCGTCCGGGCGGACTCTATATTGCCGATAATGTTTTGTGGCACGGCCGGGTTACGGTCGAGAACCCCGTCGACATCGTTCCCGGCTGGACCGATGCGATACGCGAACATAACCGGCTCATCTTCAACGACCCGGAATTCGACGCTTTCATCAACCCGACCCGCGACGGAGTCATCGTGGCGCGAAGAAAATAGCCGGCCGGAAGATTTGGGGGCATACAACCGTTCGCGCCGATCTCACCTGCAGATAGTTTCGTTGCGCCGGGCGCTCGTGCGTCTTTCCGGCCGATATCGCGGCGTTGCTTGCTTTTGGCAAAGCGGGTTGATGTTACCTACTATATACACAGATATCGCGCTTTCCGACCGTCACCGTTTCATACGGTTGTCTTAATCATTCGCCTCCATCTTTTTTCTTCATCTGAGTTAGGAACGACTTATGAATCAAAAGCTCTACGGCAAATCGCGCAAACGAGCTCTCGCGCTGTCACTGGGATTGGCGCTGACGGGCTGCGATCTGTTCCACGAAGCTACCGATGCGGAGCACGTTGCCAAGGCCAGGGCGTTTTTGGACAAGAACGACTATCGTGCCGGTTCTATCGAGTTGAAGAGCGCCCTGCAAAAGAATCCCGACAACGCGGAGGCGCGCCGGCTTTTGGGCGAGATCAGCGTCGCGTCCGGAAACGGCGAGGCCGCCGAGAAGGAGCTGAGGAAGGCCGTGGAACTCGGCGTGGCTCGGGAAGCCGTGGTGCTTTATCTGGCCGAGGCCTTGCAGTTGCAAGGCAAGAACCAGCAAATCCTGAATGAAATCGATGCCTCACTCTCGCCGGACGCGAAAGATCGAGCCACTCTGATGGCTTACCGCGGCGATGCCTGGTTGGCCATGAACAAGCCCGACAAGGCTCGAGCCGAATATGAGCAGGCCTTGGCAATCGATGAACGGTCCGCGTCGGCAAAGCTTGGAATGGCGCGCCTTGCCGTCGGCACTAAAAATTTCGATCAGGCCGAACAACTCATAGTGGATACGTTGGGAGCCGACCCCAATTTAGCAAAAGCCTGGAGTCTTAAAGCGGAAATCGAGCAGGCAAAAGGCGAAACCGAGTCGGCGGAGGCCAGTTACGGCAAGGCCATCGAACTGGGGCGCATCGATTATCCTGATCGAGCTCGGCGGGCGCTCTTGCGGATAGAGCTCAAGAAGCTGGATGCGGCTAAGGAAGACATTGATCGGCTGAAGGAGGTCCCCGGCTATTTTCTGGGACATTATGCCGATGGCGCACTCAAGCTGGCGGAAGGAAAATATTCCGAGGCCCAGGTGGCTTTTGACCAGAGTTTAAAGCTTAACGACAAGTTTGGCTCGGCGCTTTACTTTCTCGCGTTGAGCCATCTCCATCAGAATCACCTGGAGCAGGCCGATACGGCTCTAAGCCGCTTCCTCGCGATGTTTCCGGGTTCCGTAAAAGGCAATCAAATGATGGCCTTGGTCAAGTTCCGCGAGAAGGATTTCGCTGCCGCCAAGAAATTTCTGGCTCCTGTGGCGCAATACTTGCCCGAGGATATTTTTACCTTGAAATTGATGTCGAGCATCGAGTTCGCACTAGGCAACAGCGACGAAGGCATCGAGCATTTGCAGAAGCTCGCCGAGCTCGAACCCGATTCCCCGCTTACGAAAGCTCGGCTAGGTTTGAGCCTCATCGGAGCCGGCGAGACGGAAAAGGGATTGAAAGCTCTCGAGGTTGCCGTTGAGCTTGATCCTGACCTGGTTCAGGCGGACGTCTACATCGCGCTGACGCAAATACGGGTCAGGCAGTTCGATAAAGCTCAGGAGGTCATCGATAAGCTCAAGGCGAAAATGCCGGATAAAGCATTGCCGCTGAATCTTGAGGGGCTGATGGCCATACAAAGGAACGATTTGGACGGCGCTCGGAAAAATTTTCAAGATGCGCTGAAACTCGCTCCCAAGGATCTCACCGCCTTGAACGGGCTCGCTCAGTTGGCGCTACGGAATAAGGAACTCGACCTGGCCGTAGAACTGTTCCAGACGATTTTAAGGGATCATCCAAAACACATTCCGGCCCTTATCGCTTTGGCCGAAATCCAGACTCTAAAGGGAAAATGGGTCGAAACCGAGGATTATCTCAAGCAAGCCGTAGAAGCCAATCCCGAAGCATTGGGGCCGAGAATCGTACTGGCTCGGCTTTATACCCGCTTTGGCCAGGCATCGAAAGCCGTTACGCAATTGGAGGAGAAGCGTAGCGACTATGGCAAAAATCCGGAGTTTTTGGCGGCGCTCGCCGAGGCGCAGTTGGCGGAAAACAGTAGTGCGCGGGCCTTGGAGACGACCAAAACGCTGACAGCGGTCGCGCCGACATCGGCGTTGTCGCACTATCTCCTGGCGCGCGCCCAAGGCGAGAACAAAGATGCGAAAGGCATGCGAGCTTCCTTGGAGAAATCGCTCCAACTCGATCCTAAGTTCTTCCTGTCTCGTCTCGCCATGGTGAGGCTGTTAACGCAGGACCAAAAGCCAATGGAGGCGGAAAAATATCTGGCCGGCCTAAAAAAGGAGTCGCCCGAAAATCCGGACGTTCTGGAGTCGGACGGCTGGTTTGCAATGCAGCAGCGCAGGCCGCGGGACGCGATAATCGCCTATGAATCGGCGCTGAAAAAATTTCCGACAAGCAGGCTTGTCGTGAGCCTTGCCCAAGCTCGATTGGCGGCGGGCGAGAAGGAGTCTGCTCTCGAAACGCTTGCGGACTGGATCGCGAAGCATCCGAAGGATGCGTATGTTCGTTACGTCAGCGCAGGGCTGTATATGCTGATCGATCGCCCGACCGATGCGAAAACCCAATTACAGGCGATTCTGGAGGCTAATCCAAACAATGCTCTGGTGCTTAACGATTTGGCTTGGATGTTGCGCAAGGATGATCCGCAAAAAGGCTTGGAATATGCCGAAAAGGCCGTGTCGCTCGCTCCGAAATCCCCGGCATTTCTCGATACGCTCGCCGTGATTTTACTGGATAAAGGCCGGCCGGAGCGTGCCTTGGACGTTATGCAACAAGCCTATGTATTCGATCAGAAAAACCCGGAGATTCGCTACCATCTGGCTGTGGCGTATGCCAAGAACGCTCGCGCCGAGGATGCCCGCAAGATTTTAACGGAGTTGTTGAATGAGAAGGTTCAGTTCAAGGGGCAAGTCGAAGCTCAGCATCTGATGAAAGAACTGAGCGCCAGCAAGAACTGACGCATGGGCGGAGATGTGCGGGAAATAAGCGCCCCTGAGAATCGGGTGAAGGTAGGGCGGCGCTGCGGGCTTTTCGGCTATCACGCAACCTGGGATACGGATATGTCGCTCGAGGGTGTATTTCTATTTCAGGAAAAATTTGTGTCTCCCTTTCGTTTCAATATGTCAGTTTTTTTTACAGTGGTTTTTTGTTTTTTGAAAAAATAATGAAAAATCATTAATTTATTGTTGTGGCATGATATGTGCCTAAGTTGTGTTGCGGTTGGTCATCAATTGCCTCTCGTTACAGCATTTTAGGAGCTAATCATGAAAGCCTTCACTCGATATCTAGGAATCGCAGCCGTAGCCGGCGCGTTCGGGTTGCCCGCTTCGGCGTCGGCCCAAACCTTTCTCGACAATTGGTATTTGGACATCAACAAAGACGGAGACAAAGTTCAGGTCAGTCAATATCTCGACTTTGTCGGTGCCTCTTATATCAAAACGACGACCAATCCAGGCGACCCTTCTTCGTTCACGTTCACCGATAATGGTTTTTTTGTCGTTCAAGGGCACGATGGTGGCGCTAGCATTCAGGAAGGGGCGCCGGCAACTTGGAGCGAAATGACGGCCATGTTTACGGGAGCGACAGGCTCCGGCACCATCGGAGGCCCGATCGATTTCGATCCGGGCGCTAACTTGAAGCTGTATTCTGATTCCAATTTCAACTATTCTTCGACAGATGGGGTGTTCGGCGCAAACGACGGTACCTTGATCGGTGAGTTCGAGTTGGTCGATGGAAGCGGAATAGTCGATCCAAATGGTGTTCCGAATGGACAGCTCACCTTGATTTTCAAGGCATTATCGTTGACTGCCGGTTACTGGTTTGCGCCCGATGGCAGCAC
Source organism: Methylocaldum sp. MU1018 (assembly GCF_053646775.1). NCBI lineage: Bacteria > Pseudomonadati > Pseudomonadota > Gammaproteobacteria > Methylococcales > Methylococcaceae > Methylocaldum > Methylocaldum sp. MU1018. The sequence goes on from NZ_CM132195.1 coordinate 216,997, forward strand.
CGATTTGAGTACCCTGGTTCCAGGCGGGCTTCTGTTTGGTTTTGTTACAACCAATGCCTCTTACAACAGCAATCCCAGCGCTACTTTGAATAGCGAGATGGCGGAATTGCTGGGTGTTGCGTCGCCTTTGATAAATACCCCCCCTCAAGGCTTTTTTATCGCCAATAACGGCCAATACCGGCTCGATCCGGTGCAAGGCGTGCCTGAGCCGGGTGTCCTGGCCTTGTTTGGACTCGGGATGTTGGGACTCGGGTTAAACAGATCGCGGCGGACGAATTAGTTTATAGCTGCTGCTTTCAATGCACGAAAACGGTTGGCCAAAAGCCAGCCGTTTTTTTTGCTCGTTTGTTTTTTGAAATCGATATGTAGACAAACCGTTCATTTAGCAACAGGGGGATTTGATGCTATAAATATTCACGCATAGAGAGCTAATAGAAATGCTGAAAGAAAAGTTGATTTTTGCGGCACGAAATCTGACCACCAATAAGCAACGAACGCTTTTGGCGTTATCGGCCATAATTTTTGGAGTAATCGCGCAATTACTCGCCGGCGGATTCGTCGAATGGACTTTTTGGGCGATGCGAGAATCTACGATTATGTTCAGGTTGGGCCATATCCAGGTCGTTCGCTCGGGCTATCATGACTTGGGCGCCGCCGATCCGTTCAAATTTCTTCTTTCTGAGCAGTCGACAGATGTTGCCGTTTTGGAGCAGCATCCGCAGATTAAAGTCGTCGCTCCGCGATTGGCATTCACCGGTCTTATAAGCTACGCTGAAAACACCGTGTCATTTGTAGGCGAGGGCATGGATGTTGCGAAAGAGGAGCAAGTCGGCAATCTGCTTTCTTCGCATAAGAGCATCGGTCTGTCGATTCGTGATTCTACCGGAATTGTGGAAGGCACGGGGCTTCTTGGCAGTAAACCGCAAGGGATTACGATCGGGGCAGGGTTGGCGGGTACGCTTGGCGTAAAGCCGGGGGACCGGGTAACCCTCCTATCCAATACCTCTACGGGCGGAATCAATGCCGTGGAGGCCGAAATAAATGGCATTTTTACTACGTCGAACAAGCAAGCGGACGACGTATTTTTGAGAGCGCCGCTCCCGATGGCGCAGAATTTGTTGCGCGTATCGGGTGCTCATGCCTGGATTCTGTATTTGGATAAAACTACAAACACCGATACCGTTTTACACGAATTAAAAAGAAAGCTATCGGGGCAAAATGGTACATTGGAGTTTGTGCCGTGGTACTCGCTTTCAGACTTCTATAATAAGACAGTAACCTTATTCTCCCGCCAGATGAATATGGTTCAGATCATTATTGCCGTGATCATCATACTAAGTATCTCAAATGTTCTTGGCATGAACGTGCTTGAGCGAACCTCAGAGATCGGCACATTGATGGCAATTGGATTGAAGCGCAGAGAAATTCTGCTCCAATTCCTGATCGAAAGTACAGTACTCGGATTGCTCGGAGCATCGATAGGCGTAGTGGCTGGGTATGGGGTTGCTGAAGTAATATCTGTCATCGGTATTCCCATGCCTCCGGCACCCGGAATGAGTATGGGGTATACTGCGGAAATTCTGATTACTTGGCCTTTGGCCATAGGTTCACTTGCTTTGATTTTTACTGCTACGGTACTCGCTGGGGTTTATCCTGCCTGGAAAGCATCACGCCTAGAAATCGTTGATGCGCTGCGCCACAGTCGATAGATTCGGTTTTTGTTATGCTGCGGCTAGCATTTCGAAATATTTTTCGACAAAAGGCGCGCACAGCCTTGACGCTGGCAGCGATCATGTTTGGCGTGATTGGACTGATATTGAGCGGCGGGTTTATTGAAGATGTCTTTGTCCAGTTGCGAGAATTTACCATTCATGGGCAAGTTGGACACCTTCAGGTTTATAGAGACGGTTATTTTCAGTTCGGACGCCGCGATCCCTATCGATATTTGCTTAATAGTCCCTCTGAGATAATTGCAGAGGCTATGGCTTGGCCCGAAGTGGCCGATGTGATGATGCGATTGAGTTTTTCGGGCCTCGCAAACAACGGGCGTGCTGATTTAGCTGTTCTTGGTGAAGGGGTGGAGCCTGAAAAGGAGGCGCGTCTTGGTAGTTCTCTGACGATCGTCGACGGTCGGCAATTGGACGATACCGAACCTTTCGGTATGCTCATCGGGCAAGGTGTTGCGCGCAGTCTGAAACTTAAGCCGGGCGATTATTTAACGCTACTTGCCAATACTCCAGAAGGTGCCTTGAACAGTAATGAGTTCAAGGTTGTTGGAGTTTTTCGTAGTTTTTCTAAAGAATACGATGAGCGGGCGGTTCGTATTCCGCTCGCCGCGGCACAGGACTTGTTGGCGGTTTCTCAAGGCATTCATAGCCTGATCTTTTCTCTAAGGAATACGGAGAGCACCGATATTGTTGTAGGGCGACTGCGGGAATTGTTGTCTTCAGAGCTTTACGATGTGAAAGCTTGGTATGAGATTGCCGATTTTTACCGCATGACGGTTGAGCTGTATCGGCGTCAATTCGGCGTAATGCAGGTTATTATTTTAATCATGGTGCTGTTGAGCGTCATGAATAGCGTCAATATGGCTGTTTATGAACGCACCGGAGAGTTCGGCACTTTATTGGCAATTGGCCGCCGCCCTTCGGATATTCTTAAAATGCTAGTGGTCGAGTACATGCTGCTCGGTTTCTTGGGTGCGGTTCTCGGCACAGGAATTGGTATTCTGTTGGCGTGGGCTATTTCGCAAATTGGCATTCCAATGCCGCCACCGCCTAACTCGGACATCGGTTATACGGCTTCGATACGGTTGGTCCCGAAGGTAATTTGCCTTGCCTTTGGCGTCGGAGTCATTGCTACTATAACGGCAGTTATTCCGTCAGGCTGGCGGGCTTCGCGCCAGCCTATTATAGATGCCTTGCGTAGCAATATATAATTTTGGCTGCGATGTTTTGGTGTGAAGATAGTAATTGTTTTATTGTATCTTTTTTAGGTAATCCTTCGTAAAAACCTTGTCCGGCAAATCTCTATGCTTCATGTTTTTGTAATGTAGAATCGAGCGTTCGTCTTGCTTCATTGCATCTTCCATAATCAATTGTGTCGGGCGAGATTCGCCCAGCATGGATTCGAAGTTTTGAAATCTACAGGTTTTGAATAATCGATTGGATAATGTGTAGAATTCTGCTTTGTATGGCCTATAGGTTTCCTTGTCGACCCAATATAGTACTTTCGGATAAGTGACGCCTCGGTCCACGGCGGTTAGATCCAGGAGGTAGTATTCTCGGCCTTCAATATTCTCCGTTCGGACGATTCGAGGAGTATAGTCGCCGCCAAAGTTGGCTCTGGCCAAATCGCCGTTCGCGACTTGCCCGGTAAGCTTTTGAGATAGCGGAAGGCGAATGGGCTGCGATACCGAGGGCATAAACGCCCAAAAATCACGCCCTTTCATCAGCATGACTTGGCCGCGATCGGCGGCCGGCGCGGTCGTCAGGACGATCGTATTTTCGTTTCCCTTTGATAGAACGCGATATTCCCTCTCGTCAGGCTCGCGGTCCGGCGCCGTGGTGGTGATGGCAATATCCACTTGGAATCCCTCTTGGGGGAAGCGGATACGGTCTGCCTTCGCCACGATCTGAGCAGGGTCGGGCGCGGTCTCGGCTTGAAGTGCGTCGGACAATGCTATAAATGCTATATTCGATAGTAAAATGAAAGCTGTGGCCAGGGTTTTCGGTTTTGGTATGAAGCGTTGCGCTATAGCTGTTTTCATGTTATTTCGTCGACAGTTTAAGGTTCGGCTATACTTCGGGCGATGATTGGTTATTGTGCTGGGCTCAATAAGCCTTTTCGAGACAGAATTCCGCTAAGACCGTGATTGCGTTTTGAATATTCCGAATACATCATGCTAATGGCGAATCGGTTCGCAGCGAAAAAACGATCCAAAGGAAAACTTGCGTGCGATTCGGCCGGGCAGTGCTCGGATAACTTAAATATAGTAGATAGCTGACTTTATACAGGCTGTCTGAGCGATGCGTCTTGAATTGGCTCCATTCGAAAACCGCTATTCATATTCGGCTCAAAACGGTGTTCCGGGTAGTGCTTGATCATCTCTTCGGTCATCCGATCCGCGTCTGCATTCGGGGCGCCTCGAAAAACCGCGCGCTTCGCCCCGCTCGGTGCGAACGGTTCCCATCGGATCAACCAGTTCCGTTCGTGACGAGCCTGTCGAAGCCTGAACGGGGCAGGTTTTTTGAGGCGCCCTTCGGCAAAATGCGAGCGCGGTTCTTGCCGATCGCCCCTTTCAAGATCCGGATCTCGATGGTTTGTTCAATCCCATCACGTACTCACTCGGTAACGTTTCCAGCCAACGCCTTGCAACGGCGCTTCGTCCCCGCACAAAGGGGAATTCAATGGTAAAAACCGTATGATTTCCGTGCTGATACGCCATGACTGCTCTCTCGAATTTGCAGGCAGTCTATCCCGGCATCGAGATGAAATCTGCCCGCCCAAAGGCGGACGCTTAAACTTTGTGCGTGGAAAGTTAACATGACGAAGGTTCGCGTGGAACACGTATGGAAGGAGTATCGGTTAGGAAAACAGACGGTCCAGGCTCTCGGAGACGTTTCCATGGAGGTTGCGAAGGGCGAGTTCATTGCCATAGCGGGGCCGTCCGGGAGTGGTAAATCGACCTTGCTGAACCTGATCGGCTGTATCGATACGCCGACGCGGGGCGAAATTTACATCGGGGATGAAGCGGTCGGCAGGAAAACGCCGAATCAACTGGCCGACCTTCGGGCACGGACCCTCGGGTTCATCTTTCAGACCTTCAATCTGCTGCCGGTCCTCTCGGCGTGGGAGAACGTCGAATATCCGCTGCTGTACAGAAAGGATATTTCGCCCAAGGAGCGGCGTAGGCGCGTGGCTCATTATCTGGTGGTCGTCGGCCTTGCCGATTTCGCGAAGCACAAGCCATCGGAATTGAGCGGCGGGCAGCGCCAGCGGGTTGCCATAGCGCGGGCTCTGGCGGGACATCCGGCCATCGTGCTGGCGGACGAACCGACCGCCAATCTCGATTCCAAAACGGGCGAGGGCGTGTTGCAGCTGATGAAGCAACTCAACCGGGAAGAAAAAACGACCTTTATCTTTTCGACGCACGACCATCGTGTCATGGAGATGGCGGAGAGGATCGTCCGAATCGGCGACGGCCGGATAGCGATTTCGTAGCCGCGCTTCCCTGGTTTGGAGAACCATCCCGTGAATCACTTCCGGCGATCGTTTCGCGCGAGTCTGTGCGGTATTGCGGCTTTGATTGGGCTTTTCGGTCCGACCGAAAGCTTTGCTGCGGATTTGGAGGAGGGCGCGCCGGGTTCTATCGACGAATTGTTCGATCTGGACGACGAAAAGAAGGAAAGTGCGGAGCCGGCGTCGGTCGACGAGTTGTTCGGGCTCGAGCGGAAGACGGTCGATACGCCGAGCGTGTGGCCCGACTTGAACGGATTCTTTCAGAGCGAGCTGGCTTATACCTATGCCTCGCCCGACCATTGGTCGAAATTTCGCAATCTGCTGGAACTGGGTGCTCACGGGGCTTGGGGCGAAAGCCTGAAGTGGAAAGCGAGCGGTCGACTGATGTACGACGCGATTTACGATTTGACCGATTTTTATCCGGAATCGGTGCGCCACGATCAGCGCCTGGAGCCGATGATCCGTGAAACATATCTGGATTATTCCGCCGGAGATTGGGATTTTCGTCTTGGCCGACAGCACATCATCTGGGGCGAAATGGTGGGGCTGTTTTTCGCCGATGTGGTATCCGCCAAGGATCTGCGCCAGTTCGTGCTTCCCGATTTCGATCTGCTGCGCATTCCTCAGTGGGCGATGCGGGCCGAGTATTTCAAGGGAGGGTTTCATGGGGAGGCGATATGGATTCCTTATATGACCTATAACGACATCGGCAAGGTCGGTTCGGAATTTTTTCCTTTCGTCCCGCCTCCGACGCCGGGATTTAACACGGTGATCGAGAATGACCAGAGACCCCGCAACACGCTTGAAAATACCGCTTACGGGCTGAGGCTGTCTTATCTCCGGTCCGGATGGGATACGTCGTTGTTCTATTACAGCGGCCTGGATCTTTCCCCCGCCTTCGCGCGCAACGTGGCGCTGGCGCCCGCGCCGACGATCACCTATCGGCCCGTACACAAGAGAATTCACCAGATCGGTAGCACGCTGGCCAAAGATTTCGGTCCGTTCGTGCTGAAAGGCGAGGCCGTTTACACGGTGGACCAGCCTTTTTTGGTGACTCGGATTACCGATTCGGATGGGCTCGTGTCCCAGGATTTTCTCGATTATATCTTCGGCCTCGATTTCAGCTTTGTGGAAGATACCCGTCTGAATCTACAGTTTTTCCAGCGCTGGTTCAGTCATCATGATCGGGACATGATTCCCGACGAGTTGGAGAGCGGCGTATCCGCGCTGATCAGCACGCGGTATTTTCATCCGAAGGTGGAGCCCGAGGTGCTTTTTATACATAGCTTGAACAGGACCGACTGGAATGTGCAGGCCAAGATAACCTGGGAGTTTTTGAAGAACTGGCGCATGGTTGTCGGAGCCGATGCTTTCGGCGGCGCGCCCATCGGGTTATTCGGCCAATTCGACGCCAAGGATAGAGTGTACGGCGAGTTTCGGTATTCGTTTTAATCGTCGGCGCCGCGGCCTTGCGCCGCTTGATCAGGCCGCAAATTCGCCCTCCGCTTGCCGGTCGATCAGAAGTTCGGATAGCGGTTTGCGGACCGAGCGCGCTTCCGGCCGTTTCCCGGCTCCGATTCTGCCCATGAATACCGCTTTTTCGACGAATTCGCCGCCCCCCAGAAGGGCCGTCAATTCGTCCGCCAAATGCGCCGCTTTTTTCTCGACGGCGGCAATGCGCGTCAATTTGGCCGATTCCCGGATGTAGCTCGCAAAGATCAGGGGCGTCATTTCCGGTTGCAACTGCAATCCCAGTCGGGTGGCCGTCAGCCAGAATCGCTGTAAAGCCCGGCCGGCGGAAAGATAGTCCTCGATCGAGGCCGGCGGCTTGTCGGCCAGCAGGACGAAATGTCCGGCGCAAAAGATTCCCGGGAGCAAGTCCAATTCCACTCTGGGCATCAAGGTTCCGGCCATGTAGGTGTTGAAGAAATCGACCCTGGACCACTTTTCCATCGCCCACTTCATGAGTCCTAGCGCTAACGGATTCAAACCCACCGCCCGGTCCGGAATCCGATCTTCGCTAACGCGGGCGTTCCATTGAATGATGTTCTTGTGAACGTCATAGGCTTCCGGCATCGTGAGCCTGATTTTTCCGTTCCGAAACATCAGCCAGGCGGTTTTCGACCGGTCTTCGGGCTTATCCAGCCACAAGACGGCGTAATCGTCTCCCAGGCTCTCGGCTAGGCGAATCTTCTCTTGAGCATTGAGCGGGCGCCGTTTCATGGCCCGGCGCTGAGTCGCGCGTACCGGAATATAGGGCGCGAGGGAGTTGGGCTTGATCGCCGGGTCGGGCGAAAAACGAACGTCGATCGTGGGGGCCGTTTCCGGGCTGTCCGGACGCAACGCCCAGTCGGCCGCCAATCCGTGACGGCTCGCGGCAATGACGATGTTTTCCAGAAGGGCGCCGATTGCGATTTGACTGGCGCGTCCCTTGAAGTCGTAAACGCAATGCTCTCGGGTATCGAAGCCGTGAACCACGATGTGGTTGTCGGCGATGATTTCGAATCGCCAAGGTTGAGTGTTGTCGCCGCTGGGCGCCCATCGGGCAAGCTCTAGGATTTGCACGGCGGGAGAAGGTTGTGATCCGGTCTGTGCCGATGAACGCCCGGATGCCTTCGCCAGGAATTTTTTTCTTGCGATCCTTAATCCTATGCGCTGGAGCGGGTTTCGGTTTCCTCCGGGCCTCCACGTACGGCTCAGCTTGTTGCGATACGCATCGAAATGAATTCCCCAGGGGGCGGCGAACACTCGGCCTCTTTGGAGCAGGATTTTCAAGGCCTCTGTCGCCGCAACTCCGGCGCAAAGTTCGCAGGCCATGGCGGTAGAGGGGCCGCGGCGCAGGGCCAGGTCGACGGCGTCAGGGTCTGCCAGATACGAAGTTTGCAGCATCGCCGGCGACAACCCGAGCAGGAACCGGACGATTCGTTCGTTCTCCGGCTGATTCTCGAACCCGAAATAGTCTTCGAAAGTCATTTTTCCGGGAAGGAAATTCAAAAGCGCCACGCCCATTCCGAGCGGCGCGGCCGTAATCGCCGGAATGCCCCGTTCGGCGCAAGCGGCAAAGACTTTGCTGCGAATGTCCAGAGCGAAAAAATCCAGCCCGTCGATATAAAGATCGGCTTCGTCTAAGAAAGCCGTCAAGTTGGCTTCGGTAACGCCCTCGGAAAATGAGCGTAACTCAAGGGTAGGATTGATTTCCCTGGCCTTTGCCGCCATTACCTCGACCTTCGGCCGCCCGATCGCCTTAACGTCGGCTCCGGCCTGCCGGTTGAAGTTTGCCAATTCAAAAGTATCCATATCGGCAATGTTGAAGCCGCCGATGCCCAGACGGGTCAGCGTCAGCAGATGGCTTCCGCCGACACCGCCGAGCCCGGCTATGGCAATGCGTTTGGTGCGTAATATTTGCTGTTCTTCCCGTGTTATCCAGCCAATATTTCTCGAGAAAGCCGGTAGGTAATCGAAGTTCATAGGAGATGCCCGTGTCGACCAAAGTGCAACTTTGCTTACGGTAAAGCAGGTTGGTTCTTATCGGCTAAGCTTACACTACACCGAGAAAGTTGGGTTCATTAGGAACGCGCCATGACTGAAAACTGGATTGATGTTTTTAACGATTATTTTGAGGTCAGGCCGGCGAATACGGCCGAACTTATCGATCAGGTTATGGCCTTGAGATTTCAGGTATATTGCGTGGAGCATCCTTTCGAAGATGCCGCGACCTTTCGCGACGGCAAGGAAAGAGACCAATTCGACCAGAGAGCGATCCATTCCTTGATCTGGCATTTAAATTCCGAGACGACGGTGGCCACGGTAAGGCTGATTCTTGCCGATAGCGAGAACCTGAAAAATAGATTTCCGATCGAAAGCCAGTGTTCATTTTCGCCGGACGTCGAATCGAGTATTTCGCTTAACTTTGCGCGTCATCAAATAGCCGAAATTTCCCGTTTTGCCGTATCCAAGCAATTTCGGCGGCGCTTGGGCGAGGCCGATACGAGTCACGGCATTGCCGAGCGAAAAAGCCCCTCGGGCGACATGGACGAGCGGCGACTCATCCCCCACATTACTTTGGGCCTGTTCCAGGCTATCGTGCAGATGAGCGCCGAGAACAATATCAAGCTTTGGTATGCGGTCATGGAACAGCAGTTGCTGAGATTGCTCAAGCGGTTCGGAATTCGATTCACTCCAATAGGCGAGCCGGTCAATTATCATGGTTTAAGAATCCCCTGCATCGGTCCCGTGGACGACGTGTTGTCCGGCATCAAGCGCGATTGTCCGGGCGTATGGGAGTTCATTACTCAAAAGGGTACGTTGTGGCCGTATTGAAGGCGGCGTCTTCGTAAGGCGAACATACCGCCTCGGCGGCTTATTCATTTGAGCCGCCTATTCTGGCTTCGCCAAGGTTTTCGGCCTGAAATCGCCCAAGTCTATTTTAGGGTGATCGGCCCGTCGACAGGCCGCTCGGCGAGGTCCTGATTCGTTCTCTCCAGGTTTGCAAATGGCGGTTTTTACGTCATAAGCTCGTTTGCGCCATGAGGTTCGCGTCCAGTCGGCGTCAAGCAATGCCGACGCCAATCGGAGACGGTGTCGGGCTGTTTATTTTCAATAACTTAAATTAAATCTCTTGATTTTGTCGCTATGAAGCGACATTCGGCGGCGCGGTTTCCGAATTTATCCCAAGAACTCTTTATCGTCTCGGCCAATCGATATATTGGCGCTTGTCTTGCATAAAAGCCTCCTCGTGTATTGCGCGATCATCTTGCCGGGACAAGCTCTGCCTCGCCGCCATGTAAGCCATCGGTATAATGGACCGATTCAGGCGCTTGGGATCGATTTTGTTCGATCGATAAACCGTCAGGCTCTGCTTGATTTATTGCTTCGGCCATCGAAGTGTAAGTTCCAGTAAATGCCGATCAGCGCAAGCCACTGATCTACAGGAAATAATTTGGAAATTTATTTGAAACACAATACTGATTTAACTGCCGGAACAATGAATTGGAATTAAGGAGAATGCGTGATGTTCGATACCCGCTATGAGGTCGTGCTGGCAAATACACCGGAAAGCAAGGAGATTCATTTCAATTTGAGGTACAAGGTGTTTTGCTTGGAAAAGGGATTTGAAGATGCGGGTAAATTCACGGCGCTAATGGAGAAAGATCAGTACGACAGCAAGGCGATTCATTTTTTGGTCCGGGAGCGCTTGAAGAATAAATGGATTGGCGCCGCGCGCCTGGTGATAGACCGAGTGAACGCTTTGCCGATCAATAACGTCGCCGAGATCAAGGTTCCGGGCATTGATGCGGGTGTTTTGGTCGCCGAATTTTCGCGGCTTCTCGTGCTCGACACCTTTCGCCAAACCCAATCGAAAGCGGCTGCCGAACCTGAAATCTTGTTGGGACTCATCCGGGCAGCCCGAGACTATTGTCTCCGGCAGAATATACACAGAGTGCTGTTCTTGTGCCGCCGTTCCATTTATCGAATTCTGGGCAATGCCGGCATCGATATGCTGCAAATCGGTTCGCCGTGCATTCACCGCGGCGTGAGAGCACCCTATCTGGTGGATCTGGATACAGGGTTCGATCGCGTCTTCCAGCCCTGTAGCCGGGCGTATCAAATGTTTTCCAGAACGGAAAGCTACCGTTATTACACCGATCTCTGCGAGCGCCAGGTAGCCTAGCCCGGCGCATCTTCCCGAGGACGATCCGGCGAGCCGATTCCGACTCCTGCGTTCGGCGCCGGCCGGGTGCGGCTGACGCATTCGGCTTTCGATCCGAAGCGCTCGGCAGACCTTTGGGGTATGCTAACGCTATTCGGCGAACCCTTTGTTCTAATCCATCACTCTCTTTCTCCAGCATCGCCGTTTTCGGCCGAAATAGCGCGCGGGTAGGCCTGTTTGGAGAGAACCGAAATCACGTGACGCCCAATAAGCTTTCGAAATTGACGATCGAGCGGCCGGCGCAGGAGTTTGCCGCCGCTTCCCGGGGCGGTGCGCTTCGTAGGCGCTTCGGAATCCTCGGGCTGCTGCTCGTCATCGGCGCGGGAATTCTTGTTTATTCGAAGCTTCGCGGCGCCGGCATCGAGAGCGAGTTCGCCACGGTGGGCAACATCTTTCCGTCCCAAGCCCTGACTCTGCTGAACGCGACTGGCTATGTGGTGCCGCAAACCAAGGCGGACGTGGCATCCAAGGCGACCGGGCGGCTGGAAAAGCTCGACGTGGAGGAGGGGAGTTACGTCAGAAAAGGTCAAATCATCGCGCAGCTCGAAAACCGCGATCTGGTCGCCAGCCAGAACCAGGCGGCGGCGAACGTCGAGGTCGCCAAAACGGATTTGCTGAAAGCGCAGGCGGAGTTGAAGGAATCCACCCTGGCGCTGAACCGCGTTCGGGCGCTGGTGCAGAAAAGATTCGTTTCGCAGGAACTGTACGACGCCGCTGTTGCCCGTCACGAAAAAGCCGTCGCCGCCGTCGAAAGCGCAAAAGCGGCGATCGCCGCGGCCGAGGCAGCGTATCGGGGTGCGCAAGTGGCGCTGGATTACACCTTCATTCGGGCGCCTTTCGACGGCATCGTTCTCAGCAAGAATGCGGACATCGGCGACATTCTGGCTCCCTTTTCCTCGACCATGCTGTCGAAAGGCACCGTAGTTTCCATGGCCGACATGAATACCTTGGAAGTCGAGGTCGACGTGGCGGAGTCGAACCTTAACCAGGTGCGTATCGGCCAGCCGTGCGAAATCCAACTGGATGCGCTGCCGGATGAACGATTCCGGTGCCGGGTCGATCGCATCGTACCCACCGTGGACCGCACCAAGGCCACGGTGCTGGTCAAGGTGCGCTTCGTCGATAAGGACGACCGCATTCTGCCGGACATGAGCGCGAAAGTGGCGTTTCTGTCGCAAGAGCTCGCCCCGGACCAGCGAAAGCCGGTTACCGGCGTACCCGCCGCGGCCGTCGCGACGCGCGGCGCGGAGAGCGTCGCATTCGTGCTGCAAGGCGATCGTGTCAAGGAAGTTCCGGTCGATACGGGCGGGCGCATCGGCGATTGGATGGTCGTGAAGAGCGGGCTCAAGACCGGCGATCGGGTGGTGCTCGATCCGCCCGATCAGTTGAAGGACGGCGCGGAAGTTCGCATTCGGGAAGCCGAAGGATCCTGAGTTTGGCACCCCGGCCCGCCGCATGAAACCGATCGTCGAAATCCAAAATCTCACCAAGCATTACTGGAAAGGCGATCAGATCGTTCCGGTTCTCACGGATATCAATTTGGTCATTCAGGAAGGGGACTTTCTCGCGCTCATGGGGCCGTCCGGCTCCGGTAAAAGCACCCTGCTCAACCTGATCGCGGGCCTCGACCGGCCGACCGGCGGCGTTCTCAGGGTCGGCGGAATCAATATCGCGGAGCTGCCGGAATCCAGTCTCACCGACTGGCGTTCCGCCCATGTCGGATTCATTTTCCAGTTTTACAATCTGATGCCGGTTTTGACCGCGTTCGAAAACGTCGAGCTGCCGTTGCTACTGACCGGATTGACGAAGCGGGAACGGCGGGAGCATGTAGACCTGGTGCTGGAATTGGTCGGCCTGACGGAGCGGATGGACCACTATCCGGCTCAACTGTCCGGCGGGCAGCAGCAACGTGTCGCGATCGCCCGCGCGCTCGTCGTCGATCCCGCCCTGATCGTGGCGGACGAGCCCACCGGCGATTTGGACCGGGCGTCGGCCGAAGACGTGCTGGATCTCATGGAATACCTCAACCGCAACTTGGGCAAGACCATCATCATGGTCACTCACGACCAGCGCGCCGCGGCGAAGGCGCATTCCATCCGGCACCTGGATAAAGGCGTTCTGACCGACGACTCTTCGGACGTCGACATGACCGCGATTTGAATATGCTGCTTTTCCTGCGCCTTGCCTTGCGCAATCTTTTTCGGCACAAGCTCCGGACCGGACTGACCGCGCTGGGCATCGTCATCGCGATCGTCGCTTTCGCGCTCCTCCGAACCGTGGTCGACGCCTGGTACGCGGGGGCGGAGGCGACTTCGGCCAACCGTCTCATCACGCGCAACGCGATCTCATTGATGTTTCCCTTGCCGATCAGCTATGCCAACCGCATCCGGCAAATAGACGGCGTTACCGGGCTGAGCTACTCGAACTGGTTCGGCGGCGTGTATATCGACGAGCGGAATTTTTTTCCCAATTTTGCCGTCGAGCCGAAGACTTATCTGGATCTCTATCCGGAGCTGGTTTTGCCAGAGGCGGAAAAAGACGCTTTCATCAAGGACCGGAAAGGCGCGATCGCCGGCCGGAAACTGGCGGAAAAGTACGGCTGGAAAATCGGCGACGTCATACCGCTGCGCGGAACCATTTACGCGGGGAACTGGAATTTCGTCCTGCGCGGCATTTATCGCGGGGCGGAAAAGAAGACCGATGAAACGCTATTCCTGTTTCATTGGGACAATCTCAACGAAACCCTGAAGAAAACGGAACCCGACCGGGCCGATCGGGTGGGGGTCTATGTTCTTAGGATCGATCGGGCCGAGCGGGCGGCGGAAATCTCGGAGGCCGTGGACCGGCTCTTCGAAAACTCGCTCGCGGAGACCTTGACCGAAACCGAGAAGGCGTTCCAGCTCGGTTTCGTCGCCATGACGGAAGCCATCTTGATCGCCATCAAGATCGTTTCTTTCGTGGTCATCGCCATCATCATGGCGGTGATGGCGAACACCATGGCGATGAGCGTTCGCGAGCGCCGGCGCGAGTATGCGACGCTCAAGGCGATTGGATTCGGCTCGCGCTATTTGCTTGCGCTCATCCTGGGCGAATCGCTGGCGCTGTCGATCAGTTCGGGCGTTCTGGGCATTCTGGCCGCTTTTCCGGCGACGGGTTTGCTGATGACCCTGTTCGGCACTCTTTTTCCGGCGGTCGAGGTTTCCGCGCAAACGGTCGAACTCAGTTTGCTGGCTTCGTGCTCGATCGGATTGGCGGCCGCCGCCGTCCCCGCCTGGCGCGTCATAGCCTTGCCGGTCGGCGAAGGGCTGCGCAGCATGGCCTGACCAGGCGAAACGCTCTCATGAAGATACCGTTTTCTTATTCGTGGAAAAGCTTGTGGGCGCGCAAGGCCACTTCCATGTTGACGGCCGCGGGGATGGCTTTGGTCGTCTACGTGTTCGCCACCGTTTTGATGCTGACCGAGGGGCTCGAGCGCACCTTGGTGGCGACCGGAAGCGAGGACAACGTGGTGTTGATCCGGCGGGGAGCAGAAACGGAAGTGCAAAGTTCGATCGAGCGGGAACAGGCGGCGATCATCGAGAGCGCGCCGGAAGTCGCCTATGCGCCGAATGGAACGAAGCTGGCCTCGAAAGAAGTCTTGGTCTTGATGACGCTGCCCAAGCGGGGCAGCGGCAAGCCCTCCAATGTCACCATTCGGGGAGTATCCGAAAAAGGCTTGATGCTGAGACCGCAGGTGCGCCTGGTCGAGGGGTGGATGTTTCGCGCCGGGTCGTCGGAAATCGTTGCCGGACAGAAGATCGCCGAGGCGTTCCAAGGTACCGGCATCGGAGAAACGATTCGCTTCGGCATGCGCGATTGGACCGTGGTCGGCGTCATGGACGCGGGGAATACCGGTTTCAGTTCCGAAATCTGGGGCGACGCCGAGCAGTTGATGCAGGCGTTCCGGCGGACGGCGTATTCGGCGGTGATCGTCAAGCTCGCCGACAGGGCGTTGTTGGCGCCTTTCAGAACCCGCATCGAGAGTGACCCGCGGATGAAGGTGGACGCCAAGCGGGAAACGGTCTTTTACGCCGAGCAGTCGGAAATGATGGCGAATTTCCTGAAGATACTCGGCATGGCCCTGAGCGTGATTTTCTCGCTCGGGGCAATCATCGGGGCGGTCATCACCATGTACGGGGCGGTGGCGAGCCGGACCCGCGAAATCGGTACGCTGAGAGCGCTGGGGTTTCGGCGCGCCGGCATTTTGATCGCTTTTCTTTTCGAATCGCTGCTGTTGGGATTGATCGGCGGCCTTGCCGGCGTCGCGCTGGCGTCCACCATGCAGCTCCTGACGGTTTCCACCCTCAACTGGCAGACCTTTTCCGAACTGGCGTTCACCTTTACGCTAACGCCGGCGATCGCGTTTCAGTCTCTTCTGTTTTCGCTGCTGATGGGTTTGGTGGGGGGCTTGCTTCCCGCGGTTCGAGCCGCCCGCATGGATCTTATCGAGGCTTTGAGAGCCGTTTGACGGGGCGCAGGATGCGCGGTGACGGGCTTTCGGCTGCTCAGGCCGATGAATGGATGAGGTCGAGGCGCTTGCACGCCTCTTTCAAATGCTGCCGCCAATAATTGCGATAACCGTCCGACCATATCCGCCGTGCCGATTGCTCGTCGGTCAATCCGGCTTCGTAAGAAGCGAGTCCTCGCCTGACTTCGAAATAGATATCCGTCAGGTTTTCCGAAAGACTTCCGATGCTTAAATCGTCGTATGTTCTGAAGTCCGAACTCGGCGAGAGCTCGTCGTATCCGTCCAGATAGCGTTTGAGGCGGAGGTAGGATTCGAAGCGCGCATCCAGATCGGGGGCCAGTTTGTAGGCATGGTAGAGTTCTTGAGAAGCGAGCCGCCTGACGGCGGCGTCCAGTGTCAGCAAGGCGCTTTCCACGCACTTCAGCCATTCTTCCAGGCGATTGGCTTTGATGTGCTCGATCAAACGGCAATAGTCGTTCGCGGCCTCGGCGACCGCTGCCAGCGGGTTTTTATCGTCTATCGATCGGCTAGAGTCCAATTTAACTCCAAATCGCAAGAGCCTCGTCAATGATTAATCGCGTCGTGCCGTGCCCGGTGTCGGAGCGAGCCGGAAAGCGGTTGCGCGCCATGGCACGTTTTGCATAAGTCTAGCCAATCCCGGCCGATTCGTTTTCGGCAACCGTACCGTTGCGCCTCCGTAGAGGCGGCTGACATTTCGGAATGAATTCCGGAAAGATGCCCGAAAGTGTGCGCGCTTTTCCTGCCGGAGTTTTCGCTTTCGCGATCCGGATCGCAAGAAGAGCGGAATAAAAAAACTATTCGCCCCGGGCGAATTGTAAGAAAACGACGGCGGACTAAACTCAACGGGAGTCATGAGCTTTAATTCTTCCGTCTATGCATCACAAGGAAAATCCGGCGCTGCCATTCAAGCTCGATATCGAGTCGGCCTCGGCTTGGCTGGATGGATTGCCCGTGGCCAATATCCGTGAATGCTGCCGCGTACTTTATCCCGCATTGCAGGCGTTGAATGCTTGTTCCGTCGAGCCCGGTCTCCGCTTGGCCGTTCTCGATCGGTGCCGGGAGCTGGTGGCGGGGCTCGATAAAGGTCTGTTGCCGTATTTTTTGGACAAGCCTTTCCCCCTGGACGGGAAGACCCGGAAAATCGCCAGCCTTTGTTCGAGATTTCATGGCGAACTGGCGTCGGGATATCGGCAAATCGCGGAAGCGGAGACGTTTGCCGAAACGTTTGAATCCTCGGTACAGGCGACGATTTTCGCGCGCGCGTTCGAGTGCTATGCCAACAGCCTTTTGCGGGCGGCCCAGATTTACGAGGCGCCGCCCGCGTCCTTTTGGGCATTTGTCTTTCGGCTTTTCCGGGCGGCCGAAGGACGCGGCTTCCATTATGTGTCGCTTGACGGCGACGCCCTTGAGCCGGCTGCCGTCACCCGGTTCTTCAAGGTCGCGCTGTTGTTCGGGATAGCCGCTCCGAACCGGCTCGAGCAGAGGGACATGCAGAGGCTGTTCGATTTTTTGGCGGCCCACGCGGAACTCGCGAGAATCGAATCGACGGCCGTCAATAACGGTGCGCGCGCGGTTTTTTGTTTCGATGATTCGGATGCGGGATCGATCATGCCGGTGCCCGCGCCGGCGCCGGCACCAAACAGCAAGCCCGGTCTGCGCTTTCTGTTCGTGGACCGCTTGTTGAGCGGATTGCGCAGCGACATTCGGGCGGGCGGCAAGCCGGATGAAAATCCGTTGACGCTGGTTCTTCCGAGGCTCGGCGAGCGCCTGCCGCACCAGCCGGAACTGACTGCGCGACGCGCGCTGCCCAGCCTGGGAATCGAGGCGGCCGTCGCGACGGTACGCGGCATCGAATTGCGCCGCACCACCGGTTCCGGCTTCTCGTCCTGGTCGGCTCTCGACCAACTGGAACTAGCGCCGATGAGTTCGGACATGCGGTCGGAGGCGCCCGGCTCCAAATCCACGGGCACGTTTGCCGCCGCGCTGGTTTCGGGTTCGGGAGCCAAGGGCGAGCGTTTCGGCGAGATGCGTTCCGTTAGGGTCTATCGCAGCGAGCTTCCCGGCTTCTATATCATCGATTCGGGCGTGCAGACTTTCCGCATAGGCGATCTGCTCTCGCTAAATACCGACGACGAGATCGTTCAAGTGGGCGCCGTGCGGGGCGGTCAGATACACGACGGCCAGTTCTGTTACAACGTCGAATTGTTCGGAAGCAATCCGCGTGTCGTCCGATGTCTCGGCGACCATCCCGGAAGCCACCCGCAGCAAGCCTTGTTGTTCGAAACGGCCTTGGACGCGCCGGTCAGTCTGATCGTGCCGCCCTGCAAACTGCGCGGCGGCGACGCCATCGAGATAAGGTGGCCCGGAGGCCGGAAGGCTTTCCGCATAGCCAGGCTCCTGGAGGCCAACTCGAATTTCTGCCACATCGCTCTTGCGACGGTCGAAGAGCCTGCGTCTTCGGCTTGAGTCGATTCAAAGCTTCCGCGCTCAGATAAAAGTCCGATCGAAAACGCTCGCCGCTTGGCCGTGCCGTTTCGCGAGAGCTCATCTTAGGCGGGGCGCCCGTTCGCGCCCGGTCCGGCGCCGATACGATAGTCGTTGCGCAAAATGGCCGCACGATCGGCCGGAAAATCGTTATCTTCGCAGTATTCGGGGCATGCGGATCATAGACAGGCATGGCTTTCGGGGCGTAAATTAATCCTCGCGGGCCGGATATGGCTCCGTCGGAGCGCGTTACCGGGCAGGCGGATGGATGCGTGCGCGGCGTTGACCGGGCAATCCTTTCGCCAAAAAAAGAGGACACCGGGGTAACAAGGGGAGAAAGTGGTTTTTGCGGTTAACGGAGGGAAGAGTCGGCAGAGATGGAGATGATTTAGCTGTTCCCTGGTGTCCGAGTTGAAGAGGTTATGCAAAAATATTAAAGCAATGAGCGTGCCTATCTTAAAATACAATACGATACAATGACTTATTTACTTTGCGCGCAGGTGGGAAATCGGTGGCGCGGCATTTGCCTCAATTTTGTATGGGATAACGCGCAATCGGTCCGATCGGCCGTTCCTCGAACTTCAGCCCAAATGCGGCCCGCTCTAAAGTGATGGCGATACGGAAGTACGGCGGTGTCCTGGTTCATTGCAGCAGGGACGAGTTCGGCATTATCGAGGTCGTCGATACTTACGGCGTGCGCTCTCTCCATTTCGGCACCCATCCCAAGCAAAGCGCCATGTCGCTCGTCGAGCCCGATCACTTGGAGCTTTCTTATGCGCGGGCGATGCTCGCAGGGCTTCTGTTCAAATCCGAGCCGCGCAAAATTCTGCTGTTGGGGCTAGGGGGCGGTTCGCTCGCGAAATTCCTGTTCGATCATTTTCCCGAGTGCCGAATCGAGGCGGTCGAGTATCGGCCGGCGGTCGTCGAGGTCGCTTACGAATACTTCGGCCTTCCGGAGGACTCGCGGCTGACCGTCCATGTTTCGGAAAGCAACGAGTTCGTCTGCGCCGAAGCCGAGCGGCGAGAGGCAGAGTACGACCATATTTTCGTCGATGTCTTCGATCATCAAGGCATGGCGGAGACGGTGAATCAACAGGATTTCTTTTCGGCAAGCCGCAGGCTCTTACATCCCGAGGGCATTCTTTCCATGAACTTGTGGGGAACGCAGAGCCAGTCGCTTCGCCAATCCATGGGATTGCTCAATCTGTATTTCGAAAGGCGCACCATGCGCTTGCAGGTTCCAGGGCGCGGAAATGTGATCGGTTTCGGGCTCGGGCCGCACGTGCAACGCACCGAGATAAATACCCTGAAGCAGGAGGCGAAAGCCCTGGAACTGCTCCTCGGCATCGAATTTCCGCGTTTTTTGCGCCTGCTGTCCTATTCCGGCTGGCGGTGACGGATCGTGCCGGTTCGCGCTCAGTCTTCCGGGGCTGGCTTGTACTGCGCCGTGAGCTGTTGCTGAATGTGCGGGGATACCGGCTCGTAGTGGCTGAATTCGAGGGTATAGGAGCCGCGGCCGGCGGTGAGCGATTTCAGCCGCGAATGATAACTGCTCAGTTCGGCGAGCGGCGCGCGTGCGGTGACCGCCGTCATTCCGCTGCGTGAAGGCGCCGTGCCGGTGACCTGGCCGCGCCGCGACGAGAGATCGCCGCTGACGTCGCCGATCGCCGTTTCCGGAATGCTGATCTCGATGTTGACGACCGGCTCCAGCACGATGGGGCGCGCTTTCGCCACGGCATCCTGGAAGGCCTTCTTGCCGGCGGCGACGAACGCCACTTCCTTGCTGTCGACCGGGTGCGTCTTGCCGTCGTACACCACGACGCGGACATCTTGTATCGGATAGCCCGCCACGGCGCCGGTTTCCAGAGCCTGGCGCACGCCTTTCTCGACTGCCGGGATGAATTGTCCGGGAATCGTGCCACCTTTGATTTCGTCCACGAACTCGAAACCCGTGCCTCTCGGCAGCGGCTCGACGCGCAGGAAGACTTCGCCGAACTGGCCGGCGCCGCCGGTCTGCTTCTTGTGGCGGCAATGTCCCTCGGCCGGCGAGCTGATCGTTTCGCGGTAAGGAATTTTGGGCGGATGGGTGTCCACTTCCAGCTTGTACTGATGCTGCATTTTTTCCAGCACTCTTTGCAGGTGCAGTTCGCCCAGGCCGTGCATCACTTCCTCATGGGTCGAGGCATCGTATGCCACGTCCAGGGCGGGGTCTTCCGCTTCCAGCTTGTGCAGAACCTCGGACAGCTTGTGCTCGTCGCCCCGGCGCTTGGGCGTGATCGCCAGGCCGAACACGGCATGGGGAAAGTCGAGCGGCTTCAGGTGGATATGATCGTCCTCGGGGGCATCGTGCAGCACCGCGTCGAATTCGATTTCGTCCACTTTGGCCACGGCGCAGATGTCGCCCGGCATGCAGCGTGCCACGGGAACGTGCCGTTTGCCCTGGAGCATGAACAGATGCCCCGCCTTGAACGGCTTGCGCGACTCGCCGATGAAAAGTTGGGTATCGGGACCGACCGTGCCCTGATGGACGCGGAATACCGAAATCTTGCCGACGTACGGATCCATTTCCACCTTGAACACGTGGGCCAGCACGTGCTTGGCCGCGTCGGGCTCCGACCGGAACGGTACGGCGTTCTTGCGCGCGGCATTGGACGGCCAGCGCTCGAACAAGGGTGGATTGCCCTCCTTGGGATTCGGCAGCAGTTTTACGAACGTGTCCGCCAGTTCGGGAACGCCGGCGCCGGTGCGGGCGGAAACGAAGCAAATCGGAATCAGATGGCCGTTGCGGAGCGCCTCTTCAAAAGGGGCGTGCAAGG
Source organism: Methylocaldum sp. MU1018 (assembly GCF_053646775.1). NCBI lineage: Bacteria > Pseudomonadati > Pseudomonadota > Gammaproteobacteria > Methylococcales > Methylococcaceae > Methylocaldum > Methylocaldum sp. MU1018. The sequence goes on from NZ_CM132195.1 coordinate 237,776, forward strand.
CTTCCGGCGCGATCTCTCCCTGTTCGAGGTATTGCGTCATGAGCGCCTCGTCGACTTCGACCACTTGATCGATCAACGCGCGATGGGTTTCGGCCGGCGAGGAAAAATCGGTCTCACCTTCTCCGTTGAAGAAGCAATCGACGACTCGTGCGCCCTTGTCGGCGGGGAGGTTGACCGGCAGACATTCCTTGCCGAAGGCATCGCGAATCTCCTTCACCAGCTCCGGCAGGTTCAGATTGTCGCCGTCGATCTTGTTCACGACGATCATGCGGCACAGACCCCGCGCCTGCGCCCATTGCATCATCCGGCCGGCGGTGAACTCGATGCCGTTGGCGGCGTTGACGACCACGGCCACGGTTTCGACCGCATCCAGCGCGCACAGGGCCTGGCCCATGAAGTCGGGGTATCCGGGCGTATCCAATAGGTGGAGGCGGGTATTTTGGTGGTCGAGATGGGCAACGGCGAGCTTCAGGGAATGCTGATGGGTTTTTTCGAGCGGGTCGTAGTCGCAAACGGTGGTCCCTTTCTCGACGCTGCCCGGCGCAGCGATCATCCCCGTCTTGTACAGAAGCGCTTCGGCCAATGTCGTCTTGCCCGCGCCCGCGTGTCCGACCAGAGCGATAGTCCTGATGTCTTCGGTCGAGTATGCGTCCATATCCGTCCTCACTCTCGCGATTTGGGGGGGTGAAGCCGAGTGTAGGCGGAGTGGGCGGGGAACATCAAGCATCAACTTTCGTCTGCGAGCTCGTCCCATGAATCGGGAGGGCGAGCGCCGATCGTCTCTCCGGTCTCAATGCAGCAAGGTCAGCTCCCACCGGCTGTCGCGGTCGTTCTGACGGATGGTGTAGATGCGGCAGTCGTCGCCGAGAACCTTGAAGTAGTGATATTCCGGCGTGGTCCAGCGGTTGAGGATTTCCACCTTGACCTTGCGGTCGTCGATCAACAGCCGCCGCGGCTCCTCGTCGCCCCGGTAGCCGGCGTAACAAAACACCCGGATTTCGGAAGAAGATTCACGTTTCATGCGCATGAGAACCGTCTAAGGGTAACGTTCCTTAGACAGTTCTATGGCGCTTGTATCGTCAAGTTTACGAAGAAAGAAGGAGCGATGGCTCCGGATTCGGTCTAAAACGCCTCGTCCTTGAAATCCATGATGCTCCCGCTGCCGGACAGAAGGGCGGAAAACAGTCCCGAGGTTCTCGGCAGGATGCGTTCCATGAAAAAGCGGGCGGTGTCGAGCTTGGCCTGATAAAAGCCGGTCGTATCGTCCTTGATTTTTTCCTGCGCGATTTCCGCCATGCGCGCCCAGCAATAGGCTATGGTGGTGAGGCCGAAGAGATGCAGGTAGTCGTAGGCCGCGGCACCGGCTTCGTTGGGGTCGGCGAGACTGCGTTCGGCGATGAAAGCCGTTGCGCGCTGCAGCCGGCCGAACGCCTTGGCCAGCGGTTCGATGACGAAGGCCAGTCGAGCTTGCCCGGCGCGTTCGTCGAGATAACGCTGGACCGGATGGAAGAAGCTTCGCAAATACCGTCCGGCGTGGGCGGGCAGCTTGCGTCCGACCAGGTCCAGGGCCTGGATGCCGTTGGCGCCTTCGTAGATCTGGGCGATGCGGGCATCGCGCACGAACTGTTCGACGCCGTGTTCGCGAATATAGCCGTGCCCGCCGTATACCTGCATGGCCAGATTGGCGGTTTCGAATCCGAGATCGGTAAAGAAGGCCTTCACCACGGGGGTGAGCAGGGCGACGAAATCCTCCGCCTGCTGGCGGACAGCCGGGTCCGGGTGCCGGTTTTCCTTGTCGAGTTGCGCGCCAACCCAGGCCGACATCGCTCGCATGCCTTCGATATAGGCGCGCATGGTCAAGAGCATGCGCCGCACGTCCGGATGGACGATCAGCGGATCGGCCGGTTTGTCGGGGTTTTTCGGACCGGTCAGGGCGCGGCCTTGCAGACGCTCCTTGGCATAGGCCACGGCATTTTGATAGGCCGCTTCGCCGAGCCCGAGGCCCTGCAAGCCGACTTCGAGACGGGCGCTGTTCATCATGACGAACATGGCGCGGAGTCCTTTATGGAGATCTCCGACCAAATAGCCGGTGGCGTCTTCCAGACTGAGGCTGCAGGTGCTCGACGCCTTGATGCCCATCTTGTGCTCGATGGCCGTGCAGAAGATGCGATTGCGCGGTCCCAGGCTGCCGTCCGGATTGACCAGGAACTTCGGCACCAGGAACAGGCTGATGCCCTTGACCCCAGGCGGGGCGTCGGGCGTGCGCGCCAGAACCATCTGGATGATGTTCTCGCTGAGATCCTGCTCGCCGCCCGAAATGAAAATCTTGTTGCCGGTCAGTCGATAAGTGCCGTCCGGTTGCGGAACCGCCTTGGTGCGGAGCAGGCCGAGATCGGTGCCGCATTGCGGTTCGGTCAGGCACATGGTGCCGGTCCAGCGTCCCTCCACCATGTTCGGAAGATAAAGATTCTTGATCTCCTCGGAGGCCGTTTTGAGCAACAGGTAATAGGCGCCGTGGGTCAGCTTGGTGTAGATGGCGAAGGACAGATTGCTCGCCGACATCATTTCCGAGGTCAGTACGTATACCGTTTCCGGGAGTCCTTGCCCGCCGTATTCCGGACGGCTGGTCAAACCCGGCCAGCCGCCTTCCCGGTAGCGCTGATACGCCTCCCTGAATCCGCGCGGGGTGTAGACCTCGCCGTTCTCGAACCGGCAGCCTTCCTCGTCGCCGCTCCGGTTGAGGGGGAACAGAATGTTTTCGGCCACCTTGGCCATTTCCTCCAGGACCGCATCCACCAGCTCGGGCGAGATATCCTCCATGCCGGGCATGTCTTGAAGGTGCTCGTCGGCCAGGAATTCGTGGTAGATGAAGCGCATGTCGCGCAAGGGGGCTTTGTAGGTGGCCATGATTAATTCCTCAAGGGCTTGCCGGTTTCCAGCATGTGTTCCATGCGGACGATCGTTTCTTTTCGTTTGACCAGGTCCATGAAGGCGCGCCGCTCCAATGCGAGGAGATCGTTCTCGGACAAGGGCTTGCTGATGTCGGTATCGCCTCCCGTGAGTACGTCGGCCAGAGCGCCCGCCACCACGGCGTCGTGGGCGGTCGCCTTGCCGAGCCGCCGGTACTGGCCGATGGCCATGTCCAGCGCGGCCTTGCCCGAAGTCCCCGGGAGATGAAACACCGGCGGCTCGGGTGGCGTGTAGTTTTCGCTCAGGGCCAATGCTTTTTCTTTCGCTTCGAACAGCAGTCGGTCGCGGTTCATGGTGATGCCGTCGCCGGGGCGCAGGAACAGCAAGTCTTTCGATTCCTGGGCGGATTTCGACACGGTGGCGACGCTGACGGTTTCGAAGACGCGGGCGACCGGCGCCACCGGGCCTTGGGGAGACTTCTTGTCGGCAAAGGCGCGGAGCAGCATCTCCTTGCAGCCGCCCCAGCCGGGAATCACGCCGACGCCGGCTTCGACCAGCCCCATGTACAACTCGGCGTGAGCCTGGACGGCATCGCAATGGAGCAGAATTTCGCATCCGCCGCCGAGGGCCATTCCCGACGGTGCGCCGACCACGGGGAAGGGCGCGTATTTGAGCGCCTTGAACGCCTCCTGGCCCTGCTCGACCATGTTCTCCACTTCCGGCCACAGCGCGATGTTGACGCCGAAGAGGAGCACGCCGAGATTCGCCCCGGCGGAAAAATTATCGGCTTCGTTGTAGATCACCAGCGCCCGGTAATCGCTGCGCACGATAGCTATGGTCTTGTGGATCAGCTTGAGCAGCAAGGGATCGAAGGTGTTCATCTTGCTCTGGAATTCGAGGCACACGACGCCGTCGCCCACGTCCCAAAGGCTCGCCGAAGGGTTCTTCGTCAGAGGCTTGCCGCGCCGCTTGACGTCCGCCAGCAGCAGGACGCCGGGCGGCCGATTCACGGGCCGTAGGGTGGGCTTTAGCCCACCGATCTTGTCTTCGCCCGTTCCGGTGAACGCAAGCCCGTGCAGCCGTCCGTCGACGATTCGGTAAAGCGGTCCGTCGTGCCGGAGCAGGCCGGGGACGGGTTTGCCCGCGGCTTCGAGCATCCCGGCCAGATTTGCGGTGCCGATCCGGTCGATCAGTTCGAACGGGCCGTACTGCCAGTTGTAGCCGAGCCGCATGGCGCGGTCGATCGATTCCAGATCGTCGGCGATCTCCGGTGCCACCGCCGCGGCATAAGCCAAAGTCAGGGCCATGACGCTGCGGGCGTATTCGGACGTTTTGTCGGCGGATTGCAGCAGGCCGGCCAGTCCTGCCGTCTTCATGGCCGCAATGCTGGCGAGTTCCGGTTTGGCGCTGATCCGGTACGCGCCGGTTTGAAGATCGAGGGCCTCCTTGACCTTTCCACCCCCGGCTCGGTTCAGGCGATAAAACCCGCCTTTGCCTTTGCGCCCGGTATAGCCCTCCGCGATCATCCGCGTCACCCGTTCCGGCACCTGGCTGATGGCGTGGAACGGATCGTTCGGCGGAAGCGCGCGGTCCATGCTCGGGACGATATGGGGAACGAGATCGAGGCCTACGAGGTCGAGCAGGCCGAAAACCCCTGTTTTCGGGATGCCGAACGGGCGGCTGATGACGGTGTCGGCTTCCTCGACGGTGAGCCCGAGGCGCAGGGCTTCCAGGAGCCCCAACTGCAGCCAGAAGATACCGATGCGGTTGGCGATGAAGCCGGGCGTGTCCTTGCAATGCACGATGCTCTTGCCGAGCCGCCGGTCGCCGAAGTCGGTCAGGGCGGCTAGCGCATCGGGCCGCGTTTCGGGGCCGTGGACGACCTCCAGCAGCCGCATGTAGCGTGGCGGGTTGAAGAAGTGCGTGATCAGGAAGTCGCGCCGGAAGTTCTCCGGCATGCCCCGCGTCAGTTCGGAAAGGGGCAAGGTGGAGGTGTTGGAGGAAACGACGGAGCCGGGTTTGCGAACGCTGTCCAGACTGCGGTAGAGCGTGTGCTTGATGTCCAGCCTCTCGATCACCGCCTCGATGATCCAATCCGTTTCGGCCAGTTTTCCGAGATCGTCCTGGATGTTGCCGGGCGTGATCCGCGCGAGATTTTTGCGATGCATCAACGGCGGCGGATCGGTTTCCTGAAGCTTCTTCAAGGCGTTCTTGGCAACCATGTTCCGATCCGTTGCGCCTTCGGGCACGATATCCAGCAACAGAACCGGGATGCCGGCGTTGGCGGCCTGGGCCGCGATCGCCGATCCCATGACTCCTGCGCCGATGACGGCCATTTTCTCGATCTTCATATCGGCCTCACCTCGAAATCTAGGGTGAAGGTTTGGTTGTCCGGGAGCGGGCTCAAACCGCTTCCAGAATCGTCGCGATGCCTTGTCCGCCGCCGATGCACTGCGTCGCCAGTGCATAGCGCTTCTTTTCCTTTTTCAGCAGCGACGCCGCCTTGCCGGTGATGCGGGCGCCGCTGGCGCCCAGCGGATGGCCGAGGGCGACGGCGCCACCGTGGAGGTTGAGCTTGCTCTGGTCGATGCCGAGTTCGCGGATGCAGGCCAGCGCCTGGACCGCGAAAGCTTCGTTCAACTCGATGATGTCGATGTCCTCGAGCGCGAGTCCGGCGCGTTGCAATGCCTTGCGGCTCGCGGCGACCGGACCTATGCCCATGATCTCGGGGGCGCAGCCGGACACCGCGATGCTTTTGATGCGCGCCAGGGGTTCGAGCCCGTTGCGTTCCGCGTAATCCTCGGAGCAGACCAGCACGGCGGCGGCGCCGTCGGTGAGCGGCGAAGAGGTTCCGGCCGTGACCACGCCCTGTTCCCGGAAGGCGGGCTTGAGGCCGGCCAAGGCTTCCGGAGTGGTGTCGGGGCGCGGACAGCCGTCCTCCGTCACCGCGCCGTCGGGCGTCTCGATCGGGATCAGCTCGTCGTCGAACCGGCCCGACGCTCTGGCCTCCTGCGTTTTGCGCTGGCTGTCGACGGCGAAACGTTCCTGGTCGGCGCGGTCGATGCCGTAACGTTCGGCCAGATTTTCCGCGGTTTCGCCCATGCTCATGTAGGCTTGCGGATATTCCCGGTAAAGCTTGGGGTGAGGCATCGGGTTGAAGCCCGTCATCGGCACCCGGCTCATCGATTCGACCCCGGCGCAAACGAACGCCTCGCCGGCATTTAGCTGAATCGCGCCCGCCGCCTGATGAATGGCCTGCATGGACGAGCCGCAAAACCGGTTGACGGTGGCGCCCGCGACCGACTGCGGAAGACCCGCCAGGAACACGACGAGGCGCCCCAGATTCAAACCCTGCTCGGCTTCCGGAAAGGCGCAGCCGAGTATCAGATCCTCGATGTCTTCCGGCCTGACGCCTGTCTTGCGCAACAAGCCCTTAACGACTTGCGCGGCCAATTCGTCGGGGCGGACGCCGACGAGCCGGCCCTTTTTGGTCGGAGTGAACGGCGAACGGCAGTAGCCGGCGATGACAACGTTTTTCATGGTCTGCCTCCTGACTGGAAACGCGACAAGGGCCAGAGCCCGCTCGGGCTCCGAGGTGAAAACGATCGATCGATAAACGCGGAAGCCGCGGCGCTCCCCCCTCGAGGCGGCCCAAAACGGCTGCCCGATGCAAAATGCTTTGACGCAGCGAGCCTTCGAGTCATGTGCTGCGCGCTCTAACCGTCGGCCCCCATCCGCAACTCCCGGCGGAGAATCTTGCCTACGGCGCTTTTCGGAAGTGTATCGCAAAATTCCACGTATTTAGGCACCTTGTAAGCCGCCAAGTTCATGCGGCAGCGGCGGCGGACGGCATCCGCATCCAGGCTTTCGTCCTTGCGCACGACGAAAACCTTGACCGCTTCGCCGGTTTTATCGTCGGGCACGCCTATCGCGGCACATTCCAGAATGGCCGGGTGGTCGTTCAGGACAGCCTCGATCTCGTTGGGATAGACGTTGAAGCCCGAGACCAGGATCATGTCCTTCTTGCGGTCGACCAGATACAGGAATCCGTTTTCGTCCATCCGGGCGATGTCGCCGGTGCGCAGCCAGCCGTCCGGCGACATGACCGCGCCGGTCTCGTCCGGCCGATTCCAATAACCTTTCATGATCTGCGGTCCGCGCACGTAGAGTTCGCCCGCCGTTCCGGGCGGCAGCGGCCGGCCGTGGTCGTTTCGGACGGAGCATTCGGTGGACGGTACGGGAACTCCGATGCTGCCGTTGAACTCGCTCAGGCCGGCCGGATTGATGGCAATCACCGGAGAGGCTTCGGTCAGTCCGTAGCCCTCGGTGATCGGGCAACCGGTCACTTGCCGCCAGCGCCTGGCCACGGCTTCCTCGGTCGCCATGCCGCCGCTGATGACGAATTTGAGCGGGCCGAAATCCAGTCGGTCGAAGCCGGGCGTGCCGAGCAATCCTTTGAAGAGCGTGTTGACGCCCGTTATGACGGTGAAGCGGATTTTGCCGAGCTTTTTGACGACGCCGTGCAGGTCGCGCGGATTGGCGATGAGATAGTTCATGCCGCCCAGTCCGGTGAAGCAGAGCAGGTTCACGGTCAGCGCAAAGATGTGATAAAGCGGCAGCGCGGTGATCACGACTTCCTCGCCGTCGATCATGGCCTTTTCCGGGGGCAGGCTGCCTTGAATCCACCGGGTCGATTGCTCGACGTTCGCCAGCAGGTTGCGATGCGTCAGCATGGCGCCTTTGGCGATGCCCGTGGTACCTCCGGTGTATTGGAGCAAGGCGACGTCTTCCGGCTGCAAAGCGGGCCTTTCGAAAGAAAGCCGGCTGCCTTCGTGCAGGGCCGCGTTGAACGAAATGGCCTGGCTGAATCGAGCATCCGAGCGGCCTTTCTTGAAAAAGCGCGCATACCAGTTGACCAGGTATGAACGGGGAAACCGCAGCAGATCGCCGAGGCCGGAAACGACGATCGCCTTGAGTTGCGGCAGAGGGAGCGCATCGGCCAGCACCGGCACGAAATTTTCGAGCGTCACCAGGGCCGACGCGCCCGAATCTTCGAGCTGATGCTTCAGTTCCCGGGCGGTGTAAAGGGGATTGGTGTTGATGACGATGAGCCCCGCGCGCAACGCGCCCCACACGGCAACCGGCTGTTGCGACACGTTCGGCAGCATGACGGCGATCCGCTCGCCTCGTTCCAGGCCGAGATGCCGGTTCAGGAAGCTGGCGAAATGCCGGCTCAATTCTTCGAGCTCGGCATAGGCGAGGGTGCGCCCCAGGCTGGACAGCGCCGGCCGCGCCCGATGGCGGGCGGCCATGTCCTCGAAAAAATCCGCCAGCGAACGGTAGGTCGGTTCGCCGATCCGTTCAGGCACGCCCGGCGGGTAACTTTTCAGCCACGGCTTTTCCATGCTGCGCGGCGATCCGATGCTTTGAAGGTTTTGCATGGCGCTTCTCCGCTGCACGATAGACCACTCGAAAACCGATATCCGCGGGGCCGGTTTCTCCGGCACCGCCGATCGAACGGGCCCGATTCAACAGGCCCGAGCATCCTTGGTCAAAAAACGAATCACGATTTCTTTTATGCCGCCGAGATCTTCGGCCAGGACATTGTGCCGGTCGGCAGGCACGGAATGGAAAAACTTGTTTCGGGAACCCAGGGCTTCGTGGATCATCCGCGCGCTTTCGGGGGCGAGAATCGGATCACGGTCGGCCTGGGCCAACAATACGGGACAACGCACGTCCGGCAGACGTTCGCCCAGTTCCTGGATCAGCCGGCGCAGTTCGTAGAGGGTGCGCAAGGGCACTTCCCGATAGGCGTATTGAGGATACTCGGGCGATCTGTCGACGAAGGGGTGTCTGGTTCTCCGGGACATCCAGCGCACCAAGATGTTCGTGCTGCGGAGCAGCGGGGCCATCGGCCCGGATGCGCTGAACTTGAAGGGCGGCGAGATGGCGGCGACTCCCGCCAGTTGTTCGGGCTCCTCGCTCGCCAGACGCAGCGCCAGCAGTCCGCCCGTTCCGGCGCCCACGATGTAAATCCGGGACACCAGGGGTTTCAGGATGTCGTAGCCGCGCTGCAGCGAGTCGAGCCAATCTTCCCAGCGCCGGTCTTTGAGGTCGTAGGGCGACGTTCCGTGGCCTTTCAGCCGGACTCCGAGCGTGTGAAAACCGAGATCGGCCAGCCGTTCGCCGAAACCGCGGATTTCGGCGGGGGAAGCCAGGAGTTCGTGCACCAGGATCACGCCGGCGCCGGTTGGCGATCGCGCCTTCAGAAAGAACGGGCGGGGCGCCACGGCCGCGGCGACCGGCGGGATTGCCGGGGCCGGAGCGCGTTTGGCATAGTGTTTCGAATCCCATTGCCACGACCTGACTTCGTCGTCGAACTGGAAATTGGCCAGTTCGACCGGGCTTAGTTTTTTTTCCGCCGACAGCGCGCGTTTGATCGCTTCGGTAATGCCGGAAATGGGTTCGACTTCGTTGGCATAAACGGCAATCACGTTTTCGACGCGGATTTCATCGAATTCGTATTCGTGAAGCAGTTTGGGCAAAAGGCGGTAGCGATCCGGGCGAACCTCGATCAGTCCGCTGGCCTTTGCGGTATCGATCAGTTCCTGCAGGCCGGAATGCTCGCCTTCCAGCAGATTTCGATATTCGTCGGCGTCTTGCAGGCTGCGGTGAAGATGCGCGTGCGGCAACGACTGAGTGTGTTTGATGGCCAGATACAGGGCGCGGAAGAGTCGCGCCCGCTCGATTTCGAGTTGTTGGTGCCTTATGCAATGCATGAACAGTGTCGCCGCGAGATGGCTGAGGTTTACCGTCACCGCCTGATACATCTCGCGCATGTAGCGGTTGCGCACGACGGTGGCGCGCTGTCGCAACCGCCCGGCGAGGAGCCGCTCTTTCACGTCGGCGGGCTTGCGGGTGAGGGCGAAGACATCGTCGAGGCTTTCGATGCGGGGCGCCAGCCAGGTCGCCAGCCATGTTTCCCATTGGCGCCAGGACGCCGCGGCCGTGATCGGGCGTCCGAACTGGATGTCCATGTCGGTGTTGCGCAGCAGGATATTGCCCTCGATCAGGATTTCTTCCGCATGGCGGCGGCTCAGGCCGCGGCTCAGCAGTTCGGCGGCGTTGCTCAAAATGTGGTCGTTGATGCGAATCGGATAGAACGTGATGTTGGCCGGAACCACCACCGTGGGCTGGCGGGCGGCGGCCAGCAGGGCTTCGCGGCTTTCCAGCCTGAGCGCCTCGGCCCAGGCCGACAGGCGCTGCCGCTGCCCTTGCTGTTCGGCGCGCCGCACCGCCATCTTGAAGATTTCGAGGCCCAGGGCCAGCACGGCGGCTCCGGTATGATGCTTGCGCCGATCCATGCTGACGCGGGAATAAATGCTGTAGTCTCCTTTTTTGTCGAGAACCCGGCGATCCTTCACCATGCCTCCTTCCGGGAAGATGACGATTTTGCGGCCCAGCAGGATTTGTTCGGCGAGCCAGGGCAAGAGTCTCGGATAATTGTTCGGAATCACGCCGACATCGCGCAGGAATCCCGCCAGGACGCTGTCTTCCTCCTCGAAGAATTCCGCCGACGCCACCGAACAGCAGTAGACCTTCCTGGCCTCGTACATCAGATACTGCGGTATGAAGGTTTCGAAGCGGGCGAAATGGTTGAAAAGAAAGATATGGCCGCGATCGATGGTCTCCACGCTGCCGTGCAAGGTGATGTGGACCTTGAGCAGCTTCTTGATCTGCCGGAAGACGCGCGCCGCCCAGTCGTAGGTGGACGTGTTGACATCGTATTCCGGATTTGCGGTCGGATGATCGTCCATGCGGATCTGTTCGGGAAACAATCTTTTTCTATCCGGTAGCGTACTCTTCCTCTTGGATTAGATCCATCTTGAATGTCCGATTCTCATGCGGCGTCACTGTTTTGGCGATGCCGGTGGTATAGTAGCCCGAAAACCCGATGCCATTATCCAGCCTTTGCAATTCATTCCCATGACCTGGATGGACGATTCCGATATTTCGCCGGATGAGCATCCGGAGCGAATCAGCAAGTCGCGGCTGAAGCGCGAGAGCGCGGCCTTGCAAGATCTCGGCGAGGAGTTGATCGCGCTGTCCCGCGAACAGCTCGATCGACTGGCTTTGCCGGCGGAGCTGATGGAAGCGGTGCGGCTGGGACAGTCCATCACCGAGCGCGGCGCGCTCAGACGGCAGCGCAAGTACATCGGCAAAGTGCTGCGCCACATCGACGCGGAACCGGTCCGGGCGGGGCTCGCGGCCCTCAGGAACGAAAGCGCGGAAGCGGTGCATCGGCAACACCTCGTCGAGCGCTGGCGTGATCGCATGCTCGCCGAAGGCGATGTCGCGGTCAACGAGTTTTTGGCGGCCAATCCGGGAGCGGACCGGCAGAAGTTGCGGCAACTGACGCGAGATGCGCGCCGAGAGCGCGATGCCGCGGCCGCGCCCCGGTCCGCCCGCTTGTTGTTCCGGTATTTGCGGGAAATTCTGGCGTGAGACCGAGCCGTGGCGCATCCGATTAGGCCGGTTTGCCTGCCGATTCCGCGCGCGGGTTTTGAGGCCGGCCGCATTCCCCCGCGTCTGCGGGATTTTCGAGTTAAGGGCCTCCTGCGCGGGGTGCCCGACTCCGTTTGTTGATGGCGGAGATGGGGAGCCTGGTGTTCGGAAAGAGGCGCAGGGAGCGGCGCGGAACGGCGGAGCGCCTGTGCTGGCTGGTTTTGCTGCTCGCCGCCGCCGTATTCCGGGGAGCGCAGGCCGAGGAGACGGCCGGGCGGCGGCTGCTTTCATGGGAGACGCTGGGGCCGCGGGAACTGGCGGTGATCGTCAACGAGGCGGACCCTTCGAGCATCGCCATCGGCGGCTATTATCAGAAACGGCGGAGCATACCCGACGAGAACGTGATACGGGTGAGTTTTCCGCCGGGATCGGATAACCTGCCGCGCGCGCAGTTCGAATCGGTCAAGCAGACGGTAGACAAGCTGACGCCGTCCCGGGTCCAGGCCTATGCGCTGGCATGGATGGCGCCCTACAGGGTCGATTGCATGTCGATGACCTCGGCTTTCGCCTTCGGCTTCGATCAGGCCTATTGCTCGACCAAATGCGGCGAAACCAAGCCCAGCGAGTATTTCCATTCCGCGAGCCGCGCGCCTTATCGGGATTACGGAATCCGGCCCGCGATGATGCTGGCCGGCCGCACTGTCCAGGACGTCCGCCATTTGATCGACCGCGGCGTCGCTTCCGATCACACCTATCCGGCCGGTACCGGCTATCTGGTGAACACCTCCGATAGGCACCGCACGGTCCGCGCCGCCACCTTCGACGAGACGATCGATAAACTCGGCGCGGCGATCCGGCTGCGTCGGGTCGAAGCCGATTTCATCAGCGACAAGCGGGACGTGTTGTTCTACTTTACCGGGAGAGCGAAGGTGCCGGATTTGGACACTTTGAGCTTCGTACCCGGAGCGATGGCCGATCATCTGACCTCCTTTGGCGGACGACTGACCGAGAGCGCCCAGATGAGCAGCGTACGCTGGCTGGAGGCGGGGGCTACGGCCAGCTACGGCACGATGGCGGAGCCCTGCAATATCACGAGCAAGTTTCCTTACCCGGCGGTGGCGATCTGGCACTACCTGGAAGGCGACACGGTTCTCGAGGCTTATTGGAAGAGCGTCGCGCGGCCGGGCGAGGGCGTTTTCATCGGCGAACCGCTGGCGGCTCCCTTCGCGCCCCGGATGATCGACCGGGACGGCCGGATCATGCTCAAACTGTTTTCGCCAAGGCCGCGCGTGCTGGCGCTGCAAGCCTCGGCGAGCGCCGTCGGTCCTTATCGTTCGGCGGTCAAAACCTACCCGGTCAAACCCGGATATAATGAACTGTCTCTTCGTCTGCCGGATGCCGCCGCGTTTTACCGGTTGACCTACGCCGGGTCGGGCGGCGAAAACCCCGGCAACAAGCCCGCCGATACCGCCGGACATTGACGGACGCCAGCCGATCTTACCGCTCATGCCGTTTTGCCGGTATCATGCCGCCTTCTTTCGGCTGCCGAGAGCGCAGCACATTAACCGATGAGTCTTTTTTCGATAGGGTTTTGGGTCGTCTCCGTGCTGCTGGTTTCGGGCGTGCTGACCGGGGCGGTGCGCGGTTATGCGATGAAACGGTTGTTGGATCTGCCCAATGCCCGCAGCTCCCACCACACTCCAACGCCGCGCGGCGGCGGTTTGGCGATCGTGCTGGCCTTCACGCTCGCGTCGGCCGGTCTCTACTGGCTGGGACAGATCGCTTTCGATCTCTTGATGCTGGTGCTCGGGGCCTTGCCGATAGCCGTCATCGGATTCTGGGACGATCACGGACACGTATCCGCGCGATGGCGCCTGGTCGTGCAAATCGCTTCGGCCGGCTGGATGCTTCATTGGCTGAACGGCCTCGATTCGATCCGATTTGCAGCCGAAATTTACCCGTTGGGCTGGATAGGTCCGGTTTTTGCTATTTTTTGGACGGTGTGGCTGCTGAATCTATTCAATTTTATGGACGGCATCGACGGGATTGCGGGCATCGAGGTCGTCTCGGTCGCCGTATCGGCGTGCGGGCTTCTGGCGTATCAGTCGTCGGTCTTGGACGGGGCCGGCCTCGTGTTGTTGGTCCTGGCGGCAGCCGTCGGCGGCTTCTTGTGCTGGAATTGGCCTCCCGCCAAAATTTTCATGGGGGATGTGGGAAGCGCATTCGTAGGATTCGTGGTGGCCGTGCTGGCCCTGCGAACGTCCGCCGACGGCGCGCTATCCCTGGCTGTCTGGCTGATTTTGGTCGGTGCGTTTTTCGTGGATGCGACGGTGACTTTGCTGCGGCGGCTGTTTAGCGGACAGCGCTGGTACGAGGCGCACCGCAGCCATGCTTATCAGCGCGCGGCGCGCCGGTGGTCGAGCCACAAGCGGGTCAGCCTTTCGGTCTTGGCCGTCAATCTGTGCTGGCTATGGCCTTTGGCCTTCGCCGCGGTACGCTGGCCGCACCTGGAGCCGCTCTTTCTGGTGTGCGCCTATGCTCCTCTGATAGCGTTGGCGCTGTGGCTGGAAGCGGGAAAACAAGGGGGATAAGCCATGCAGGCTATGCTTTCGAAAATGCGCTTGCGCACCGTCATCTTCGTCCACGATTTGGTCATGGTGGCCCTCGCCTGGCTCGGGGCTTACTGGTTGCGGTTCAATTTATCCCTGCCGCCCGAGCTGGAAACGAGGGCCTCGCTTCAGTGGCTGCCCCTGGTCATCGTTGTCCAAGCCGCGATCTTCCACCGCCTGGGACTGTATCGCGGCATCTGGCGCTTTGCGTCCATCCCCGATCTGGTTCGCATCGCCAAGGCTTCGTGCCTCGGGATCGCGACGGTCGCCGTCATCATCTTTTCCGTCAACCGGCTGGAAGGCGTGCCCCGATCCGTCATCCCGCTCTATGCCGTCCTGTCGTTGCTGCTGTTGTCCACCCCCCGGCTGATCTACCGTATCTGGAAAGACCGCGGCGCGGCGCTCGCGACCGGGAGACGAGCCCTGATCGTAGGCGCCGGCAAGGCCGGTGAAATGCTGGTAAGAGACTTGCTCCGCGCCTCCGGCACGGAATTCGCGCCGGTCGCGTTCGCGGACGACGATCCGGTGAAAAAAGGAAGCGAGATCCACGGCGTGAGAGTAAAGGGGCGCTGCGAGCAGATTCCGCGGCTCGTCGAGAAACTGGACGTCGAGACGATTCTGATCGCGGTGCCCTCGGCCACGGACAAGGAAATGCGGCGCATCGTCGAAATTTGCGAAGGAACCGGCGCTCCGTTTCTGACTCTGCCGTCGATGCAGGATATGCTGTCGGGCCAAACGCCCGGCCATTTGCGCGAAGTTTCCATCGAAGATTTGCTCGGACGCGCGCCGATCAAGCTCGACCGCAAGGGCATTCAGGCCCATCTCGGCGGAAAGCGGGTCCTGGTTACCGGCGGCGGCGGCTCCATCGGCTCGGAGCTGTGCAAGCAGATCGCACGGTTTTCCGTCGCCGAGCTGATCGTCTTCGAACGCTGCGAATTCAATCTGTACCAGATCGAACGGGCGCTGAGGCGCGACTTCCCCGGATTGCGCCTGTCCGCGATACTCGGCGATGTCGCCGACAAGCCGGCCGTCGAGCACGTGATCTCGCGATACCGGCCGGAAATCATTTTTCACGCGGCGGCGTACAAGCACGTTCCGCTGCTGGAATACCAGATTCGTCAGGCGGTTCAGAATAACGTCCTGGGCACCTATACGGTGGCCGAAGCGGCGATTGCGGCCGATGTCGACGAGTTCGTGCTGATTTCCACGGACAAGGCCGTGAGCCCGGAGAACGTCATGGGAGCGACCAAGCGAGCGGCGGAAGTTTTGGTGCAGGGGCTGAATGGCGTCGCCGCTACCCGTTTCATCAACGTGCGTTTCGGAAACGTGCTGGATTCCGCGGGCAGCGTGGTGCCTTTGTTCCGCGAGCAGATCCGGGCCGGCGGGCCGGTCACCGTGACTCACCCCGACGTCACCCGCTATTTCATGACGATACCCGAGGCCTGCCAGTTGATCATGCAAGCGGCGACCCTCGGAAAGGGCGGAGAAATCTTCGTGCTGGACATGGGCGATCCGGTTAAAATAGGTTACCTGGCCGAACAGATGATCCGCTTGAGCGGCAAACGCCCCGGCCAGGACATCCGGATCGAATATATCGGACTCCGGCCCGGCGAAAAAATCAGCGAGGAACTGTTCAACGAGCACGAGCGGCCCACGCCCACCGAGCACAGCAAATTGTTGCTGGCGCATCCCGTGACCGTCGA
The DNA here is from genome assembly GCF_053646775.1 of Methylocaldum sp. MU1018. NCBI lineage: Bacteria > Pseudomonadati > Pseudomonadota > Gammaproteobacteria > Methylococcales > Methylococcaceae > Methylocaldum > Methylocaldum sp. MU1018. Next base: position 253,503 of record NZ_CM132195.1, read on the forward strand.
CCATCGGGTGGCCAAGAAAGCCGTGGCCGAACTGGCCGAAGCGTGCCGATCTTTCGACGAAGCGGTGATCCTGCATAAGCTCAAGGTGCTGGTTCCCGAATTTGCGCAGAATCAGATCGCTGACGACGAATATGAAGGAAGCGATCTTTCTGCCATTCAGCGATCGCTTGTTTTATAGTGTGCCGTCGGGTATCATGCCCGCTTTTTCGAATAACGCCAGAGTTTGGAGCGTGCAGTAATGAAGACCTTTAGCGCAAAACCGGCCGAAGTAAAACGCGACTGGTACGTCATCGACGCGGAAGGAAAGACGCTAGGGCGCCTTTCGACGGAGATCGCGCGTCGTCTGCGCGGCAAACACAAAGCGGAATACACGCCTCATGTCGACACCGGCGACTACATCATCGTCGTCAACGCGGAAAAAGTGCGTGTTACCGGCAATAAAGAACAAGACAAGATCTATTACAAGCACACCGGTTATATTGGAAACATGAAGTCCGTGGCTTTGGGCAAACTGCGCGGAACTCATCCGGAACGCATCATTCAGACCGCTGTAAAAGGCATGTTGCCGCGCAATCCCTTGGGGCGCGCCATGTTCAGCAAACTGAAAGTCTATGCGGGACCCACGCACAACCACCAGGCTCAACAACCCAAATTGTTGGAAATCTAATTTAAGAAGCTGAATCAATCATGGCACAAGCGCAGTATTACGGAACAGGTCGCCGCAAAAGCGCGGTCGCACGCGTCTACGCAAAATCCGGAACCGGTCGTATTGTTATCAATAACAAGCAACTGGAAGAGTACTTCGGCAGAAAAACCGACCAGATGGTTGTACGCCAGCCGCTTGAAGCCGTCGCCCTGATGGAGAAGATGGATGTGTTCGTCAAGGTCGCAGGCGGCGGTCCCACCGGCCAGGCGGGAGCCATTCGGCATGGTTTGACTCGCGCGCTCATGGATTTCGACGAAACCTTGCGCCAACCGCTGCGCAAAGCCGGCTACGTCACCCGCGACGCGCGCGAGGTCGAACGTAAGAAAGTCGGCCTGCACAAGGCAAGACGTCGTCCGCAGTACTCCAAGCGTTAATGTCAGACACGCCGGCTTCGGCCGGTGTGCTTCACTATTGGGGGATCGTCTAGCGGTAGGACTACGGACTCTGACTCCGTCAACCTAGGTTCGAATCCTAGTCCCCCAGCCAACAATCCAAAGGCCATGCTTCGGCATGGCCTTTTTTTGTTGCCCGAAGCCAACAGGGCTTTAAACGGGTGCTTATTGTTCGGGCGGTTTAGTGGAATCCTATCCAGAGAAAGCTAAACGGGGATGGATAATCGCCAGAAGATCGCTGACAAGAGGAATTTGGTTAGCCAGCCAGTGCTAAATTTTTTAGCCTAAACGTCTGTAAGCATAGGCTTACAAAAATCCCCGCCCTTCATGTCGTAACAAGTAGCGTTACTTACTAAACTTGATGTCTTGTTGGGTTCGATCTTGAAGTTGAGACCCACTTTAGAGAAACATTTTTGACGTTATAAAAGACAGCATTTAGGACATCTGCTTCATGTTAGACATGGGAAGTCCAGTCTCGCCAGAGGTTATCTTCGGAATTATTATCGCAGGCGTCATTGTCCTGTCCTTTCTGAGCAAACTTTTGCCTAGGCACCAGCCCAAGGAAAAGCACTTTAAGTGTGTGCGTTGCGGTGCAGTTTCACGTCACACCGAGCGTACCATCGAGGTGTGGCGCAATAACAAAACTAAATTTTTCTGCCAGTCGTGCCACGCCAAATGGCTTCAATCCAGGGCACCTCGGCTTTTCCGGCGCAACGTAGGTTCCAGTTCAGGCTGTCTCGGTATCGTTGTGCTTTTTGCTGTTATTCCGCTGGCTGGCTATCTGCTGGCACGAGTATATGGCTAACACGGCAGTCGAAGGCTTTGCATTGGCTCCACGGTCTGGCTTTAGGCCGCTCATTCGCTCGTCACACCCGTCGCCCGCCTCTCTCCGGCCAGAGCCGCCTGCGCCGATGAGCGGCAGCATAAGAAGTAGAGATAGACGTTTGTCTACAGCAGCCAAACCAAATTCTTTCGAGCATAGCTTCCCACCCGCATCCAAACGGCAGAGCGAGAAACGAGGCGCACCGAGACGAAAGGCCGCAGACTCTGTCTCCAACGCGGGACTGGGCGATGAAAAAACGGGCTCGTCAGGAGCCCGTTCGAGGATTGGGGCAGTTCGAACGAGTCGCTATTCTTTGCCGATCTGGTAAATCTCTTCTTCATCGTTTTCGACGATCTTGCCGGTGGCCGCGTCGACCTCCATTTTCAGTTCCTTGCCGCCCGCGGTCTTGATGTCGAATTCATAGGACGCATCGCCGTTGGACTCGATCTCGTATTCGGTTTCGACGATCTCGCCGGGATGCTTTTCGAGGGCGATCTTCTTGGCTTCTTCCTCGCTGATCTTCATCTTGGCTTTGAACAAGGGATCGTCGGGGCTGTCGACTTCCTGCTCCTCTTCGGTAATTTTTCCCGTGTTGGCATTGCACTCATATTCCCAGCTCTTGCCATCTTTACCGGCAATTTCGAATTCGTAGGTGGGCGTGTCCCGTTCCATCTTGAATTCGAGCTTGACGACATCTCCGTCTTTCTTGGCCAAGGCCGCCTCCAGGCATTTTTCCATGCTGACCTTGGTCTTCGGCATTTTGAATTTTTCGGCGAATGCCGCAGTAGCTCCCAAGGACAAAAACAGTGCGGTGAATGTCATTATTGTGAATCGCGCTTTCATGGTTTTGCCTCCTTTGGCTTTGACGGGAACATTGGAATCCCTTGAGAAATTTGATCCGGCAATCCACATTTGTTTTCCAAACGGATTTCGGGGCCGAGTATAAGAGCCTTTTTCCTTCATTGACAATGATGGCCCTGGAAATCGAAGAGGATCTCTTGGGATGCGCCACTGCTTTCCCAGCCGAAGGCTTGCCTGATTGCTCGCCCGCGATTTTGGTGCGGGTCTCTGCTGTCCTGAGCGCCTTGATCGACGAGATTCCAGCCGTGCTGTTTCTCCGATCTCCCGCCAGGCAAAAAGCGCCGAGGCCCGCGAGCGAGAATTCGGGTGAAGTCGCTTCAGCGCTCTTCGAGCCTGAATTTCATCGTGAGCGTGGCGCGCTGGGCGACGGCGCGGCCTTCGCGGAAGGCGGGCTGGAAGCGCTAGCGCCAGCGCCGGATCGCCTTGAGCGCGGCCTCGTCGAAGACCCGCTCGGGTTTGGCCGCCACGACCCTCGCCGCGCTGACCGTACCCGCAGGACTGACCTCGATCTCGAGCCGCACCCAGCCCTCGATCCTTTGCGCGCGGGCTCTCGGAGGATACTCCGGCAACACCTGGGAGAGTACGACCAGCCCTCCGGCGCGATCTCGGTCATCGGTTTGGGCACGGGCGGCGGAACCGGTTTCGACTCTTCGGTCTTGGGAATGATGCGAATGAAATCGAGCGGCTGCGGACTGGGAGCCGATATCAGTTCGGTCTCCCCCCGGCGGATCAAGGCGTCGATCAATAACGGCAAGGGCAGATTGATGACCTAGGTCACGGCGAATGCCCCGGCCAGGACCCATCTCGAGCGACTCGAGATCCCGGCAAGGGAGGATTTCATGGCGTGTCCGGAGCCGTACTGGCCGCGACCGACATGTTGACGAAACCGGCGAGGCGCAGCTGATCCACCATTTTGACCAGCAAGCCGGTGCTGGTCCGGGCATCGGCCAGAATGATGGCGGCCTGGGCCGGACTGGCGAGGCCCAACTGGTCGAGCCGTGCCAGCACCCGCCCCAGAGGGTTGTCGAGCCGGAGCTTTGGCGACTGCAACTGATTTCGGACCCGGTAGCCGATCCGGGTCAGTTCGACGAAGCGGTAGGCGGCGAGCGCATAGGCAAACCCCGCGAGTACCAGGATCAGGTAGCCGACGACGCCTCCCTGGGCGATGCGTTCGCGCAGGTTCGGAATCTGCACGATCAACTACAGGGTTCGTCCCGATATGGGATCGATGGCTACCGGCGCCAGCGTTTGCGTATTCGCCCGGGCATACTTCCGGGCCCGATCGAGCAGGTTCGAGGGCGGCTGCCGGGGCAATTCGATCAAACGGTCGACCTCGGGCGAATACACCAGGTAACGCCCTTCGGAAAGGAAAGTGAATCCGCCCAGCCGGAGCACATCTTTCTCGGCCGCCTGCCCGTTCGGCGCATAAACCGGAGCCCGGAAGGTCTCGATACGTCCTAAAGCGTCGAGCCGGTCCTGTAAACTGCCGAACAGCCGCGCCAATTCGTCGGCAGTCGGAATGTGGCGGCTGTCGGCGAGCCGGTCGATCGGTTCCCGCTGGCGCGCGGCGTCACCCGCCAGAATCAGTTGCTGATAGGGCTTGAGATTCGCGGCGCTCTCCCGGATGGCCAGGAACAATTCCTCCTTGCCCGCCAGGGCCGTCGCCAACTGGGCCTCCGCCTCCGACGGCGAGGCCGGCCGCTCGGTTTTGGCTTCGGATGAGACGGCGGGGTCGGCCAAGGCGGGCGGGACGATAACCCCGAACAGCGCCCAAACGGTCGCGATTCGCAGGAAGCGGAGAACGCAAAGCGCTTTCACGGTGATTTGGGCCCCGGCAGCGGCAGGACCATCAGTTGTGGGGGTTCCAGCTTGCGTGCGGTGCGCAGCCCCCGGGCGATGGCTTCGTTCCCCTCGCCGGACAGCCGCTGCCACTGGCGTCGGTCATTGCGCCAGATCCCCGATTCGCGGCCATCCAGAGTCTGATAATAAAGTGCCAGGCGACCGATACTGAGGAAATCCACCAGACGTTCGTCGTTCCCGTCCGGAGCGCATCCCTGTAGGCTTCCTGAACGCGCCGATATTTCTCTACGGGTCCGCGGAGGGATCGCGAATCAGTTTTTCCAGCCGATCGAGGCGCGCGCGGCGCTCTTCGAGCTGGAACGGAGGGCCATTTTCGATGCCTTGCTTCAAGGCCGAAACAGCGTCGGATAGGATCCCGCCCAATCGCTGATCGAGCTCGGAAAGCGTTTGAAGTTTGGCCGCCACGGTCTCCGGCGATGCCGGCGGCTCGGACGCACTCGCCCCCGGGTCGTTAGCCGATTGAGGTGGCGCCGCCAAGACCGATGACTCAGCAATGGCCAGCAGGCAAACGGCGAAGGCGAAGAGCGCGCTGCGGCGGAGAAACACCTTGGGTCGCCCCCATGTCCGGGATGGTATTGGCCGCAAGATATCACAGGCTTTTCAATGGCAAGCAACGGGAGAACTTCCCTAGCGGGGTGACGCTCGGGATATGCCTTTTCCCGGCAAACCTGACGATCGTATCGACGCACGCGGACGAATTTTGGATACGCGATGTTTGTCCAATGAAGCGATGTCATTCAAGGAGCGAACGATGAAACGATTAATAACCTTGTTGTTTCTGTCCAGCGGAATTCTTTGGATCCCGGCGAACAGCCAAGCCGGCGAAGAGTTCTACGGCATTCTTGAAAAGCGCCCGGAAGGCAAGGTCGGCACCTGGATGATAGGCGGTCGCGAGGTCCAGGTGACCGAAACGACCAAGCTGGAGGAAGACGACGGTCCTCTGGCGGTCGGGGCGTGTGTACAGGTCGAGTACGAGGGCGGCTCGGTCGAGGAGATTGAAAGCGAAGAGCCGGGCAAGTGCCGGAAGTAGTCTAGAGCGTTTTCATCGCGGCTTTACGGCCGAAAAGGAAGCCGCCTTCGGCGGTAAGCGCGTTACGCTGCAAAAACCTGGCGCGACTGCGCTTCGGCTTCGCCCGCCAGTCCGGGGGGCTTTTCCTGGGCACCCCCCCCGCCCTCTGAGCGCCGAGGCCGTCCTCAGATGGCGCGCCGATCCTGCGCGTCGCCGGCATGTAGCGCGGCGATTCGTGCTCGGATCCGCGGCGCCGGGCTTGGGTCTACGGATTCACCTGAAATGGCAGCATCATGCCGCTCTCACCATGCTCGGCGATGTGGCAATGCGCCATCCAGCTTCCCGGATTGGCGGCATCCAGCAGAATGTCCACGGTGGCTCCTCGCGGGACGAGGACGGTATCCTGCCAATCGGGGTTCTCGTGGCGTATCCCGTTGGTAGCCAGAACCCGGAAGCGCTGGCCGTGAAAATGAATCGGGTGCTGCATGGGATGCATGGACTGAGAATCGTTCACCAGGCGGATCTTGACCTGATCGCCCCGGTCGAAGCGCCAGGTTTTGATGGCCATGCCTTCCTCGCCGGTGATTTCGTCCACCATTTTCCAGACCACCGTCTCGGACGTTGATACGCGATTCATCGTCGCCATCGTGTCCTCCCACTCGATCCCGTCGTCTTGCCGATCCTCGTCCGTCGCCGCGTGATGCATCATGGTTCCGTCGGGCATTCGGTGGGCCCCATGTTCGTCGCTGCCCGCGGCTCCCATGATCGCGTGATCCATGCCCAGGTCGAGTTTCAGAATTTTGTCGGGTTCCTTCGAGAAGAAGGGTTCCAGGACCGTCCGGTTCTCGAGGTCCGGCTCTTCGCTCCGCAGGATGGCGAATTCCTTTGCGTAAGACTGAGCGACCGCCGGCTCCTTAACCGTCACGGTGCCCAGCGAGTAGGTTTTATCCGGCGTCCGGTGCTGCACGGGATAGTCGCCCGCTTGATCGAACAATACGTCTACGACGCGCCGTTCGCCCGGCGCCAAGAGCACGCTGTCGACCCAGGTTTCTTGCGCGTAGCGGCCGAGATCGGCGCCGACCCCTTTCATTCGCGCGCCGGGGATGGACAGGTTGAAGGTCCTCGCGTTCGCCGCATTCGTGAGGTAAAGACGAACCGTCTCGTCGCGTTTCACGGAGAAGCGCGGATGAGTGTCGCCGTTCAGGAGCAAGGTGTTCCCGAACCGGCCCATGAGCGCATGGTCGACCGTCTCTTTGAAAAAAAGCGCGCGATCGCCCGAGGGATCGAGCGCAAGGTCCGACAACACCCAGACAAGTTCCCGATTGACGCGCGGCCAATAGGCGGAATCGGTCGGCGTGACCACGATGGTGCCATAGAGCCCCGACGCCAGAGCGTAATCCGTGCGGACATGGGGGTGGAACCAGTAGATGCCGGGATCGGGAAACTTCAATCGGTATTCGACGGTTTCGCCAATCCGTTGCGCCTTTTGAGTCAGGCCGGGCACGCCGTCGAAGGCGTTCTCCAAGCGTACGCCGTGAGCATGCAAGCTGGTCTCGGTATCGCCCCGGTTGTGCAAGCGCAGGGTCACTTCTCCTCCTTGGAGAACGCGCAGCACGGGGCCGGGTACGGAGCCGTTGTAGGCCAGCAGGCGCACCCACCGGCCGTTGATCTTTTTCTTGACTGGGGCGATCGTCATTTCGAACACGTCCCCGCTTTTCAAATTGACGGCCGTCGTCGGTTTCGCTTCCGGGAGCCCTTTCGTCCCCCGGGGAAACGCCTGTTGGCGAGGTGCGTCGACCGTCCCGGGGGTCTCGAGGCCATTGGCCGTTTGAGCCGTCATCGGGCTGCCGCGATGGCCCTCGTGCGCGGCGTGGAGGTCGCCAGAGCCGGCGGCAATTCCTTTGGAGCCGAATAGCCCGAGGACTAGCGCGGATACGGCCAGCGCGCCGGCGCGCCGCTTATGGCTGGCATTGGAGCATCGCCATGCCGGGCATGAGGCCGTCTCGCATTCTGCTGAAGAGATGAACATGGATATATTTGATTTTACGGAAAAATTATGAGGAGCGGTTGGTGGCGGCGGTCTCTTGCAATCGCCGGCGGCGGCTTGAATCGCGCCCCCGCCGGGATTTTCGATGCGGGGGATGCGCTTGCCCGCTTTGCCGGTGGGCTGTCAGGGTTTCTGGAGCCTTCCGGTCCCGCATGGCGATCCGGGGTCAGCCACGCCTCTCGATTCCGGCATGGGCAGACGCCCGGATCGGGCCGATCCGTCGCCGCCGCGTCCGATCGTGCGGCGGCGAGGCGGTTTTCGCTCGATAGTAGAGTTACTCCGTCGCGGGCGCGGGCGCTTCGGCTAGCAGCGGCAGGCCGCTCTCTCGCTGCAACAAGCCGCTGACGACTTGCCAGGCGATCGACAGCGCGCCGACGATGAAGACTGCGTCGCCGAAAGTGCGCACCCAGCGCAGTGTTTCCAGGAAGGGCTGTTGCAGGAAGGCTTCGCTGCGCGCGTACCAGAGCCCCTGACTGACGCTGGCATGGAACTGGAACAAGCCGATGGGCAACAGACTGGTGGCGATCATCAGCACCAGACCCGCATTGAGCCACCAGAAGCCCCTCTTCATGAGGCGTTCGTTGAACGCCAGTTGCGGACGCACATAGCGCAGCACCAGCAGCGTGAAGCCCAGCGCGAGGAAGCCGTACACGCCGAACAGCGCGGCATGGGCGTGCACCGGCGTGGTGTTGAGACCCTGCACGTAGTAGAGCGAGATCGGCGGATTGATCATGAAGCCGAATACGCCCGCGCCCAGCATGTTCCAGAAGGCTACGGCGATGAAGCACATCAGCGGCCATTTCAGGTTCGCCATCCACGGCGCGCGGTTCTTGAGACGCCAGTTCTCCCAGGCTTCGTGGCCGAGCACCACCAGCGGAACCACTTCGAGCGCGCTGAAGCTCGCGCCCACGGCCATGATCGGCGTGGTCGTGCCGGAGAAATAAAGGTGGTGGAAGGTGCCGGGCACGCCGCCGAGCATGAACAGCGAAGCCGAGGCCAGGCTTGCGGTCGTCGCCATGCGCGAGGATACCAGGCCCAGAGTGGAGAAGACGAAGGCCAGCGCCGTGGTGGCGAACACTTCGAAGAAGCCTTCGACCCACAGATGCACCACCCACCAACGCCAGTATTCCATCACCGACAGATGGGTGCGCTCGCCGTAAAAGAATCCGGCGCTGTAAAAGAGGCCAATGGCCACGACCGAGGCAGTGAACAGGGCCAGCAGGTTCTTGTCGCCCACCCTTTTGAAGGCCGGTCCTATGCCGCGCAGCATCAGCACCAGCCAGAAGGCGACGCCGGCGAACTTGCCGATCTGCCACAGCCGGCCGAGGTCAACGTATTCGTAGCCCTGATGGCCGAGCCAGAAGTTGAGTTCTTTCGGCATCACTTGCGCGATCGCGAGGTAGTTGCCGGTGAAAGAGCCGGCCACCACGATCACCAGTGCCCAGAACAGGATGTCCACGCCGATCTTCTGATAGGCCGGGTCCTTTCCGCCGTTGATGAGCGGCGCGAGAAACAGGCCCGCGGCCAGAAAGCCCGTGGCGATCCAGAACAAGGCGCTCTGGATGTGCCAGGTGCGCGCCAACGAGTAGGGCAGCCACTTCGAGAGATCGATGCCGTAGAAATGCTGGCCTTCCACCGTGTAATGCGCCGTGAAGCCGCCCAGCAGTACCTGGAAGGAAAGGAGCGCGACGACGAGAAACAGATATTTCCCGAGGGCGCGCTGGGAGGGCGTGAGCGCAATCAGAGAAAGAGGATCGCTCGCCGGGGCTTTGGGGTCGCTTTCGTCGTGCTTGCGCAGGAACGCCCAGCCCCAGATCAGGAAGCCGACGCCGGCCATCATGACGGCAACGCTGGCGATCGACCACACGATGTTCTCGCCGGTGGGCCGATTGCCGATCAGCGGCTCATGCGGCCAGTTGTTGGTATAGGTTGCGCTGGAGCCGGGGCGCTCGGTCGCGGCGGCCCAGGCGGTCCAGAAGAAAAAGGCGGACAGATCGGCGCGGCGCTCGGCGCTCGGCAGGGTGGCCTCTTTCATGGCATAGCTTTCGCGCGTGCTCTGTAGCTCGGGCGCATCGCCGAACAACCGCTCGTAATAGGCGGCCGTCCGTGCGATGGCTTCGGCTCGCCGCGCCGAGACCGTCACGGCGCCGGTCGCCTGGTCGAACGTATTGTGACGGTACTCGTTTTTCAGGCGCGCCGTCAGAATGGCCTGGCGTTCTCCGTCGAGAGCGTCGAAGCTCATGCCGTATTCCGCTTGCGCGGCCAGCTCCAGCCAGTTCGACAGTTCCCGGTGCAGCCAGTCGGCGGTCCAGTCGGGCGCCTGATAAGCGCCGTGTCCCCAGATCGAGCCCAGTTGCATGCCGCCCACGGACTGCCAGGCGGTCTGCCCGTCGAGGATGCGTTCCTGCGCGTAAAGCGTCCGGCCTTCGTGGGTGATGATGCGCTGCGGAATCGGCGGCGCGCTGCGATAGACCTCGGTGCCGTAATAACCGAGCAGGGTGAAGGTCACGGCCAATATGCCGATCAGCGTAAACCAGAGCTTGCGGTAGTTACCCATGGGAGGACTCCATTTTTTGCGTTTGCGAGGCGGTTTCGAAAAGAACGTTGTTCTCCAGATGGATGTGTTCCATCAGGTCTACGCACAGCGTCGCCAGTCCCAGATACAGGGCGCGCCATGTGTTGCAGGCCGTGGCGGGCGGCGTGAAGCCGTCGGTGAGTTCGATCAGGCGTTGCAGCGCTTCGCCGTGATTGTCGTGTTCCATGCGCATGACCAGAATCGGCCCTTGCACAGCGGCCCTCGCGCCGAGCGACAATAGCGGGAACAGCACCCGTTCTTCCTTGTGCATATGGCTTTCCAGCTCCTGCCACAAGGTGCCGAGATGATCGGCCAGGCCGTGCGGGCATTCGGCCCGATCGCCGTGAACCTGTTCGACTTTGCGCGCCAGGCGGATCAGTTCCGGCAATTGCACGCGATGGCGTTCATGAAAGCGATCGACGATGTGCGCGATGAGTTCGGCCGTAGGCGCGTCCTTCCATCTATCGGCATCCGAAGTCTGCTGCGCTTGCAGGTTTTCCAGTCGGCGGGCGACGATTTCCGGTTGCAGGCCCTTGGCGCGGGCCGCTTCGCGCAGGCTTTGTTTGCCGCCGCAACAGAAATCCAGCCCGTATTCATGGAAAATCTGCGTTGCTCCGGCGATGGTGCGGGCGAGATGGCCCAGAGATTGATCGAGTGTGTTCATGATTGAATCCTTTGTGAATTGCAACTCTTATTCAGCAAATTGTAGGCCAGATAAATTCAATATATAAATTAACGAGTTATATAATCAATGGTATTTTTGACCAAGTTATGTTAGGGTTAAAAATACCTTTAACGGTAAAATAAACCATGTTCGAGAATATGCTGATGGCCGATCTGGCGGCCGATTTGCCGCAGGCGGTGCGATTGCAAAGACTGGTGAGCGCCTTGCGGATGCAATTCCGCTGCGGAGCGGTAGCGTTGTTGCGCTTGGAAGAAGCGTATTTGCGCCCGGTCGCCATCGATGGATTGGTGCGCGATGCCTTGGGCCGGCGTTTCGCGACGAGCCAGCATCCGCGTCTGGCCGCCATTCTTTCGCGGCGCGATCTCACCTGCTTCAATCACGACAGCGGTCTGCCCGACCCCTACGACGGCCTTATCGACACCCACGTCGGCGAACCTCTGCCGGTACACGATTGCATGGGCATCAGCCTGTACGTGGAAGGTCAGCCGTGGGGCGCGCTCACTTTGGATGCCTTGCAGGTCGGCGCCTTCGACGAGGCGGCGCGCAACCGCCTGAGCGAACTCGCGACGCTGATCGAGGCATCGATACGGGTGACCCGATTGGAAGCGGAAATCCGCGCGCTGCGACTCGTGCACAGTAAGGAGTCCCTCGCGGTGCCGCCGCCGCAGGACGACGGCGAGATCGTCGGCCAGAGCCAGGCCATGACCCAATTGCTGCGCGAACTCGAAGTGGTGGCCGACTCCGAATTGCCCGTGTTGCTGTTGGGAGAGACGGGCGTGGGCAAGGAATTGTTCGCGCGCCGGCTGCATCGTCTGTCGCGCCGTCGCGCTCAGCCGCTGGTGCACGTCAATTGCGCGGCCTTGCCCGAATCGCTGGCCGAGAGCGAATTATTCGGCCACGCAAAAGGAGCGTTTTCGGGGGCGACCATCGAAAGGCCGGGGCGCTTCGAAGCCGCCGATGGCGGCGTTCTGTTTCTCGACGAAGTGGGCGAGTTGCCGCTCTCGGTGCAGGCAAAGCTCTTGCGCACGCTGCAAAACGGCGAGATTCAGCGGCTCGGCGAGGATCAGCCGCGGCATGTGGACGTGCGGGTCATCGCGGCGACCAATCGCAAGCTGCGCGATCAGGTGCGCGACGGGGGATTCAGGGCGGATCTCTATCATCGGCTATCCGTTTATCCGGTACACATACCGCCGCTGCGCGAACGCGACAACGACGTGCTGCTCCTGGCCGGGCGCTTTCTCGAACTCAACCGTGCGCGGCTGGGTCTGCGCAGCCTGCGGCTCGCCCCGGAAGCGGAGACCGCGCTCAAGCAATATCGCTGGCCGGGCAATGTGCGCGAACTGGAGCATGTGATCAGCCGCGCCGCGTTGAAGATCATGAGCCGCGGCGTCGATCGAAACGATATCGTCACCTTGCCCGTCGACCTGCTCGATCTCGATGAGTTCGAGCGCGTCGCCGACGCGCATTCCGCCGCCGCGGCCAACGAATCGGAAAGAGTATCCACATTGCGCGATGCGGTTGAGGAGCGCCAGCGCCGCTCTATACAGGATGCGCTTCGTCTGTGCGGCGGCAACTGGGCCAGGGCCGCGCGCCAACTGGACGTGGATCCGAGCAATCTGCACAAGCTGGCGCGGCGGCTCGGCCTGAAATAGGTTCGCAGACGGAGCCGGGATAGGACGCCTTTTACGGATGGTCGAAAAGTAAAATCGCGAAACCCAACGCCCGGGAAGGGGCGAGGCTCAAGCGGGGTTTGCGATCGGAGAAGGTCTGTTGGATCGATCGGTTGTCCAGGCCGCTCTTCCGAATTGGAGATTTCTCAGAGATTCCCAAACGGTGTTCGGTGCCGGCAAAAAGCAGTCAGCGCGCCTGCACCGATGCCGGATCGGAAGCGTTTCGGCTATAACACGCCCGAAAAACACTCTAATCTTTCGTTCCGGTGAGAAGGTGAAAGGTCACGAAGCGGTCGGCAATCACGCCGCCGATGCCGATGCAGGCAACGGCGAGCAAAAGGGCGGCGAGAGCGATGCGGGTCTCGGTTTGGGCCAGAAGTTTTGCGAAACGGGAGACGCTCATGGGGCATTCACCGGGGCGGTTCTCGGGTATTTTCATCGGCGGGGTAGGTGCGGCGGCCCGGATTCCCGCCGGTTCTTGAAGTGGCGGTATGCGGCGTCGAGGGCGCTTTGCGCGTGTTTGACGACGGGCTCTCCGGCGGTGCCGGCGGTAAAGAGGAGAAAGCCTTGAAGCTGATTCCGGTACATCAAATAGCCGAGTTCGATACTACCGCCGCGGCGGACATAGTCGACCGACTGGGTCACGATCGATTGGCATGCCGCGTGAAGATCGCCGAGGGGAATCTTGGTTCGAAGGGCCGGCATCGATGTTTTTCCTGTGGTTCGGCTTAGAAACAGGTTTCATGCTCGAGGCAGCGTAGGGTGAGTTTGACCATGTTGATCAGGCGGTGCTTGCCGATGACGATGCTGTCCACCTGGCCGCGATCGACCCAGCCCTCCACCACGCCCGGCGATACCCCGACCAACTCCGCGAACTTCTCCCGGTGCATCACCTGCACATGCGGCAGCAACAGCACTTGACGGATGTCCTGTTCGTCCATAATGTCCCCTCGTTGCGTTACATTGGGAAATAACAGGTTATTTGAACGTGTATTTTATACATATCTGTAAATAATACAAGTGTGATGTATGGGCTCGATGAATTTGCCGCGAATGATCGCATCAAGCGGTTGCGTAAGACTTTGGGTCTGACGAGGGACGAATTCGCCCAAAAGACAGGGATAGGAACGAACCAGCTCAGCAATCTGGAGCATAAAAAACAAAAGGTTTACGCCTGGCACATCGAGGCGATTTCCAAAGAGTGGCCGCAGTACGGTTACTGGCTTTGTACGGGGAAAGTCCTGCCCGAGGTCGGCCAAACCAGCCCGGAAACCGAGGAGACCCGAGGATATTTAAAGGTAGCCGAACCGCCGCCGGAGAAGCGCTGACAAGCGGGAAGGGGAGGGCGGCGGCGCCAAAAATTTTTCCTCGAACGCCGTAAGCCAAGGAAGCTCCGATTGACTCTCCGATTCAGACCCATGATTGACGTCGCTATTCGAACCGAAAGACCCTCATCCCGACCACACGGGCCGCCATTGGAAAATCGGAAAGCGCGCCGGAACGATAAAAGCGTATGTCCGGATGGTTTTGCCTGGGCGAGGTTTGGGATTGTCCGGTTTCGAAGCGCAATATTCCTGGGATATGGGCGCGGACCGTTCAACCGTTATGTTCGGCGGATACGGGATTCAAGCGCATCTCGATCGTGTTCACGCCCCAATAATCCGGATATTTCCGCAAGAAGGAGTCCAGCTCCGATTCGAACGCCAATCGCTGTGCCCGTTTGACCTCCTTGCCGCTTTTCCTGAGCCACTTGGCCCAGAGCAATGAAATTTGCCTGGCTTTGGACCGGGTGTCGCTGGATTGAAGAATCGTTTCCATGGTATCCCTTCCGATGAGTGGTTTTCCGGCGATCCCGGCCATAATCGAAGAATGCCCGGGGCGCTCTTGAAATCCGATCCGGCCTCCGATGGCCGCTACCGGGTTTTCAGTCCGATTGTCATCGTTACGAAAAGCCCATCGTCTTCCAATACGCAAATTTGCATACCTTTTGCAGAGGCTCCGGCATGCGCGAATCCCGCTCCGGCCCCGTTTAAAAAAACGAACGTTCCTTTGCCCTAAGGGGTTGAATTGTTGTAAAAAAGCCGGGTCATAACTGAAATATTCTCCTGGTATTCGGCGCCGCCCCCGCGCGCTTCGTGAAACCCGGGTGCGTACATGGCGGCCGGGCGAATTTTCCGTCAAGCCTTGGAAAAGAGGGGAAATGGCCTTTTTCATGGATTTAGGTAGACGTATGTACGCTTCGAACTTTTTTAATGCGCTGGGCGCTCTGTTTGTCGCACTGGCGTTGTCCTCCTGCGCCGTCACCACCGATTCGACCGAGTCGACTACGGAGACCTTCGAGAATACGACCGATGCGTCCTCGGATTTCACGTCGAGCACCAGTCCGCGAGACAAGCACGATCACTCGGCGAGGTCGCGGATAAACGAATTCGCCGCCGCCAATTTCGAGCGCCTACGGGAAGACATGGCGCTCGGGAGCGGCGAGCACCTGGCTGCGCTGGCGGATTTGTTACAGATTTCCGAGGTCGATCGTCCGATGTTCTACCAATTCATCAAGGCCCGGTTTTCGACCTGGTTCGGCTCCGATCGGATCAGCGCCGAGGACTGGCTGGCGAAATTCATGACCGATTTGGCCGATCGTCCGGAGCTGCAAGCCGCTCTGCCCTGAGCGCCGTCGGCAGATAGGCGGCGGTTTGAGCCCGCATGGCCGGACGTCTGATTCTGCTGCTGGGATTCTGCGCGGTCTGCGCTTCCGTCCCGGCCCGCGACGACGTTTATGCGCAGGAGTTGTTGCAGGCGGCGCGGGATCGGCATCTGGCGGACCGCGCGGAATGGCGGACCTTGCTCCATTATCGCTCCGACCTGTTCGGGCCGGGCGCCACGAGTCTCATCGACGATCCCGCCTTTTTTCTGGCGGCGGCCGGCAAGACCGATCCGGCGGACGAACTGGCCGCGACGCTAGCCGCTTTTTTGGGAGATTCCGAGGCCGCGGTCGAGCCGGCACGATGCCGGTTTCCCGCGCGCTATGCCTGGCTGAAGCAGGAACTCGGGTTCGATCCCGAAAAGCTTGCCGAACCGCGCTGCGAACGTTTCGAGAACTGGCTCGCCATGTTGCAGCCCCGGCGGATCAGCCTGATCTTTGCCTCGGCCTATCTCAACAATCCCGCCTCGATGTTCGGGCACACGCTGCTGCGCATCGATGCCGAAGACTCGGCGGACCTGCTCGCCCATGCCGCCAGTTACGCGGCTAGAACCGGCGGGGAGCGCGGCATGGCGTTCGCGCTCAAGGGCTTGTTCGGCGGCTATCCCGGGCGGTTTTCCGTATTGCCCTATTACCTCAAGGTGAAGGAATACGGCGATATCGAGAATCGCGATCTCTGGGAGTACCGACTCGACCTGACTCCCGACGAAACGATGCGGCTGCTGCGGCACTTATGGGAGCTCGGAGCGGTTTATGCCGATTATTTCTTCCTCGACGAGAACTGCGCCTATCAATTGCTGCTGCTTCTGGAGGCGGCCCGGCCGGACTTGCGGCTCTCGGACCGGTTTCGCGGCTGGGCGATACCGTCCGATACGATCCGCGCCGTTACCGCAACCCCGGGACTCTTGAAGGCGGTCAAGTTCCGCCCGGCCCGCAGCACGGTGGCGCTGAGCCGCTGGGCCGCCGCCGATGGCGAAATGCGGAGTCTGGCCGATGCTCTTGCGATGGGGCGAACGGTCCCGGACGCTCCGGCACTCGAAGCCCTTTCCACGACGAGACGGGCGCAAGCGCTGGAACTCGCCATCGATCTGGCCGAATATCGCAAGGCGACCGACGCCGAGACGGCCGAAGCGCTGAGCCCGATCGTCTTCGGCCTGCTCAAGGCCAGAAACCGGCTGGATCTGCCCGCGCAAACGCCGCACGTTCCGGTACCGGAGGTGCGGCCGGATCAGGGCCATGCCAGCAGCCGATTCCGGTTCGGCAACGGACTCGCCCCACTCGGCTATTTTCTTCAGCTCGAATATCGTCCCGCCTATCACGATCTGATGGACCCCAAAGGCGGCTACATCCGGGGTTCGCAAATCCAGGTATTCAACACGGCGCTGCGGATTTTTCCGGAACGGGGGAGGGTTGAACTGGAGCGATTCGACGCTCTCGACGTCGTGTCCCTGGCGCCGTGGAACCGGTCGCTGTCCGGCATCTCGTGGAAAGCCGGCGCGGGCGCGGCGCGAAGATATCTGGACGGCGGCCGGACCGCCTCGCTGGTCGGGCGTTTCAATCCGGGCGTGGGGCTCAGCTACGACCTGGCGGGGCATACTCTCTTTTACGCCTTTGCCGAGGGCTCTCTGGAAGTGGCCGAAGAGTTCAGGAATATCGTGGCCCTGGGTATCGGACCGTCGTTCGGTGTTTATCACGATTTTTCGAAAAGCTGGCGCGCGGGGCTTTCCGGCCGATGGCTGAATTACTGGTTCGGCGGGCCCCGGCACAGCGACGAACTGCTTCTTCAGCAGCGCATCGGCCTCTCGGAGGAGAACGCGCTGCACTTCGAGCTGTCGCTGCGCCGGGAAGCCGGACGCGACTTTCTGGGCGGCATGGCCTCGTGGCAGGTTTATTTCTGAAGCCTTCCCCGGCGACGGACTTCCGGTGCCGGAAACCGGCCGAAAGCATAAGATATCGCTCTTCCGAGTTTCTGAACGTCCAAATGGAGGATCCATGATTGTCTATCTTCACGGTTTCCGTTCGTCGCCGGCCTCCGCAAAAGCCCGCCGCCTTGCGGAACGCATGGCTGCCCGCGGGTTGGCCGACCGGTTCTGGTGCGAACAGTTGCCGGTCGGCCCGCGGCAGGCGATCGAGCGGATCGAGCGCGCCCTGGCGCAATCCCCGACGGTTCCGACGTTGGTGGGCAGTTCTCTGGGGGGCTACTATGCGACCTATCTCGCGGAGAAGCACGATCTCCGCGCGGTACTGATCAATCCGGCGGCGGATGCCCCCCGGACCCTGGCCGCCTTCGTCGGACCGCAGACCAACCTCTACACCGGCGAGACCTTCGAGTTCACGTCCGAGCACATCGCCGAACTGGACGCCTTGGCCGTGCCGCAGTTGGCGCGGCCGGAGCGCTTCTGGCTGCTGGTGGAAACCGGGGACGAGGTGCTGGATTATCGCCAGGCGGTGCAGAAATACGCCGGCGCTCGCCAAACCGTCATCGAGGGCGGAGACCATAGTTTTCGGCATTTTCCCGATTTTCTGGATGCGATCGTCGATTTCGCGGAGGGCTGAACATTTTTTCGTCCGCCATCGTCAGGAAACCCGCGGATCCGGGAGCGGCCCGGGCCTCGACCGGTACGAGGCCGGGATAAGCCGGCGGCGGCCATACCTTTGCCGACGGCGCGTCTGGCCGCATGAGCGCGAATAGCCCCGACCGAATCGACCCGCCCCGGCCGCTCCGGAAGATCATCCACATCGACATGGATGCTTTCTACGCGGCCGTGGAACAGCGAGACTTTCCGGAACTCCGGGGCAAGCCCGTGGTGGTGGGCGGCGCTCCGGACTCGCGCGGCGTGGTGGCCACCTGTAGCTACGAGGCGAGGGCATTCGGCATTCGTTCGGCCATGCCCGCGGCCCACGCCTATCGGCTGTGTCCCGAGGCGGTGTTTCTCCGGCCTCGGTTCGAGGTGTATCGGGCGGTGTCGGCGGACATTCGCGCCATCTTCCTGGAGTTCACGGACCGGGTCGAAGCCGTCTCTCTGGACGAAGCGTATCTCGACGTCACGGCCAGCCCGGCCCTGCAAGGCTCCGCCACTCGGATTGCCCGGGAGATCAAGCGCCGCATCCTGGAATCGACCCGGCTCACCGCCTCCGCCGGAGTTTCTTACAACAAATTCCTCGCCAAGATCGCCTCCGACCGGAACAAGCCCGACGGATTCTGTCTGATCCCGCCGGAGCAGGGGCGGGCGGTCATCGCGGAACTCCCCATCGGCGCGTTCCACGGCATCGGCAAAGCCACCGAAGCCAAGATGCGGGCGCTCGGCATCCATCGCGGCTGCGACCTGGCGCGCGTGCCGCTGGCCACGCTGATCCGGCAGTTCGGCAAGGCCGGCGAGCACTATTACCGGGTCGCCCGCGGCATCGACGAGCGGCCGGTCATCCCCGACCGTCCGAGGAAATCCTGGGGCGCGGAAACCACCTTTCCGGCCGATCTTTCGGACCGGGCCGAAATGCGCGAGCACCTGGCCCGGCTGGCCGCGGGCGTCCTCCGGAAACTGGCCCGGCACGGCCTCGAGGCTCATGGCCTGACCGTCAAAGTCAAATACGACGACTTCGAGCAGATCACCCGCACTCGAACGCTGGATCGCCCTTTCCGAGACGCCCGCGATGTCCTCCCCCATCTCGCCGAACTCCTCGACCGCACCGAAGCCGGCCGCCGCAAGGTCCGGCTGCTGGGCGTCAGCTTTTCGGTTCTGGAAAGCGCGCAGCGTCCGACAACGGGACAGTTGGACCTGTTCGCGCCGGAACCCGCCCTGTCCGAGACCCGGGTGGATGAACCCGAAAGCCGCAATTGAATCTCCGAAATGACCGCAAGGCCGCGTCAGCCGCCGCATGCCCTCACCCTAACCCCTCTCCCAAAGGGCGAGGGGCCAAACGCCCTTCTCCCGAACTTCAAAACACCCTCTCCCTTTGGGAGAGGGCCGGGGAGAGGGTTTAGGGCTTTTCAGGTTGTTTCCGACGGCCGGATTTAGGATGAAGGCTCTGCCGAAAGCCGGCTCGCGCGGAAAAAGCGCCGTGAGCAGGGCCGTCGCCCCCTCTGCTCGCCGTGTTCAGCCGCCGGTCCGCATCCGAGCGCGGTAGGTCTGCATGCCGCCGGACAGTACCTTGACCCGGAGGCCGTTCTGCGCCAATAGCCGAAAGGCGTAATAAGCCCGTTGCCAGACGCCGCAGATGAGCTAGATCTCGCGATCCTTGGGTAATTCGTGAAGCCTGCCGCGCAAGGTTTCGAGCGGCAGGCTTCGTGCGTTCGGGATGTGGCCGCCGGCGAATTCCGCTTCGCTGCGAACGTCCACCAGCAGGGCTTCGGTGCGCGCCAATTCATCCCAATCCGCCAGGGGCAGGCCGCCGCGGAGATGGTTAGCGGCGATCATGCCGGCCACATTGACGGGGTCCTTGGCGGCGCCGAACTGGGGGGCATAGCAAAGCTCCAGGTCCTCCAGGTCGAATACCGAAGCTCCCTGCACCATGGCCGTGGCGATGACATCAATGCGCCGTGCCACGTCGAGTTCGCCCGCGGCTTGCGCGCCCAGAATCCTGCCGTTGGTCTCGGAGAACAGCAGTTTCAGGTGGATCGGCCTGGCGCCCGGGAAATAGCTCGCATGGTGGCCGGGATGCAGGTAGACCTTTTCGTAATTCATGCCGGCTTGCCTAAGCAGCTTTTCGTTGGCGCCGGTACAAGCGATGGCGAGACCGAACACTTCGCACACGGCGGTTCCGAGCACGCCGTCGAATTTCAGGGGCGGCGGCGTACCGTCGTTGCGATCGAAATGCTGAAGAATGGCGGTCGCCGCGACGCGCCCCTGCCGGTTGGCGGGACCGGCCAGCGGGACGAGCTGCCATTCCCCGGTGACGCGATTTTTCACTTCGACCACATCGCCCACGGCCCAGATGGCGGGGTCGCCGGTACGCATGTATTCATCGACGCGAATGCCGCCGAAGGCGCCCAGTTCCAGGCCGGCATCGGCCGCGAGTGCCGATTCCGGACGCACGCCGATGCCGAGGACGACCAGATCGGCGGCGATGGTTTCGCCCTTGGATGTCAGCACGTTCAAACCGTGCTCCGGGTGCCGGTCGAAGGCCGCGACGCCTTCGCCCAATCAGCGCGCGAGGCGCCGGCCGTCGCCGCCTTGATCTTCCGGCTGTCCGGAATGGTGCGCAGCACGTGGATGCGGGGCAAAGGCGGTCGGACGGGTTTGGCGCGGAGTCGATGGCGTTCTTGAGCACCCCGGGGATAGACCGGTTGTATTCGGACGTGACGAACAGCAGTCCTTGGGCGGCCATGATCTCGTTACGACGGCGTCGGCCAGTTTGCGGTTGAACGATTCCTTGCGAAGGCTGCCGACGATGACGGCGATCTGATATCCGCTCATGATGATCTCCTTCATTGACGCTATTGGACTCTTATAAGGTGAGGAACGCCTCTCGCAAATTTGACTGTCAGTGAAGATGAATCCTCCATCCGATTTCTGAACAGACTGCCTGTTTTTTCTCGGGGCTTGTGCATTGGCTCCTTCCAATCGCAAACGGCGTCTCCGCGAGCGCCGGAGACGCCCTTCCCGAAGTGAGAGGGAGCTAAGCGCAGTAAGGCCGTTCTGCGTAAGTCCCGATCACTTCAGTTCTTCGATCGCGAAGCGGTGGTAGCGGTGTGCGAAGTCGAACGGCACGCGGCGGACGACGTTTAGCGCACGTGCCGTCTCGGTATCGCCGGGCGCGTAGATCAGCAGGAACGCCGAGCCTTGCTTGGCCGCGTCCAGATGGGCTTGCACGGCCTCGTCGGCCCAGCCCAATCGTGCCAGAAAGCCCGTATTCTCCGCGAGATTGCGCTGCGCGGCGGCCGCCACGTCTCCGCATGTAAAAAGCTGACAATCCGCCGGGTCGTACCCGCCGGTCATGAGATCGCGCTGCACCTGTTGTGCATCTTTCTCGTCCGGAAACGCGACCACGAGATAGCCGAGCGGATAAAAGATGCCGAATTGCGTCATTTGAGACAAATCGCGCGACTCGTTACCTGGATTCTGATGGCTCATGATGCATCCTTGGTTAGCGTGGCGTTAACAGTCCATTAGACAGCCGGATGAGCGAAACTGACCACGAGTCCGGAAAAGAATTTTTCGTGTCGAGCGAAGCACGGCGCCGGCCCGAATAATTCATCACGGCCCCGACGCGGGTGGAAGGTCGGTCGTGGTCCGCGTTCGGCACGATCCGGTGCGTGGACGTCGGCTTCGACGGCGTCGCTACCCGGCGCAAGGGGGGAATAGCCTCGGCGCAATGGCGGATTCCGCGGTATGCCCGACAAGGCAGGCCGGGATGGCGAAGTAACCGGCAAGCACGCCCGAATGCCGGGTTTCGGGCCCCCCAACCCAGCCGATGGTCCAGGCTAGTTATTGTGCAGGGGGTGCATTGTCCCGTGAGGGTGTCCCGGCATGTCTTCCCCATGGATACGCGCCGGATCGGAAAAATCGCCGCGGGCGAATTCCCGGGAGATCTTGGTGAGGTACGGCCGGATGAGTTCGATCTGTCCGACGTTGGCGGGCTCCCGGACCACGACCTGCTGGATTCCGCCCGTTTCGGTCTTGGTGAAAATGTGTCGGGTTTGCTTGAGGTCGAACGGTATGACCTCGGCCCCGCGTTTGGCGATTTCCTCGATCCGTTCCGGACTCGCCGTCTGTGCCGGCACCACTGTGGGTAATCCAAGAGCGAGAACGATTCCGGCAAATACCCAGCGATTGCGATGTTGCATGACACGATCTCCAGTCAATTCATCGGTAAGCGGCGAAGCCATCAGTGCCCGGCGTTCAGATGCGCCGGACAGCATTCTTCGTAGCTCGGCACGCCGGCGCGGCGTTCGTACCAGGCGCGGCTGCGGTTGACCACGCCGACGGCGAGCAGCATCACCGGCACTTCGATCAGGACGCCCACGACCGTCGCCAAAGCCGCGCCGGATTCGAAGCCGAACAGGGCGATCGCGGTCGCCACGGCCAGCTCGAAAAAGTTGCTGGCGCCGATCAGCGCCGAGGGGCCCGCCACGCAATGCGGCGAGCGTACGGCGCGGTTCAGAAGATAAGCCAATCCCGAGTTGAAAAGCACCTGAATCAGAATGGGCACGGCCAGGAGCAGGATCACCAGCGGTTGAGCCAAAATCTGTTCGCCCTGGAAACCGAACAGCAGCACCAGCGTAGCCAATAGCGCCGTCAGCGAGACGGGGTGCAGGATTTTCAGCAGCCGGTCCAGACGGGCGTATCCGTCCCCGCGGCGCAGAACCGCCATGCGCAAGAGGTTGGCAATGATCAAGGGGACGACGATATACAGCAATACCGACAGGAGCAGCGTGTTCCACGGAACGGTGATGGCCGACAGACCCAACAGCAACCCGACGATGGGCGCGAAGGCGAAAATCATGACGATGTCGTTGAGCGCCACCTGGGACAGGGTGTAATGGGGCTCGCCGCGCGACAAATGACTCCAGACGAACACCATGGCCGTGCACGGCGCTGCGGCCAGGAGGATCAGCCCGGCGATGTAGGCATCGATCTGATCGGCCGGCAGCCAGGGCCGGAACACTTGGCCGATGAACAGCCAGCCGAGGAGCGCCATGGAAAACGGTTTCACGCCCCAGTTGACGAACAGGGTCACGCCCACCCCGCGCCAGTGCTTCACGACGCCTTTCAGCGCCTTGAGGTCCACCTTGACCAGCATCGGAATGATCATCAGCCAGATCAGCACCGCAACCGGCAGGTTGATCTTCGCCATTTCCAGCCGTCCCACGGTTTGGAAGGCTGCGGGGAAAAGATGCCCGAGGCCGATGCCGGCGACGATGCAGAGGAATACCCAGACCGTCAGATAGCGGTCGAACAGGCTCATGCCTTCGGCTTTTTCGCCCGACCCGCGAGCGGAACGGCGGGCGCTTCGGGTTGTATTTCGGGTCTGTTTGTTCATGGCGGTCGTTTCTCTTGATCTATTCAAGCTGGATCCGTCGCTTGGGATACGGCAATGAGTCGCGGAAGCCGCTATCCGTAGCCCGTATGAAGCGCAGCGGAATACGGGAGTTCGTAGGATGGGCAAAGGCCGACAGGCCGTGCCCGTCATGCCTGGCAGCCTTATCGTTCAAAGGGGTTCCGTCCCGATCCGATTCAGCGTCTCGGCCAGTTCCGATCGGGACATCGTTTCCACCGGCAGCGGCAGCAGTCGGCGGATGCGTTTTTCGAGCGCCGTGTAGGTCGCTTCGAAAGCGGCTTCGATGGTCTCGGGACTGCCGGTGACGCGGGCCGGGTCCGGCAAGCCCCAGTGCCCGCGCACCGCCGATCCCAGGTAAACCGGGCAGGCTTCGCCGGCGGCCGAATCGCACACCGTGATCAGGATGTCGACCGGCGTACCTTCGAGCGCGTCCCAGGACTTGCTGGCATAGCCTTCGGTCGGCAAGCCGTGGCGCGCCAGCGTCGCCAGGGCGTTCGGGTTGACCCGGCCGGTCGGGTGGCTGCCGGCGCTGAAAGCACGAAAACGTCCCGCGCCCAGGTGATTGATCAGGGCTTCGCCCAGGATGCTGCGGCAGGAATTGCCGGTGCAGAGTACGAGAACGTTCAGCGGACGCGGGTTTACGGACGGATTCCTTATTTTGAAGGGCTGCAGCAGCTCGAAGCGGGTTTGAGTTGTATGGCCGTGTCTTTGCCGAAGGTCGGTATGCCGCTCAGGGTGTGAAAGGCTTCCCAGGCGATGCCTTGGGGATCGACCGTCCAGTATTTGTCGGACTGGGCGTAGCAGCAGGCGGCCTGTTTTTGCGCTTCGACCGGCAGGGCGGCCTCGCTCAGGCCGCGGTTGACCTGTTCCAGTTCCTCGCCGGAATCGACCTGAAGTCCCAGGTGATCCAGGCCCGACTTGCGTCCTCGTGCGGAGATGGCGAAGTTGATGCGCGGGTCGTCCAGCATCCACTTGGCGTAATCGGCTTCCCGGACGCTGGGCTCGGCCTGGAACAAGGCGCTGTAGAACCGGATGTTCTCTTCCAGGTTTTCGACGGCGATGTGGACATGGAATCTTTTCATGGCGAATGCTCCTGTTGGGGAAAATCGGTTGGTGTGCAAGGCTTGCCGCCGCAGCAGTTTTCGGTCAGGAAACCGAGCAGCTCGTTCATGGTCCGGAAGTTGGCCGAATAGATCACGTAACGGCTTTCCTGCCGGGATGAAACGAGACCGGCGTGGGCGAGTTCCTTCATGTGAAAAGAGAGCGACGAGGGCAGAATGCCCAGCGTCTCGCTGATTTTTCCGGCGGATAAGCCTTCCGGCCCGGTTTGGACCAACAGACGGAAGACGGCCAGGCGGGATTCCTGGGCGAGCGCTGCGAGGGCGGTGACGACGGATTTTATTTCCATAATTCAATGATTATGGAAACATAAAATTATTGCAAGCGAAATTTTCGAGGCCCGATGCCGCATTTGTCTGGATATCGGTCAGGACAACGCCGTCCCGAAAGTTCCCGCTCCTCCAACGACAGCAAGCAGGGGCTTGCAAGAACGGGTTCCCAAGCTAGAGCTTGGCAACCAGCACAATGTAGGGCGGATTAAGCCCTTCGTCTCGGCTCAGGACAGCCTGATCTCGGCCGGCGCGGGCGACGGTCGGAATCCTGCGGATACGGGCGATCGGCTGACCGTTACGGCGCGGGCGATTCGAATTCGGCTCGCGTTTGCTCGATGAGATAGGAAAACGAGCGGGTTTTGATCAGGCCATAAACCGTTTCGCCTTCTCTTAAATTCAGCTCCCGCCAGGCGCGCGGCGTGATTTCCGCGAGCAGAGGCGCGCCGGCGTCGATCCGCACCGCGACGCCATCGCCGCGGGGTTCGATCTCGACGATCCGCCCCGGCACCTGATTTTGAATGGACAGGCCCGTTACCGCCTGGCGCGACAAGGCCACTTCGCCGCGATGCACGGAGACATAAGCGATTCGGCCGATTTCCAGCCGGGAGCGCAGCGGCAGAGCGAGGCGCAGGCCGCGGAAACGGGCGAGGGTGCAGCCGCCTTCGATGTCATGGGATTCGATGGTCACGGGCAGGGTGTTGTCCAATCCCAGCGGGTCGGCCCGATCCTGCCGCGGATTTTGCAAAATCTCGTGCAGGACGCCGGCGGCGACGATGCGGCCTTGTTCGATCAGGACCAGCCGGTCGGTCAGATGCAGGATTTCCGACAGCGCGTGAGACACGTAGATCATGGGGAGTTGCAATTCGTCCCTGATCTTTTGCAGGAACGGCAGGATTTGCGCTTTCAGCCCCTGATCCAGCGACGCCAGCGGTTCGTCCAGCAGCAGCAGCCGGGGCGAGGCGAGCAAGGAGCGGCCCAGCGCCACCCGCTGTTTTTCGCCGCCCGAGATATTGCGGGGATGAGCGTTAAGCAAGGGCGCCAGCCCTAAGAGATCGACGATGTCGTCGAAGCGGAAGCGGCGCTGATTCGTAGGCGTCTGCTTGAGGCCGTAGAGCAGATTGCCTTTCACCGAGTAATGCGGAAACAGCTGGCTGTCCTGGAACACCAGGCCGATCCGGCGCCGGTGCGGCGGCAGACAGATTCCGGTTGTGCTGTCGAAGAGCGTTTCGCCGTCGAGAACGATTGTTCCCCGCTGTGGCCGGATCAGTCCGGCAATAATCCCGAGCAGCGAGCTTTTACCCGAGCCCGAGGGACCGAACAATCCGGTGACGTTCCCGTTCAGCTCCAGTTGCGCCACCAAATCGAAGGCGTGGCGACGCAGTTCGATGTCGAGAGACAGCATGGGTATCCGCTACTCGCCGCTCAAGCGCCGTTCGGCGCGCCGGGTCAGCACCTCGCTCCCGATCAGGGCGGCGAACGCCGCGGCCATGGAGATCAGCACCAGGCGCATGGCCGGCTCTTCCGTGCCGGGCGTTTGGGTGTAGGTGTACAAGGCCAGCGGCAAGGTGCGGGTTTCGTTCTCGATGTTGCCGACGAAGGTGATGGTGGCGCCGAACTCGCCCAGGCTGCGGGCGAAGCTCAGGATCGCGCCGGTGAGTATGCCGGGCGCGGCCAAGGGCAGGGTCACGGTGAAAAACACCCGCAAGGGACTCGCGCCCAGCGTGCTGGCGGCCTGTTCCAACCGCGACTCGATCAGGCTCATGGATAGCCGCGCCGCACGCACCATGAGCGGGAAGCTCATCACCGCCGAGGCGATCACCGCGCCTTTCCAGGTAAACGCCACGCGAATGCCGAACCAGGTGTCGAGCCAATGGCCCAGACAGCCGTTGCGTCCGAAAGCGAGCAGCAGAACGTAGCCCGTCACCACCGGCGGCAGCACCAGGGGCAGGTGCACGACGGCCTCGACCACGGATTTGCCGTGGAACCGGTGCCGGGCGAGCAGCCATCCGAGCAGCACGCCGGGCGGCAGAACCGCCGCGACGCACCAGAGGCTAACCTTGAGCGACAGCGCCAGCGCCGACCATTCTTCCGCCGTCAATATCATCTGTTCGCCGCGACCGCTAATCCGCAACCCCGAGCATGACCGATCCCGCCTTGAACAGGGCGCAAGCGCTGTCGCCCTCGCGCAGCGCCATCGACTCCACGCTCTCGTTGGTGATGGTGGCGGCCACCGAATCGCCGCCCGCCAGCTCGATCACGACTTCGGAATTCACCGCGCCTTTTTGAACGCGTTTGACCGTGCCTTTCAACTGATTGCGCGCCGACAGGCGATAGCCGCCGAAATCCTTGACGATCATGACCTGCGGGGCCTTGACCAGCGCCAACACGTCGTCGCCGTTCTTGATGTCGAGCGACTGCGCGGACTCGATGGTGATCGACGACACGATCGTATCTCCGCCCTTGAGCGTCACGGTGACTTCCGCGTAGACGGCGCCAGTATGGATATCCGTCACCGTGCCGAAGAACTGGTTGCGCGCGCTGGCTTTCATTTTCAATCTCCCGAACAAGAAAACGAGGTTGGGGTTGGCCGCCAATTGCCGGTTTTTCGACTCCAGAAAACGATGGTGCTCTTTCTGGAGATCGGTAAAGAGTTCCAACAACTCCCGGCCGGCGGAGGTGAGCCGGGTGCCCCCTCCGTGCCGGCCGCCGACCGCGGTGGAAACCAGGATTCGCGGAGCCAGATTGTTGGCCCGCTCCACCATTTCCCAGGCGCCTTTGTAACTCAGGCCCACGTCTTTGGCGGCCCGGTTGATCGAGCCGGTCTTTTCGATCGCCGCAAGCAGTCGAAAGAGACGTTCGTTGAGGCCGCCGATCAGCCGGAGTTCGCCCTCGATCAAAGGAAGCGGTTGTTCGGAGTTCGTCGAATGCGGATTCATCTGTGAGTGCCGTAACCCGCCGGCCGGCCCGGGCCGGGTCACTGCTCCGGCAGCTTGAACCCGTACCTGGCGAATATCTCGGCCGCCGGTTTTTGTTTCAAATAATCCAGAAATTTCTTTGCGTCGCCGGATTGGGTGACCAGGGCGAAAGGATACACGATGGGCGTATGCGTATCCGCCGGAAATCGTCCGACGACTTCGACCTTTTTGCTTTGCTTCGCGTCGGTCTCGTAAACGATGCCGGCGTCGCATTCCCCGCGCTCGACCAGATTCAGCGCGGCGCGCACGTCTTCGGTGCCGACCGTTCGGTATCGGATACCGTCCCACCAGCCCAGCCGGGTCAAGGCTTCCTTGGCGTAGATGCCGACCGGAACCGACTCGACCACGCCGGTGCACAGCTTGCCTTCGAAAGCCCCCGAAAAGTCGAAACCTTTTGCCATCGTCACCGGGAAACCCTTGCCTTGCGGAGCAATCACCACCAGGGTATTGCCCAGCAAATTCTTGCGGGAATCGTGGTCGATTTTTCCCTTGTTATCCAAATAGTCCATCCATTTCGTGTCCGCCGAGGCGAAGATGTCGGCCGGCGCGCCTTGCTCGATCTGTTTGGCCAGGGCCGAAGATGACGCAAAGGAAAACTTCACCGGAATCCGATTCGCCGCTTCGAAGGCTTTGCCGGTGTCGGCGAGGGCATTGGTCAGGCTCGCGGCCGCGAATACCGTGACATCGGCCGAGGCGGCGCCGATGCCCAGCAGGAATGCGGAGGCGGCTAGGGTCAGCGATTTGGCTATGGATGCGATCATGACGTTTCTCCTGGATCGAAGTTGGAAAGCCGCCGGTTCGGGCCCGGCGGAGGAGTTTGTGGCATACGCTCAAAACTGGTACTGAAACCGGGTCAAGAAGACTTTCTCGGTCGGGCGATCCCGGCCTTGGGGTGCACCGCCGTCGAAATAGGTTTGGGCGTAATCGGCCATCAGCTTGATATTGGGGTTGAGATACCAGTTCAGGCCGAGCGCCCACTCGGTGGCCTTGCCGGCCGAGGTGGACGGGTTGGCGAAAGCGCCGTTGTACTTGAAGGTATCGTCGTCCACATCCAGTTCGCCCCAGCGGGCCGCGATCTGGAAAGCGCCGAAGGTGCCGGCGAAGGGATCGAAGTTCCGGGCCGGTTTGATCCCGAAGAAGGAATTCCTTTCGCCGGTCAGCACGTAAGAGGTTTGTACCTGCCAGGCGGTGTTGTCCTGGCGCACGGTTCTGGTGCCGGTACTGTTGGCCAGCCGTTGCGATGACATGACGTATTCGGTCAGCAGCCCGAACGGTCCCCAGTACCAATAAGCCCCGGGCGTGATCCGGTAGGCATCTCCGAAAGCAGTCACGTTCGGGTTGTAATTCAGGAAGGCCTGCTGCCCGGCCGTAGTCAGCCGGTTCAGGCTATGCCCCCGGGGCTGTCCCCAACTGCCGGCGATGTTGATGCCCAGGCCTTCCAAAGCCGGGATGCCGCTGTGCAGGAACGGGTGCGAAATGAGGCGGCCGGCGAACTCCTTGTTGTCGTCCTTTTCGCTGTCCACGTTTGCTCCATCGCGGGCGCCATTGAAAACGCCGAGTTCATAGCCGAAGAACTCCTTGAACACCGGCAATATCGTGTACTGCGTGGTATAGCCGGGATAGGCGATTTGGCCGTGCAGCATCACGCCGATGTCTCGCGCCGGCGTCAGGTTTTGGGTCAGGGCGCGTTCGACGAACGCGATGTTGGGTGCGCCCTGCTGGCGTTCCAGACCGTTGATCGGCGATCTGAATTTGCCCGCCATCAGGCTGGCGTACGGAAAATAGTGCAAATCGGCGAAGGCATCGAACAGGCGCAGATTGCCCAGGCCGAAGTCCGGCGAGAAACGGAAATCCGCCCATTTGAAAAAGGTGCCGTCGATGGTCAGACGGGCGCGGCGTATGGAGAATTTGTCCGAAATCGCATCGCCTGACGAATCGTCCATGAAAAAATTGCCGTCGCCCTGAGCATAGGCGCGGACGCTCAAGCGGTAGTTCTCGTCGGCGGATTTGACGACCAGGCCCTTGTCGCCGATGTCGACCTTGGGCGCATTCTTTGCCGCTTCCGCCGTCGCCTTGCGATCCTGCTCGATTTTCTTTTCGAGCACGGCGACCTTGTCGTTCAGAGCTTTTACCTCGCCGTCAGGCGCAGCGACGGGCCGGTGTCCGGGATTCGCTTCCTGCGTCTTCGCGGCGATTTGCTTGCGGAGCTGCCGGTTTTCGTTTTCCGATTGCTCCAGGCGGGTTTCCATTTCCATCAGGCGCCGCTCCATCGCCTGCATCCGTTCTTCCATGGTGGCCGCCGAAGCGCCGTCAGGCGCGGCGAGCAGTAAGCCGTGACAAGCGACGGCGAGCGCTGTTTTTCTTTTTGTCGTCACGAGAGGTATCCCCGCTTGATTTAGCCGGCAATCGGCGATCGCTCGTCGGGAGCCGTCGCCGATCGCGATGATCGTCATGTATTTCGGCGCCATTACCCCTTCCCCGGCACATGCCGTCCGAGCCGCCCCAAAAGTCCTCGAGTCTTGATTCGTTATTTCTTAATGGTTATAACGTCTGCCTCGCAAAAGCGAGGCCGTGGTCAAGGCGGGTGGTCTGCCGGGATTGGGCTTGATTGCCGCGTCCTGCCTGGAACAAACGCGGAGCGAGGCGTGCAAGTCGCAGAGCGTTCCGAGAAGGATGCTTTCGGTCGCGCTCCGTAATTTCTGCCTGCTTCACGTTATATAGAATTATACATAATGATAAGGGCGCTTGAGCGCGGGCGCCGGGGTCGAAGGTGCGACCCGAATGATGTCGTTTTTCGAACAAAAGGCGATTTTGCCGTCACATTTCGTGCAATTTGAACAAGGGGGCTCTATGCGATTTAGACAGCCGTGGGTGGCTTTGGGGATTTCTTTACCGTTTGCGGCAGCGTCCGCGCAGGACGAAAAAGCCGGCGGGGCGGCGAACGTGTTTACGCTCGGCGTGGTGGAAGTTTCGGGATCGAATCTCTTGTCGGAAACCAATCCGACGGTCGAGACCGTCACCGCGGAGGACATTCAGAAATTCAACCGTTACGACGTGGGGTCGGCGGTCAACATGCTGCCGGGCGTCACGCTGCAAAATCTCGGGGCGCGCAACGAACGACTGGTCCACGTGCGCGGGTTCAACTCGCGCCAGGTGCCGTTGTTCATCGACGGCATCCCGGTTTACGTGCCGTACGACGGCAACGTGGACCTGAACCGCTTCACCACCTTCGATATCGGCGAGATCGATGTCAGCAAGGGATTTTCGTCGGTGCTGTACGGGCCCAATACCCTGGGCGGCGCCATCAACCTGGTCAGCCGGAGACCCACCCGGCGACTGGAGGGCAATGTCGGCACGGGCGTGGGATTCGACAGCCATTTCGACTACAACTTCTATCAGGGTCACGTCAATGTCGGCACCAACCAGGGAACGTGGTACGCCCAAGGCGGGTTTTCTTACCTGGACCGCCAGTTTTTCCGTCTGTCGGAGGATTTCGAGCCTACCCGGAGCGAAGACGGCGGCAGGCGGGACAACAGCGGGAACACCGATTACAAGGGCAGCTTCAAGCTCGGCTATACGCCCAACGACACCGACGAGTATGCCATCAGCTATTACAACCAGAACGGGCGCAAGGATACGCCGCCGTATGCGGGCACCGATCCGACCGTATCGCCGCGTTTCTGGCGCTGGCCCTACTGGAACAAGGAAAGCGTGTATTTCGTTTCGCGCACCGCCTTCCTCGAGGATCACTATGTAAAAACCCGGCTTTATTACGACACCTTCGAGAACGCGCTCGACTCCTACGACGACGCCGCCTACACCACGCAACGAAGGCCTTTCGCTTTCGCCAGCAAATATGACGACTACACCTTCGGCGCCGGTCTCGAATACGGCACCACGATTCTCGACGATCATCTGATCAAGGCCTCTTTCAGCTACAAGCAGGACGTGCACCGGGAGGTCGACGACCTCAACCAGGGAACGCCGACCGAGCGCTACGCCGACCAGCTCTTTTCCTACGGGCTGGAAGACACGATCACCCTCACCGACCGTCTGAAGCTCTCCCTGGGCGTCAGCCACGACAGTCAGGACCAGCTCCAGGCTCGGGCTTTCACCAGCGGCGTATCGGAACGTTTCCCGCTGTACAACCGTTCGGCGATCAACGGGCAGGGCGGGCTGTTCTACGATGTGACCGACAACACGCAGGTGCATGCCTTCGTGGCCCGGAAAACCCGCTTTCCGACCATCAAGGACCGGTATTCCTTCCGGCTCGGTTCGGCCATTCCCAATCCGCAATTGGAGCCGGAAGATACCCTCAACTACGAAGTGGGTTTCGACAGCCGGCAAGGACCGGTAGAGTTCGGCGCGAGCTTTTTCTACAGCGACATCGCCAACGCCATCGAAAGCGTCACCATCGCGCCCACGGCTTGCAGCCGCCCGCCGTGTTTTCAGCTGCAGAACATCGGGAAGGCCGAGCATCTCGGCTACGAGGCGTTCGCGACCTATACGCTGGACGACACCTTGAAGCTGCACGCCAACTACACCTTCCTGGACCGCAACAACCGGACCAATCCCAATATCCGGCCGCTCGATACGCCCAAGCACAAGGTTTTTGCGTATCTCGAATACACGCCCTGGCAGTACACCCGGTTCATCGCCAGCACCGAGTACAACTCCAGCCGTTTCAGCAGCTCCGACGGACGACGGCAGGCGGACGCCTTCCTCATCGGAAATCTCAAGGCGGTGTGGCTGGTGCGCAAGGACCTGGACGCGGAGTTCGGGGTGAACAATGTCTCCGACGAAAACTACGCCTACGAAGAGGGATTCCCGGAACCGGGCCGTACTTACTTCATGAACGCCAATTTCAGGTTTTGAGCAAGGTGGCCAGAGATGATCAGAACGCTATTTCTTTTCGTTCTTCGTGTTGGACTCGGGTTCGGTTTGAGCACGTCCGCGGCCGATGCCGCCGAACGGCTGGTCGTGCTGACCGCCTATCCCGAGGACGTGGTTTCCCGTTATCAGGCCGCCTTCAAGAAGGTCCGGCCCGACATCGATCTCGAAATCATTTGGCGAAGGTCGCACGATGCCTTGTCTTATCTCCGGCAGGCTCAGCAGGGCGGCGTGGACGTCTATTGGTCCGCCGCTTATGCCAATTTTCTGGCCCTGAAGGCCGAGCATGCCTGGCGGAAGCTGGACGTCGATCGGGCCGGCGTTCCGGGACGGGCGGGCGAGGCCCCGATCGCCGATCCCGAGGGCTATTTCGCCGCGACCGAGATGGCCGGCTACGGTTTCGGGCTCAATCTCGAGTATCTCCGCCGGCATTCTTTGCCGAATCCTAAGACCTGGGAGGACCTGGCCAGGCCGGCGTTCGAGGGCCATCTGCTGTTCCCGATTCCGTCCAAGGTGGGTTTCGCGCCGATGCTGGCGGACGTGGTGCTCGAAGCCTACGGTTGGGATAAAGGCTGGGCGCTCTTGAGCGAAATCGCCGCCAATAGCGAATTGTTCGCACCCGGCGGACCGTTCATGACCGATATTCTGGCGAACGGAAAGAAAGGCGTCGCCGTGTCGATGGACTTTTTCTTCGCCTCGGCGATCGCGAACGGCGCGCCGTTGGCCTTCGCCTACCCCGATCGGGTCGGCTACTCGCCGGCCCATGTCGCTATCACGGCATCGACCGGAAAGCCCGAAGCGGCCAAGGCGTTCGTCGAGTTTCTCTTATCCCAAGACGGCCAAAAGATCCTGTTTCACCCGGATATCCGGAAACTACCGGTCCGGCCGGACGTGTACCGATCCGCTCCCGCTGGGTATTTCCGCCCGTTCGAGCAACCTGGAAACGGCTTCGGTTACGACGCCGCGCGAAATCTCGCCCGCCTGCCCCTGGCCAGCGCACTCTTCGATGCCGCCATCGCGAGCCGGCACGAGCGGCTGAAGTCCCTGTGGGCGCTGGTTCGCCGGGCCGAAACGGAGGCGAAGCGGCTCGGAAAGGCCGACATCCGGGAGAAAACGGCGCGGGCACGAGCATTGGCGGGCAGCGTTCCCGTCTCGGAAGCGGCAGCCGATGTGCTGAAAAATCAATTCAAGCCTCGGTCCGGACAGGGCGATGCTCAACACGGTGTCGACGCGGCAAAGTCCGCATGGCACGAATCGATCGAGCGCAACGCCGCCGAAGCGGAGCGCCTGGCCCGCGAAGTGCTTGAACGAGCGGGCCAGGGAGGTGGCGCGTGATGCGTCTCGCCCTCGTTCTTGCGCTATCGCTCGGAGCGGCTTCGGCGGCGGGCGCCGCGGAGACCTTGTCCGGCGGCAGTTTCACGGTGACGGACGACAGCCGGGAAGGGTATTCC
Source organism: Methylocaldum sp. MU1018 (assembly GCF_053646775.1). NCBI lineage: Bacteria > Pseudomonadati > Pseudomonadota > Gammaproteobacteria > Methylococcales > Methylococcaceae > Methylocaldum > Methylocaldum sp. MU1018. The sequence goes on from NZ_CM132195.1 coordinate 287,537, forward strand.
CGCCCGAGCCCCGCGCTGAATCCGGAACGATTGCCCGAGTTCTTCAAGGGACGGGGTCTGTTCCGCCAAAGCTGGGTCATTCCCCCCGCCCAGGATATCGAGATTGCCGGGCTCGGGCCGCTGTACAACCGGATTTCGTGCGCCGCCTGCCATCTCAAGAATGCGCGCGGCAGGCCGCCGGACGGTCCGGACGACGACGCCGGCGGGCTGCTGATCCGTTTGAGCGTGCCGGGCCGGTCCGAAAACGGCGGACCGCGACCGCATCCGGTATACGGCGATCAACTGCAAAACCACGGCATTCCCGGCGTGGCGGAGGAGGGCAAGGTATCAATCGAGTACGAGGAGTTAGCCGTCACACTGGCGGACGGGGAGACGGTTTCTCTCCGAAAACCCAAGATCGTTCTGAGCGAACTCCGCTACGGACCCTTGGGAGATGATGTGCTGACATCGGCCCGCGTCGGACCCGCAGTGTTCGGGCTGGGACTGCTCGAAGCCGTGAGCGACGAGACCTTGCTGGATCTGGAGCGCCGCACCAAGCGGGACGGCATCGAGGGCCGCGTCAACCGGGTGTGGGATGCGGCAAGCGGGCGGGTTGCCATCGGCCGTTTCGGTCACAAGGCCAACGTGCCGAATCTTCCGCAGCAAATCGCCGGCGCCTTCCTGGGCGACATGGGCATCACCTCGCCCTTGTTGCCCGAGGAGAACTGCGCGGCAACGCAGAAAGACTGCCGCATGGCGCCCTCTGCCCGCCGTCCGGAACTCGCGCCGGAACAGCTCGATGCCGTCGTGCTTTATGTCCGGAGCCTTGCGGTGCCCGCGCGACGAAACCCGGACGATCCGGAGGTCGTGCGCGGCGAATCCATCTTTCGCGAGATCGGCTGCAACGAGTGCCACGTCGAAACGCTCCAAACCGGCCGTTTTGCGCCGTTGCCGGAGCTATCGAACCAGACGATTCACCCCTATACCGACCTTCTGGTCCACGATATGGGCGACGAACTCGCGGACGGACGGCCCGATTTCCTGGCAGGCCCGCGCGAATGGCGCACGCCGCCTTTGTGGGGTATCGGTCTGGCGGCGAGCATCGCCGAGCATACGACCTTTCTCCACGACGGCCGCGCCCGCAACGTCCTGGAAGCCGTGTTATGGCACGGCGGCGAAGCGGCCGTCGCGCGGGACCGGGTGAAAAGGCTGGCGAAGCCGGACAGACAGGCACTGCTGCGATTTCTCGATTCGCTGTAGGTTGCAAGGCAGGTCCGTTCGATCGCCCCAGGTCCCGGCGGGCGGCGCGCAGGATCAGTGCCGTAGTTCGCGATCGATGCGGTTCGCTTCGTTCACCGCATCCTACGCTCTGTCGACCGCGGCGCGGTCGAACGGCGGCATCGTTCCGGCGCTCCGGCCAGATCTGACTTCATCGGCGGATTCGCCGCGGGTGAAGATTTTCAGGCATGAGCCTTCGGCGCGGCCTTCAATCCATCCATTCGATGACATGATCTTCCAGGTCGTCCGCCTCGGATTCCGGTATCGCATAGCGGCGTATCGAAATCCCGATATCGTGCACGGTCTCGGGGTCGCCGCAAACCAGCGGATGCCAGGCCGGCAGGTCCTTGCCTTCCGCCAGCAGGCGGTAGGCGCAGGTGGACGGAAGCCAGTGGTATTGCGTGAAACCGGCGCGCAGGTCCAGGCATTCCGGAACCCGTGACGTGCGCTCTTCGTAGTGGGTGCAGCGGCAAGCCTCGATATCGAGCAGCCGGCACGCCACGCTGGTGAAGAACAATTCGCCGGTATCTTCGTTTTCCAGCTTGTGCAGACAGCATTTCCCGCACCCGTCGCACAGCGACTCCCATTCCTGTTCGGTCATTTCGGCCAGTGATTTTTCGCGCCAGAAAGGGTGTTTCATGCGTTCGGCGGTGCGGCTGGTTGATTCGGAAGGCTCATTTTAGTCGCAAAACGGTTCGGAAAGGTTCTCGCCGAATTTGCGCACCCCCGGCTTCGCCCCGGAAGAAGGTACGGGCAAACGCCGTTGCCGGCGCTTCATTAGCCCATTTTCCGCGAAAAAAATGTGACGTCTCTTGCAATGCCGACGTGCTTTTGCAATAAAGTTCGCCCCCGGCGAGCCGGTCCTGAATCGTTTCGGAACGCCATGCCGGCATTCGAGTCTTGCCCGCGGCCCGATTTGCGGCGGCAAGATTTGTCTAATGACTGAACCTCTTTGACCAACCCGACCCCGACAGGAGTATTTATGGACCCGAACGATATTCTTGCTTTAGACGCGCGCTTCGGCATCGCCGGCGAGGTCGTCTTCAAGGAAGGTCCGAACGGGCAGGGGGCGGTGGAAATCGGCAACGGCCTCGCTATGGCGAGCATCGCCTTGCAAGGAGGGCATCTGATGAGCTGGGCGCCGCACCGGGAGGAACCGGTCGTCTGGCTGTCGCCGCGGGCGAAGTTCGAGCCGGGCGAAGCCATCCGCGGCGGCGTGCCGGTGTGCTGGCCGTGGTTCGGGCCGCACCCGGGCGAGGCTTCCTTGCCGGCTCACGGCTTCGCGCGCACCGTGCCGTGGGAGGTGATCGAAGCGCAGGCGCTGGAGGACGGTTCGAGCCGCTTGGGTTTCCGTCTCGTCCCGAGCGACGAAACCCGCGCCCAGTGGCCGCATTCGACGCCGCTCGAACTTTACATGACCATCGGCACGGCCCTGGAGATGGTGCTGGTGACGTATAACGACGGACCTGCGCCGGTTACGATCGGCGAGGCTCTGCATGCCTATTTTCAAGTGAGCGATGTCCGCCGGATTGCCATACACGGACTGGACGGCTGTTCCTATATCGACAAGACGGACGAGGGCCGGCTCAAACGGCAGTCGGGCCCCGTGATCTTCTCGGAGGAAACCGACCGGATTTATCTCGAATCCAGCGCCGATTGCCTGATCGACGATCCGGGCTTGAATCGCCGCATCCGCATCGCCAAGCGGGGCAGCCGCTCCACCGTGGTGTGGAATCCGTGGGCCGAGAAGGCCGAGGCGCTGGGCGACTTCGACGAAGACGGCTATCTCCGCATGGTGTGCGTGGAAAGCGCCAACGCGGCGGACGACGCGGTGACCATCGCTCCGGGCGGGACCCATCGTCTCTGGGTGCGCTACTCGGTGGAGCCGCGGCATTGAGCGCGATGGCCGGGCACTGTCGCCCGTTTTCCCGAACGGAGGCTTCGAACCAAGCCGACCGAAGCCTGGAAATCCTTTATCGAGACGATTCGCTCGTGGCGGTGAACAAGCCCGCCGGCCTGCTCGTGCATCGGAGCGAGATCGACCGCCACGAAACCCGCCACGCCATGCAGATCGTGCGGGACCGGCTCGGCCGCCGGGTATACCCGGTCCACCGCCTGGACAAGCCGACTTCGGGCATCTTGCTGTTCGCGCTCGATCAGGATACCGCCCGGCGGATGACGGCATTATTCTCCGAAGGCGGCATCGATAAGACTTATCTCGCCGTAGTGCGCGGCCATACGGATGAAACCGGCGCCATCGATCATGCGCTGGAAGAGCAACTCGATCGGATGACCGACGCCGGCGCGCGGCGCGACAAGCCGGCCCAGGCGGCGGTCACGCATTATCGCCGCCTGGGCGTCGCGGAACTGCCGTTCGCGGTGGGCCGTTACCCGACCGCCCGCTATTCGCTGTTGCAAGCGTCGCCGAAAACCGGGCGGAAACACCAGATCCGGCGCCACATGAAGCATATTTTTCATCCGATCGTGGGCGATACCAGCCACGGCGACGGACGCCACAACGATTTCTTCAGAACCCATTTCGGCTGCCGCCGGTTGCTGCTCTGCGCGACCGGCCTGGCATTCGTTCATCCCGCCACGGGCGAGAGGCTATGCTTGAAAGCGCCTCTCGACGACTCTTTCCAACGCATCGTGAACGATCTCGGTTGGGCCGGCGTTTTGAGCGAAGCCCGCGAATCGGCCCATTCACAATAAAAAAGCCTATGAGCCATACACCCAAAACCCAGATCATGGCCTTGTTCTGCGATTTCGAGAACATCGCCCTCGGCGTGCGCGACGCCAAATACGCCGCCTTCGACGTCCAGAAAGTGCTGGAACGGCTACTGCTCAAGGGTAATATCGTGGTCAAGAAGGCTTACTGCGACTGGGACCGCTACAAGGAGTTCAAAGGCGGCATGCACGAGGCGGCCTTCGAGCTGATCGAAATTCCGCACGTGCGTCAGTCGGGCAAGAATTCCGCCGACATCCGCATGGTCGTCGACGCGCTCGACCTCTGCTACACCAAGTCGCACGTCGATACCTTCGTGATCATCAGCGGCGACTCCGATTTTTCGCCCCTGGTCAGCAAGCTGCGCGAGAACAACAAGCTCGTCATCGGCGTCGGGGTGAAAAAGTCCACCTCCGATCTGCTGATCGCCAACTGCGACGAATTCATTTTCTACGACGACCTGGTGCGCGAGGCCGCGAAGCCGCGGCCCAAGGCCAAGCGCGCGCCCGCCAAGACGGCCCGCCAGCCGGAACCGGAAGGCGAAAAGAAAGCCGAGGAAGACAAGAAACAGCAAGCGCTGGACTGGGTGCTGGAGACGGTCGAGGATCTTCTGGAAGAGCGCGGGGAAGAGGAAAAGGTGTGGGGCTCGATGGTGAAGCAGGCGCTGAAGCGGCGAAAACCCGGCTTCAACGAAAGCTACCACGGTTTCCGCACGTTCGGGAAACTGCTCGAAGAGGCCCAGGAACGGAAGCTGTTGAAGCTGGACTACGACGAAAAATCGGGCGGCTATATCATCAAGGGTACAAGCCGCGAGGATTAGGGACGCCGTTGTAGAGGTCAGGGCTGCTCAATACCCTTATAACGTTTGAATTCGGCGGCCTGCGCGGCTTTTTGCGCAGATCCGGTGGGATGATGGGTTGGACGGCTCATGAGTGAGAGACGGCCTTGGAAAACAGATTGAGAACAACGATGCCGGCCGCAATGAGCGACATGCCTATGACTGCCGGAAGATCAAGAGCTTGCCCATAGAGAGTCCACGCAATCAATGCTATTAGAATGATGCCGATGCCGGACCAGATTGCGTAGGCCACCCCAACCGGAATTGTTTTGAGCGCGAGTGAGAGGAAGCAGAAGGCCAACGCGTAGCCAATAATGACGATAACTGAAGGCCATAGGCGCGAAAAACCTTCCGATGACTTCAGGGCCGATGTGCCGACGACCTCGCAAACGATTGCTGCGGTCAAAAATATCCAGTGCATTTGCGGTAGCTCTCGTACAAGGCCATATTAAGGCCGGTTACCGTATCGCCGTCGACTTGGGCTTGGCGAAATTTTTCGACCTTGTTCAGCACGACGTCTTGCCGGCCCGCGTGGCCCGCAAGCTCAAGCCGGTGATCAACGCGCGTGATCATGGGGGGCAGGTCTTGCAAAATCACGTTACATCCCATGCGTGGATTCGTAGGCTTTCACCGCTCGACTCACGGTGGCGTAGTGCACGCCGAATTCCCGAGCGATGACTTTCATCGCATAATCGCCGGTGAGATAGGCCAGCGCCATGCCGGTGCGCGGATCGTCGACATATTCCGTTCGATAATGCGCCAACGGGCGCCGTTGCATGCGGGGGATTTCATCCAGCGGATGATCCGGCGCAAGACTGGATTGCATGCGCTCGATGAATTCAGGGCTACCCAGATAAATCTGGCCTTGCAGATGGTCCCAAATGCTTGGCAAGCCAACGCCGGCACGCACAAAATCAATATACCCGGCGATTGCCGGGTCGCGTTTCCGGCCAAACCGGCCCAGTAGCCAATGGGTTTGCAACCAGGCGGGCGCGGGCGCCAAGCCGACCACGGCCGCATAACTGCTCCACGGCCAATCCCCGACATCGCCGACCATCCCGGCGCGCACGGGATTCAGCACGACATAACGCGCCAACTCCAGCAGATAACTGTCCTTCTCCACCAGAATCGCCTTGTATCGCCCCTGAAAAACATGCCCGACGCGCCCGTGCGTCCGGTTTACCATTTGCGTATAAACCCCGTTGAGTTGGCGCATGCCTTGGGCGAGATTGCCCTCCGGCGTTTCAATCACCAGATGATAGTGATTGGACATCAGGCAATAAGCATGACAAACCCAGTTGAAGCGCGCGCAAACCCGCCCCAGCAACCCTAGCCAGGCTTCGCGGTCGGCATCGGAAAAATAAATGTCCTCGCGCCTATCGCCACGGGAAGTGACGTGATAAAGGCCGCCGGATAACTCGATGCGGAGAGGTCTTGCCATGACGGTAGATTACAGAGCGAGGTGTTGTTTTGCAAGACCTGACCCCCGTGCATGTGACCTCCGTGCATGCTGGAAAGACCTTTGAAATCAACAAACGTCGGTAAGATCGGCGGTCGCATCGAGCATCCACCCGAGCTGCGCCGCGAAAAGCGCGCGCCACGCTTTGCGGTCCACTCCTACGAACATGCGCGGGCGATGATGACTCAGGACATGTAGGACCTATACGACGTATAGGTCCTAGTTCACTGTTCCGTCAAGAAGTTGATGGTCAGCTCGGACCGCTGGTTAATCCGACTTCCAGGTGATCTGCGTGATGGCGTTCATGTCCTCGAATTTGTCGTCGTGGCACGACGGGGTCGAACTCGTCAGCGACAACGTGTGCGTGTCCTGCGACGTGACGAAGCTCATGTGGAGACTCCCTGACCCCATTCCCTTTGGCCCCTGGCCGAAGACATAAATGGCCGACTTGCGGGCGATCCCGTCGAAGTACTGGTAAACGATCGACATGACACACGCCCCGTTGTTGCCAACGATGATCTGGGACAGGTCGGTGGTGCCGTTGATCGACACCTGTGAGCCGTTGGGGTCGCCCAACGGCAGATTGCCGTAGGCCGTGCCCGACGTTTTCCCCGCGTCATTTGTGGTGAACTCGTACACCGTCGTGTTGATGGAACCACATCCTGTCGGATTGGTGTTGCTGCTCATAGTCATTCTCCTTTTCTTTTTCATAGATCCCGCCCGTCACCTTAGCCGGGCTACCGCTTGCAATTTATCACCCAGCGGAGGGAGCGGCACTTTCAGCCTAGGCCAGAATCGGTGGAATGCAAGGTTCGGCACGGTTGAATGATTCCGTGACAGAATAAAATGGTCGGGATGGACTGATTCCGTCACGAAATCACAAGGTACGAACATGACACGCGGTGGAAAGCGGCCCGGCGCTGGGCGAAAGTCGAAATGGGGCGCTGGAACGGTCACGATGCGGGTGCCGGTCCATCTGGTGGATGACTCCGGGCGTTTATCGAGCGGCGCATGGGCGAAGCTCACAAGGCGCCCGAGACCACGCCCGCACCCGAACCGTTGGAACTGTGGCAGGGTGACAAACAGGATAAGGGGGTCGGATAAGGGGGGCAGGTCTTGCGATCACGCGTGACCCTGACCCCGTTGATGACCCCGTTGACGTCGAAAAAGCCCTGGACGACGCCATGCTCGCGCTTTATCAGAACGGCGAGCGGCTGCGCCCGGAAAACGGTTATCCGCTGCGGCTGATCCTGCCGGGCTGGGAGGCGGTGCTCAGCGTCAAGTGGCTACGCCGCTTGCAGGCGGCGAACCGGCCGGTCATGGCCCGCAACGAAACCGCCAAATACACGGAACTGCTGCCGTCCGGCAAGGCCCGGCAGTTCACCTTCGTCATGGACGCCAAATCGATCATCACCTTCCCCTCGCCCGGCGAACATCTGCGCGGCCCCGGCCTCTACCAGATCAGCGGTCTCGCCTGGAGCGGCCGGGGTCGGATCGAGCGCGTCGAGGTGTCGGCCGACGGCGGACGCAGTTGGGCGGAAGCGGCGCTGCAGGAACCGGTTTTGCCGCAATGCTTCACCCGTTTCCGGCTGCCCTGGCGCTGGGACGGCTCGCCTCTGGTGCTCAAAAGCCGCGCCGCGGACGAAGCCGGCTATATCCAGCCGGAGCGCGCGGCGCTGATCGCGGAACGCGGGCGCCACGGCTATTTCCACTACAACGCCGTCGTCAGTTGGGCCGTGGCCGCCGACGGCAGCGTGAGCCATGTGTATGCGTAACCGCCGCCGCGGAAACGGGCCGCGGCGATGGGCTCCGGCGCTACTGTTGTTCGGCGTGTCGGCCGCGCTCGCCGCCGCGCCGGAAGGTCATCGCCTCGGCCGGCCCGCGACGCCGGAGGACATCGCCGGCCAGGACATCACAGTGTTCCCCGACGGCAGCGGACTCCCGCCCGGTCGGGGCAGCGCTCTCGAAGGCAAAGCCATTTACGATTCGGCGTGCGCATCCTGCCACGGACCCAAAGGCCTCGGCGGAAGCGCCGGTGAACTCGCCGGCGGCGGCTCTTTGACGGGTCCCCATCCGGACAAAAACATCGGCACTTACTGGCCTTACGCCACCACCCTGTTCGATTTCATTCGCCGCTCGATGCCGCTCGACGCTCCCCGCCGCTTGAACGAAAATCAGGTCTACGCCGCCACGGCTTACCTTTTGCACATCAACGGCATCATCGGCGAACGGGCGGAAATGAACGCCGACACGCTGCCTCGGGTCGCGATGCCGAATCGCGAGGGTTTCGTACGGATTTGGCGCGAAGAAAAATCGCCATGAAAACGCGGCCTCGGTCCGTGGGTATATCGCCGCCTCCTCCGGGAAACCGGGCTGATCGGCCGGGCGCTTTACCTCGAAGCCGGCCGCCGGCGTCCGCGGCACGGACATCGGCTGTTTCTTCGACGATCCGGTACATGAATTGCTCGGGCTTCGGGGCACGCAGTTTCAGAGCCTATATCACTTTACCGTGGGCCGTCCGATGATCGCCCCGCGCCTGGAAACCCTGCTGCCGCATGCTCGTTTGAACGCCGGACAACGACCGACAAACAGTAGAAACAATGAAGAAAAACCTCGAAATCGCACGACTCGACATCCATAAACTCGACGTGCCGCTGATTGCGCCGTTTACGATCGCCTCGTCGCGGCTGGATCATGTCCGTAACGTCGCGGTGCAAATCACGCTCGCGGACGGATCGGCCGGATGGGGCGAGACTCCGACTTTGCCGCCGGTCACGGCCGAGGATCAGGCGGTCGCGCTGAAAGCGCTATCGGACGAAGCCGACCGGCTACCGGGACGACAGGCGGGCGAATGGCGGCGGATTTCGGCCGAACTCCTCGAACGCATCCCGCATCTCCCATCGGTGCGGGCCGGCCTCGAGATGGCGCTGATCGACGCTTTGGCACGCAGTTGCAGGATTCCGCTATTCCAGTTTTTCGGCGGATTCCAAAACCGGCTCGCCACCGACATCACCATACCCATTTGTGCGGCCGAGGACGTGGAAGCGCTGGCTCGGCAATACCGCCGCGAAGGTTTCGAAATCCTCAAGATCAAGATTGGCCTCGACCGTTCGGACGATATAGACCGGCTCCTGGCCGTAAGGCGCGGGCATCCGGCCTGCCGTTTGATTCTGGACGCCAATGCCGGGTATTCGGCGGAAGAAGTGCTTGCCATGCTCAAAGAACTCCGCCTTGCCGGAATCGAACCCGCAATGCTCGAGCAGCCCGTCGCCCGGGAGGACTGGGACGGCCTTGGAAAGCTGGCACGGGAAGCCGGAGTGCCGGTGGCCGCCGACGAATCCTGTCGGACACCGGAGGATGCTCTGTAAGCGTCCGCCGGGGACCGTCTCGACGGGTTGAAAGGCTCAGGCGACACTGGTGCGAGCGGACGCATGGGGTGTCCGCGCACTCTTGAGGTGGACGCACTGATGACTCACGATGCTGACTTCACAACGGGCGTGGTGGCGATGGATACCTTGGGCCGGCGGCGGTTTGCGCCTGAGTTCAAGCGCGAACGGGTGAAGCGGACCCTACAGCCGGGCGTCTCGGTCGCGGGGATTGCGCTGGCGCATCGGATCAACGCCAATCAACTGTTCAAATGGCGCCGACAGTACCTTAAGGACCGGAACGCGCCGGCCGATCCGCCGGGGCCGACCTTATTACCGGTGGCGATGACGCCCGCTCTGGACTCCGCATTGGCCGTGCCGGCGCGTGAAGCCACGGTATCCGCTCCGCCGGGCACCATCACCATCGAGTTTGGGAGTACGCGGGTCCAGGTGAAAGGTTCCGTCGATGCGGCGACCTTGCGCACCGTCCTCGCGAGTCTCAAGGGCTCATGATCGCGCTTCCGTCCGGCACCCGCATCTGGATCGCTGCCGGGGTGACCGATCTGCGCCGTGGCTTCGATGGCTTGGCCGCCCTGGTCCAGACCCAGCTCGAGGCGGATCCCTTCTCCGGCCATATCTTCGCCTTTCGCGGGCGACGCGGCGACCGGATCAAACTACTCTGGTGGGACGGCGATGGACTCTGCCTGTTCGCCAAGCGGCTGGAGCGGGGCCGCTTCGTCTGGCCGCAGGCCACCAACGGCACGGTCTCCCTCACCCCCGCCCAGTTATCGATGCTGCTCGAAGGCATCGACTGGCGCCGCCCGATCCGCACGGCTCCCGTTCAGAACTGGAAACGGGCGATGCGGAACTCGCGGCGATCGTCGAACCCCGCGCGGCCGAGCGCCGGGCCAGGACGCCTCGGTCACTGCCCGACCATCTGCCGCGGGAAATCCATATCCACGAGCCTGACCTCGCGCAGTGCCCCGACTGTGGCGGTCCCTTGAAGCCCTTGGGCGAGGAGGTCGCCGAAATCCTGGCGTACGTCCCGGCCCGCTTCCGGGTGATCCGCCACGTCCGCCCCAAGTGCGCCTGCGCCCGCTGCGACCGCATCGTCCAGGCGTCGGCGCCGAGCCGGCCCATGGCCCAGGGGCTCGCGGGTCCGGGGCTCCTGGCCCATGTACTCGTCTCGAAATACGGCGATCATCTGCCGCTGTACCGCCAGTCGGCCATTTACGCCCGCGAAGGCGTGGACCTGTCCCGGTCCACCTTGACCGATTGGGTCGGGGAAGCCGCGGGCCTCCTCCACCCGTCGGCCTTGGCGATCCGCCGCCATGTGCTCGCCGGTCCGAAGCTGCATGCCGACGATACCCCGGTCCCGGTGCTCGCGCCGGTCAGGGCCAGACGAAGACCGGTCGGCTGTGGACCTATGTCCGGGACGACCGCCCGGCCGGTGATCTCACACCGCCCGCGGTGTGGTTCGCCTACTCGCCGAACCGCCAAGGCCAGTATCCCGGGACGCATCTGGAGGACTTCGAAGGCGCCCTGCAGGCGGATGGCTATGCGGGATTCAACGGGCTGTACGATACCGGCCGCGTGCGGGAGGTGGCCTGTTGGGCGCATGTCCGGCGCAAGTTCTACGAGCTCCACAAGGCCCACGGGAGTCCCTTGGCGGCCGAGGTGCTCCAGCGTATCGGCGCGCTCTATACCCTCGAAGCCGAGATCCGGGGCCAGTCGTCGGAGACCCGCGCCGCAGCGCGGCAAGCCCGCGCGGGTCCTCAGCTTGAGGCGCTTCAAACCTGGCTGCACACCACGCTGACACAGGTCTCGAAAAAGTCGGCTCTAGCCGAGGCGATCCGCTATGCCCTGACGCGCTGGCCGGCACTGACCCGGTATCGCGATGACGGTCGTCTGGAGATCGACAACAATGCCGCGGAACGCGCGTTGCGGGTGGTGGCGCTCGGCCGGAAGAACTATCTGTTCGCGGGCTCCGACGCCGGCGGCCAGCGAGCGGCGGCGATCTACACCCTGATCGGCACGGCCAAACTCAACGGCCTCGATCCGGAGGCGTACCTCCGGACCGTGCTGCCCGCATCGCCGAGCATCCGGTCAATCGGATCGACGAACTCTTGCCCTGGAACCTCGCCGATCAGGTGACGGAACTGATCCAGCCCATCGCCGCTTGACGCCGTCAACACGGTAAGGCTCGGACGCTTACGTTTATTACGCGCCCCGGCCGATCTCGGAAAGCAATCCTGCCTTGATGTGCCGGATCGATGAGTTGGTAAGTGTAAAACCTAACTTTGTGTGAATTTCGGAGCGTTGAACAGACCCGTTATCGGTGCGACTCAAGCTGCCCCTGCATCCGACATACGTTCCGTACGGAATGCCGTTAAGGCGAGATGAAAATGCTCTAAAGCATCGTCCCTTCACCAGGGCTTGCCGAAATACACCGGACCCTGAAAACCGCGTCTTCTGTATTCGCGCTCGATTTCTCTTTTCAGCGCCGTCGGAATCTCCGATAGTTCCAACGCGATCAACTGGTATTCCAGATAAAAGAACGCCGCGCGCGGATCGCCCAATGTCAGATTGTCGATGTACGTTTTGGCGATCGCCGGCCACCGTTTGGTGTCCGGAAACGGGATGATCTGAGCGGTTGAGCGGGTCGTGTTCACTGTCGGCCACCTCGCTCGATTCGACTTCGGCGGAGGCCGCTTGGTTCACGGCGGATCTCCGACCCGGCCGGCGCGCCGATCTTGCCATCGACGCACCGGCAGCGATTGCCGGTCCTGGCAAGCCGCTGCCGCCGGCTCGTGTCAAAAATTCGACATGAGCCCGGCGAAAGTCTCCAGGCCGCTGATTGTAAAAGAAATGGCCGATAGGAACGGAATCTGCATGGACGTTTCCGGTAAAAACCAAAATCGGGCGGAAGCATCATGAAAGCCGTTATCGTAAACATCTTGATCGGGTCGGGGCTGTTCGGCCTGTTCGTTCTTCTCTTGTGGGCCGATCCGTCGGGCCGGTATTTCAATATTTCGGGGCTTTTTCTGGTGGTCGTCGGAACGTTCGCCGCCACCGTTCTGGCGCATTCGTTTCGCGGCGTGACCGATTTGTTGCGCCAGTTGCGGAGCAAGCTCGGAAGCAAGGCTTCGATGGCCAGCGACGATCTGGATATGTTCTTGCGCGTCGTGGATGCCCATCGCCAGGGCGCCGTCCGCGCGGCCGAGCAGGCGGCCAAGCGGCTGCAGGAGTCGCTGCTTCGAACCGGCGCGGAACTGGTGATCAGCCGCACCCCGCCGGCCGACCTGAGACGGATGCTGCAATGGAAGATCGGAGCGCAGCGCGAGCGGGATCAGGCCGAAATCCAGATCGTCCGCACCATGGGAACTTTCGCGCCCGCCTTCGGCATGCTGGGGACGCTGTTCGGCCTGATCGGGATGATGTACGGCCTGGACGCCAATCGCATGGAACAGATCGGCGAGGCGATGGGCTTCGCCATGCTGACCACGGTGTACGGGCTGGTGCTGGCCAACCTGGCGCTAAAGCCGCTGGCGACGCGCCTGGAGCGGCGCGCCAAGGAGAATCTGGCCTGGGCGTACGTACAGATGGAATCGGTGCTCATGCTGCACGACCGCTGCCATGCAGCGATGTTCCGGGACTATTGGCAAGCGTTCTTCGACCGGCCGGAGGCGAGCGAGCCGGTCGATGCGCTCCCGCTCAGCGTGGTCAAATCGTAGCCGCGGGTTTTTACTATGTCCTCGAACGAAGCATCGGTGCTGACGCATTCCCGGCGCACGGCCGCCGAGCGGGATGTCCTGATCGATCCCTGGCAAGCGGCGGCGGACGAACACCCGTCCGAGCAGGGCGGCTGGCTGCTGAGCTATCTCGACGTGATGACCTTGCTGTTCTCGTTTTTCGTCATGCTGTTCGCCTATCAAAAGGCGCTGACGGTGGCGTCGAAAACCGTCCCTGCGCAAACGGCCGCGGCAACGGCCCCGATTCCGGTGTCTCCCGCGGTGGTGAGGGTGTCGAAGACGGTTACGGCGGCTTCGGGCCCGGCCGCCCGGCCGCTGCAAAAGGCCGCGGACGCCGCCCCGAAAGCCGCGGCCGAGATCAAGGTTCAGCCCGCTTATCCGGTGCCGGCGGCGTCCGCGGCCGGGACGAATCCTTTGGCGCGGCAAGCCGAGGACGCGCCGGCTTGGACCGAACCGTCCGGCGAGCCGTTTCCGCCGGTTTCCGGACACGGCTGGATAGCCGAAGCCGGCGACGCGGCGGCAAGCGCGGCGGCCTCTCTTTCACGGGCGTTCTCCGATGCGGAATTCGACGGCGCGGTCGAGATTTCGGCGGCCGGCGGGGAAGTCCGCCTGGAGATCAGCGACGCGATTCTGTTCGACCTGGCCAGCGCCGAGTTGAAGCCTGAAGGCGCGAGCGCACTGGACCGACTGGCCGGCGTGCTCGGCGCTCAAGGCGGAACGATCGCGGTCGAGGGGCATACCGACGACCGCCCCATCGCGACGGCGAAATTCCAGTCCAATTGGGAGCTGTCGACGGCCCGGGCCAGCGCCGTCACCCGCTATTTGATCGCGCACGGCGTTCCTCCCGGGCGCTTGCGCGCCGTCGGCCTGGCCGACACCCAGCCGCGCGAGGCCAACGATACGCCGGCGGGCAGGGCCAGGAATCGGCGCGTGTCGATCGTGATGTTCCTGCCGCGCGAAGGCGGCGTGAGAATCTGAGCGCGGTCGGTCGAATCGTTCGATCACCGCCGGCGCAGGATCAAACGCCGGTCGTCGGACGCTTCGACGGCTCCGCCGAACTTGCCGCTTTCCCGGTCGAGCCGGTCCCGTATCCAGCGGAAGTCTTCCGCGGAAGGCCGGTTCAGGCGAAACCGCCGCATCTGCAGCGGGACCATTTCGAGGCTCGTCAACTTTCCGTCGGCGGGGTTCACGGTCGGAAAATACATCAGCGCCAAATCGTCCCGGAACGATTCGTAGCCTTCGATGCCTTCGTAATCGTTGATGAAATCGCCGCAGCCGTAGAGGATGAGTTTTCCCCGATAAACCTCCACGGCTTTGGGGTGATGGGACGAATGGCCGTGGACGATATCGACCCCGGCTTCGTCGATCAAGGCATGCGCGAAGCGGCGTTGCTCGTCGGGAATCGCGTAGCCCCAGTTGCCGCCCCAGTGTATCGACGCCACGACGATATCCCGCTCCCGTTTGACGCGCCTTATCCGAGCGGCGAGCCGCCGCGCCGTTTCGGGCGATAAGTCCGGCAGTCGGTTCACGCCGGGTTTGTCGTCCGCCGCCGCCCATTCGGGCGGAATGCCGCTCGAATCGCAACCGAAGCCGAAAACCAGCACGCGCCCCTTTCCGGCCCGATCCAGAATCGCCGGGGTTTCCGCTTCCCGGCTGTCGCGGCCGGCGCCGGCGGTTGCCAGCGACGCGTGCTGTAAGGCGTCCAAGGTATCGGCCAATCCTCGATAACCCCAGTCGAGCACGTGATTGTTGGCCAGCACGCAACAATCGACCCGGGCAGCGGCGAGGCAGGGGATGTTGGCGGGATGCATCCGGTAGTTGATGCCTTTGCCTTTCCAGTAATCGTTACTGGCGGTGATCGCCGTTTCCAGGTTGATCACGCGAACGTCCGGCCTGGCGCGATCGAGTTCGGCGAGGGCTTCGCCCCAGATGTAGGAAAAACCGGCGGGCCGCGGAACGAGGCCGTTGAGCCGTTCGGCCAGCTCGACGTAAATTTTCGCGTTCCTGACATAGGGCTCGTACAGGTCCGGATTGCCGGGATGCAGTAAGACCTGATCGATACCCCGTCCGGTCATGACATCGCCGCACAGAAACAGCCTGATGCGGTTTGGGTTCGGCTCCATGAATGCAACCTCCTTCCCGTGGCATTGTCGAAACGGTTCGCGGGCGACGAGCAGGCCGAGCCCGGCACTGCCGGAGCGGATGAGAAACCGGCGGCGACCGCGGTTCATAAATCTAAAAGCCGCCGTTGAATCTTCGAAATGACCGCAAGGCCACGTCAGCCGTCGCATGCCCTCACCCTAACCCCTCTCCCAAAGGGCGAGGGGCCAAACGCCCTTCTCCCGACCTTCAAAACACCCTCTCCCTTTGGGAGAGGGCCGGGGAGAGGGTTTAGGGCTTTTCAGGTCGTTTCCAACGGCCGGATTTGGGATAAAGCATCGTCTCCTATCGATGGGATCGGCCTGACGCAACCGCGCCGGGAAATCCTCCTTGTCCGTCGGCAAAGTTTGTTATGCTCTAACCGCGACTCCCGCACCGGTTCCGTCCACCGACGGGCGAGGCTGGGTACGGATCGAAGCGAGCCGCAATCACGACGACGATGGTCAAACCCGTCGCAAGAACTCGGCGTTTAGATCGAGGTATAAAGATATGACCGACGACGACCTAAAATTATTTCAGCAAGAAATGGCCGATGTCCGGCCCATCGATCACTCCGGCCGCGCCGTCCTGACTCACCGCGAGGCGCCCACGCCTGGCCAGCTTTACCGGCGCGAATCGGCCCAGCGCGGCGCCGCCTTCGACGAAAGCCGGCTTCCGACCGCGTTTGTAGAATTCGTTCATCCGGAAGCCGTCATCAGCTTCAAGCGCGACGGCATTCAAAACGGCGTCTTTCGAAAATTGCGACAGGGAGGGTATGCCGTCGAGGCCATGCTGGATTTGCACGGCCTGACGGTGGAGCAGGCGCGCCGCGAAGTGTATCGGTTCATCCGCGACTGCGCGCGCCACGACGTGCGGTCGGCCTTGATCAGCCACGGCAAGGGGCGCGGGAACAAGGAGCAGAAGCCTTTGCTGAAAAGCTACCTGGCGCGCTGGCTGCCGATGTTCCCCGAGATCATGGCTTTTCACAGCGCGCAGAAATGGCACGGCGGCGCCGGCGCGGTGTATCTCTTGCTGCGCAAGAGCGAGAAACAGAAAGAGAAGACCCGCGAACGCCTGGGGCTGTCCTCCGGCAAGCCGGTTCCCTGAGTTTTTCGGCGAAACAAGGAGACATCCGGACGATCATGGATTTGAGCGACATCGCGAACCGCGTCGCCCGCCGGTTCGTGGCCGAAGGCGCCGAGCCGCGCGTCGAGCCTCTGGGCGACGGACTGATCAACGATACCTTTCTGGTTGCTGCGGAATGGCCGGGCGAAGGGCGATTCGTTCTTCAGCGCATCAATCGGCG
Source organism: Methylocaldum sp. MU1018 (assembly GCF_053646775.1). Classification (NCBI taxonomy): domain Bacteria; kingdom Pseudomonadati; phylum Pseudomonadota; class Gammaproteobacteria; order Methylococcales; family Methylococcaceae; genus Methylocaldum; species Methylocaldum sp. MU1018. The sequence goes on from NZ_CM132195.1 coordinate 304,378, forward strand.
GGTGTTCCCCGAGCCCGGATCGATCATGGAGAATCTCCGGGTTCTGCTGGGCCACGTCCGGAAACGCCAGGCCGCTGCCGCCGATGTCCGCGATCTGATATTTCCCGAAATCCGGTCCACCCGAGAGGGCGCGGGCTTCTGGGTCGACGGCGCCGGCGATTTTTGGCGCGCTTTGAGCTTTATTCCGGATACGCGGAGTCATAACACCTTGCAGGACGCCGCCCAGGCGGGAGAAGTGGGATATGCCCTGGGCCGGTTCCATGCCCTGACCCGCGACCTCGATCCCGGCTCGTTGCGCGACACCTTGCCGGGATTTCATGTCGCGCCGCATTATCTTGCCCGGTTCGATCGGGTCGCGGCCCGGGGTCTGGCCGTTCCGGACAGCGCGGAGCTTCGCTTCGCCCTGGCTTTCGTGAATGCCCGCCGTCCGGTTTTCGCCGTGCTGGAAGAGGCGAGGCTGCCGCTCAGAGTCATCCACGGCGATTCCAAGCTCAACAACGTGCTGTTCGACGCGCGGAGCGGACGCGCCGCCGCCCTGATCGATCTCGATACGGTGAAACCGGGGCTGGTGCATTACGATCTGGGCGATTGCCTCCGCTCCTGTTGCAACCGGTCGGGCGAAGCGGCCGGCGATGCCGCACGGGTCGGGTTCGATCTCGATATCTGCCGCGCCATTCTTCGGGCTTATTTCGCCGAAACCGGAACCTTTCTGACGGCCGTCGAGCGCCGCTATTTGTACGATGCGATCCGGCTGCTCCCGCTGGAACTGGGGCTGCGGTTCCTGACCGACCACCTGGAAGGCGACCGTTATTTCAAGATCGAGCAACCGGGGCAGAATCTGCAGCGGGCCTTGGTCCAATTCCGTTTGGCGGAAAGCATCGAGGCACAGGAAAAATTCGTCCGGGCCGTGATCGACGAACGGCCTTGATATACTTTCCCGTTCGAAATGAGTCACGGGATCCGATCATGGCGCGCTGGCGACCTCCATCTTCCAAATCCTCGCCTTACATTACCGCGGAAGGCGCGGAGAAGCTTCGAGCCGAGCTCAAGGGGCTGTGGGAACGCCGCACCGACGTGACCCGGCATCTTTCGGCCGCCGCCGCCGAAGGCGACCGCTCGGAGAACGCCGAATATATCTACCGAAAGAAAGAATTGAGGGAGATCGACAGGCGCATCCGCTATTTGCAGAAGCGCCTGCCGGAACTCAAAGTCGTCGCCCAATTGCCGTCGGACCGGGGGCGCGTCTTTTTCGGGGCCTGGGTGACCCTTGAGAACGCCGACGGCGAGGAATCCACGTACCGTATCGTCGGCCCCGACGAATTCGACCCGCAAAAAGGCTGGATCAGCGTCGATTCGCCGATGGCCCGTTCTCTGCTCAAGAAAGCGATCGACGACGAGGTGGTCGTCGACACGCCCGCGGGACCTCTTCGGTGCGTGATCGCGGATATCGACTACGAGCCGGAGAAATCCTGAAACCGCTTAGGGATCCAATGCGCCGGCAATCAGGCGCCGCTCGTATCCTGTCGTAATCCTTCGAACGCTTCATCCGCCCAGCTTTTTCTTCCGTTCATCAATGTACGCGCGGTGTTGGGCTCGGATTTTGTCCCGCTCCGCCTTGTCTTTCGTGCCATCCAGCTTGAGCAGATATTCGCAGCGATCTTTCTCGCTCATGAGTTCCGCGCCGTAGATGTGCGAGTACACCTGAACGGCGCGTGCCTTGTCGGTCAATTCCTGAACCGACTCGCCGAACTGTTCTTCCTGCTGCGCCTCTTCCATGCTGCGTTCTTCGGCGGACAGAACGGCAGAGCCGGATAACAGCAAGAGAGCCAGGGAAGGAGCTATGAATCGTTCCTTTTGCATGGTGCGCTTCCTTAACGAATGAGGTGAGAAACCGAATAATCAAGGCTCCGGGACACGACGATTCCGAGTATGGCGCCGGATCGTTGGACGGAGTCGATAAGGATTTAGAAGAGCGCCCAGGCCGGAAGTTCTTGCTGGACGAGCGGATGGATCGGAGGAAAGCCGATCTTGGCGAGTCGTCGTTATCGGCGATCCGGCCAGCGTGTCAGCCGCGCATAATCTTCCGCGGTATCGATATCCAAGCTAGCTTCCGGCAAGTCTACGAATACGGCGGACTCAAGATGCCGAAGGATGATCTTCTTTGCGCCTTGGTCGCCCGCAAGCCCGTCCAAATCGCCGAAAAGCGGACGGTGAAACAGCGCCGGCGCGCCGAAGGCATCGCCGTAGCGAGAGGCGACGACGGCCGGGCGGGAAACGCGGAACGCCTCGATCAGGCCGTTCAAATGGCGGTGCTCGATCAATGCCTGATCGCACAAGGCCAGAAGCACCGCGTCCAGTTCCGGTGCCGTTTCGCCGAGCGCCGCCAGGCCCGAACGGATCGAGCCGCCGATGCCTTCCTCCCAATCCGGATTGATGACGGACGAAAGCCGGAGTCCGGCCAGCTCGTTTCCGAGCGCCTCCGCGTTGGCGCCCAGGACGACGACGACCGGCGCGCAGCGCGAGGCCAGGGCCGCTTTCGCCGCCCGGCGCAACAGGCTTTCTCCGCGCCAGGCTAGCAGTTGTTTGGGTTCGCCGAGACGCCGGGAGCCGCCCGCGGCAAGCAGTACCAGGCCGATTTTCGGCTCGTTCGGGTCGGTTGACATCGTCGGGCGCCTCGGGCATTTTGCTGACTAAGCGGCTTAAATCGCACATGCGGTGCGGCTTTCATTATAAACATCGGCGAGGAGGGAACACATGATCGCGCTGAACGTCAACGGCAAGAGTTACCAGGTGGATGTTTCCGGAGATACTCCGTTGCTCTGGGTTCTGCGGGATCATCTCGGGCTCACCGGCACCAAATACGGCTGCGGCGTGGCGGCGTGCGGCGCGTGTACCGTACACGTCGACGGCGAACAGACCCGCGCCTGCGTCACTCCGGTTTCCGGCGTGGTCGGCAAACCGGTCACGACCATCGAGGGACTCTCCGCGCAGGGCGATCACCCGGTGCAGAAGGCTTGGATCGAAGCGGACGTTCCGCAGTGCGGCTATTGCCAGTCGGGCCAGATCATGGCGGCCGCGGCGCTGCTCGCGAAGAATCCCAATCCCGGCGACGCCGACATCGATAGCGCGATGTCCGGCGTATTGTGCCGCTGCGGAACCTATCAACGTATCCGCAAGGCGATACACCGCGCCGCGGATCTGGCGAAGGGAGCTTAGCCATGAGTGTCGAACCCACCCATCCGGGACGCCGGCAATTCCTCAAATCTTCGGCGCTGGTCGGCGGCGGCCTGGTCATCGCCTTCTATCTGCCGCGCACCATGAAGTTCGCCCTGGCGGCGGAAGACCCGGCCAAGACCTATCCGCCCAATGCCTTCATCCGCATCGGCGAGGACGAAACGGTCACGATCCTGATCAACAAGTCGGAGATGGGGCAGGGGGTCTACACCTCGCTCGCGATGCTGGTGGCCGACGAGCTGGAGGCGGACTGGAGCAAGGTCAGGGTCGAATCGGCTCCGGTCGCGCCGGTCTACAACCATACCGCCTGGAACATACAGGCCACGGGCGGCAGCACCAGCGTGGCGAGTTCCTGGGAACAGCTCCGCAAGGTCGGCGCGGCCGGGCGCGCGCTGTTGATCCGGGCCGCCGCGGATACCTGGAAGGTCAAGCCGGATTCTTGTCATGCCGAGGACGGCTACGTCATCCATAAACCGACCCGGCGGCGGCTGTCTTACGGCGCCTTGAGCGCCAAGGCCGCCGAGCTGCCGATGCCGGCCCAGGTCAAACTCAAGGATCCCAAACAGTTCAAGCTGATCGGCAAGCCGACCCGGCGTCTCGACACGCCGGCCAAGGCCAATGGCACGGCCCGATTCGGAATCGACGTGCGCTTGCCGGAACTGCTGACCGCCCTGATCGCGCGGCCGCCGGTGTTCGGTGGCAAGGTCAAGAGCTTCGATGCCGCCAAATCCAAGGCCGTTGCCGGCGTGGTCGACGTGGTTCAGGTTCCGTCCGGCATCGCCGTGGTGGCGAAGGATTTCTGGTCGGCCAAGAAAGGGCGCGATGCCCTGGACATCGTGTGGGACCGGGGGCCGAACGCCGACCTGTCTTCCGCAAAGCTGCGCGAGGAGTTCGCCCGCCTGGCCCGGACTTCGGGGCTTCCCGCTAGGGACAGAGGCGACGCGAATACCGTTCTTGACAAGGCGGCGAAACGGTTCAGCGCCGAGTACGAGGTGCCTTATCTGGCCCATGCGCCGATGGAGCCTTTGAACTGCACGGTGGATCTCCGCGAGGACCGCTGCGAGATCTGGACCGGCACCCAGTTCCAGACGGCCGATCGCGACCGGGCCGCGGCCATCGCCGGGCTCAAGCCGGAGCAGGTCGAGCTCCACACGACCTTTCTCGGCGGCGGCTTCGGACGGCGGGCGAATCCGCAGTCGGATTTCGTCAGCGAAGCCGTGCACGTCGCGAAGGCGGTGAAGAAACCGGTCAAGGTGGTCTGGACCCGCGAGGACGACATCAAGGGCGGCTACTACCGTCCGACGTTTCACGACCGGCTGAGCGCGGGCCTCGACGCGAAAGGCAATCCCGTCGCCTGGACCCACACCATCGTCGGCCAGTCCATCGCCATCGGCACGCCGTTCGAGGGGGCGATGGTCCGGGATGGGGTCGATGCGTCATCCGTCGAAGGGGCGGCCGATCTGCCCTATGAGATTCCGAACATCCGCGTCGATTTGCATAGCCCTAGGCTCGATATTCCGGTGCTGTGGTGGCGCTCGGTGGGGCATTCTCACACCGCCTTCGTGGTCGAGAGTTTCATCGACGAAGTCGCTCACGCCGCCGGCAAGGATCCGTACCGGTTCCGCCACGAATTGCTGACGAAACATCCGCGGCATCGGGGCGTTCTCGAACTGGCGGCAAAAAAGGCCGGCTGGGGCTCGGCCCTCGACAAAGGCCGCGGGCGCGGCATCGCCGTGCATGCCTCGTTCGGCAGCTATGTGGCACAAGTGGCCGAGGTCTCGGTGGAAGACGGACAAGCCCGTGTGCATCGGGTGGTCTGCGCCATCGATTGCGGCCAGGTGGTCAATCCGGACACCATCGCGGCGCAAATGGAAAGCGGCATCGTCTGGGCCTTGTCGGCGGCGTTCTACGGCGAAATCACTCTGAATGAAGGCGAGGTCGAGCAGAGCAATTTCACCGATTATCCGGTGTTGCGGATCGACGAGATGCCGGCGGTCGAGGTGCATATCGTACCGAGCCGGGAGCCGCCGTCCGGCGTGGGCGAACCGGGGGTGCCGCCGCTGGCGCCGGCGGTGGCCAATGCGGTGTTCGCCGTGACCGGCAAACGCATCCGGTCGCTGCCCTTGTCCAAGCACGATCTCAAAACCGTTTGAGGCGAAACGCCATGTCGCAGAGCAAGGAATTGCAGGACATTCTGGCCGCGCTTAGGGACGGCGGAAAGCCGCGCGTTCTGGCGACGGTGATCGAAGCCAAAGGTTCCACCTATCGGCGCGCCGGCGCGCGCTTGTTGATTCTGGAAGACGGATCGATGGTCGGCGGCATCAGCGGCGGGTGCCTGGAAGCCGATATCTGCGCCCGCTCCGAGAACATCGCCGCGGCCGGCCGACCGGCGGTCGTCACCTATGACCATACCTCCGATGCGGATTTGGTGTTCGGACTGGCGCTGGGCTGCAACGGCGTGATCCGCGTCCTGGTCGAGCCGCTGTTCGGAGGGGCGGTTCCCGGCTATCTTCAAGCCGTCGAAACCGGTTTCGAATCGCGCCGGCCGGTCGCGGTGGCTCTGGCCGTCGGCGGCATGGGCGAGCGCTTCTGGATCGGCGCGGACGACGCCGTCGGCGGAGAACTCGTCCAAAGCGCATATGCCGGGCGAATCATCGACGATGCGCGGGCGATATTGGGCAGCGGCCGATCGGAGCTGAAAACCTACGGCGGCGATGCGGGCGAGTTCGAGGTGTTCGTCGAGGGCGTCCAGCCGCCGCCAGCTTTGATCATTTTCGGTGCCGGCCACGATGCGATGCCTCTGGCGGATCTGGCCAAACGGCTCGGCTGGCATGTCGCGGTGGTGGACGGCCGTCCCGCCTACATCGCGCGGGAGCGCTTTCCGACGGCGGACGAGGTGCGTCTTTGCCGGGCCGAAGCCGTGCCGGACGAGATTCCGCTGGAGCAGGGCGGCGCGGCGGTGGTGATGAACCACAACTATCATCACGACCGGGCGATTCTCGCTCATCTGTTGCGCTCGCCGATGGCTTATATCGGCATGCTCGGTCCGCGCAGGCGCACTCAAAAAATGCTCGAAGAATTGGCCCAGGACGGCTCGAGCTTCGACGAAACCCGGTTGAGCCGGCTCCACGCCCCGGTCGGCTTGGACATCGGCGCGGAAACGCCGGAGCAGGTGGCTCTATCGATCATCGCCGAGATTCTGGCGGTCTCGTCCGACCGTTCGGGGGCGCCCCTCAAGTACCGCGCAGCGCCCATACACGGGTAGCCGGCGTTTTAGCGCGTTTTCAATCTTTCGGATAAGCCGGAAGCATCAGAATGATCGGCTTTTTTCCCGGCGATAGGTTTGCGCCACGGCGATGAAAGCGAGGAAGTCGTAGATGGCATGGATGAGAATGGGGATGACCAGATTGCGTTCGCCGCCGAAATCGAGCGCAATGCCCAGATAAACTCCGGTGAGCCCGGCAAGCAGGGCGTATAGGGGCGTAACCCAGTGCACCAGGGCAAACACCAGGTTGCTGAAAACGATGCCGCCGATCCACCCCCAGTTTTGCTCGAACCAGGGCTGAAGCAAGCCGCGAAACAGGATTTCTTCGGAAATTCCTGCCAGAAAACCCAGATACAACAACTCCTGCCAGCGGCAGTGGCTCAGGAAAGGTCCCAATTTTTCCACCAAAAAGCTTTTTACGGCACGCATGCCGCTCCACGGCAGGCTGTAGGACAGGGCAAAAAGCAAATAAAGCGGCAATGTGCCCAAAATGCCCCAGGCCAGCGCCATCGGGCCGAATCCGATATGCGCCAAGGGGTTGATCGAGACGGCCCAGCCTATTCCATAGGCTAGGAGGATCAGGCCGCCTTCGAACCAGGTGGCGATCTTCAGAAATTGGTTGTATCGAGTGGGAGGTTGTTGGTCCAGCATCGTTTCAAATTATATGGAGGCTTCTGCAGCCGTATTCATGGTGCGACTCTCCCATGCGGCAACGGCAAGATACGCCGTCAGGCTGGCCGCCAGGGATACCAAATAGGGCGTGGCCAGATCCAGCACATAGCTGCCGGCGAGCCACGCGATCGTTCCGGCGGCCAAAGCCGCGGCAGCGCTTTTGGCATGACCGATGCGAGTGAACAGGCCGAGCAGGGCGACGACGAAAACCGGAGCGCCGCCGAAGGCGGAAGCCTCTTCCACCAGTTCATGCACGCCGTCGGCGTGGAGTGCCAGCACATAGGCCACGATCCCGAAAATCAATACGCAGGCGCGGGCGATGCGCACCTTGCCCGACTCCGGCACGTCCCCGGCCAAGGGGATCACGAGATTGTGAGAAATCAGGGCCGAGGCGGCAAGAAGGGCGCTGTCCACCGTCGAAAGAATCGCGGAAATCAAAGCGCCGGCGAACAGCACGTAAGCAAAGGCGGACAGATGCTCCTGAGCGAGCCGCGGCAGGATTTGCTCCGGATTTTCAAGGCCCGGCAACAGATGAACGCCGGCCAGCCCGATGAAGACCGGAATCAACCCGACCAGCAGGTAGAGCCCCCCTCCCGCCAGGCAACTCGCCCTGGCGACGCGGTGGGAGCGGCTGGCCAGAATGCGCGCGCACAGTTCTTGCGCGAATAAAGAGCCGGTGATCGGGATGGCCCAGGTTTCGATGACCTCCAGCAACGGCTTTTCGCCGCCGCCGAACAACCGGAGCCGAGACGGGTCGATTTTGTCGAGACTCGCGCCGAAACCTCCATTGGCGTCGTTCACGGCATAAAAGAGAACGGCAAGGCCGATGATGAGGGCTATGCCCTGGATCAGGTCGGTTATGACATCGGCGAACAGGCCGCCGTATACGGTATAGACGATGACTACCGCGGCCGCGATCGTGATGGCGATGTCTACCTCGAAATTCGACGAGGCGGAAATGACCTGCCCGAATGCGCGAATCTGCGCGCCGGCCCACATGACCGACGTCGGGGCGATCATGAGCACCACCAGCCGCTCGATTTTGGGCGAATAGCGGATCCGGAACAAATCGGCCAAGGTCGTGAGCTTTTTTCGCCAGAGCGGCACCGCGAAAAAGAATCCCATCAACAAGAGGCAGGCGGCATAGCCGAAAGGATCGGCGGACCCGCCGGAAAGCCCCGATCGATAAATGGAACCTGCCGCGCCGATACAGGTTTCCGCCCCGAACCAGGTGGCGAAAACCGTGAAGGTGCCGAGTTTCAGGCCCAGCCTGCGGCCTGCCAGAAGGTAATCGTCCTCGCTGGAAATATGCCTCGATACCAGCATGCCGATCAGCAGTTGGATCAGGATATAAGCGAGGATACCGAGCAGCACGGCGTTCATGGGAGGCGGCACTCTCCGGAAAATTGGTGAAGCTGTGTGGGCGCGTAATTCTAGCGGATTGGCGAGGAAATGGCCTCGGGCCTGAGGCGCTTCGGTGCGCCGTCGCGCGGCGAGCCTCGGGAAAGCGATCGGAACGGCGGGGCGTGCGGAAAGCCGATGAGCCTGACCGCGATTCCGGCGTGATGTTCGGGCCGAATCGCTCCGCGGAAAGCCTCGAAGGCTACGATTGGCGTTTGAGCGGCCGCTAAGGGGCGGCGCCTGATCGAGGGATCGGGGAACCTCGGCGCAGGCTCGCGAGCCTCGTCCGGCGGAGAGACGCTTGCCCGGACATCCGAAAGCGCCCGCCATCATCATTGGCGGGAATGGTAAAAGCGGGCGTTCGGCGATGGTTTGGCGGCATGCCGCCGGAAATCCCGAACCGCGAACCGGCGTGATTCGATGCCGAGTTCAGCGGAGAGGGCGTAAGTCGCGTATTAGCCTTTTCCTGGGAGCATTCCCACCGAGCCCGGCTTGATCCGCTTGCAGGTCACGACGATATCCTCCACATGGCATCTTTGTTTTCCGGCGTCGTCGCTGCATTCCTCGCAGACCAATTTCCCCTGGTTTTTCTGCTCGGACAGGTACCACCCGTAGCCTTGGGTTTCGCAGAACAGTTTCGCGAACTTGGTGACGTTGTACGAATCGGTGGCTTTTTGAGCGGCTTCGTCTTTTGCGGCGCATTTTTGCGGCGGTATCGTGTTTCCCATGAGATCCCGTTCGATATATTCCGCCGCGTACGCGGTACCGCAGAAAAAGGACAAGGCAGCTAACAGGCAAAGCAATTTAGAGATCGATGCGCTTTTCATAAAAATCCCCTCCCGATAGTAGTGTGGTGCGACGCGACGGTAATCAATTTAAAACCCGGATGTTCATTTTGGCCGCTTCTTCCGCCAACTGCTGGCGAATGGGATCGTATTTGTCGTTTTCACTCAACTTGACCATCGCGATGGCGCCGACCAGCGCCGCCGTTATGAGAGCGACATATACCCAGAAATAATCTCTTTTCGCTTGGTTCTCGACATTCATTTTTTTTCACCCTAATCCAGTTATAAGCTGGCCTTCGGAGCCAGGGGTTATTAGGAGTCAGAATCGCCGCAGGCGCTTGATAGGGCCATTGCGGTTACTGCTTTTTTCAGAATACGAAGAAGCCGGTCCGGAACCAGCAATGGATTCCGGGCCGATACCCGTCGGCATGCGGCAGGTCACGTCGGAAAACAGCCGGTCGCTGCAGTGTGGTATCGGCTCAATACTGTATGCCCGGCTTGCGAGCCGTGTCAACTACGCGGTGAGGCCTTGTGCGGTCGGGTTCGCGCGATATGGAGAGATCAAACTTCAAGATTCAATTCATCGATTTTTCTTGCCAGGGTGTTGCGCCCGCAACCCAGAAGCCTGGCGGCATCTTGTTTGCAACCTTGGGTCATTTTCAGCGCCGCGATGATCAGAATGCTCTCGGCGGATTTTATGGATTCTTTGGCGAAGTTGCGATCGCCTTCTTTGAAGCGCCGATCCACCCAGTGTCGAAAGACATCCTGCCAGTTCTCGGTCGTTGGCGGGCATTGCGGCCGCATTTCCAGCAGTTCGGGCGGCAAATCGCCGAGATGAATTTCCCTGTCGGCAGCCATCACGCTGATCCTGCGGCAGGCGTCTTCCAGTTCGCGGACGTTCCCCGGCCAGTCGAGCCGGCACAGATAAGCCTCGACCTCGGGCCGCAGCACCTTGGTTTCCGCGCTCAATTCCCGGCCGGCTTTGGCAAGGAAATGCCGCAGCAGCGGGGGAATATCCTCGCGCCGTTCGCGCAGCGGAGGCAGGCGGAGGCGGACGGCGCCGAGGCGGTGATAAAGGTCCTCGCGGAACCGTCCCCACGCTACCAGGGCTTCCAGATTGCGGCGGCTGGCTGCGATGATGCGAACGTCGACCTTGGTTGGAGCGCGATCTCCCGCGGAGAAGATCTCGCCATCGACCATCGCGCGCAACAGGCGGCCTTGCAAATCGAGCGGCATGTCGTCGATTTCATCCAGGAACAGCGTTCCGCCGTCCGCTTGTTCGAAGCATCCGGGGCGCCGCCCGTAGGTTCCGAGGTCATGGCCGAACAGCTCGGATTCCACGAGGTGATAAGGAAGCGCGGCCATATTGACGGCGATGAACGGTTTATCGCTTCGCGGGCTGCGGCGATGCAGCGCGCGGGCGACCGATTCCTTGCCGGTTCCCGCTTCGCCGGTGATGAGTACGCCGATGTGGGATCGGGCGAGGCGGGCGATGATTCGGAGCACTTCCTGCATCGCCGGCGCTTCGCTGACGATCTCCGGGATTTTTTGCGGCATCGGCGGAAGTCGATGCGGCCACGGGCCGCGCTCCATACAGGCGCGGCGGACGAGGCTCACGGCATCGCCCATGTCGAACGGCTTGGGCAGATATTCGAATGCGCCGTGGCGGAAGGCCGATACAGCGAACTCCAAATCCGCATCTGCGGTCATGGCGATGACGGGAAGCTGGGCGTGACGAGCCAATAGCTTTCGTAACAGCGCCAGGCCGTCCAGCCCGGGAATCCGGAGATTGGCCAAAATCACATCCGGGCGACCCTGCTCCAGCGCTTTGAGCAGGCTGCGCGCGCCATCGAACGAGCGAGTCTCGAAAAACGCCTGGCGCAATGCGTTCTCCAATAGATTTCGAATGGGACGGTCGTCGTCGACCACCCATACCTGGGGCGATAACTGATCGGTTGCGCTAAGACTTTTCAAGAAAGGGTTCTCCGGGCTTCCATGATGCTCGCCGGCGCCTCGAATTCAGAACTTTGCATCTGCAAGCCGCGAAGCGAATGAGCCGCTGTTTTCCGCGTCGAAGGCGAGGCCGGCGGCCGCGGCGCGTAAACGATGTCTACGATGATCCATAGCCTGATCCGGTGGGGCGGGCGATTGCCGGAAGATTCGTTGCGTCATGCTTCTTCGTGCCGATGTATCGGAAAAAGTCGGGCTGGCCGTGCCGGCGGGAGAGTGCCGCGCGATGGTTCGGCCGTTCAAGCCGCAAGCCAGGCCCTGTTCCGTCCGCCGGTATTCGCGTTAGCCACGGTTAGGCCGTAGCGAAAAACGTTCTAAACGAGGACTGAAGAAGCGGCCGAACTGCCGCGCTCGGTATCGAGGCGATACCAGATATTATTAGATCAATGTTGCCGGTTTAAAACAACCGGTGCGGCTCAAATGAACCGCAGCCGAGGGGCTTTGGGGGAGATTGCCCGGCGGCGGGTTCGCGTCGCCGGGAAAAGCGCGGGAAAAAGGCGGTAAATACGCCGCGGGATAGCCGGCGGAACGGCCGGATCGGATCAGGCCGTCATGCCCGGATCTTCGATCTTGACGTTGAGGTGTTCCGGTCTGGCCGAGTCGCCCAGCTTGATGGCCAGGGCAATCAAATAGACGTCCATGACGCCGTAGTAACAGATCACAAAACGGTCGAAGAATCGGAACAGCGGATGATAGATGTTGTCCTGTTCGGTAATGGTGAGCACGGTGCCGCCGCCGTCCTCTTTGAGTTCGTAAATCCAGGTTCCGCTCAAGGGGAGATCGTCGCCGACGATCTTGGTGACGAGGCGCGATGGCGGCTTATGTTCGACGACTCGGAAATGCACCCGGCTGCATCGGGAACAAATCTCGTACCAACTGGGCAAGCCGTCGATATCGGGACCTCGTTCGATACGAACGAGACCCGGTCGCCAAGTCGCATAAGACTCGAAATCGGTGATGATGTCCCAAATCGCTTTCGGCGGAGCTTTGAGGCGGATTCGGCTGGCGGCTGCATGGGTTTTGGGCAACCTTTTGCCGATGCGCGTCGCCGCCGCGACAGCGACGGCAAACAGCAGCAGGATGAATAAAAAAGTCATCATGTCGGCGACTCCAGCGGCCAGGAAATCCGACTTCCGTCGAAAGCCCAGAAGAACGGCGGGGAGGGACCCGTCTTACTTAATCATGCCAGCTATTATAAGGAGTCGTCGACAAACTCGTATTGTAATAACGCGGATCGTAAGTCACTTCATCGCCCACCCAGGCCGGTTTCTCGAAGGCTTCGTCCGGACTTTCCAGTTCGATTTCCGCCACCACCAGGCCGGCGTTGTCGCCCTCGAAAACGTCGATTTCCCAGGTATGAGGCCCGATGTCGACGAAATACCGGGTCTTTTCGATGAGCGGTCTGCGGCTCAAGCCGCTCAACATCGCGTGAGCGTCGGCGATCGGAATTTCGTATTCGAACTCCTGCCGCTGGGTGCCTATGGTGACGCTCTTGATATTGAGCCAGGCCCGGTCGCCGCAAATCCTCACCCTGACGGAGCAATGCGTTTCATCGTTGAGATAACCTTGTCGAAAGTAGGCGGATTCCCGGACGGAATCGCGCCAGCGATCGTCGAGGACCAAAAATTTACGTTCGATTTCGAGAGCCATGGTCGATCGTTACTGCGTAATGAAAAATGACGCGCTTTCCGGGCAAGATTCGCGATCCGGGCGCGCCGGATCGGATTTTGGGGCATCGGCTATTCCTGTGCGTCGGCCCAATCTTCCCAGTAAGGCTTCGGATGAAAGCGCTCGCTCAGAAAGTCCACGAAGGTTCTGACCTTGGCCGACAAGTGCTTGCGATGCGGGTAAACCGCGTGGATTTCCAGGGGCGCGGGTACGTAATCGGTGAGCACCGGACTCAGCCGGCCCTTGCGGATGTCCTGGCCGACCATATACGTCGGCAGCAGTATGAGGCCCAAGCCATTGATGGCGGCCATGCGCAGGGCATCGGCGACATTCGCCTCCATGTTGCCGGTGACCTTGACCACCGTGGTTTCGCCGCCGGGTATGCTGAATTGCCAGTGATCGCGGGGCGGCAGGCTGGAATTGGTGAGGCAATTGTGCTTTCGGAGATCGTCCGGCGTGCGGGGTATTCCGTGTTTCTTAAAGTAATCGGGCGAACCGCAGACGATTCGTTGCGAACTGCCCAGTTTGCGCGCGATGAGGCTGGAGTCGCGCATCTCGTCGAGATGAATCGCGAGGTCGAAGCCTTCCTCGATCAGATCGATATAACCCGCCTGTAACACCAACTCTACGTTCACGTCCGGAAACGCCTCCATGTAGGCGGCTATCGCCGGTGCCAGATGATACGCGCCGAAGAACGGCGTGGCATTCACCTTGAGGGTTCCGCGCGGTTCCGTCTGCAACCGGGTAACGGCGATTTCCATTTCTTCCATCTCGTCGAGGATTTGCAGGCATCGCTCCAAATAAACCATTCCCACCTCGGTAAGGCTGAGATTTCGGGTGGTGCGGTTCAGCAGCCTGATACCGAGGCCATTCTCCAGTTGCATCACGTGCTTGGTCGCCATGGCTCTGGACAGCCCGAGTTCTTTGGCGGCCGACGCGAAACTGCCGGCTTTCGCGACCTTGGTGAATACCAACATGCTAGTCAATTTATCCATGATGATCCGAATCGATAATTTTAATTATGGAAACAATTAGTAAAATTTATTGGATATTGTAAACCAAGTTCATTCGCTTATAGTCTGCCCTCGCATGCAAAAAATTTTGCATCAGGAGGGATGTCACATGAAACGCAGCTTAGGATTGATGGTGATTTTAACCGCGGCCGTGGCGACCGGTACGTCGCAGGCAGCCGATGACGTTAGACAAATCGCGGAATCCAGTATTGCAAAGTGGAATGCGGCCTTCGCAAAAGGCAAAGTCGACGAGATTCTGTCTTTGTATGCCGATAACGCGATGCTGGTGCAGCCCAACGGTTCGGTATCGAAGAGCGCCGGCGAAATCCGCGCATTTTGGCAAACGCTGATCCAGAAGGGCGTTTACGCAATGGATATCGTCGATGCGCGCAGCGGCAATGATGATACCATCGTTGCCACCACGAAGCTGTCCGATGTCAAGACGCTGCAAGATTCGTCACAGGTGATGAAATATCGCTACGACGGAGTCCTTTACAGCGTGTTGAAGCGTCAGGCGGACGGAAGCTGGAAGGCGCAAGTTCAGCAATGGGCCGGCAATCGCAGGATTTGAAGCGTGGTTCGGGCGGCCTGTCTACTTGTCAAGGTGAAGGGGAAACAATAACGATGGTCCGAGATCGGCCTGTAAATCAGGTATTCCGAAAAAGAGCTTCATAAACGAAGCTCTTTTTTTTGTCAAAAGAAAAAGAGGCCGAAATGCCGGACTGTGTTGCATGCGCTTTTTAGAGCAACCTCCAAGTGTTAGACTACATTCCCTACTATTTAGGTTGGAATATCGCCCATCGAATATCGGGCGAACCGGTTTACTCAATAGACAAAAGGAGAATCTGATGACACATGAACTTCCCCCTTTACCCTATGCCAAGAATGCGCTGGAGCCGCACATTTCCGCGGAAACTCTTGAATACCATTACGGCAAGCATCATCAGGCGTATGTCACCAACCTCAACAATCTGATCGCCGGGACCGAGTTCGAGAATCTGTCGTTGGAAGACATCATCAGAAAATCCTCGGGCGGCATCTTCAATAACGCGGCCCAAGTTTGGAATCACACGTTCTATTGGAACAGCCTGAAGCCCAACGGCGGCGGAGCGCCCGCCGGTGCATTGGCCGATGCGATCAACAAGGCGTTCGGCTCATTCGACAAGTTCAAAGAAGAGTTCACCAAGTGCGCCGTCGGCACGTTCGGTTCGGGCTGGGCATGGCTGGTGAAGAATGCAGACGGCAGCCTGGCGATCGTCAGCACCAGCAATGCCGGTTGTCCCTTGACCACGGGCCAAACCGCGCTGCTCACCTGCGACGTTTGGGAGCACGCTTACTATATCGACTACCGCAACGCTCGCCCGAAATACGTCGAAGCGTTCTGGAGCCTGGTCAATTGGGAGTTCGCCGAGAGGAATTTCGGCGCTTAAACCGAATCGGGCGACGCCCCGGTTGCCGATTCGTCGGCATCGTCCTGCAAGGCCGGCCATCTTTCCGGTTCGAAAGATGGCCGGCCTTTTTGATTCCGAAGGTTCCGGCTACGGCTTTGGTTTCGCCGTCGGTGCCGCCGCGCGTTTCGCGGGAAGCTCCGAATCCGGCGGCTTCCGGTAATTCGTCGAATGGAGGAAGGGCTTGAATGATCGGGAAGATTCGAGCTCAGCGGGTGCCATATACGACGATCGTCTTGCCTTTGGCCGAGAGAAGTCCCTGTTCCTCCAGATTCTTCAGGACTCGTCCGGCCACTTCCCGTGAGCAGCCGACGATGCGGCCCAGTTCTTGCCGGGTGATGCGGATTTGCATGCCGTCGGGATGCGTCAAAGCTTCGGGTTGCTTGCACAGTTCTATCAGGGTGTGGGCGATGCGGCCGGAGACATCGAGAAACGCAAGGTTGCCGACCTTGCGGCTGGTATTGAGCAGACGCAGAGACAACTGGCGTCCCAGGAGGCTCAAAATGCTGACGGCATGTTCGGCGAGCTCGTTTCTGAGCAGTTGAGAGAATCGGGCATAGCCGATTTCGGCAAGCTGGCTCGGCTCCCGAGTCGTGACCGTCACATCCCGCAGCATGGGCCCCATGAATACGCCGATTTCGCCGATGAACTCTCCCTTGTTCAGATAAGCGAGTACGATATCGTCTCCGCTCGGCTTGTGCGGCATGCTGACCGTAACGGCACCCTCGATGATGTAATAAAGCGTGTCTCCGGCGTCTCCGGGCCGGATGATGTTCGTTTTGCTCGGGTAACGGCGGCGATGGCAATAAGGTAGTAGGTTCGCCAGGGCTTCCTGCGGTTTCGAGAGAGATTGCATAAGCGTTGTGCGTCTAATGAGTGGAATGCAATTCACCAAGTCTAGCAGCGTTAATTTCACTTGGACCGACAGGGAATTGTGATAAAGTATGCGGCTATTTTTACTCGGGGGTCTTCGATGAAGGCGCGTGTCAAGTGGGTAGAAAATGTGCTGTTTCTGGCCGAGTCCGGCAGCGGTCATGCAGTGGTCATGGACGGATCGCCGGAATCGGGCGGCCGGAATCTCGGCGCGCGTCCGATGGAAATGTTGCTGATGGGGATGGGGGGTTGCACGGCGTTCGACGTCGTGCACATTCTCCGCAAGGGGCGGCACGATGTGCGGGATTGCGAATTGCATCTGGAGGCCGAGCGGTCGGAATCCGATCCCAAGGTTTTTACCCGGATCCATGTGCATTTCATCGTCAAAGGCAAGGGGCTGAGCGACGCGGCGGTCGATCGAGCCATTCATCTCTCCGCGGAAAAATATTGTTCCGCGTCGATCATGCTCGGAAAAACGGCACAAATCACGCACGACTACGAAATCGTCGAAATCGAGTGAACGATGGGCGGGGTTCCCGGTCTCATGAACTTTTGGCGCCGGTTTGGCGCTTCATTCAAAAGCGGGCGGACCAAGTGGTAGTTACAATCGACTACGGGGGTAATCGTTAGATCGATGGAAAAATTGCAGTTACACGGTTTCAATAACCTCACCAAATCGTTGAGCTTCAATATTTACGACATCTGCTATGCCAAATCCGGGCAGCAGCAGCGCCGTTACATCGAGTACATCGACGAGATGTACAATGCCGAACGCTTGACACAGATATTGACCGATGTGAATGCGATCATCGGCGCCGAAATTTTGAATATCGCACGCCAGGATTACGAGCCCCAGGGCGCCAGCGTGACCATGCTCATCTCGGAAGGGCACGTGCCGGATAGCGTCACCAACGTGGAGGCGCCGGGTCCCGCGCCGGAATCCGTCGTGGCGCATCTGAACAAGAGCCACATCACGGTGCACACGTATCCGGAAAGCCATCCTTACGGCGGCATCAGCACCTTCCGTGCCGATATCGACGTATCCACCTGCGGCCGCATTTCGCCCTTGAAGGCGCTCAATTATCTGATCCACAGCTTCGAATCCGACATCGTGATCATGGATTACCGGGTGCGCGGCTTCACCCGCGACATCAGCGGGCAGAAGCATTACATCGATCACGAGATCACATCTATTCAGAACTACATCTCGGATGCGATGGCGGAGCGGTATCAGATGATCGACGTGAACGTCTATCAGGAAAAGATCTTCCACACCAAGATGATCCTGAAAGACTTCCACCTCGACAATTATCTGTTCGAGACCGACAAGGACGCCTTGGCCGACGATGAGCGGACCGCGATTCAGAAGCAACTCAAGCAGGAAATGGCGGAAATCTTCTACGGCCGGAATTACAAATTGCGGCGATGACGGGGGACGGCCGCTTGTGCGAGCTTGCAGGCGCCGATCGATAAAGATAATGCTTACAGAAGCCGGCACCGGAATCTCGGGCCGGCTTTTTTATTGGACAAGCTGCCGCGCGAGCAGCGCGACCGGATGCAGCACCTCGATATGCCCCAGCCCTTTTTGCTTCAGGCCGGCCCTCAAGTGGAGCGCGCATCCCGGATTGGATGTGGCCAGGAAATCGGGATTGATGGCTGCCACCTGCTTCAGCACGTCGTCGCGCAGGTCGCGGGCCGTCTCGGGGTGCTCCAGCATATAGCTGCCCGCAGCGCCGCAGCAGCGCTGGGCGCTGGGCAGGGGCGCCACCTCCAGCGAGGGTATGCGGCGGAGCAGGTCGGCGCCGCAGCGTTCCGCCCGCAACACATTCTTCAAGGTGCAGGGCACATGCACGCAAACCTTGGCCGCCAAGGGTTTGAATTCGATGTCGTCGGGCCGGGAGAGTTCCGTCAAGAATTGGCTGATGTCTTTGACACTCTTCGAGAAATCGGCGGCTGCGGGTTCCAGTTGCGGATAGTCGCGCAGCATGGCACCGCAGCCGCTGGCGATGGTGACGACCGTATCCGTATCGGACAGACCGAAAGCGGCCAGATTGCTTTCCATCAGCTTATACGCCGAAATTCGATCGCCGGCATGATAATGCAGCGCCCCGCAACACGCTTGCGCGCTCGGCACGTGAACGCCGACGCCGAGCCGGTTCAGCACGAGCAAGGCTGCGGCGACCGTCTCGGCATCCAGAAGGTTTGCCGTACAGCCGAGAAACAGGGCCGCCCGGCTACGCTCGGCTTGGCCTTGCGCGGGATAAAAGTCGTTCCGGCGTGCCGACGTTGACGTATCCGGAAGCCCCGCTTCGAATTCGGACAGTCCCAAGGCTTTCAGCAAACCGGTTTTTCTCAGCAGCCCTCGGCTCGATTTGCCGGCGTTTCCGACCAGTCGTTCCATCCAGCGGGATGCGCGTTTATTCGTCAGCGCAATCCTGATGCCGGCGGCTTTGACGCGCGTAAAGGCCGTTTTGCCCGCTGCGCCGGTTTCGCCGCGGAACCGGTCGACCAGGCTTCCATAGGGAACATAGGCCGGACAGACCGCTTCGCAGGATCGGCACAACAGGCAGTTGTCGATATGCCGGATCAGTTCCGGCGTCGCCTCGAGCGAGCCCTGCGCCCAGCCCTGGATCAGGGCGATACGTCCGCGCGGGGATTCGTTCTCGTCCAGAGTCTTGCCGTAGGTGGGGCAATGGGGCAGGCACAGCCCGCATTTGACGCAAAGATCGGTATCGGAAAAGCGTTCGGATCGATTCAAGGAAATTCGTGAAAAGAAACTATCTCAATGGCGGAAATGCCGCATGCCGGTAAACACCATGGCCATGCCGTGTTCGTCGGCGGCCGCGATCACTTCCGGATCGCGCACCGAGCCGCCCGGCTGAATGACGGCGGTGATTCCGGCGGCGGCGGCCGAATCCACCCCGTCGCGGAACGGGAAGAACGCGTCCGAAGCCATCACCGAGCCTTGGACGGCGAGCCCTTCGTCGGCGGCTTTGATGGCGGCGATGCGCGCCGAATAGACGCGGCTCATTTGTCCCGCGCCTATGCCGATGGTCCGGCGATTCTTGCAATAGACGATGGCGTTGGATTTGACGTATTTGACCACTTTCCAGGCGAACAGGAGATCGGCCATCTCGTCCTCGGTGGGCGCGCGTTGCGTGACGATGCGCAAATCTTCCCGGCTAATAACGCCCAAATCCCGGTCTTGTACCAGAAGTCCTCCCGATACGCGCTTGAAATCCCACTCGGCCGCGGGAACGTTCGGCCAGGGACCGGATTCCAAAACCCGCACGTTGGCTTTTCCGCTCAAAATTCGAAGCGTTTCTTCGTCGAACCGGGGCGCGACGATGACTTCCACGAACTGTCTTTCGACGATGGCGCGGGCGGTCTGTGCGTCCAGCGCCTGATTGAAGGCGATGATGCCGCCGAACGCGGAGGTCGGGTCGGTGGCGTAGGCGCGATCATAGGCTTCCGACAATGTCGCGCCCTGCGCGACGCCGCACGGATTGGCGTGCTTGACGATGACGCAGGCGGGCGTATCGGTGAAAGTCTTGACGCACTCGAGCGCCGCGTCCGCGTCGGCGATATTGTTGTAGGAGAGTTCCTTGCCTTGCAGTTGCTTCGCCGTGGCGACGGTGCCGCTTGGGGCGCCGGGTTCCACGTAGAAGGCCGCTTTCTGGTGCGGATTTTCCCCGTAGCGCATCGCCTGGGCTTTGCGGAAGCGCATCACGAGCGGATCGGGAAACGGTTCGGAGCCTTCGACTTTATCGAGATAAGCCGCGATGGCGGCGTCATAGGCCGCGGTGTGCCGAAAGCTTTTGATCGCCAGTTCGAATCGCATTTCGTCGGAGAGACAGCCGGCTTGCGCCCGAAGTTCCCCGAGAACCCGCGGGTAATCGGCCGGATCGACAACGGCGCCGACCGATTCGTGATTCTTGGCGGCCGCACGGATCATGGCGGGACCGCCGATGTCGATGTTTTCGATGGCTTCGGCGAGTTCGCAGTCCGGCTTGGCGACGGTCTGCTCGAAGGGGTAAAGATTGACGACCACCAGATCGATGGCGGAGATGCCGTGTTGCGCCATCACGTCTTCGTCGATCCCTCGGCGCCCGAGAATGCCGCCATGAATCTTGGGGTGCAGGGTCTTGATTCGGCCGCCCATCATTTCGGGGAAACCGGTGTAATCGGATACTTCCACGGCGGCGATGCCGTTTTCGCGCAAAAGCGCGGCGGTACCGCCCGATGATAGGATCTCGATTCCGAGGGCGGCTAATTCCCGGCAAAATTCCACAAGTCCGGTTTTATCGGACACGCTGACGAGAACTCGGGATACTTTGGTTTTCATAAGACGTCTGATTGGGCTGCTGCCGTTGAAAAATGCCGAAAAAGACTATTCGATGCCGTACTGAAGCATTTTCTTGCGCAAAGTGCTGCGGCTCACGCCGAGCACCAGCGCGGCCTTGCTCTGGTTATGGCCGCATTGCTCCAATACGGTCTCGATCAAAGGTTTTTCCACTTCGCTGATGACCATGGCATAGAGATCCGTGGCCTCATGCCCGTCGAGCTGAGCAAAGTAGCGCATCAAAGTCACGCGCACGTGATCGCTCAAAAGCAGGGTGGCATCGGTTTTGATCTCGACGGCGCTGATCATGGCCTCGATATTCCTTGCTTGTGCTTTCATGCAGCCAATTTCCGACTTTCTTCGTTGAACAGTTGGTTTATTAAATCCAGTTGCTGATTGGCACCGTCTTGAATGTTGAACAGCGGGCCGAAATCCGGCGGGCAGGAAAGATGGCTCAGGTACCAACCGACGTGCTTGCGTGCGATCCGCACTCCGAGATGTTCGCCGTAGAATGCATAAAGTTCCTCGAGATGCTCCAAAATAACGTCCCGCACTTCCTGTGTGCCGGGCGAGCCGGACTCGCCGCTTCCGCTTAGGAAACGGTCGATACGGCGAAACAACCAAGGGTTTCCGAGAGCGGCGCGGCCGATCATGACGGCATCGGCGCCGGTGAGTTCGAGAACGGCCGACGCTTGCTCCGGCGAAGCGACATCGCCGTTGGCGATCACGGGGATGCCGACAGTCTGCTTGACCTGGCGAATTGTAAGGTATTCGGCCTGGCCGGAAAAGCCGCAGGCGCGGGTGCGCCCATGAACCGCGATGGCGCGGATGCCTGCATTCTCGGCGATTTTCGCGATGGCGACCGCGTTACGATGGTCGTGATCCCAGCCGGTGCGTATTTTTAAGGTGACCGGTACCTCTACTGCTTCGACGACCGCTTCCAAAATCCGTGCGACCAGGCGTTCGTCCTTGAGGAGTGCCGACCCTGCGGCCTTGTGGCACACTTTCTTGGCCGGACAACCCATATTGATGTCGATGATCTGCGCGCCGCGGTCGACGTTGATTCGCGCCGCTTCGGCCATGTCCTGCGGGTCGTTGCCGAGGATCTGCACGGCGCGGGGTTCCGGTTCTCCGGCATGATCGCTCCGCCGCAGGGTTTTGTAATCGTTGCGCAGGGCAGGGTTGGCGGACACCATCTCCGACACGGCGAGAGCGGCGCCGTAACGGCGGCACAGCATTCGGAAGGGGCGGTCGGTTACGCCGGCCATGGGAGCTAAAATCAAGCTGTTAGCCAGTCGATACGGGCCAATGTGCATAGTGGTGAGCCTGTTGCGGGCGCAAAAGTCTAGCCGGATCAGGAGGGGGACGCAAAAGTTTTTCCCTCGTCAGCTCGCGGGACGGGACGGTGCGCCCTTTGCCGACCGCCCGATCGCTACGGTTTTTCACGACATCTCTCATGCAGGCCCAGGCTTTCGAGCCGCCGCAAGTCCTCGGGCCGGTCGACGTCCCACAGCGAGGGAAGTTCCGACCAGCGCCAGCGCAGCGTGGCGAGCCGCCGCCGCGTCTCTGCCAGCACCAGGTTTCCGCCCCAGGGCATGTTTTCGAACAATCGGTCGTCGGTCCGGCTCAGTCCGAGCAAGCAGTAGCCGCCGTCCTCGGCGGGGCCGATGACCGCATCGTTCCCGTTCAGCAAAGCGGTGATGGCGCTTTCCACATACCCGGAATCGAGCGCGGGACAATCGGTGCCGACGATGACGACCTGGCTTGCCGTATCGAGCGCCTCGCGCGCCGCGTAGGCCATGCGCGCGCCGAGATCGCCCCCGCATTGCGCTTTCAGCATCGCTCCTTGCGCCTTCAAGCCGGCGAATTCGGGGTGGTCGATGTCGGGAGCGCACCAGATTCGAACCGGGCACAAATTCGCGCGCAACATCTCGCGGCCCGTTTTGCGGAGCAGGGCGGTATGCAACCGGGTTGCGCCTGCCGCGCCCAGGGCCGGTATCAGCCGGGTTTTGACCCGGCCCGAAATCGGCGCCTTGGCCATCACGGCCACGACGGCCAGCGGAAAACGGTAGTCCGGCATGCTTCAGCGGAATGGCAAAACCAACAACCGCCAAAAGTCTAGCAGTTTGGGATCGCGTTGTTCTTCGAGGCCGATCTCCATGCCTTCCTGACCCAGATGCGGCGCCTCGCGATAGGTGCCGCACAGCTTATCCCAAAACGGCACGGAAAATCCGAAATTGCTGTCGGTTTCCGGCTTGTAGGCGGAATGGTGAATGCGATGCATGTCCGGGGTGATGAGAAACCGCCGGACTCTCTTTTCCCAAGGCTCGGGAATGCGCGCGTTTCCATGATTGAACAGGGCGCAGGCATTCAACACTATCTCGAAGATCAGAACGACCGGCGGCGACAGCCCGAAAGCGATGGCCAAAGCCATTTTGTAGTAGGTCGAGAGCACGATTTCCAGAGGATGAAAACGTATGGCCGTGGTCGTATCGAACCCGAGGTCGAGATGGTGAATCTTATGCAGCCGCCAGAACGGTGGAATCCGGTGGAAGGCAACGTGCTGAAGGTAAACGGCAAAGTCGAGCAGGATCAAGCCCGCGGCGAAGGATAGGCCGTAAGGCAGGTCGAGCTGGTTGAACAAGCCCCAGTCGCGATCGAGCGCGAATTCGGCCGCCAAATACGCGCCTCCGCCGCTCGAGATGCGTGCGGCGGAGGCGTTGAGAGTCGTCAGGCCGAGGTGCCGTGCGAGTCGGCGTGCCTTGCCCTCGGGAAATGTCCGGAAGGGCCGCCGCCATTCCCACAGCAGCATCAGGCCGAGCATGCCGAGAAAAAAAACGAGGCGAACGAGCGTTTCAGTCATGGTACAAGGTCGCCAGCCGCGCCGGATCGATGCCGAGGAAATAGAGCAATCGCAATTTCCACATGAGGAGGATGGTACGCACCGTTCCGTTCCGTTCCCAGCGCCGGCTGGATGTCACCACCCGCTCCCGAAGGCAGGCCGGGCGAGCGATTCGTTTCAACCGCTCGCTCAGCGCGATATCTTCCATGAGGGGGATTTCCGGAAACCCGCCGACTTCTTCGAACACGTCCCGCCGCACGAATATGGCCTGGTCTCCGGTCGCTATGCCGGTCAACCGGGAGCGCCAGTTCATCAGCGTTTCGATCGCGCGAAATAACGGCCGATCCCCGGATAGCCGCACGTCGAAACGTCCCCACGCGGCGCCCGCCTGCAAGACTTTCGTCAGTACGAGATCGGTATTCTCAGGCAATCGGGTGTCGACATGGAGAAACAACAGATAGTCTCCGGTCGCTGCGAGGGCTCCGGCATTCACTTGCGTCGCGCGTCCCTGAGGCGCCGGTATGGCCCGTGACGCCAGATCCCGAGCCAGGGCGAGACTCCCGTCGGCGCTTCCTCCGTCGACGACGATGATCTCGGCTCCTCGATTTCTTAGAGGCCACAGTCGGGATAAAGTCTCGCGGATCGTCTCCACCTCGTTCAGAACGGGAATGATGATCGATAACCGGATCTTCATGAGCGCTCCGTGGCAGGCAGGCGTGCCGAACGAGGCATCAACCGATCCGGCCGATTTGCCGGTCGTGCCACCGGCTCAACAGGATTTGCGCGATGACGGCTCCCGATAACGCCGCGGCCATGTCGGACTGAGCATCCCAGAAGTCGCCCTGGATCGCCAGGAAATCCAGCGCATCGTCTTTCAAGATCAGTGCGATGACCCATTCGAACAGCTCATAAGCGGCGCTGAGCGCAAGACACAGCGCCGGAACGACGAGGGCCAGCCAGCGCCGATCCCGAAAGACGCCGAAACGGATGAAAATCTCCCGCAAAACGATCGCAGGCGAAAATCCCTGAAAGAAGTGAGCCAGCTTGTCGAAATGGTTTCGCTGGGTTCCAAATGGCGGTTTGAGCCAATCGAAAAGAGGCACTTTGCCAAACGAGTAATGGGCGCCGACCAAGATCAACAGACACAAAACCAAGATCGAGCTGCTGGCGAGGGGCGTGAGCGCGAAATGGCGGTGCGCGACGAGCACGGCAACGCCTGCGGCCAAGGCGGGGATCGCATCCAAAAGCCAGATGACGCCACTGTAGGGCTGTGCAGCCGACCAAACCAGCGCGGTAACGAACGCTGAAATGAAGATTTTGAGCAAGGGTCCGAATATCTCCCGGTTTGCTTTAGGGCACCTCGAAAAACCGACCCCGTTCAGGCTTCGACCGGCTCGGCACGAACGGAACCGATCGATCCGATTAGAGCCGTTCGCACTGAGCGGGTCGAAGTGCCCTTCAGGGGGGATCTCGATCAACAGTCTGCCACGAATCGAAAGCGATCACATCGGGTCAAGCTTGAGAAACCGTCATACCTTAGTCTCCCGGCTTGATCGGCGCGGCCGGTTCCGGGCGAGGCGCATGGCCATAAGCGACTCATTTCCCTTGGATAAGCGTTGACTAATCGGGCACCGGCAGGTAGCCTTTACGACAGCTTACGAGCATGCTCTAGGCTGTCCGAGCGACACACTTTGCAGAAAGCCGCGCCTTGTCGCGGCGGTATCGAGTTCAAGGAGGAAGCATAGTGTACTTTAGGCCCGCAATCCGATCTGATCGAGCATTCGAGGCCGTCACGCTGTACACGATAGACGGTACTTACTCGATATTTGACCCATCTCCCCGATTTCTGGCCCGGTATCTATCGGATATCGACGGATTCCGGCACAAACTCTCCGAAAATACTTGTCTGACGTGTGGAAATTTCACGCGGCGGGTCGGCCCGTGGCGACGCATCGCTCGTAGGCCTCTTTCCGCCATCCTGCCGGCGCGCCGAGCGCCATGTTTCGAGCTTCTTTCCAGCATCGTTCCATCAACGTTTCCTGCTGATCTGACGATCGGCAGCCAGCAAGGAAGTGATAATGATAAAAAAAAGCAAGATTTTCATATGTGGGGTTTTCTTTCTCGCACTCGCGAACGGCAGTGTTTCCCATGCCCGTACGAAGTCGGCGGCTGAGGATACCGTCCCGCGAAGCGAGTACGAAAAACTGAAACAGGAAGTCGAGTCGCTGAAATCTCAGGTCCAGTTCCTCATGAACAACGAAGCGTGGGTGCAAAAATCGTTAGGACAACCACAAGCGCAGAAACCCGAGGAGGCGGCGGCAAGCGCGCCCGAGCAGAAAGAGGAAAAGAAGGCCGCGGCGGCAAGCGCGCCCGAGCAAAAGGAAGGAGAGAAGACCACGACGGCGCAAGCGGAAACGCCTTCCCCGGCGCCCAGAAAACCGCTGACGGAAATGGGGTTGCAGGAGGGAAACCGCGAAAAAGAGGCCGAGGAGGCCAAGAGGGAACTCGACCAGTTCCTGAGGTCGCAGAAGGTTTTGTTCAAGAAAGGCGATCTTCAGGTCGAGTTCAGCGCGACTTATGCTCACGACACGGTGGAAATATCGCCGTATAAATTGAAATTCAAAACGGCCGGCGCCGGCGTCTTGTTTCGCTACGGCCTGATCGACGATCTGGAGTTGGATCTGTCCGTTCCATTTACTTTCGCCGAACGAGAGCTCGATCCGAGTACGGCCGTGGAACCTCCGCCTCCAGGCTACACTCGCGGTTTCATTCGCGGCGACGGCTCGGGGCTGGGAGATGTCAGCGGCAGCCTGAGATGGGGCGCCTTGCATGAAGAGGGCTTTATTCCGGAGACGACTTTAAGCTTGAACGTCAAATCCGATACCGGCCATGAGAATCTGTTCTTAGGAACCGGATTTTGGAATATCGGAGGCACCGTATCTCTCGTCAAAACCATCGATCCGGTGGTTTTCTTCGGTTCTCTAGGGTATAACGCCGTCCTCGAAAAAGGCGGGTACGATCCGGGCGACCAGGTTCTCTATGCCTTCGGCATGGGGTTCTCGCTGAACGACCGCGTCAGTTTCTCCACATCCTTGAACGGCGCCGCGGTGGGCCGGACCAAGCAGAAAGGTTTCGGAGAGATTACGGGTTCCGGCCGGGATATCGATTCGCTCAATTTCTCCGTGACCGTACAGGTGACCAAAGGCCTGTACTTGGAACCTTTCGTCAATTTCGGATTGACCGAGGAGGCCACGGACTTTTTTGCGGGCATCAATGTACCGTACCGGTTTGATGGGCAGTATCCGTTGCCGTTTTTCCGATGATCGGGGCTTGGGCGTAAAGGAAATCGATACGACAGTTGGTTTTGGTTCCGCGAACCTACGTCATGGCCGGAGATATTCGTCTGTGGCGTAGAGCGGTTGTGAATATTCATGGCATTTGCCGGAGCGCTATAACTTATATCGCAAAATGATTGCCCGGATCGGATGAATTGAACGGCATCCCCTTTATCGGCTTTGATCTTTTTCTTAGCCAAGGCTTGCATGGATCGCAAGATTGGGAAGATTGCATGGAAGGCATTAACGTTCTTTATCTCGCCCCAAAACCGGCAGCAGACGACTCGGTTTTATCGATAAAAAGCGCGGTGGACGGGGAAATTCACGTAGCGAACGATCCCTCAAAAGCTCGGCATCTGTTGAATACCGGCAAGTTTCGCGTTGGGCTTATTCAGTTCGAGCCGTTCGACGAAAATTTCTTCCGGCGCATTATCGGCGATATTTTTTATGATCCCGAGGTAACGTCCATACAATGGGTGGCCTTGGTTTCTTCCTCGTCCATGGAAAACGAGGCCGTCTGCCGGCTTATTGCCGAGTATTTTCACGATTATCATACCTTGCCTTTCGATATCGATAGGCTAAAGATTACGCTCGGCCACGCCTCGGGAATGGCGGGAGTCAAGAGGAAGATATTTTCTCGGGAAAATGAATGGGTCAGCAAGAACGAGTTGATAGGATCGAGTCCCGCCATGAGACGGGTTTTCCACAGTATCGACAAAGTTCTGTCTTACGACTTGCCGGTTTTGATTACGGGAGAGAGCGGGACCGGCAAGGAATTGGCTGCGCTGGCCATACACAAGCATTCGCCCCGTTCCGGCGGTCCCTTTGTCGCCGTCAACTGCGCCGCGCTGCCGTCCAATCTGATCCAATCGGAACTGTTCGGCTATGAGAAAGGCGCCTTTACCGGCGCTCATCAGCGCAAGCTGGGGTTCATCGAAAAAGCGGCGGGAGGCACTCTTTTTCTCGACGAAGCCGGCGAACTGCCGCTCGATTTGCAAGCCAATCTTCTCCGCTTTCTCCAGCAGAAAACCATTTATCGGGTCGGCGGCCACGAAGAGATCGCCGTCGACGTCCGAATCATTTCGGCAACCCATGTCGACCTCGAGGAAGCTGTCCGCAAAGGCCGCTTCAGAGAAGATCTCTATTATCGGCTCAACGTCTTGAGAGTCGCCATGCCGCCTTTGCGGGAGCGAGCCTACGATATCGAACTGCTCGCGGAGTACTTTCTCAACAATTTCAAGAAGGAAAACGCTTGCAAGGCGCGGCAGTTCAGCCGGCGCGCCTTAAAGATCATGCGCCATCACAACTGGCCCGGAAACGTGCGCGAATTGAAAAATCGTGTAGAGCGCGCGCTGGTCATGTGTGACGATATTTATATTACGCCAGCCGACCTCGGCCTGGAGGAGTGCTCGCCGCAGCCGCTCACCCTGAACCTGAAAGCGTTCAAGGATCAGGCGGAAAAGGACATACTCGACCGAGTGTTGGCTCAGGCCGGCGACAGCGTGGTGACGGCCGCCCATATCCTGGGGGTATCCCATGTCACACTTTACCGGTTGATCAAAAAGCACAATATCAAAATTCAAAAGTAATCACGGCTTGTTCCGGCTTATAGGGTCATGGCGGCCCGGCGCCGGAATGCCGAGCAAGAGCAAGCCCTTCCTGGGTTCGACCCGTTCTCCTCGATCCGTATTTCGCGGGGGAGGCTCGCAGGCAAGTGCGCCGCCGGTTTTCCTCGGCGCTTTCGTGGCGCAGTTATTTTGCCTGCGCTTTGCGATAGAGCGCCTCGAAAAATCACTTCTTCGACAGGCTCAGAGTGAACGGTTCCCGTTAGATCAATCGGTTCCGTTCGTACCGAGCCGGTCGAAGCCTGAACGGAGTCGGTTTTTCGAGGTGCCCGATAGCGGGTAACGCGCCCATCATGTCCGCTCACGGTCCGATTTGCAATTAAGGTATCGTATAGACTTTTTTTTCAAAAATTTAAATATATCTTATGCGTAAAACATGCTTGTGGATCAATGGGTTGAATCTGCACGAGCTTGGTCTGGAAAGTGGTAATGACAAAAAGTTAAAACCTGGTCGGAATCGGTAGTATTACGCATTGTTTATGAGGATTGACCGGTCTGCTCTGGATAATGCCGGATATGTCGGAAAATTAACACAAATGGTACGGCCGGCTATCGTTTTGGTTATACCGATATAATCGAGGTGAACATGTCCTATATGGCCGGTCGAGTTGCATTGGACATCGTTGTAATATTTTTGGTGAAAATATCGCGTGTAATTATTGGATTTCGCGGAGCCGGGACGATCCTCGCTTGAAATCCGAATCGGTTGTTTTGCTTTTCTGGTTCGGCTTGAAAAGATCCGAAACGGTGCGGCTCAATAAGTCAAGAAAAGATTCGGATTTGCCTTTTTCAAAAACGTAAAGATTCCGGTTTCAAAATCGGCGGTACGGGAGCGATCAGGCTCGATCAGACCGCCGCGGACGGCGCGAGAAGCGATTTTGATTTGTAAAAGCTTTAGATAACAATGCGATACGGCGCTGCCGGAATGTTTTGATCAATGATGGCACGAAATCTGCTTAATGGATATCGGCCATAAGGATATGGCCGGAGCAAAAAGGAGTTTGGTAGTGCGATCTTGCTTCGCGCCGTCTTGAGGTGAGGGCGCGGCAGTAAGGATGAGTTCATTATGCAAGATATGGAAAGGAGTTCGATTATGAAATCTTATGCATTGGCTGCTGTATTGTCTTCCGTTATGGTTGCCGGCCCTGCGCTGGCAGATAACGACTTCCGTGCTCTGGGGAAGGTTTCTAGCCTTGCCCCGATGACCGAAGGGCAACTCGCCTCCGTCGAAGGCGGTTTGTTGGACACCACCCTTAATCTTAACGTAGCCGTGCCCACGATTACCGCAGTTAATCTGGCTTTGCTCGGAAACGCCAGGCAGCATATCGATCAGGACACGAATCAGTCCATTGTTAATCAGTCTCGTTATGTTCGTGTACGCCAGTAATTAAAGCCGAAAGAATAGGGCGGGGGGGCGGTCATTCGGCCTCCCGCCTTTTTGGTCGAAAGACCGGGAGTCGAGAAGGCGGCGAACGTCCGCCCGGCATTTGGTTTTTTCAACTTTCAACGTTCTTTTGTGATGTGTTGGTTGCCGGTTATCCTCTGGCAAATCGATATACCTTCGCTTGGCGCGTTGCCATGTCTTAAAAAAAATAACAAACCATGGCTTTTTTGAAAAACGATGGATCGATCAAAAAATCATGGAGACGCATATGAAAAAGTCATTCATATTAAGTGGTTTGGCATCGGCCGCTCTGTTATCTATGGCATCTGCCTACGGCAAGTCCGGTTTTCATGCGTTGGATAAACTGTCGCAGCAAGAAAGTATTATCGCGTCTTCCATGATGGAGGACAGCGAGCTTGATCGGGTGGAAGGAGGGCTGGATCTTTCAGGGCTCGTGTTAAGGCTGCGTAACGCGATGTCTTTGACGGTCGTAAAACGAAATTTGGGTTTGTCGAAGCCGAATAATCTGGTGATACGGGAGTTTAATAAATACGCCGTAACTGCGGTGAAGCCGAACAAGCCGGCGGTGCAGGAAATCAAGGCGTACGATCCGAATGTGCCGAAGCCGAACGATTCTGCGTTACATACGATTATAAAACTAGATACGAATGTATCGAACCTGGGTAACCTGGTATCGCAGGCGCTCACAAATCCCGAGTCGAAGCGGATAGAGATTCTAAAGCAAGTTTACCTGTCGCAGGCCGCGACCCTTCTGAAAGACGCGAAAACGGGCGCATCGGAAGGCGCCGTTAAAGAAAATCAGGTCGATAGATCCATATTGTTAATGCAAACTTGCAAATCCCAGTGCAATCAAGTCGCGAATATCAAAACCCTTTCGCGCATTTAGGGTTATGGTGTAAAAATAGATATTCTTTGGTATAAGGTTTGAACGGGATGGCAAAGGTTAGCCGATTGATCGTTTGGGCGTTGATGCTGTGTGCGGTCGCGGATCGCGTCGTCTTGGCCGGCCAGGGGGATGTTCCCGCCGTGAGGCGGCACACGCTGATCGAACTCCGCGACCAGTATGTCGTCAAGCAGCAACTCGATTACTCTTGCGGTGCCGCGGCCTTGGCTACCCTGATGCGGTACTACTTTGGAGACGACGTTACGGAGAGAGACCTGCTCGTTCGTCTCAGCGCGCTTTTGGCCAATCTGACCAAGGAGCAATGGGCGCACAAGAAAATGATCGGTTTCTCGCTGCTTGATCTCAAGCGGGTGGCTCAGGAAAAAGGCTATCGCGCCGCGGGTTTCCAATTGACGATCGATCAGTTGAGACAGCTTGTTGCTCCCGTTCTCGTCTACGTACATCCGTTTGGGTATCACCATTTCGCCATATTGCGGGGTATCGCCGGAGATCGCGTCTATCTTGCCGATCCGTCGCGCGGCAATCTTCGAATGAGCATGTCCCGCTTTCAGGACGAATACGGCGGCGTCATATTCGTTCTGGGGAAGCCGGGAGAAGAGAATCTGGTTTCCTATCCGCTGGCTCTGGGACGACCTTCCGACTATCCTGAAGGCCGGTTGCGGGATTTCGCCGAGCGGAGCGATGTCCTGGCCATTTCCTCGACCAATCTGAATGTCAGGATACACCCGCAATAGATCGCCTGCCGTGTGGCGAGACCGTCGCGGTAGCCCTGCCGCCTCGCCGGATAAATGCCGGTGTCGGTTTCGATAAAGCTCTCGAATGCCTACAGATCCCGTTCGGGATAACTGAAGAAAGCAAGCCGGCCGCTTTTCGCCATGATGCAGGCCCAGGAATCCACTTGGAACTCGATGGATGCGATTCCGCAGGTGGGAATGGGGCCGATGCTTTCGCCGGTCAGCCGATCGATCAGTTCGGTGAGCCGGGGGTTGTGGCCGATCAGGTAGGCTCGGTCATGGATGTCCTCGAACGACCGAATCAACTCCACCAGCGCCGGTATCTCTCGCAGGTAAATGGCGTCGCGTACGGCAATCGCTTTGCCGTCGTAGCCCACCGCTTGCGCGATCAGTCCGGCGGTTTCGAGCGCGCGCCTCGCCGCGCTGGTCACGATCAAATCCGGCTCAAGCCCGCGAGATTTCAATACGCCGCCCATGAACGGCGCATCGCGTTTGCCCCGGTTGCTCAAGGGACGGTCTATGTCGGCTTGCGACGGGATGCCCCGGCCGGATTCGGCATGGCGGATGACGATTAAATTTTTCATGATGGCGGTCGCTTCAAACGATCGATTCGGGATTCCGGGCTCGCCTTTCGCGCACTGTCCGCAGCACTCGACCGAGGTCCAGTTCGCTCAATGAATCAATGTCGAAATCGGGCTCGGGCAGGTCGTCGGGATAGGGCTCGCCCGGTGGAAACCGCCCGGTTCGCACCAGTACGGTGACGATATTCAGTCGGGCGGCGCCTGTAATGTCGGTGTCCGGACGGTCTCCGATCATGATCGCCTCGCCTGCCGATCGTTTTAATCGACGCAAGGCCTCCAAAAACAGCCAGCGCTCCGGTTTGCCGACGAAAAGCGGTTCGATGCCCGCAGCGGCGGCGAATGGCGCAATCAGGGCGCCGCCGCCGGGCAGCACGATATCTCGGCCGTTCCGGGTTCCGTCGAGAATCGGGTCGGGGTTGGTGCCGATCAGGGCCGCCTTTCCGCAGATCAGCCGATCGATCCCTAGCGTCAGGGTTTCGTAAGTCAAACCTTCGCCTTCGCCCACGACGACATAATCGGGGGCGGCGGCGTCTTCCGTTCCGTACCGGCGGAGAGCTTCGTGCAAGCCGCTGCCACCGACCGGGAAGTAGGTGAAGCCCGGCTTTTCGGCTTGCAAAAACGCCGCCGTGGCGAGCGCCGAGGTCAATATCCTGGCGGGATCGATTTCCGGGAAGCCGAGTCTTGCCAGTTTTTGGGTCAACGCTTCCGGAGTGGCCGAGGAATTGTTGGTGACGAGCAGGTAAGGAAAATCGGCGATGGCGCGCAGAAAGGTTTGCGCTTCGGGAATGGCGCGGTCGCCGCGATAAAGTACGCCATCCATGTCGAGCAAAAACGCAGGCTTGAACATCACTAGACTCTCAAATCCGGGCGCGGCATTTTCGGAAATCGGACCGTTCGGCGCAAGCGGCGGAAACGGTATGCGCTCCCGATGAAACAGCTCGGGCCGTGCGTTGGCGGGGTGATTTTTCGTTATGCAGCGGCAGGTTATACTGTGTTCGAATGGCATGTTTCCGCCGCGTTCTCATCCTCTTTCAGGGTCCCAGGGGCTCGACTGAGTCTATTTGAAACAGTTCATTCTTTTAACGTCCCGTTTCGCAAGCGAAGTCTGTAATGCTCCATCACGAAAGTGATCGTGCGAGTGTTTCGGGAGTGTTCGCCCTTTTAGTAATGCCTTGACAATGTTGTGGGTTTTGCTATTTAGGGCTGGTTTGGCCTAGATTCTGTCCTGATGGGAAAGAAATTTGCATATGAACGTACAAGAGATTTGAGCCTGATCCGTAGCACAAAATTTGGTTACCGCGTTTCCGAGGAAAAAAACACTGTGAGCTTTCGAAGCTGGATCGTCGTCTTTCTGTTTCCTTTGTTTTTCAATGATGTGTCGGCCGAGTCCGGCAAGCCAGCGCCGCCACCCGCAGTTCCAGCACCGGCCGCACCGGTCGCGCCCCCGGCCGACAAAGCGCCAGCCAAGCCTTTCGAATTTTCCGATGTGGAGCAAAAGGCGAAGGATCTGGCCCGCAAGCCTTACCAGCGCGACGAAGCCGGAATGCCCGAGTTCCTGACTCAACTGGACTACGATCAGTACCGCGATATCCGATACAAACCCGAAAAAGCCCTCTGGCTCGACGAAAATTTGCCCTTTCAGATTCAGGCTTTCCACCGCGGCTTCATGTTCAAGGACCGCGTGGTCATCAATATCGTGGATCACGGAAACGCCACGCGCCTCGCTTATTCGCCCGAGTTGTTCGACTTCGGCAAGAACCAGTTTCCCAACCCTCTTCCTGCGGATCTCGGATTTGCCGGACTGCGTTTCCATCATCCTTTGCGGAAAGACGACATCTTCGACGAGATTGCCGTTTTTCTGGGCGCGAGTTATTTCCGGGCGGTCGGGCTGGGACAGGTCTACGGTTTGTCTGCGCGCGGGCTGGCGATCGATACCGGCTTGCCCAAGGCGGAGGAATTCCCGATTTTCAGGGAGTTCTGGATCGAAAAGCCGGCCAAGGACGCAAGTTCGCTTACGGCGTACGCTCTCCTGGACAGTCAGCGGGTAACCGGCGCTTATCGCTTCGTCATTCATCCCGGTCTTGATTTGACCATGGATGTGACGAGCCATCTTTATTTTCGCCAAAGCATCGAGCGAATTGGAATTGCGCCCCTGACCAGCATGTTTTTCCACGGCGAGAACACCGACCGATTTATGGACGACTTCCGCCCCGAGGTACACGATTCAGACGGGCTGCTGCTCGGGAGAAGCACCGGCGAATGGGTCTGGCGGCCGTTGAACAATCCGCGCCAGCTTCGCATCAGCGTTTTCAAGGACACCAAGCCGGTAGGCTTCGGGTTGATGCAGCGGGATCGCGACTTCGATCACTATCAGGATCTGGAAGCCAGCTATAATCGGCGTCCCAGCGCCTGGATCGAAGCCTTGGGCGATTGGGGGCCCGGCGCGGTTTATTTGATCGAGATTCCGAGCGATGCTGAAAAATACGACAATGTGGTCGCTTTTTGGGTGCCCGATCAGCCGGCCGGGGAAGGCAAGGAATATACCTATAGCTACCGCTTGCACTTCGAATCGGAGGAGTTTACCGCGCCGGGCGGCGGCAAAGTCGTCGCCACCCGCGTCGGCGCCGCGGCTCCGGACAGTTCCGATCGCAAGTTCATCGTCGAGTTTGCCAGCCCGGCGCTCAAGCTGCTCAGCGACAAGGCCGTGGTCGAAGCCGAGGTGAGCGCTTCCGCGGGTAAGATTACCAATACCGTAGTCCAGAAAAACGGGGAAAATGGCAATTGGCGGCTGTGTTTTGACTTGGAGCCCGAAAAGGACAAAGACCCGGTTGAGTTGCGCGCGATGTTGAAATCCGGCAGGGATGCGCTCACCGAAACATGGGTTTACCAGTGGAACCAGCGATGAATCAAGTGCGGATTTTGCAAGAAATGACGACGGTCGGCGATCCGGAGCCCGCTCCGCAAAACTGGCCTCCTGGAATCAGGGATCGAGTGATGGATTACCTGCGGAGTCTCGGCCTGTCTCGGCAGCGGCTCATCGAAGACTTGGCCGACGATTGCCTGAACCGTGCCCAGCGCCGGATAGGACGGAGCGCCGGAGACGAACTGCTGATGCGCGCGATCGAGGAGGCGCAGCGGCGTTTCGATCATGCCTTGGCCCGCGCCATGCGTTTGTCTCCGTCCAAAGACACCCACCCCATTGCGGCGGCCCGCTCAGCCTTGCTGCTGACCGGCGGGCCCTCGGCCGGCGACGCATTGTTCGGAAATCCTGACCTGTCGCCGGAGATCGGTGAAACGCTGAAGGAGATCCTGCCCCGTTCCACGCCGCCGGAAGATCCTGTCCCCATGACCGAACAGCCGCTGAGATTCTGGTTGTTCAAGTCGACTCATCAACGCAGTTAACCTTTTACGTCTTCAGCTATGTCTTCCCATGTCAGCGCTCTGCCGGGCTATGTCCGCACTTTGAGGCGAACGTTTTTCTTTACTCTGGTGACCCTGACGGCCTTCGCGGCGCTTGCCATGATAACGAGCGCTTTCCTGCAGAACGGCATCACGCCGCAGGAGATCGTGCTGCTCGTGCTCTATACCTTATTGATTCTATGGATCAGCACGTCCTTCTGGACCGCTACGCTCGGGTTCTGGTGCTTGACCCGGGGCGGCGACAAGCGTTCGATCACGCGGCTGGCCCCGAGCGCCGATATGGCCTCCGACCAGGAACCGGCGCGCACTGCATTGGTGATGCCGATCTACAACGAAGATCCGGCGCGGGTATTCGCGGGGCTCCGGGCCATCTATCAATCGCTGTGCGAAACCGGTCGCGCGGATGAGTTCGAACTGTTCATTCTCAGCGATACCCGGGAGCCCGATACCTGGATGCAGGAGGAAGTAAACTGGTATCGCATGTGCCGCGACTTCAACGCGCACGGCAAGATCTTTTACCGCAACCGCGAGAAGAACATCGCCCGCAAGAGCGGCAACATCGAGGACTTCTGCCGGCGCTGGGGCGGCCGTTACCGCTACATGATCGTGCTGGATGCCGACAGCCTGATGGCCGGCGAAACGCTGACGAAAATGGTGGACCTGATGGAAGCCCATCCGCGGGTCGCGCTGATTCAGTCGCCGCCGCTGCCGGTGAACCACAAATCGCTGTTCGCCCGCATCCTGCAATTCGCGAGCAGCCTGTACAGCGACATCTTCATTGCCGGAATCAATTTTTGGCAGCTTTCGGGCGGCAATTATTGGGGGCACAACGCCATCATCCGCATGCAGCCCTTCGTACAGCATTGCGGGTTGCCCAAATTGCCGGGGCGGGAGCCTTTCGGCGGCGAGATTTTGAGCCATGACTTCGTCGAGGCGACCTTGTTGCGCGAGGCCGGCTGGGAGGTGTGGCTGGCGGCCGATCTCAAGGGCAGCTATGAGGAACTGCCGCCCACGCTGATCGACTACGCCAAGCGCGACCGGCGCTGGTGCCAGGGCAATCTACAGCATTTGCGCATGGTGTTCGCCCGCGGCTTTTCCGGACTCAGCCGCCTGTATTTCCTGATGGGCATCATGTCCTATCTGTCCTCGCCGCTGTGGTTGCTGTTTTTGGTGTTGACCGGCTTCGAGGCGTACGTGCAAAGCCAAACCATGCCGGTTTATTTCTTCGGCGACAACATCTTTCCGGTCTGGCCGGAATCTTACGCGGTCGAGATGACGACGGTGCTGCTGGTGACGCTGGCCATGTTGTTTCTGCCGAAATTCTGGAGTTTCCTGCTGCTCCTGGCGCGGCCCAAAGTGACCAAGAGTTACGGCGGCGTTATACGGGCCGCTCTCAGCGTCTTCTTCGAAAGCGTTTTTTCCATGCTGACGGCGCCGGTGCTGATGCTGTACCAGAGCAAATTCGTCGTCGCCATTCTGCTGCGCCGCAGCGTCGGTTGGCCTCCGCAGAATCGCGGCGATCACCGCTTGAGCATCAAGGAGGCGACGCTGGCCCACGGCGGGCAAACCTTGGCCGGATTGGGCGCCGGCTGGCTGAGCTATGAGTACGTGCCCGATTTTTTCCTGTGGCTGATACCGGTCTTGGCCGGGCTGGTTCTTGCGATTCCCATTTCGATTCTGTCCAGCAGCACCAAAGTGGGCTCGCTCGCCCGGAAACTCGGATTTTTCATGACCCCGGAAGAATACAAGGCGCCACGCGTCGTCGAGCTGCTTCATGAAAATCTGGCCCGCGCCCAGGATGAGGGGGGGCAAAATGAAGGCGAGCTGAACGTCGCCGATCCGGGCGCGTATTCCTTGCATCTGGCGCTGCTGCCCAATCGCCCGGTCAAAAAGCGCCAGCGCCATCAGTTGCGTGCTTTGGTGTATCAATTGGTGGAAGATGGACCGGAAACGCTCTCCGCCACCGACAAGCGCGCCTTGATTGCCGATCCAGAGACGCTGGCGCGTTTGCATACTCTGGCTTGGAGCCGGAAGGACAAGGATGTTCCTCGACCGTCCCGATGAATGCCTGTCCATGAGCGAACGGCAGCGCGCCTTGATTCTCCATCAGGAGGCACTGAAGCAATGCGTCCGTTGCGCCGGGATGATCGGGCCGGTCGTCATGGGGCAGGCCGTGTTGTCGCCGGTGCTTCTCATCGGCCAGGCGCCGGGGGCCAAGGAGGGACAATTCGGAAAACCTTTTGCATGGACGGCCGGAAAAACTCTCTTCAAGTGGTTTGCCGAGACAGGCCTATCCGAAGACGATTTTCGCCGCAACGTCTACATGGCGGCGGTATGCCGCTGCTTTCCCGGCAAAAATCCAAAAGGCGGCGACCGGGTCCCGGCTCCCGAGGAGATTGATCGTTGCGCCGATTGGCTGGATGCCGAGTTTCGGCTTCTACGGCCCAATCTCGTGATTCCGGTCGGCAAGCTCGCGATCCGCCGGATTCTCGTCGCAGACAGGATGGATCAGGTCGTCGGACGCCAGCATAAGCTTTGCCGGGAAGGGCTGGAGGTGGATGTGATACCCTTGCCCCACCCCTCCGGCGCCTCGACCTGGCACCGTCGAGAACCAGGTAAAACCTTGCTGTACGCTGCGTTGAGGCTGATTCGGGAGCATCCTGCCTGGAACGAGGTTTGCCGCAACTCAAGCGGTGGATTTTTGACATAACTCAAAAGTTATGCACAAACGGATGTCACCGTTCTCGATCTCCCGCCGCCCCCGAGCCTGTTCTGAGGCGGTTTTTCAAGTTATTGATTATGGTCGTTTTTTTGGCATGATTAAGATTTCGTCAAGTTAACGAAATATACGGAGCGGCAAGGCTTCTAACATGTTTTAGAGCCGCTCTCCACAAAATTATCCACAGGTTCTGTGAATATCTTCTTCGGAAAGTACGACAGAATCGTTTTTGCGAATCAGCGGACGGTTTTAACAAAGGAATAGCGATGCAAACGATCAGCGCTCAGGTAAGGCCGGAAGGCACTCTCGAGGTATTGTCCAAGCTGGAAGTGGCAAAGCTGCTCGATACCAGCCAGGGCGGCCTCCATGAGCTTTTCCGTCGTTGTTCGCTGGCGGTCCTGAACTGCGGCAGTGCCGTCGATGACACCAAGTTGGTGCTCGAACAACACAAAGACTTTGACATTCGCGTATTGCAACAACAGCGCGGCATCAAGCTGGAAGTGTTGAATGCGCCGGCCTCGGCTTTCGTCGATGGCGAAATGATCAAAGGCATACGGGAGCATCTGTTTTCGGTGCTCCGGGATATCGTTTTCACCGGATCGGAGATCGTATCGAATCCGGCACTCAATCTGGGCAAATCGGAAGACATCACCAGCGCGGTCTTTCATATTCTGCGCAACGCCGGCTGCCTGGTGACGAACGCCAGTCCGAATTTGGTCGTATGCTGGGGAGGGCACTCGATCAGCCGGGAGGAATACGATTATACGAAGAAGGTGGGCCATGAACTGGGGTTGCGGGGGCTCAACGTCTGTACCGGCTGCGGCCCGGGAGCCATGAAGGGGCCGATGAAGGGCGCCACCATCGGCCATGCCAAACAGCGTATACACGACGCCCGTTATATCGGCGTTTCGGAGCCGGGTATCATTGCGGCGGAGCCGCCCAATCCCATCGTCAACGAACTGGTCATCATGCCGGATATCGAAAAACGCCTGGAAGCGTTCGTCAGGCTCGGGCACGGCATCATCATCTTCCCCGGCGGCGTCGGCACGGCCGAGGAGATCCTTCACCTCCTCGGAATCCTGCTTCATCCCGACAACAAGGATGTCCCTTTCCCGGTGATTCTGACGGGGCCCGCCGAGTGCGCCGGCTATTTCGAGTTGATCGACCGGTTTATGGTCTCGACGATCGGCGGGGACGTCCGCCGGTGCTACCGGATCATCGTCGACGATCCGGCCGGAGTGGCGCGAGAAATGAAAGAGGGCATCAGTCTGGTGCGGGAGTTCCGAAAACAGAACGGCGACGCTTACTATTTCAATTGGCTGCTCAGGATCGAGCAGCATTTCCAAACGCCGTTTCTGGCGACGCATCAGAACATGGCCGCTTTGGAGTTGCACCGGCAGCAG
Organism: Methylocaldum sp. MU1018; assembly: GCF_053646775.1. Classification (NCBI taxonomy): domain Bacteria; kingdom Pseudomonadati; phylum Pseudomonadota; class Gammaproteobacteria; order Methylococcales; family Methylococcaceae; genus Methylocaldum; species Methylocaldum sp. MU1018. Next base: position 344,057 of record NZ_CM132195.1, read on the forward strand.
GAGCCTCACCATCTGGCGGCCAATCTGCGCCGGGCCTTTTCCGGAATCGTGGCCGGAAACGTGAAGGCGGAGGGCATTCGCGCCATCGAGGAACATGGACCTTTCGAACTGTGCGGCGATTCGGCCATTTTGAAACCTCTGGACGAACTGTTGGCCGCTTTCGTGGCGCAGGGCCGCATGAAGTTGCCCGGTGTGCGTTACGAGCCGTGTTATCGGTTGGTCGCGTGATCCGAACGGGGGGAAACAACGATTATGGAGGTATGAGTCCGTGATGTTTATCGCCATGAACCGCTTCAAGATCGCTCTGGGCAAGGAGAACGAATTCGTCGCGATATGGCGGAATCGCGAAACCTATTTGAGCGAGGTTCCGGGTTTTCGTGAGTTTCATCTGCTGCGCGGCCCGAGCAACGAAGAACATACGTTATTCGCTTCCCATTCGGTTTGGGAGTCGAAAGAGGCTTTCGAGGCTTGGACGCGATCGGAGGCTTTTCGGAGGGCTCACGGCAGCGCCGGAGGAAGCAAAGGACTTTATCTCGGCCATCCGCAATTCGAGGGGTTCGAGGTCGTCCTTTAAGCGATCCGCCGAACTCCGTTCGCTTGTTCCGGCCTGTATTCGGGGAATCGGTTGCGGGTCGGCAAGAGATTCCGACCCGCAAGTCATTTCGCCGCTTTCTGCACGATGCTGTCGATGCCTTTCTTGCGCAGGTACGCCCTGACCTTGTCGGCGTCGGCCAGGGTGGCGTAAGGGCCGATTTTGACGCGATACCAGGCGGAATTCTCGATCTCGATCATTTCGATCTTGGCTTTGATCCTGATCTTGGCCAAGTCGTCCTTTAGCTGTTCGGCGCTCTGGAGATTGTCGAAGGAACCGGCCTGCACCAGATAAAGAACCGAGGCGGGCTGGTTTCCCAGGCGTTCCTCCCGCTTGATGGTCTTGATCTCGCTTTCGGGAATGATGACTTCCTTTTCGGGGAGGATTTTATAAAAGGTGAACCGCGGCTCTCGAGGTTTGACCGGCTGCGGCTTTGGCTCCGGCTTCGCGGCGGTTTTTTTCTCGTCCTGAGCGTCCGGTTTTTTTTCTTTCTCCTCTTTCTCCGGCCGAATTGTCTTTCCGTCGTCCGGATTGATCGCGGCGACTTGAGGCGGCGGCGCCGGCAAGGTCGCGGCTTCGGATATCTTGGGGCTTTCCTCTTCGTCGGCGTCAGAGAAAAAATGCATGACGAGGCCGATCGTGGCGACAAGGCCGGCCGCCGCCAAGCTCCATTGTTTCGGGACTCGAAGTCTGCGTTTCCGGTATCCTGGAATCCTGTGCTTGTAGTCCTTGGACATACCTTTACATCGCTTCGGGGGCGGAAACGTCCAGCAAGTTCAAACCGTTGCCGATCACCTGTCTGACCGCGGCGATCAGATTGAGGCGGGCGTCGCGCAGCGCCGCGTCTTCTACCAGGAATTGATGTGCGTTGTAATAGGTGTGGAATTCGTACGCCAGTTCGCGCAGATAATGCACCAGATGGTGCGGTTCGTGCTGCAACGCCGACTGTTCGACGACCTCGGGATAACGCGACAAGGTGTTGATCAGGGCCGATTCGTGCGCTTCGGTCAACAGATCCAGATGATTCATGCCGCCGACCAGGTCGCGTTCCCAGCCTTTTTCGTCCAGTTGCCGGAATACGCTGCAAATCCGCGCGTGCGCGTATTGCACGTAATAGACCGGATTCTCGTTGGTCCTCGACGTGGCCAGCTTCAAATCGAAATCCATGTGCTGGTCGGATTTTCGCATGACGTAGAAGAACCGGGCCGCGTCCTTGCCCACTTCGTTGCGTAGCTGTCGGAGCGTGACGAACTCCCCGGAGCGGGTGGACATCTGGACTTTTTCCTCGCCGCGATACAGAACCGCGAACTGGACGAGCAGCACGTGGAGCCGGTCGGAGTCGCCGCCCAGGGCTTTGATGGCGGCTTTGACGCGGGGGATATAGCCGTGGTGGTCGGCGCCCCAGATGTTGATGATTTGATCGAAGCCGCGTTCCAGTTTGTTCAAATGGTAAGCGACGTCGGATGCGAAGTAGGTCATCTGGCCGTTTTCCCGGACCACCACGCGATCTTTTTCGTCCCCCAGGCGGCTCGAGGCGAACCAGGTCGCGCCCTCCTTCTCGTAGAGATAGCCTGCCGCTTGAAGTCTTTCCAGCGCCCGTCCGATGGCTCCGGCATCGGAGAGGCTCCGTTCCGAAAACCACTGGTCGTAATGAACGCCGAATTCCTCCAGATCCTGGCGAATGTCATCGAGGATGCTGTCGAGGCCGGCGTCGAACACGGTCCGGTAATCTTCGTCGCCGAGCAGCGACTTGGCGCGCGCCACCAGCGCATCGATATGGGCTTCCTTGTCGCCGCCCTGGGGCTCGTCCGGCGGAATGTCCGCCATGACCTCGGCGGCCGGCCGCCTGAATTTCTCCCCCGCCTGCTTGTGCAGATCCCAGGCGATCGTCCTGACGTATTCGCCGCGATAGCCGTTGCTCGGGAAGATGAGAACCTCGCCGCATTCTTCCAGGTAACGGAGCCAGACGCTGGCGGCCAGAATGTCCATCTGCCGGCCGGCATCGTTCACGTAGTACTCGCGATGCACCTCGAACCCGACGGCGGCCAAGAGGTTCGCCACCACCGCGCCGTAAGCCGCGCCGCGGCCGTGTCCCACATGCAGAGGGCCGGTCGGGTTGGCCGAAACGAATTCCACCTGCACTTTGCGACCCGCGCCGACGAGGCTTTTGCCGAACTCGTGTCCGGCTTCGTGGATGTCGGACACGATTCGATGTTGAGCTTGGGGATCGATGAAGAAGTTTATGAATCCGGGGCCGGCGATCTCGATCTTGGCGATGACGCTATCGCGGGGTAACGCCGCGACGATTTTTTCCGCCAGTTGCCGGGGATTGCAACGAGCGGGCTTGGCCAGGGCCATCGCCAGATTGGAGGCGAAATCGCCGTGCTGCGCATCGCGGGCGCGCTCTATCATGATGGTCGGATCGATATCGGCGGGTAGTTCGCCATTCGCTTTCAATGCGGAAACGGCGTCATGTAGCAGATTCTCCAGACGTTTTTTCATGCGGGGAACGGTTGGGACGGGAAAAAAATGGACCGCTATTATCCTAAAATCGCGGACATGCTTGCAATGCGGATGCCGACTCCGGCCGGCGAGCGTCTCGTTCCCTGCCGTTTCGTTTTCATGGATATTCGTGCCGATGCGTCTCCTCCGCCTGATCGGTTTTTCGGAGGTACGTATTTTTACTTATAGGCCGGCCATAGCCAGCCCGATTAATCTGCGGCCAAGCTGATCGCCTTTGCACTCCACTGCAACCTACCCGGAGGTGCGGCATGAATGTCGATTTGGTGCAGGTGTCCGATCTTTGGCCGTTCATCGCCTATATCGCGGCGATAATCGTCGTGGTCGCGGCGATGCTGGCGATCCCTTATCTTTTGGCCCAGCACCGCCATGGGCGCGCCACCGACGAGCAATTCGAATCCGGCATCGTCCCGGTGGGCGACATTCACGTCCGTCTTTCCATCCAGTTTTATCCGGTCGCGATCTTTTTCGTGATTTTCGACCTGGAGTCCGTTTTCATCTTCGCCTGGGCCGTCGCGTTTCGCGAAGCCGGATGGGTCGGGTACATCGAGATGTCGGTGTTCATCGGCATCCTGCTGGCGGCCTTGTTCTATCTCTGGCAAATCGGCGCCCTGGATTGGCGCACGACACGGCAAAAATTGCAGGATGCCCGATTACGGATTTAGCAGAGGAATCACCGATGCAGTGGACTCTCACCAAAGCCGATACCGACCCCGCACCTCGTCCCGGCGAGCATGTCAGCGAGGAATCCATGCGCCGCAACCTGCTCATGGCGAAGCTGGAGGATTTGATCGCCTGGGGCCGAGCGAACTCGGTCTGGCCTTTCAATTTCGGCCTTTCCTGTTGTTACGTCGAAATGGCAACCGCCTTCACCAGCCGCTACGACATCGCCCGGTTCGGTTCCGAGGTCATCAGGGCCAGCCCGCGGCAGGCGGATCTGATCGTGATCTCGGGCACGGTTTTCATGAAGATGGCTCCGGTCATCAAGCGCCTGTACGAGCAGTTGCTGGAGCCGCGCTGGGTCATTTCTATGGGATCGTGCGCCAATTCGGGTGGCATGTACGACATCTATAGCGTGGTTCAGGGCGTCGACAAATTTTTGCCGGTGGACGTGTACGTGCCGGGTTGCCCGCCGCGCCCGGACGCCTTGCTGGAAGGCCTGATCCTGTTGCAGGACGCCATCGGAAAAGAACGGCGTCCGCTCGGCTGGGTGGTCGGCGAAGGCGGCGTTCAAAAAGCGCCCATCCAAAGCCTCCGCGACCTCAAGACCCCGGAACGTAAGCGGGTCTCCGAATTGCGCAGCCCGGACCACATTTAAGGCCATGAGGATGGTTTCCAGCGCAGCCGAGTTCGGCGAAATCGCGGCGGAAAGGCCAGATGCCGGCGACATCGCCGCCGAACTCCGCGGCCGTTTCGGGGACGGGGGATTTGCCGTTCAGTCGACCTGCGACCGCATTCCGACCCTTTGGGTGGGCAAGGACCGTTTGCTCGACTGCCTGATTTATCTGAAGCGCGAGACCGAGCGGCCTTACGCCATGCTGTTCGATCTCACCGCCATGGACGAGCGTCTGCGCCAACGCCGGAACGGACTCCCGGCCAGCGATTTCACGCTGGTTTATCATCTCTTGTCGTTCGACCGGAACGAGGACATCCGTCTCAAGGTTCCCTTGTCCGCGGACAGCTTGTCCGTGCCGAGCATCGCTTCGCTTTGGCCCAACGCCAACTGGTACGAGCGCGAAGTCTTCGACATGTTCGGCATCCGCTTCGAAGGGCATCCGAATCTCCGCCGCATCCTAATGCCGCCCACCTGGAAAGGACATCCGTTGCGCAAGGATCATCCGGCCCGCGCCACCGAGATGGGCCGGTTCGCGCTGCCCGAGGAAAAGCAGGAGACCGAACAGAAAGCCTTGCGTTTCGCGCCCGAAGAATGGGGAATGCGGCGATCCAGCGAAACCAGCGACTTTCTGTTCCTCAATCTCGGTCCCAACCATCCCAGCGTGCACGGCGTCTTCCGCATCGCTCTGCAACTCGACGGCGAGGAGATCGTCGACGCCGTGCCGGATATCGGCTATCACCATCGCGCCGCGGAGAAAATGGGCGAACGCCAGTCCTGGCACACCTACATCCCTTATACCGACCGAGTGGATTATCTCGGCGGCGCGTTGAACAACCTCCCTTACGTCATGGCGCTGGAACAAATGGCCGGCATCGAGGTGCCGCCCAGAGCGCAAGTGATCCGGGTCATGGTTTCGGAGTTCTACCGGATCGCCAATCATCTGCTCTTTTACGGCACCTTCGCCCAGGACGTGGGGCAGATGTCGCCGATCTTCTACATGTTCATCGATCGCGAGAAGGTGTTCGAAATCGTCGAAGCCATCAGCGGCGCGCGCATGCATGCCAGCTATTTCCGCATCGGCGGCACGGCGATGGATCTGCCCGAGGGCTGGAACAAGAAGGTGCGGGAATTCATAGATTATTTCCCGAAACGGCTGGCGCACTACGACAAGATGGTCCTGGCGAACAGCATCCTTAAGCGGCGCACCCAGGGCGTCGGGGTTTACAGCACGAAAGAGGCGATCGACTGGGGCGCGACCGGGCCCGGTCTCAGGGCCACGGGACTGGCCTGGGATTACCGCAAGGCGCGGCCGTACTCCGGCTACGAAAATTTCGAGTTCGACATCCCGTCGGGGAAAAACGGGGACTGCTACGACCGCTGCCTGGTGCGGGTCGAAGAAATGCGGCAAAGCCTCAGGATCATCGAGCAATGCCTGAACAACATGCCGTCAGGACCCTACAAGGCGTTTCATCCGTTGACCACGCCCCCGCCCAAGGCGCGCACGATGCACGACATCGAGACCCTGATCCAGCACTTTCTGAGCGTCAGTTGGGGGCCGGTGATTCCGGCCGGAGAGGGCTCCGCCTGCGTGGAAGGCACCAAGGGACTCTATCGCTACTACCTGACCAGCGACGGCGGCACGACGTCCTACCGCACCCGCATCCGCACCGCCTCGTTTGCGCATCTCCAGATGATTCCCCTGATGAGCCGTGGCCTCATGATCGCCGACCTCGTCGCGATCCTGGGAAGCATCGATTTCGTGATGTCGGATGTGGATAGGTGAGGGGGAAATATGATGTTTCTCAATGGTTTGTTCGCGGATATTGAGGATGTCGGACTAGCCAGCGGGTTTGAGGTGGTGGCGGCTGGCGCTGCCGGTGATTTTGGATGCGGGTTTCGCCCCGCGGGCGAGTTACGCTGCAAACTCCTTCCCTGGAGTTTGCCCTTCGGGCCAGCGTTCCGCTGTCCCAATTCGCTCCCGGCGAATTGGTCTTTTGCTTGCCCAAAAGACAAGTTTGTCAGGAACAAACTTGGACGCGCGAAGCGCACCCGAAGGGTTCGCACCAAGGATGGTGCGAATCAGCGAAACCAAAGAAAAGGGCACCCGAATGACACGCTTAATCCTGCGCTTCTCGCCCTGAGCCGGGGACGACCGAAGGGACTTCCTGTCCCTCGGTCGCCGCGCGCGCCCCTTCGGGCTGTTCCGCCTCAGGACTACGATGCTCGGGCGTATCATACGGGACCAATAACCGAAATTGTAGGCCGGGATAAGGCGAAGCCGTTCCCGGCGGGGTGCCCTGGGGAGCATCTATGAACGAAGCCCGAATCCTGAGCGAACAGGAAACCGCCGAGATCATCGAGGCGGCGGGGCATTATCCGGACAAGTCCGCCGCTTCCATCGAAGCGCTCAAGATCGTGCAGAAATATCGGGGCTGGGTGTCGGACGAAGCCTTGAAATCGATCGCCGGTTTATTGCGGATGTCGCCGGATGAACTGGACAGTGTGGCGACGTTCTACAACCTGATTTTTCGTAAGCCCGTCGGCGAGAACGTCATCCTGTGCTGCGACAGCGTGAGTTGCTGGATGTTGGGCGCCGACACGATTCGCGAGCGTCTGTCCGAGCGCCTGGGCATAGGCTTGGGCGAAACCACGGCGGACGGACGCTACACGCTGCTGCCCGTCGTCTGTCTCGGCGCTTGCGACCGCGCCCCGGTAGTGATGATCGGCGAGGAGCTTCACGAGAACGTGGACGAAACCCGAATCGACGGACTATTAATAAAGAAGAACGGCCCGAAATGGACAGACCGCTGACCCAGAACATCAAACCCGATCTCTCGCCGGTGATGCTGGACGATTACCGCCGCGCTGGGGGATACGAGGGATTGACCAAAGCCGTGAAGGACATGACGCCCGCGGACGTGATCGGGGCAGTCAAGGATTCGGGCTTGCGCGGGCGCGGCGGCGCCGGGTTTCCCACCGGCATCAAATGGAGCCTGGTGCCGCAGGGCGAATCGACGGGGCAAAAATACGTGGTGGTGAACGCCGACGAGATGGAGCCGGGCACTTTCAAGGACCGCCTGCTCATGGAGGCCGATCCGCATCAACTCATCGAAGGCGTGGCCATTGCCGCCTATGCCGTGCGGGCCGATGTCGCCTACATCTTTCTCCGGGGCGAATACCATCGCGCCGCCCATCGGCTGGATGAGGCCTTGAAGGACGCTTACGGCGCCGGTTATCTCGGCAAAAACATCCTGGGTTCGGATTTCGGTCTGGACATTCATCTCCACACCAGCGCGGGGCGCTACATCTGCGGCGAAGAAACCGCGCTGCTGAATTCGCTCGAAGGCAAGCGCGCGATCCCGCGGGCCAAGCCGCCGTATCCCCAGGTCAGCGGGCTGTGGGGCCGTCCGACGGTGGTCAACAACGTCGAGACCTTGTGCAACGTGCCTCACATCATTCGCAACGGCGTCAACTGGTACAGGGGCTTGGGCCGCGGCCAGGATGCCGGCACCAAGCTGTTCGGCGTGAGCGGCCGGGTCAAGCGACCGGGCTTGTGGGAACTGCCGATGGGGACGCCGATCCGGACGCTCATCGAAGAGTGCGCCGGCGGCATGAAGGAAGGTTATGCGCTGCGCGGATTCCTGCCGGGCGGTGCATCCACCGATTTTCTGCTGCCCGGGCATCTCGATTTGCCGATGGATTACGACGCGATCATGAAGGCGGGCAGCCGCCTCGGCACCGGTACGATGATCGTACTGGACGACCGGACTTGCCCGGTGCAGATGGTGCTCAATCTGGAGCGATTCTTTGCGCAGGAATCCTGCGGTTGGTGCACCCCCTGCCGCGACGGGCTGCCGTGGGTCGTCCAACTTCTCGAAGGATTGCTGGCGGGAACCGGGCGGCCGGAGGATCTGGATACGCTCGAACGGCTTACGCGGCTGATGGGGCCCGGCAATACCTTTTGCGCCCTCGCGCCCGGCGCCGCGGAACCGTTGCAGAGCGCCTTGAAATACTTTCGGGCCGATTTCGAGCGCTATTTGAAACCATCGTCAAATGCGAGGGTGGCCTGATGCATCGATCGGGAACCATCGTCTTCGTTGATGCCGGACGCCAGCGGCTTCGAGTCCCCGCACCTGTCGGGGAGCGGTCGGGCGCGGCGTCCGTAAAGCTCGAAAGGGAATAGGATTCGATCATGGCGAAAATTACGGTAGACGGACAAACTCACGACGTAAAAGCGGGCGACAATCTGCTCAAGACCTGTCTGTCGCTGGGGATGAATTTGCCGTATTTCTGCTGGCATCCGGCCTTGGGGTCGGTGGGCGCCTGCCGGCAATGCGCGGTCGTCCAGTACAAGGACGAGCACGATACCAAAGGTCGGCTGGTCATGGCCTGTATGACGCCGGTGACCGAGGGCTTGCGGGTGTCCCTCGAAGCGCCTCAAGCTCGGGAATTCCGCGCTGCCGTCATCGAATTCCTGATGACCAATCATCCCCACGACTGTCCGGTGTGCGAAGAAGGCGGCGAATGTCACTTGCAGGACATGACGGTCATGAGCGGACACACGTTTCGCCGGTACCGGGGCTTGAAGCGCACCCACCGAAACCAGTATCTGGGGCCGTTCGTCAACCACGAGATGAACCGCTGCATCGCCTGTTACCGCTGCGTTCGCCTTTATCGCGACTATGCCGGGGGCAGGGATCTGGACGTGTTCGCCTCGCGCAACAATGTCTACTTCGGGCGCTTCGAGGACGGCGTTCTCGAAAACGAATTCAGCGGCAACCTGGTGGAAGTCTGTCCCACCGGAGTATTTACCGACCGGACCTTCAGCAAGCATTACGTCCGCAAATGGGATTTGCAGAACGCGCCTTCGGTTTGCGCGCATTGCGCGGTGGGATGCAACACCAGCCCCGGCGAGCGCTACGGAACCCTTCGCCGCATCGTCAATCGCTATAACGGCGAGGTGAACGGCTATTTTCTCTGCGATCGGGGCCGTTTCGGCTACGGATTCGTCAACAGCGAGCGGCGCATCCGCCAGCCGATGCTGCGGGGAGAGCCGGTCTCCGGAGAAACCGGCCTGTATCATTTCAAAAGCCTGCTCGGCGGCCATACGATCGGCATCGGCTCACCCCGCGCCTCGCTGGAAGCCAACTTCGCCCTGCGCGAACTGGTCGGCGCGGCCAATTTCTACGCCGGATTGACCCAGACCGAAGCGTCGCTGGCGGCGGCCATACTGGACGTGTTCAGGCACTGGCCGGTACATGTTCCGTCGCTGCGCGAGATCGAGCGGGCGGACGCCGTTCTGGTGGTGGGCGAGGATGCGACGAACACAGCGCCGCGCCTGGCGCTCGCGCTGCGCCAGGCGGTACGGAACCGCGCGTTCGAACGCGCCGACGAACTGAAGATAGCGCACTGGCAAGATGCCGCCGTGCGGGAGGCCGCTCAGGACGAGAAGAGTCCTCTGTTCATTCTGGCGCCTACCGCGACCCGACTGGACGACGTGGCCGAGTCGATTTACCGCGGGACGCCGGAAGACATTGCGCGGCTGGCGTTGGCGGTCGCCCATCGGATCGATCCGGACGCGCCGGTCGTGGCCGATCTTTCGCCGGAGGATGAGCGTCTGGCGGAACGCATCGGCGACAGCCTCAAATCCGCGGCGCGCCCGCTCGTGGTGTCGGGCACCGGCTGCGGGAGTCTCGCCGTGATCCGGGCGGCGGCCAATATCGCCTGTGCCCTGGCGAACCGGCGGGAAGGCCGGGCGACCGATCTGTGCTACGTCGTGCCGGAATGCAATACGCTCGGACTGGCCATGATGGACGGGCGCAGCGTCAAGGATGCGTTCGCCGCGGCAACGGCTCAAGACCTGAATACCGTGATCGTGCTGGAGAACGATCTTTACCGCCGGGCCGACGCCGGGGCCGTGGACAGTTTTTTCAACCGCAGCAGGCACGTGGTGGTGATCGACCATATTCGCCACGGCACTGCGGCCAAAGCCCAGTTACTCCTGCCGGGCGGCACGTTCGCCGAGACCGAGGGCACGCTGGTCAGTCTCGAAGGGCGGGCGCAACGGTTTTATTCCGCCATGCCGGCCGGCGGCGAAATCCGGGACAGTTGGCGCTGGCTGGCCACCGCCGCCGGCGCGCGCTGGGCGAACATCGATGCGCTTACCGCCGCCTGCGCCGCGGCTCTGGCGGATTTCGGCCCGATCCGGAATGCCGCTCCGCCGGCGGGCTTTAGGATCGACGGCGAAAAGATTCCGCGCCAGCCGCACCGCTATAGCGGGCGGACCTCGATGAACGCGAACCGCGATATCCACGAGCCCAAGCCGCCCGACGACCCGGATTCGGCTTTGGCGTTTTCCATGGAAGGCGCGAATATCGATGTGCCGCCGGCGCTGTTGCCGTTCTTCTGGGCGCCCGGCTGGAACTCGAATCAGCAGTCGGTCAACAAGTTTCAGGACCAGGTGGGCGGCTCTCTGCGAAACGGCGATCCCGGCGTCAGGCTTTTCGAATCGCCGAAGACGCCGAAACCCCGCTGGTTCGACGAAGTGCCCTGCCATTTGCGCGACGAAACGCGCTGGCGATCAATTCCGCTTTATCACATTTTCGGCAGTGATGAATTGAGCGTGCTGTCGCCGCCGGTGGCGGAGCGGGTGCCGCCGGCCTATGCCGCGCTGCATCCGGACGATGCGGCCATGCTGGATGTCGGCGAGACTTTGGCGGTGCGGCTGAACGAGCGCCTCGTGCGCTTGCCGCTGCGGCTGGAGCCGTCATTGCCCAGAGGCGCCGTCGGCATCTCGGTCGGCCTTGCCGGGCTGTTCCGGAGCGATCTTCCGGCCTGGATCGCCATCGAGAAAGAGGGGGGCGGGTCATGACCGTCGGATCGCCGTTCGACGTCGCCGGCATTCTCCTGGTGTTGATCGGCACGGCGGCGCTTCTGATCTGGGTGGAGCGGCGGCTACTCGCTTGGTGGCAGGACCGGCTGGGACCCAACCGGGTGGGGCCGCTGGGCTTGCTCCAGGTGGTCGCCGACATGGTCAAGATTCTGAGCAAGCAGGACTGGATTCCGCCTTTCGCGGACAAGCCGGTGTTCCTGCTCGCGCCGACCATCATCATGGTGCTCATGCTCGCCGCTTTCGCCATCGTGCCGGTCGCGCCCGGCATCGGGGTCGTCGATTTCAGCTTCGGCCTGCTTTATTTCCTGGCGCTCTCGTCCTTGTCCGTCTACAGCGCGGTGCTGGCCGGCTATGCCTCCAACAGCAAGTATGCTCTGTACGGATCGTTGCGGGCGGCGGCTCAGACCTTGAGTTACGAAGTCTTCATGGGCCTGTCGATCATGGGCGTGGTGATGCTGGCCGGGACCTTCGACCTCCGCGCCATCGTGGAGGCGCAACGCAACGGCTGGTACGTGGTTCCGCAGTTTCTCGGATTCGTCCTGTTCCTGATCGCGTCGGTCGCCGAGACCCATCGCGCCCCTTACGATTTGCCGGAAGCCGAGCAAGAACTGGTGGCCGGGTTTCACCTGGAATATTCGGGCATGAAGTTCGGCATGTTCTTCGTCGGCGAATACGTCGCGATCACGCTCAGCTCCGCCGTCATCGTCACCTTGTTCTTCGGCGGGTGGCTGGGGCCGGTGTTGCCGCCGGTCGTGTGGTTCATCCTCAAGACCCTGGCGTTCATCCTGTTCTTCATTCTGCTGCGCGGCGCCTTGCCGCGGCCGCGCTACGACCAGCTCATGGCGTTCGGCTGGAAGGCGATGCTGCCGCTGTCGCTGCTGAATCTTCTGGTTACGGGAGGCATTGTCCTATGGCAGTGAAGCGGCGAAACCTCGGGCGGGTGCGGCCATGCTGAAAGCTTTCCTGAGCCAGTTGCAGACGCTGTGGACCGTGCTCGAGCATACGTTCACCAAGGCCGACACCGTGCAATATCCGGAACAGAAACCGGCTTTGTCGCCGCGCTATCGCGGGCGCATCGTGCTGACCCGCGACCCCGACGGCGAGGAACGCTGCGTGGCCTGCAATCTCTGCGCCGTGGCTTGTCCGGTGGACTGCATCGCCCTGCAGAAAACCCAGGACGAATACGGCCGCTGGTATCCGGAGTTCTTCCGCATCAATTTTTCCCGCTGCATCTTCTGCGGGTTTTGCGAGGAAGCCTGTCCGACCTACGCCATTCAATTGACGCCGGACATGGAAATGGGCGAGTACGACCGCCGCAACATGGTTTACGAGAAGGAGCATCTTCTGATCGACGGGACCGGCAAGTATCACGATTACAACTTCTACCGCGTCGCCGGGAAAAGTATCGCCGGAAAGGGCAAGGGCGAGGCCGAGAACGAGGCGCCGCCGGTGGATGTCAGGAGTTTATTGCCTTAGGAACGCATCATGATGCTGTACGTTTTGTTCTACACCGCCGCCCTCGTCGCCGTGTTCTCCACGGCGCGGGTGATCATGAGCATCAACGCCGTGCATGCGCTGCTTTATCTGATTCTGTCCCTGATCGCATCCGGCGTGGTGTTCTATCTGATGGGCGCCTATTTCGCGGCGCTGCTCGAAGTGATCATCTATGCCGGGGCCATCATGGTGTTGTTCCTGTTCGCCGTGATGATGCTCAATCTGGGGCAGCAGACCCTCGAACAGGAACGGCGCTGGCTGCAACCCTCCGCATGGCGCTGGCCTACCGCCATAGCGACGGTATTGCTGATCGAATTTCTGTTTGTGCTGAAGAAGGGCCAGAGCTTTGCCACCGGTCATATCGTCACGCCGAAGGAAGTCGGAATGCAGCTCCTGGGGCCCTACGTGCTGGCCGTGGAACTGGCGTCCATGCTGCTCCTGGCCGGACTGGTGGGCGCCTATCATCTGGCCCGGCGCGAGGCTACGCCATGACCGGCGCCATTCCTTCGGAACACGGACTGATTCTGGCGGCCGTCCTGTTCGTGCTCGGGCTGACCGGTGTCTTGGTGCGGCGTAACCTGATCTCCGTCCTGATGTCTCTGGAAATCATGTTGAACGCGGCGGGGCTGGCGTTCATCGTGGCCGGCTCGCGCTGGAATCAATCCGACGGGCAGATCATGTTTCTGCTGGTGCTCACGCTGGCGGCGGCGGAAGTGGGCGTGGCCCTGGGTTTGGTGATGCAGATTTACCGTAGATTTCAGACTTTGGATGTGGATGTGTTGAGTCGGATGAAGGGTTGAGCCCGCAGGCGATATGAACCGTCGATGTCTATTTCGGACTACCTTGGTTTTTTTCCTTCCCCTTGCCAGAAGGGAAATCGGATTTTGATGAAGAGGAGTGAGGAATGATGGGCGCTGCAGCCGCGAGGGGACTGGCGCAGGACAACCCTCTAACCAATAAGGAGAAATAAGGGTGCTGAACTACTTGGGCCTTGTTCCGCTTTTCCCGTTGATCGGCTTTCTGATTCTGGTGGCGAGCCAGGGGAACATGCCGAGGCGCTGGGTGCCCTGGATCGGCGCCGGGGCCGTCGGACTGTCGGTCATATTCGCCGCGCTGATCGGCGTCGAGTTCTTGAACGGCTCGCTCGCGCCGTACCGCCAGACGCTGTGGACCTGGATCCAGGTGGGCGGTTTCACGCCCGGAGTGTCGCTCTATCTCGACGCCTTGTCCTTGAACATGATGTTCGTGGTGACCGGCGTCAGCTTTCTCATCCACGTCTACTCGGCCGGTTTCATGGCGGACGATGCCGGTTATGCCCGTTTCTTCGCCTACATGAACCTGTTCGTCTTCGCCATGCTGATACTGGTGTTGGCGGACAACCTGGTGCTTTTGTACCTCGGCTGGGAGGGCGTGGGCCTGTGCAGCTATCTCCTGATCGGCTTCTGGTACGAGAATCCGGAGAACGGCGCGGCGGCCCGCAAGGCTTTCGTGATGACCCGGGCGGGCGATACGGCGATGACGGTGGGGCTGCTGCTGCTTTTCACGCACCTCGGCACTCTCGACATTCAGACCCTCATGCAGAGGGCGGCCTCGACTTGGCCGGTCGGCTCCGGCCTGGCCGCGCTCGCCGCCGTGCTGCTCTTGGGCGGCGCGGTCGGCAAGTCGGCCCAGTTGCCGCTGCAAACCTGGCTGCCCGACGCCATGGCCGGCCCCACGCCGATCAGCGCCCTGATCCACGCTGCGACCATGGTGACCGCCGGGGTCTATCTGATCGCCCGCACCCATGCGCTGTTCGAGTTGGCGCCCGCGGTGTTGCAACTGGTCGCCGCCATCGGCGCCGTCACCCTGCTGATAGCGGGCTTCACCGCGCTGACCCAGCGCGACATCAAGCGGATTCTGGCGTATTCCACCATCAGCCAGATCGGTTATATGTTCCTGGCGCTGGGGGTGACCGCGTTTTCGTCGGCCATCTTTCACCTGACCACGCACGCCTATTTCAAGGCACTCCTATTCCTCGCGGCCGGAGCGGTGATCCATTGCTATCACCACGAGCACGACATCTTCCGCATGGGCGGTCTCAGAAAACGGCTGCCGGTCGCGTTTTGGAGTTTCGTCATCGGCAGCGCCGCGCTGACCGCGCTGCCGCTCACCTCGGGTTATTTCAGCAAGCACGAGATCCTGGCTTCCGCTTTCCGGGCGGAAAACGGATTGTGGTTCTGGGCCGCCGGCACGCTGGGGGCGCTGCTGACCGGCATTTATAGCTTCCGCTTACTGTTCGTCGCCTTTTTCGGTCCGGAAAACGAGCGGGCTTCGGAGCATCTCGGATTCGCCATGACCATCCCGCTCATTCTGCTCGGCGCACTGGCCTTGTTCGGCGGCTGGGTTTCGATGCCGCTGGGTTCGGTGTTCCCGAAACCGGAATCGGGCGAGCTGGGGCCGATCGCGGGCATACTCACCGATCTGGCGCCGTTCATCGGGATCGGCGTCGCGGTGCTTTTCTATCTGACCCGGACCTTTTCCGCCGAAGCGCTGGCGGCGACCGATTTGGGGGGCGTGTTGCACCGCTTCTGGTTCAGCGGCTGGGGATTCGATTGGCTCTATGGGATGCTGCTGGTGAATCCGTTCCGTCGGCTGGCCGCGATCAACCGGGACGACGTGGTGGACGACGTCTATCGCGGCGTTGCGGCGGTCAGCCGCTACGGGCACCGCGCGTTCGCCGCCACCCAGACCGGGCAGTTGCGCTGGTATGTCGCCGGCCTTACGGGCGGAACCGTGCTGGCCATCGCCCTGGGGATACTGTCGTGATGCTCGCGGCGCTGATTCTGGTGTTGATAGCTGGCGGCTTGCTCGCCTGGCAGGCGGAGCGCTATGCCGCCGATGCTCCGCGCTGGATCGCGCTCGCCGCGCTGGTAGTGGACGGCGCATTGCTGGTTTCCTATTTCGCCGGAGGTTTCCCCGATGCCGGCGTTTGGCTGGACGATGTCCACTGGCGCTGGATACCGCGCTTCGGTATCGGTTTTCATCTCGCGCTGGACGGCGTCAGCCTGTTGCTGGCCGCCCTGACGATTTTTCTCGGCGTCATGGCCGTGGCGGCGTCCTGGACCGAGATCAAGGCGCGGGTGGGATTCTTCCACTTCCATCTGCTGTGGACGCTGGCCGGCGTGATGGGGGTGTTTCTCGCGCTGGACCTGTTCCTGTTCTTCGTGTTCTGGGAAATCATGATCGTTCCCATGTATTTCCTGATCGCCTTGTGGGGGCACGAGGACCGGGCTTACGCGGCCATCAAGTTCTTTTTGTTCACCCAGGTCTCGGGGCTTCTGATGCTGCTGGCCATAGTCGTGCTGGTGGTGATCCACCACGGCAATACCGGCGTTTATACCTTCGATTATTTCGATTTGCTGAAGACGAATCTCGACGTCGCTGCCGCTTTGTGGCTGATGCTGGGTTTCTTTATCGCCTTTACCGTGAAACTGCCGGGCGTGCCGTTCCATACCTGGCTGCCGGACGCCCATACCCAGGCGCCGACAGGCGGCAGCGTCATTCTGGCGGGAGTGATGTTGAAGACCGGCGCCTATGGGCTGTTGCGCTTCGTGATCCCGTTGTTTCCCGAAGTGGTCGCGGATTTTTCCCCGGTGGCGATGGGGCTGGGCGTGGCCGGCATTCTCTACGGCGGCGCGCTGGCTTTCGCGCAGTCGGACATAAAGCGCCTGGTCGCCTATACCAGCATCAGCCACATGGGGTTCGTGCTGGTCGGGTTGTTCGCCTGGAATGCGCTGGCGCTGCAAGGCGTGGTGATCACCCTGCTGGCTCACGGGATTTCGGCCGCCGCCCTGTTCGCGCTGGCCGGAGCGCTACAGGAACGCATCCATACCCGCGACATGAACCGCATGGGCGGACTTTGGACCGACGTGCCGCGCATGGCGGCCATCGGCTTGTTCTTTTCCATAGCCGCGCTCGGCATGCCGGGGCTCGGCAATTTCGTCGGCGAGTTTCTGGTGCTGCTGGGCGCCTATCGGGCGGATGCCGCCGTGACGGCCGCCGCCGCTCTCGGCTTGATCATCGCGCCGGTTTATTCGCTGATTCTGATTCAGCGGGCTTTTCACGGCGAACCGCGGGAAAAACATCCGATGCGCGATTTCGGCGCCCGCGAGATGGCCTTGATGGGCGCGTTGATCGCGGCGACGGTCTGGATCGGGGTGTATCCGCAGTCCATGCTCGGCGTTTCCGAAGCATGGTCGAAGAGCAGTCTGAGCGTCTGGGAGGACGGCGTCGCGCGGCAGAGTCATTCGCGGCTCGATAGCATCAGCCTGTTGAGCGGGGGAAAGCCATGATCACCGCAACCGATCTTCTCGCGCTCCTGCCTTTGATCGCGCTGTCGTCCGCGGCGGTGATCGTGATGCTGGCCATCGCTTTCCGGCGCGATCATCGCCTGATCTTCGTCCTGACCGTCATCGGTATCCTGGTCTCGCTGATTACGGTGCCGCTGGCCGCGGACCTCGCTCCGAGGCCGGTAACGCCGCTTCTGCGGGTGGATCGCTATGCCCTGGTCTTCATCGTCCTGGCCTATGCCGCGGGCCTGGCCACAGCGGTGCTGTGCCGGGAATATTTCCGCGTCCGCAAGGGCCAGCCGGAAGAACTTTATCTTCTGATGCTGACCGTGCTGCTCGGCGCGGGCGTATTGGCCTCCGCCCATCATTTCGCAGCGTTCTTCCTGGGGCTCGAAACCCTCAGCGTGTCCCTGTTCGCGCTCATAGCCTACCCCTTGCGCGAAAGCCGGGCGCTGGAAGCGGGTATCAAATATCTCGTGCTGTCCGGCGTCGCTTCGGCGCTCCTGCTGTTCGGCATGGCCTTGATCTACGCCGAGACCGGCACCCTGGCATTCGCGGCTCCGGGCGCCGCGCCCGGAACGTTTCCGTCCGTCATCGGAACGATCCTGATCGTGGTGGCCGTGGGTTTCAAATTATCGCTGGTGCCGTTTCATCTCTGGACCGCCGACGTCTATCAAGGCGCGCCGGCGCCGATCACGGGCCTGCTCGCGACGGTTTCCAAGGGCTCGGTGTTCGTGTTGCTGTTGCGCTACGGACTGGAAAGCGGCGTTCTTCGCGCGCCGGTACTCGATGTCCTTCTGGCGTCGATCGCCGTCGTTTCCATGCTGGTGGGCAATCTTCTGGCTTTGCGGCAGAACAACGTCAAGCGCATTCTGGCCTATTCCTCCATCGGCCACATGGGTTATCTCCTGGTGGCGCTGATCGCGGCGAATGTTGTCGGAGGAGATTTCGCGGCCGAAGCGCTGATGGTTTATCTCGCCGCTTATTTCCTTATGACGCTGGCGGCGTTCGGCGTGGTTTCGGTCATCAGCCCGGCCGATCGCGAGGCGGAAGATCTGGACGATTACGCGGGGCTGTTCTGGACTCGTCCCTGGCTCGCGACCGTGTTCAGTGTGTCGCTCCTGTCTCTGGCCGGCATACCGCTGACCGCCGGCTTCGTCGGCAAGTTCTACCTGTTCGCGGCCGGAGGCCAGGGTTCGCTCTGGGTGCTCATGGGGGCGCTCATCGTCGGCAGCGGACTGGGGCTCTACTACTACCTGCGCATCGTCTTCCGGATGGCTCAGGCGCCGGGCGCAATGCCGCTCCGATCGGAAGCCCAGCCGCTCGGCGGGCATTTCGTGCTGGCCGTGTTGCTGCTTTTGATTTTCGGTCTGGGCGTTTATCCCGCACCTTTCATCGATCTGCTGCATCCGAAGATCGAATCTTCGAAGTGAGCGAAGAACGAGCCGGAACGCGCGTCGGCGTTTTTGCCGGCCGCCGCCGTGTCCCGTCTTTCCCGATTGCGGGAAGGGGCGGGCGGTGTGCGGTCATCAAAACTTCAATGTCACGCCTACATAAGCCGAGCGTCCCATGCCGGGCAAGGCGGTGCCGTAGGTCATCGGACGCGCACCGAGGTAGGCGCCGCCCAGCGGCAAATCGTAGTTCTTGTCGAGCAGGTTATCGAGTCCGGCGTCGACGCGGACGTGCTTCCATTCGTAGCCGGTGCGCAGGTTGACCAAGGCGTAGCCGCCGGTCTTGAGTTCGTTTCTGGCGTCGGACACGTCGGTTTTCGACGCCACCAACTGAAGTTCGACGGCGTTGTTCCAGCCCCCCCATTCGTGGTCGACGGTCAGTTTGGCGTTGACCGGCATCATGTGGTAGAGGTTGTCGCCGGTGTCGAGGTTTTCGCCGCGGACATAGCCCAGTATGCCCCGGCCGGTAAAGCGTCCGAAGCGCGTGTCGCCCAGGAGCGCCTTGCCGGAGAAGTCGACGCCGTAGAGCTGGGCGTCGTGGTTGGCGAACTTGAGAAACACGAAACCGTCGGTCGCCCGCAGATTCGCCGCCGTGCAGCCCGTGCCCACAGCCGGCGGGCAACGGTCCACGTCGATGTAATCTTCGACATAGGTGTAATACGGCGTGACCTTGACGTCCCATTCTCGTTGCTGCGCGTCATGCCAGCCGAGCGTGACGCTCAGCGTATGGGCCACCTCGGGCTCCAGGTCCGGGTCGCCGACATAGCCGTTGCCGTCGCCGAACCAGCCGTTCATGTTCATGGCCATGCGCCCCAGATCCCAGGCGTAGCGTTCGTAAAGGTTGGGGGAACGGTTCTTGCGCGCGTAACCCGCTTCGAACTGGCTGGTGGCGTTGGGCGTATAGCGCACCAGGGCGGTCACGTCGAAATTGTCGTCGGTGCGGGCGCGGCTTTCGGCGTTGAAAGCTCTGGCCGCCGTCTGGTCGGCGCGCTGCATCATGGACATCGAGGAATACGGCTGCACGGTGCCCGCATTCGTGCTCACATGGTCGTGGCGCAGACCGAGCAGCGAACTCCATTGCTCGTTCCAGCGCGCATCCCACTCGGCGAAGGTGCCTATCCGGTCGCGCTCGCCCTTGCGGATGTTCCAGAAAGTTTCCGGTCCCATCATCATGCTGCCGGCGACCGGCGGCCACCAGTCGTCCAGTTCGTTGCGATGGTATTCGTTGCCGACGCGCAGCGTGTCCCGATCCGACAGCGGTATCTCCGCCTTGACCAGATAGCCGAGGTTGACGCCTTCCGTCTTCATCGGCATGTCGGCGGGCTTTTTGTCTCTCAAGAAGTTCATTTCGTGCTGGGTGTTCTCGTAGTAGAACCGGGTTTCGAAATTGCCCCAGCCGAATTTTCCCTTGTAGCGGACATTGCCGAAGGTGCTGTCGTTGTCGACCATGTCCATGCGCGCGTTGGGGAAGCCCTGGCGAGGAATGTTCTGTTGCCCCGCATTGATGACCAGCAGATGGTCGTCGTTGCCGAGCGCCAGGGTCATCGAATGGTTCTGCGCCTCGTACTGGCTGGATTTGACCTCGAAGCCGCCGCCCGCCTTGTAGTTGTCGCTCTCGGTGTGGGAGCCTGTGTAGGAGAGGGCAATGTGCTCGCCCGCCGCGCTGAGCGTCACGCTGCCGCCGAAGGCTTCGCCGTTGCTGCGGTAGAACGACGAAACGCTGCCCCCGAATAGCGTGCCTTCCTCGGCCGTGGCGAAACGGGGCGTGATGGCATCGAGGATGATCGTACCGCCGAGGCTGTCGCCGCCGAGGCTGACCGGCGTGATGCCCGCCACCATCGTCGCCTGCTCCACGTTGCGCAAATCGATGTAGGACAAGGGCGGATTCATGTGATTGGCGCAGGCCGAGGTGATCGACATCCCGTTGATCTGCACCTTGACCCGGTCGTCGTTGAGGCCATGAATCACCGGCAGGCTGGACAATCCGCCCGAACCGTAACGGCTGAAGCCCGGCGCGTCGTCGAACAGCTCGGCGGTGTCGCTGATGCGGGCTTGTCTCTTGGCCACCTCTTCGCTGCTCGATTCGGTAGTGTTCAGCGATTTGAACTGCGGCGTCCATGATTCGATCACGAGGATTTTATCGAGCTGCACGGTTTCGCCGCTGTTTCGGATCTCCGCCTCATCGGCGGCGAACGCCGCGACGGCGTACGAGAACGAAAGGGCGCCGGTCAGCGCCTTGGCCAATCGTTCGTTCAAAACGGTCTTTTTCACACATAACCTCGTCAGATAGCACAAGAGAAGGTGCCGGCGAGGGCCGGCTCCGAGCGTTATGGCAAAAACCGCACCAAATGTAGGTTATTTAAGTATTATCAAATGCTTACTTTATTATGTATAAATTTTTTATTGGCGGTTTGAGGCAAATGCCATGCCATACTGAGCGATATCGCGTACATCGACACTTTCGTTCTTTCCTTCGAACCGGGGACAGGTTCGGGACGAGGCGCGCCTGCCGCAACACCGCGCACTCCAGGGCGCTCGCTCGATAAGTTCGGCGATTTGTTCGCCGGGAACGGTCGCCCTCTCCCGGGGCCCGATGGCTGAAAGAAGGACAAGGGGCCGGAAAACGCGGGCGCCGGTGGGCCAAAAAAACATTTCGGGCAAATCCCGCAGTCGCTCGGCGATTTGCCGCAGCGTCGCCGAAAGTCCGGGCGAAGCCCTAAGTTCATGGTTATATCGCGATTTACTGATTTATTGGTTGCCTCATTCGCTTAGGCGCCCTATGTCATTTCCCTCATGTTTTCGATGGTTTTGCTCGTCCCGCGTAGACCAGGTTTCGAAATTCGTCAAGTCGGCTACGAAAAATCAAAGACATAAGATCGCTGGCACGCTTTCTGTAATCCTAGGCTTACTTTGTTGAGAACCGCGTTCGCCAAAAAGAAAGTGCGGCGGGGCGAGGCAAAGGGCAGAAGAGCGAAGAGAAAGAATGGACGATTCAGGCAGAGAATACGGTTTGGGGGGAAGGTTCTCCCGGGCTGAGGCCAAGGACACGGATGGCGCCCTCTCTCAGTTCGCTTGACGTTAATCGAGTGCGAATCTTTTAACTAAACGAAGTTCAGGAGAACCTTCAATGAAAAATAATAACGCAATCTTGTCGGAACAGGCACCCCGCAGACAGGCGGGTATGACGCTGATCGAACTGACCGTCGTGCTGCTGGTGTTGATCGGCCTGGCGGGCTTGCTGATTCCCTACGTAACCGGTTTCGTCGGAAAAACGCACGACAGTACCGGCACCAACAATCTGGCCAATCTGGACAACGCCGTCCAGCGCTACCACACCCAGTTCATGGGGGCTCCGAACAACCTGGAGGCCCTGATTAACGGCGCGGCCGCCACCGCCGCCGCAGCGCCCGATTGCGCAGGCGCTGCGGCGAACGACGTCTATTGCAAGATGATGCACACCGGCTTCTTCGCGCCCGCAACCATAGACCCTGCGGGAGCGCCGGGTTCCGCCGATCTGGTCCGGTACAGATCGCTGAACATGGCCGGCATCACTTCGCTGTTTTACAACGATCCGGATACGGCCAATGCCACGTTTGCATCCACGCAGCCGACGCCGACCGACCTGACGGCCGGCTCCCACACTGTGGCGACGGTGGCCGCGGTGGCCACGCTCGGCGCCGGCACCATCGAGGATCACATGGCGCAAGCTTTCGGGCGGCAACCCAGCAGCTTCGATTCGACTTGCTACGACTACGTGGCCTTCGGCATCGGCGACGGCTCCAGCATGACCGGCCGCGTCATGTCCACTGCGCCCGTCCATTTCGCCAGCCAGAGCAGCATGGGTCCGGTCAACAAATACAACCGTTTCATCGCCGTCTACCAGGTGGACAAGTCAATGGCTGCGGTCGCGCCCGGCGCTGCCAATTCGGGCTGCACGGCGGGCATGGAAGCGGCCAAGTTCATCGGTACGGCGATGGCGATGGGCTCCGGCGCGGGTCATCTGTGGGGTACCGCTAACAGCTTGAGCCACAGCTACGAGAATATCGCTAACGGCAGCTGATGATCCCGAACCGGGCGCAGTAGCCGCGGGCCGGGCTCGGGCGAATCTTGCCCGGCCTGCATAGCGAAGACCGGACGCAGGACGCGTCCGGCTCAAGATCGGAAAATCTTCAGCCCGACAGGTACGGACGGATGCCGGGCTGATCCCATCGCTGAGCCGCTCCGGGGCGGCTCAGCGATGGGACGCAAAAAAACGAACTGCTGGGGACAAGGGACAATCCGAGCCGAACCCGCCTTGAACCCGGCCGGAGGGAGAAGGGCGCTTCGGCGCCGACGCTCGTGCTCGTCGAACCACTGGAAAAATATCTGCGTATGATTGCGTCGAACCACCCGCTACACCGCTTTTTCAGGGCGCGCCGCCGGATGAGCCTGTCCGAGCGCGCGGCCGTGCTGACGATCGTGTCGGCATCAATAGGCGTGACCATGTCGTTTGTGCACGGCGGCGATTTCGCGGCCGAGTGCGCCGCCACCGATGCCGGCCTGATCGCGGTCCGCGCCGCAATTCTGGGCGTGCCGGCCAGACTGGGCTACCGCGCCGATGTCGGCGAGATTCCGCACTCGATCCACGATCTGTTCGACCCGGCGTCGCTGCTGCTGCCGCTCCACGCCTTCGATCCGGCGACCGGCCGGGGCTGGCACGGTCCGTACCTGAGAGACGGCGTGCGGATCGACGTCCGCAAGGCCCATTGCAGCTTCTCCGACGACAGTTGCGGCAGCGGCCGCTTCATCAACGGCTTGGCGAACGGCGATATGGGCGTCCTCGACGGATTCAGGCATCACGCGCCCGAATGCACCAATTCGGATGCCGAACGCTACTGCCGGAATCCGATCGTGCTCCAGATTCCCTGCGACGACAAGAACCGCAACGGCGCCTGCGGCGACCGGGAAGATATGTGGCTGCCGGGCAACGCGCGGCTGGTATCGGCCGGCCCCGACGGG
This sequence comes from Methylocaldum sp. MU1018, assembly GCF_053646775.1. Taxonomy (NCBI): domain Bacteria; kingdom Pseudomonadati; phylum Pseudomonadota; class Gammaproteobacteria; order Methylococcales; family Methylococcaceae; genus Methylocaldum; species Methylocaldum sp. MU1018. Next base: position 367,668 of record NZ_CM132195.1, read on the forward strand.
GTGCTGGAAACCGCCCTGACCGACTACAACGCCGGCAGCCGGGGCGACGACCGGGTGCTGTACCTGCAAATGGGCGATCCGGGCGGCGGCAACCGGAAGTGCAAATGACGCCGGCCGATTCGCTTCGGGCGGCGCTGACACAAGAACGATGAACATTCGCAATCAACGCGGCATGACGCTGGTCGAGCTGAGCGTCGTGCTGATGGTGCTGATCGGGCTGGCGGGCATCGCCATGCCGTATCTGAGCGGAACAAGCCGGGCGGCCGCCTGCCAAACCACCGACGCCAGCCTCGCCGTCCTTCGCGACGCCATCATGGGCAGCGGTGCGGCGCCGGGATATCGGGGGGATATGGGCGATTTGCCGCGGCATCCGACCGCAGCGGCCGGCTCGGGCCATAGCCTGCATTATCTGCTTGCCGACTGGGACGTTTCCGACCCGGACTGCCTGCCTCCCAACGACCCCGGCAACGCGAGCTGCGACAGGCATCGGGCATTCAACCCAGCCACCCGCCGCGGCTGGCACGGCCCCTATCTTCTGAACGGATCGACCTTGAACGAAACCACCGGGGAATTAGGGGTTCGGGACATGTTCCGCAATCGCGGCGCCATCGTTCTGCAAATACCCTGCAACGACGTCGACGCCGACAATACCTGCGATGCCGGAGAAGCCCGGATTGCCGATTACGCCCGCCTGGTGTCCCCGGGGCCGGACGGCGCGCTGGACACGTCCGAGGCTGACGCGAACGCCGCGAATCGCCACGACGATCGCGTGCTGTTCTTGCGCCTTCCCGATCCTCGACCCGAGGGAAATCAGGCGTGCGAGTGATGAAGCGGCAGAGGCGTGCTCGGCACGAAATCGGGCCTTTCCGCAAGCAAAGCGGCCTCACTCTGCTCGAACTGACCGTCACCCTGCTCATTCTCGCCATGCTGAGCACGGTCGCCCTGCAATCGACCGGCGGACTGCAGGACCAGGCCCGCTTCGAACAGACCCAAAATCGCCTGCATATGATCCGCGAAGCTATCCTCGGCGACCCGCGCAAAACGGTGAACGGCCGGGCGGTGGTCAGCGGATTCGTGGCGGATATGGGGCGGTTGCCGAACGATTTGCGCGAGTTGCTGGACGGCACGGGATTACCCGTTTACGCCATCGATCCTCTCACCGGCCTGGGCTACGGCTGGCGCGGACCCTATCTCCCGAGTTCACAGAATCCGGCACACCCCGATGCTTTCACCGACGGCTGGGGACGAGAAGCGCAGGGTTATTGCAGCGACTTGAATTACACGAATCAACTCGACTGCACGACCGGCGGCGGTACGTGGACCCTGGATACGGCCGACCGGAATTACGGATGGTGGTACGGCATAAGCGGGGGTGATGATGCCGTGGTTTTGAGTTACGGCAGCGATCGAGTCAGAGGTGCCGGCAATTGCGGCGACGACTATAGGAAAGACTGTTTGGGTCAGGTGTTGAGTCAGGATTATCAGCAAACGGGGATCAGCCGTTTACACGTCAATTTCATCGGGCCTGGCGCGGGTTGCAATAGCCCATATAACTCCCCGGTTCATCTGCATCTCGTCATCCGAAATGACGGGGGGCTAGTCCGAAAGGTCAGCGACCCTAACAGTTCAACGCTGTACAAAGACTGCGCTCAGCCGGGTGTGACCTTCAACTTCTCGGGAACCAATGTCATCGATTTGCGCTTGGGCGAATACGCGGCGGCAGTCTTTGAGGATGCTACCGGCAGTTATGGCGCCCAAGCGGTTTGCGAAGCCAATAAAGGCTATTGGGATGCCGCAAACAGCAAGTGCTGGAAACCCACCCAGGAAATCGTCAAAACCCCGCCAATTTCCGATCCGGCGGCGTGCAATGCACAGGGAGGATGGTGGGAAGGAGGATCGACGAACAAGTGCTTCGTAGTCTCCTACGCGACCAATCTCTACTGGCCGCGATCTTCGATAGCGCCCATCGAATGGCTGTTGCCCTGAGCCTTGGCCGTCGCGATTGATGAATCCATCTCATGCTTAAACAAACCCTCCAAAAATTCCGCCTGCGCTCCCCGGGCCCCGCCCATACCCTGATCTTCGCCGGCGCCAAGGAGGTCGTCCGGGTCGATGCCGATGGCGAGGGCGAGATCGGGGTGCCGGAGGTCTTCGGCAAGGCTTGCGAAGGCATCGAGACGTTGCCGGAGATCGTCGCCTTCGTCGCCGCCGCGAGCGGAAGGACGTTCGGCCGGAGCGTCTGGGTGCTGTGCGACGGGTTGTCCGTTCATTCCCTGAGCCTGCCGACGGTCCAGACCGCCGGGGTTGCCGACGATTTGCTGATCCAGGCGCTGTCGTTCGAACTGGAGGCGGCCATGGGGTTTCCGACCGCCGGGCGCGATCTGGCGTTCACGCTGACCGGTTCCGAGGACGACATGAACCAGTATTGGGTGTCGCTCGCGCCGCAGGATGCGTTCAAGCAGGTTCAGGCGGCGGTCGGGAAAGCGGGCGGCCGGTTGAGCGGGCTGCTCCATCCGGGGGGACTGCCTCTGCCGCTTTCGGACGGGAGCGGCGATTGGTGGCGTCTGGAATATTGGCCGGAAACCGTGCTGGGGATATCGGGAGCGGGAGCCGGGGCGGACTCGGTGCAGGCGTTCCAGCCGCGGGCGCAGCGCGATCTGGAGCGCTGGCGCAAGCGGTTGCCGGCCGGCGCGCGGGTGGAGCAGCTCGGTTCGGGAGCGGTTCAGGAGAGGGCGGCTGAGATCGCCCATTTCCGGCTCGACGACGAAGGCGACCTGCCCCGCTGGCTGGGCGCCTGGGCCAAGCTCCTGACGGCGGCCGAAGCGCCGGTGGTGCCGGTATTCCGTCCCAGGGCCCATCCTTACCGGGAATATTTTTTCATGGGCGGGTTCGCGGCCGCCGCCCTGGCGATCTGCGTCGCACACTTCGGCTGGTTCTCGGTTCAGGCGGGCCGCGCTCAAGCCCGGCTGGACGAGCTGAAGAAGGCCGACGCCGAGATCAAGACGCTGCGCGACGCCATCAAGAAGAAGCAGGAAGAATACGACAAGCTGCGCAAGGACGTGGCGGCGCTCGAAGGCAGCCAGGCTTCGCTCCCGGCGGTGGTGAGCGCCTTGCGCGAGCGCCCGGCGGCGCTGTTGAAGGCGCTCGCGCAATACCGCACCGACGGCATCGTCATCGACGAGATCGCGACCGGCCAGGGCGAGATTGCGGTGCGGGGCATCGCCTTGCGCCCGAGCGAAGCGGTCCGCCTCGCGTCGTCGCTGCACGAGCCGTTACAGCCCCTGGGCTGGGACGTGGCGCCCGCGCTCAGCAACGATCTGAAATATTTGGAAGGCGGCGGCCCGTGGGGTTTCGAAATCAAGCTGAGGGATGGCGGTCTCGAGGGATTTTCGCAATCGCCGGCGGCGAGCGAGCGGAAGGAGGGCGCATGAACGAGGAAAAGCGGGAACGGCTCCTCAAGCGAATTCTGCCGGCGCTGGTGCTGCTGGTCGTTTATTTCACGTTCGTCAGCGGGCGGATCAGCGGCCAGGCCGAACAAACCGAAAAAGAGGCGACGGAGATGATGTCGCGCGGAATCGCGCCGGAAGCCCTGCCGGGCGTTCGCGCCCAGCAGACCCGGCTCGACGAGGACATCCGGCGCATGAAAAGCCAGCAGGACGAGTTCAACCGCATGGTCCAGGAGCGGACCGGGCTGGCGGGGCGTCCGGGTTACGCCGGTCAGGTGAGCGACCGCGTGTCGCGGCTGCTCGAACGGCACGGTCTTCGGGAAGGCGACAATACCGCCGAAGACCCGGGCCAGAACCTGCCCAAGACCTACCGCGACATCGTTCAGCGGCTGCAAAACGCCAAGGATTCGCGCTGGACGCTCCTGCGCGTCGACTTTGCCGGGGATTATCGCGCCGCCCGCCGGGTTTTCGAGGCCATCGCCGAGGACGACGGCGCGGCCCTGCTTCCGGTGATCTGGGCCATGTATCCGCCCGGCGACGAGTCTTCGGATTTGCAATGGTCCTTGTGGATGTGGCTGGGGCCGGGTGCCTGAGCGGAGTAGCGCCGGCCGTTTCGATGGGGAGGGCGCGAGTGGCGCGGAGAAAAACAAGGTGATGAACAACATGCCGATCAGTCGTAAACCGCTTGCAGACGATACCGAGCCGACCGCCGAGAAACGGCTGAATCGGCGCGAGAGCGCGCCGTCCGATTGGATGGCGACCGTTTACGGCCCGGACGGCATGGAACTCGGCGCGACGGTGGCGAACATTTCGCCCGGCGGCGCCGGGCTGCGGCTGCCGGCGAATGCGCCGGCCGATCTTCTGCGCGAAGGGGCCGAACTGGCCGTGACGATCCACGCGCCGGCAACGGCGTTTACCCGCCCGGCGGAACTCTGCTGGCTGGCGCCCGGCGGCGACGGCGTACGGCTCGGGCTGAAATTCCGCGAATACGCCGCCTTTACGCCCGATTCGCACCGGCTCGACATCGCGTCGGTGCGCGTCGATCCGGCCTGGGCGATGAAAGTTCCGGCCAACGTGGCGTTTCGCCGCCAACTGCTGCCTTTCGTCCAAATCGGCGGCGCCGTGCACGTCGCCTGCGCCGACCCGCAGGACGCCGGCGCCCTGGCGGTGGCCGAACGCATGCTGAAAGCGCCGGTGGTGGCCTGGGAAGCCGATCCCGATGCTCTGAAGTCGGTGCTGACGCGGGTTTACGGAGACAGCCGCGAGGCGAAGAACGCGGTGGCGGTCGTCGGCGACGGCCAGAGCGCCAGCGAATTGAGCGACGATTTGTTGAACGCCGCGTTTCTGCGGCAGGCGTCGGACATCCATATCGATCCGGAGCGGACCGGCGTCACCGTGCGCTTTCGCATCGACGGCAGGCTGGAGACCTACGCCCGGTTTCCCAGCGCCGTTTACCAGGAAATCGTCAGCCGCCTGAAAGTCATGAGCGGGCTGGACATCGCCGAAAAGCGCGCGCCCCAGGACGGACGCTTTACCCATCAGTGCGCCGGCGGCGGCAAGCGCATCGACCTCCGGGTCGCGACGCTGCCCACCAAATACGGCGAGCGCATGACGCTGCGCCTCCTGGCGCTGGACACCGAATCGCTGACGCTGGACAAGCTCGGCTTCAGCGTCGACCACCGCCGCACCATCGAAACCTTTCTGCGCCGCAGCCAGGGCATGATGATCCTGACCGGCCCCACCGGCAGCGGCAAGACCACCACGCTTTACGCCGCGATCCGCCTGCTGCTGAGCGAGCGCAACGTGAATATCCTGACGGTGGAAGATCCCATCGAATACGCCATCGACGGCGTCGCCCAGTGCGAGGTGGACGCCGCCGACAAGGTGAGCTTTGCCAAGGCGCTGCGCAGCATGCTGCGGCACGATCCCGACGTGATGATGATCGGCGAGATCCGCGACCGGGAAACCGCCGACGTGGCGATCAAGGCCGCCTTGACCGGACACCTGGTGCTCGGCACGCTGCACACCAATTCTGCGGCGGCGACCGTCACCCGTCTGCTCGACATGGGCGTCGAGCCCTATCTGGTGGCCGCCACGATGCGGCTGATCGTGGCTCAGCGCCTGGTGCGCCGGCTTTGCTCGCATTGCCGCATTCCGCGCCCGCTCGCCGAGCGCGAAGCCTTCGCCCTGGGGCGCCCCGATCTGACCGGTCTGACGGTTTACGAGCCGGGCGGCTGCGTCTATTGCATCGGCAAGGGCTACGCCGGACGGCTCGGCTTGTACGAGATGCTGCCGCTGAAATCGGAGTGGGCGCGCGGCATCGTCGAAGGCGAAACCGAACCGCAACTGGTCGAGCGCATGCGGGCCGAGCGTTTCCGGTTTCTGCTGGACGACGGGCTGGAAAAACTGATCGCCGGCCGGACCTCGGCCGGCGAAGTGATGCAGATCGCCCTGTCCTGGTAACGCGCTATGCCTCGATTCCGTTATACCGCGCGCAATCGCCAGGGCATCGCGCAAACCGGCGTGACCGTCGCCGCCTCCCGCGACGATCTGATCGCCTTGCTGCGCCGGCAGGGGCTGCTGCCGCTGGCCGTCGCCGAGGATCGCGAGACGTCGCTGGGCGAGCGGCTGCGCTCGCTCAATCCCCTGGAATACCGCTCGATGAATTCGGTGGACGTCGCCCAGAACTTCCACCACATCGCGATGATGTTCAAGAGCGGCGTCAGCCTCCTGGAAGCCGTGGATCTCGTCGCCGATCACTCGCGACTGTCGGTGCAGAAAATCTGGCGCCGGGTGTCCGCCCGCATCCGTCAGGGCAGCAGCATCGCGGACGCGCTGGCCGAGCACAAGGCGTTCACCGAACTGAGCATTCAACTGGTGCGGGTCGGGGAAAAGACCGGTTATCTCGACCGCGCGCTCCAGCACGCTTCGACGGAGCTGGAGGAGCAGCGCAAGATTCGCGCGCAACTGGTCGGCGCCTTGCTCTATCCCTGCTTCGTGCTGTTGTTCACCATCGGCGTCACCGTTTTCATGCTGGTCAAGATCATTCCCGAACTCCAGAAATTTCTGTCCATCATGGGGCGCAAGCTGCCGCCCATGACCCAGGCGCTGATCGATGCCTCCGGATGGTTCCAGACCTATACCCCGGCCATCGCGGCGGGTCTGGCGGCAGCGCTCGCGGTGCTGATCGGCCTGTACCGCTGGCCGCCGGGCCGCCTGGCGCTGGACACGCTGGTTCTGAGGCTGCCCCTGTTCGGGCGGCTGTTCCGGCTGTCCGGCACGGTGGTGTTCGCGCGCTCGATGGAAGCGCTGCTCCGCAGCGGCGTTCATATCCTCGAGGCGCTGGAGACGGTGCAGGGCCTGCACCGCAACCGCTATCTCGCGCAGTGCGTGGCCCATGCCCGGAAGCGGGTGGCCGAGGGCGCCTCGCTTTCGGAATCGCTGGCCGCCCGTTTCGGTTACATGCCCATGCTGGCGCGGATGATGGTGATCGGCGAGAACTCGGGCCGTCTGGACGAGATGCTGGAGGAGATGGGCGCGTTTCATCAGGAACTCCTGGCCAAGGACATCCGCCGGATGAGCGGGATGATCGCCCCGGCCATGACCGTGGTCGTCGGCGGCATCATCGGCTTCGTCTACGCCGCGTTCCTGACCGCCATGTTCGCCGCCGGGGGAGGATCTCCGAAATGATGCCCCTGTCGATTCGCGCCGGGTGCGCCGCGCTTGCTTTGGTCGTTCTGTCGGCGTCGGCCGAGGACACGACGCTACCCGAGCCTTCGGTGGCCGAAAAGGTGGAGGCGGTCCTCGATCGGCGCGATCGGGTGTTAAAGGACACGGTGCGGGAGCTGGACGATCCGACGCGGCTCACGCCCGTGCTCCGCGACGCCTTGCGCAACGCGGCTCCGAAAGCGCCGGCCGCGTCTTCGGGACAAGCGCCGGCGGCCAAGCCGCCCAGGGTTCGCCTGGTGGCCGCGGTGCGGGGAGGCGCGGGCGCCGGCAAGGCGATGATCGAGGTCGACGGTGCAAATTACCTGATCGAGCCGGACGGCGAAATCAGTTGCTACACCCGGTCGGGGGAGCCTATCACCGTCCGCGCCAAAGCCTTCGACGACGCCGGCCTTCAGCTGGAGCTGCTTCCCTTCCGGCAGACCCTTATCCTGCGCTGACGAGAACCCTTCCCGCATGAAACGTTTCCGCTTGATTTTTCTGCTTTTGGTTTCGGTCGCGGCGATCTGGCCCGCGCGCGCCTTGCACGCCGCCGATCAGGTCATCGCGGCGATCGACTTTCGCGACATCACGGTGGGCGACGCGTTGCGCATTCTGTCCGATCAATCGGGGCTGAACATCATCGCCTCGAAGGAGGCGGCGGCGATCAAGACCGCGCTGTTCCTGCGCAACGTGCGGCCGATGGAAGTGCTCGACGCCTTGGGTCGGATGCACAGCCTCTGGTATCAGAAAGATCCCGATTCGCGCATCTTGCGCGTCTACACCACGCGCGAGTTCAAGCTGGGCGATGCGGACGCGACCAACGAAGAGACCAAAATCTTCACGCTGAAATATCCTTACGCGCTCGAAATCGCCTATGCCGTCCGCGATTTGTACGGCGAGCGGGTCGAGTTCGCGCCGGGGTCCGATCAGGCGGAAATCGCGGCCGATCTGCAAGGGCGGTTCCGCCGCTTCAATATCATCGATTCGCAGCGCACCCAGGGATTCGGCTCCGGCGGAGGCGGAAGTTCCCGGCAGCAGAACCAGTCTCTGTTTCAGGGCAACCAGACGATGCAGGGCGCGGCCACCGGCCCGTTCCAGTCGGGGCCGCGCGTTTCCAGGCCGGCCATCAGCGACCGCGACGAGCAGGACACCCGCCGGCAAGCCGCGCAGGACATGGCGGCCCACCGCATGGAGGAGGCCATCATCAGCGGCGAGGATCTGAACCGGCAGCTCAAGATCGCGGGCGAGACCGGCGCCGGTTCCCCGCTCGAGCAGGAAATCCAGCGGCGCATGTCGCGCATCTTCGTCAGCGTGCTGCGCTCGCAAAACAAGGTGATGGTCCGCACCCGCGACCGCGAGGCGCTCGAACATATCCGGGCGCTGGTGGCCGAGCTCGATCAGGAGCTTTCCACCCTCATGCTGGAAGTGAAGATTCTTTCGGTGGATCTGTCGGACGGCTTCGATTCGGTATTCAACTTCGACATCACCGCCGGCGACCTGGCCCTGTCGGTATTGCCCGGCGCCCGCGCCATCGATGCGGCGCTCTTGTCCACCTTCGTCAACAAGAAGTTCAACGCCAAGATTCAGATTCTGGAGAAGGAAGGGCGGGTCACCAGCGTGGCGACGCCGATGCTGCTGACCACCAATCAGGAGGTGAGCCGCATCTTTCTCGGCGAGGAGCGGCCGGTGACGACCGGCTACGACGCCTCCACCAATACGTCGAGCCAGCCGACCGGCGGGCTGCTCACGTCGACCGCCATCCAGCCCATTCTGGTGCCGCGCACCGAATTGCGCTCGGTCGGCACGACCCTGCTCTTGACCCCCAACATCAACGCCGACGGCACGGTCAGCATCCGCATCCTGGTGGAGCAGTCGGCTCTCGGCGCCAAGGCGAGCATCCCCCTGGCGGTGACCAACCCGCAGAATCAGGCGCAGATTCAGGATGCGCTGGTGGATGTGGTCAATTCCCGGACTTTCAGCGGTACGGTGGTGGCCAAGGACAACAGCCCCGTGGCCATCGGCGGCCTGATCGACGAGCAAGCCTCGGATACCGAAAAGAAGGTTCCGATATTGGGCGACATTCCCCTGCTCGGCGCGATATTCCGCGACACCGCCAAGCAAAGGACGCGGCGCGAGCTGATCGTGATTCTGACTCCGCACGTCATGAAGACGCCCGGCGAAGCGGCGATCGTCAGCCGGGAGGTGATTGAGGACGGGAGCATCCATCCCAACGCTGCGCAGATGGGCGGCTCCCTCGACATCTATCGCAATCCGGGCCGCCAGCACGACCGTTACAAGCTGGAGGACCAGTACAAGTTCTACGATAGCCAGGACGACCTGGACGAATACCGAAGACCGCCGCGCTCGCGCCCCAAGCGCCCGCCGGAAGCGTCCGACGACGCGGTGGCCAAACGGCCCCTCGATGCGGCGCGGGCCGGGCGGCCGGAAGACACTTACGCCGAACTGACCCGCGTGGCCGCCGAAGCGATGCGCCAGCCGGGCATTACCGAACCGCCGCCGGGGATTTACCGGACCGAACTGGCCCGCCGCGACGCCCTGCCGCTGATAGCGAACCGGGACATCGAGGCGAGCCCGGTGGCCGGTTGGGAAAAAGACGGCGTCCACGTCACCGCGGTCTATCTTCAGAACCTCGCGCCGTCGCGCCGCCGCGTCGATCACGAGCAGTTGCGCGGGCGCTGGCTGGCCGCGACCTTCGAATCGGAACGGCTCGCCAAGGCCGGAACGAGCGGCGACGGCACTTATGCCTATTTGATCTCGGCGGAGCCGTTCCACGATGCGCTGCGCCGTTAGCGCATTGCTGCCGGCCTTGCTCGCGGCCGCCGGGGCGCAGGCCCGCACGATCGCGATTGCGGGCGGCGCAGCGCTTCCCGATCTGAAGATGCACGTCTTTCATGCCGCTCCGGAAGACGCGGGCGCGAGAATCGTTTCCGTCGAGCGCGAAGGCGCGAAGCCGCTCGAAATGAGGGTGTTTTCGGGAGCGAGCGCCGCGCCCGCCCGCCGCCGCGCCGAAGCCGAACCCGAAAAAAACGGCGAATCTCCGCGGAAACCGGATTCGAAAAGGCGCTACGAATTCGACTACGGCCTCGCCTCCGGTTATCGGCAGGATCGGCTGAACTGGAGCATCGCCTCGCCGACCGGCAACCCGAACGTGCTTTCGGAACTCGAATGGAAGGACATTCGCAGCGTGCAACTGGCCGGTCAGGCCGAGATCGTCACGCCCGGCGGCTGGCATTTCGACGGCAAGCTCGGCTACGCCTGGGTGGTGGACGGCGACAGCCGGGATTCCGATTTTTTGGGAAACGACCGCACGCTGGAATTCTCCCGTTCCGACAGCAAGGCGGACAAAGGCCACATGCTGGATGCTTCGCTCGGCATCGGGCATTCGTTTTTCATCCCCGCGGGCGGCGATCCGAACCGGCTCAGCGTCACGCCGATGGCGGGCTACGCCTACCAGGAGCAAAATCTCCGGATGCAGGACGGCCGCCAGACCGTCTCCGCGCACGGTTTCCCGACGCCGCTCGGCCGCTTCGACGGGCTGGACAGCCGCTACGATACGCGCTGGCACGGGCCGTGGCTGGGCCTGAAATTCCGGACACAGCCCTTGCCCGGTCTGAGGCTGAGCCTGTGGTCCGAATATCACTGGGCCGATTTCCACGCCGAGGCGGACTGGAATCTGCGTGAGGATTTTCGGCATCCCGAAAGCTTCCGCCACGATGCCGACGGCGAAGGGGTGAGGGCCGGCGGTTCGATCGATTACGCGATCACGCCGCGGCTGTCGCTCGGCGTCAGAGGCGACTATCGGCACTGGCATACCGACGACGGCAAGGACAAGACTTATTTCGCGGACGGCGCGGCCCTGACTGCCCGCTTGAACGGCGTGCGGTGGGAAGCCTTCTCCGCTTCGGTCGGTCTAAATTACCGCTATTGAGGAGCTATCTCGCGAACATTCGGTATTCTTATGGTTTCAATAATAAAAACAAGGGATTGCCCGGCTATTCTTGGTGTCGGGTTTCTGTAGAATAAGGTTTCTCTAGGTTGTTCGGATAAATCGGTTCCGATCCGCGGGAAACCACATGATCCGTAAAATTCTCATCGCCAACCGCGGCGAGATTGCGGTGCGCATCATCCGCGCCTGCGCCGAAATGGAGATTCGCTCGGTGGCGATTTTTTCCGAGGCCGACCGCTTCGCGCTCCATGTGAAAAAGGCGGACGAAGCCTACTGCATCGGCTCGGAAGAACTGGCCGGCTATCTGAATCCCCATCGCATCGTCAATCTGGCCGTGGAAACCGGCTGCGACGCGGTCCATCCGGGCTACGGCTTTCTGTCGGAAAACCCGGAACTGGCCGCCGCCTGCGTCGCCCGCGGCATCGCCTTCATCGGCCCGGACGCCGACACCATCCGGCGCATGGGCGACAAAACCGCGGCCCGCGAGACCATGACCCGCGCCGGCGTGCCGGTGACGCCGGGCAGCGAGGGCAACGTCGACAGCCTCGATCGGGCACTGGCGGAGGCCGAACGCATCGGTTATCCGGTCATGCTCAAGGCAACTTCGGGCGGCGGCGGGCGAGGGATTCGTCGCTGCGACACGCCTCAGGAGCTTCGCCTGAATTACGAGCGGGTGATTTCCGAGGCCACCAAGGCGTTCGGCAACGCCGAAGTGTTTCTGGAAAAGTGCATCGAGCGTCCCCGACACATCGAAGTGCAGGTGCTGGGCGACCATCACGGCAACCTGGTCCATCTGTACGAGCGCGACTGCTCGATCCAGCGACGCAACCAGAAGCTCATCGAAATCGCGCCGTCGCCCCAGCTCACCCCGGAACAGCGCGAGCGCGTCGGCCGGCTCGCGGTGCGCGCCGCCCGCGCGGCGAATTACCGGAACGCCGGGACGGTGGAATTCCTGCTCGCCGAGAACGGCGAATTCTATTTCATGGAGATGAACACGCGGGTGCAGGTGGAACACACCATCACCGAGGAAATCACCGGTTTCGACATCGTGCAGAAGCAAATCCGTATCGCCGACGGCGAACCCTTGCCGTTACGCCAGGAAGACGTGAAGGTTGCCGGCTATGCCATGCAGTTCCGCGTCAACGCCGAAGACCCGAAAAACGATTTTCTGCCGAGCTACGGCCGCATCACCCGCTATTACGCGCCGGGCGGGCCCGGCGTCCGCATCGACACCGCCATTTATACCGGCTACGAAATTCCGCCGTATTACGACTCCTTGTGCGCCAAGGTCATCGTGCGCGGCCGCACCTGGGCCGAACTGCTGGCGCGCGGCCGGCGCGTGCTCGGCGACATGGCCGTCAGCGGCGTCAGGACCACCATGCCGTTCTATCGGGAAATCCTGGATCATCCCGATTTCATCGCCGGGCGCTTCGATACCGGATTTTTGCAGGATCATCCGGAACTCCTGAATTATTCCCAGAAACGCAGCCACGACGACGCGGCCCTGGCCGTCGCGGCCGCTATCGCCGCCCACGTGGGGCTTTGAGAGAGCCATGAGCAAGGTTTACATCACCGACACCGTACTGCGCGACGCCCACCAGTCCCTGATCGCGACGCGCCTTCGCACCGGGGACATGCTGCCCGTCTGCGACAAGCTGGACCGGGTCGGCTATTGGTCGCTGGAAGTCTGGGGCGGCGCCACCTTCGACGCCTGCCTGCGGTTTTTGAAGGAGGACCCGTGGGAACGGTTGCGGACGCTTCGCCGCGCCTTGCCCCACACCCGCTTGCAGATGCTGCTGCGCGGCCAGAACCTTCTCGGCTACCGGCACTATTCCGACGACGTGGTGCGGGAATTCGTGCGGCTTGCGGCAAAGGAGGGTATCGACGTCTTCCGCGTGTTCGACGCCCTCAACGACATCCGCAATATGGAAACCGCCATCCGGGCGGTGAAGGAAACGGGCAGGCACGCCCAGGGCGCCATCTGCTACACCCTGAGCCCGGTGCACACGGTGGATCTTTACGTGGAGCAGGCCCAGGCCCTGGTCGAGATGGGCGCCGACAGCATCGCCATCAAGGACATGGCGGGGCTTCTGACGCCCGTGGCCGCGGCCGAGTTGGTTTCGGCCCTCTCGGAGAACCTCGGCGTGCCGCTGCATCTCCATTCCCACGCCACTTCGGGCCTGGCCGAAATGTGCGAGCTCAAGGCGGTGGAATATGGCTGCACCCACATCGACACCGCCATTTCGTCCTTCGCCGGCGGCACCAGCCATCCGCCCACCGAGAGCATGGTGGTCGCTTTGCGCGGCACCCATCACGAAACCGGGCTGGACCTGGAATTGTTGCAGGACATCGCCGCCTATTTCGCCGAGGTGCGGAAGAAATATCGCCGGTTCGAGAGCGAATTCACCGGCGTCGACACCCGGGTTCAAATCAACCAGGTGCCGGGCGGGATGATGTCGAACCTTGCCAAGCAGTTGGAGGAGCAGGGCGCGCTCGACCGCATCCTCGACGTCTTCGATGAAATCCCGCGAGTTCGCCGCGACCTCGGCTATCCGCCCCTGGTAACGCCGACATCGCAAATCGTCGGCACCCAGGCGGTGCTGAACGTGGTCACCGGCGAGCGCTACAAGTCCATCACCAACGAGGTCAAACGCTATCTCCAGGGCGGCTACGGCCGCCCGCCGGCGCCGGTCGATCCGGACTTGCAGCGCCGCGCCATTGGCCGCGAGCAGCCGGCCGAATGCCGCCCCGCGGACCTCCTGCCGCCGGAACTGGACAATCTGCGCGCGGAAATCGGCGATCTGGCGGAGAGCGAAACCGATCTGATGATCTACGCCATGTTTCCCGAAGTCGGCCGGAAATTCCTCCAGGAGCGGCGCGAAGGCCGGCTCCAGCCGGAGCCTTTGGTTCCGCCGGAGGCGCCGTCACAGCCGGCGGAGCAAGGCGAGGTGCCCACCGAGTTCAAGGTGTTCGTTCACGGCGAGGCCTACGACGTCCACATCACCGGCGCCAATTTCAACGATCCGCGCCACCGGAGGTTTTACATCACTCTCGACGGCGTGCCCCAGGAAGTCGACCTCGAGGTGCTGAGCGGCTACCGGCGCGGCGTCACGCCGAGCGGGCGCCCCGTTCCGGGCAAGCCGGGCGACGTGGTGACCGCGATGCCGGGCAACATCGTCGACATCCTGGTGCGGCCGGGAGACAAGGTCGGCGCGGGGCAGCGCGTCCTGGTCACCGAGGCGATGAAGATGGAAGCGGAAATCCAGGCCCCCATCGCCGGCACGGTCGCCGCGATTCACGTCCAGAAAGGCGACCGGGTGAATCCCAACGAAGTGTTGATGGAAATCGAGCCTTAGAGCGTTTCCGATACGGCCCTGCGTTCCGCACGAAAGCCATTCGCAATCGAAGCTCACAGACCGATGGACTGCTCCGAGCTTACGGATTCGCCGGTAAATCGACGGATACGCGGATGAGCCCGTCTCGACTCCGGCCGAAGCGGCAGCCGTTGCCGGCAAACGTCGGGTCCGCGCGACAGCGTTCTTCCGGTATCATCTGCCTTTGAATCCAACTTCGCGATACCGATATGAAAGCTACCACCCTCTCTGTTACGACATTTGAGCAAAACTGTTCGCTCCTCTGGTGCGAGGACACCCGGGAAGGCGTCGTGGTCGATCCCGGCGGCGATCTGGATCGAATCCTGGAGGCGGCCGAAAAGGCCGGCGTGAAGCTCGTCAAGATTTTGCTGACTCACGCCCACGTGGACCACGCCGGCGGCACCGCGATCTTGGCCGCGCGGCTCGGCATTCCGGTCGAGGGTCCGCAGAAGGAAGACCGGTTCCTGATCGATCAGTTGCCGGAACAGTGCGAAATGTTCGATTTTCCGCCGACGGCCGCCTTCACCCCCGACCGCTGGCTGGAGGACGGCGATACGGTGCGGTTCGGCCATCAGACTCTCGAGGTCTTGCACTGCCCAGGCCATACGCCGGGCCATCTGGTTTTCTTTCATCCCGGCGAACGGCTCGCCGTCGTCGGGGACGTGCTGTTCAAAGGTTCCATCGGCCGGACCGATTTGCCCCGCGGCGATCACGACGCTTTGATCAAATCCATCCGCGGGCGGCTTTTTCCCCTGGGCGACGATGTCGTTTTCATCCCCGGCCACGGTCCTTTGTCCACCTTCGGCGAGGAGCGCCGCACCAACCCGTTCGTGGGCGATGCCGTCCGGAGCTGATCTCGCACGCCATCCGGCCGGCGGTCGGCCGGATCGCGCGGCTCTCATCCGCTTCGACCAGGTCTGCGTGTCGGTTCGCGGCAAACCGATCCTGACCGATCTCAGTTTCACCCTGGGCGCCGGCGAAAAGGCCGTGCTTCGCGGTAAATCGGGCTCCGGCAAGAGCACGGTGCTCAAGACCTTGCTGGGGCTTTATCCGCTGGCGGGAGGCAGAATTCTGTTCGAAGACAGACCGCTCGATCCGTCGGCCGTCCGCACCGTCCGGCGGCATGCCGCCTACATCGGTCAAGAGCCGGCGCTGGGCGCCGCAACGGTGCGCGAAGCCCTGATGTTGCCTTTTCAATTCAAGGCGCACAGAGACAGCAAGCCTTCCGCGTCTCGATTGATCGATGCGCTGCGGCGTCTTCAGTTGCCTCCGGACATTCTGGAGCGGGAATGCAGCCGCGTTTCCGGCGGCGAAAAGCAGCGCATCGCCATCGCGCGCGCATTGTTGCTGGGAAAAAGCCTCTATCTCCTGGACGAAGTGACCAGCGCCCTGGACGCCGAGAGCAAGCGGGTGGTGCTGGATGTCTTCGCCGATCCCGGATTCACCGTGCTTTCCGTGGCTCACGATCCCGACTGGGTTGCGCGCTGCGATGCCGTTTTGGAGTTGGACGGCGGCCGCCTCATTCGAATTCATCAGAACACCTTGCCGGTCTGACTCGAAGAGCAGCGGAGCTGAAACCTCCCTCGCAGGAGGACAAGTTCGAAGGGAGCGTATTTGGACCGCCGGCAGGCGGGTCCCGAAGGGACGGACGCCAGGGAGAGGGTTCGCAATGGCCGAATCTGGACGATGATGCGGTGTATCGTTATCCTTCCGGCAACCTCCTCATTCACGAGAAGGGCCGATCCGCCGGCCTCCATCCGTTGGCGGGTTCTCGTCCGGCGCATGAGGCCGGGCACGGATTGAAACATCGCAATGGAAACTATTGATATCGCCCTGCCGCAGATGGCGGCGCTTTACGGCATCGTGCTGCTGCCCTGGCTGCTGCTCGGATCGATCGGGCTGGGCCTCGGCGGGGCGATCATTACCGGCATCGTTCGCATGAGCCTGCAACTGGCCCTGGTGGGCGTCTATCTGAAGACTTTGTTCGCGCTCAATAATCCCTGGCTGAACGGGCTATGGGTGCTGGCCATGCTGGTGGTGGCCGACTGGACGATTCTGAAACGCGCCGGCTTGAAGCGGCGTTACTTCTTCGCCGCCACGTTCGCGGCGGTGTCCGTCGGCGTCTTGTTCGCCACGGCCTATCTGCTGGTTTTGGTGATCCGGCCGCCGCTCTATTACGATGCCCGCTATCTGGTGCCCCTGGCGGGCATGATCCTCGGCAACTGCCTCCAGAGCAACGTGATCGGACTGGAGCGTTTCTACGCCGCGCTCAAGAAAAACGAAAACGAATATCTGACCTATCTGCTGCTCGGCGCCACCCGCCGGGAGGCGGTGAGGCCCTACTTTCGCGAAGCCGTCAAGGCCGCGGTCAATCCGACTCTGGCCGGTATGGCGACGATGGGGCTGGTGTCGCTGCCCGGCATGATGACCGGCCAGATTCTGGGCGGCGGCGAACCCTGGGTGGCGGTGAAATACCAGATTGCCATCATGCTGTGCATTTTCGCCGGCACGACGCTTACCGGCATTCTCAATCTGGCGTTCAGCCTGAACATCGCATTCGACGCATTCGACGTCTTGAAGGCGGATATCGCGGAGGACGTCTGACGGCTGCGTTCGATGTCCCGGAAGGCTTGATTCGATCCGGCAAAGTGCGGTAAAAACGGTCGGTCAAGAGGACGATACGTGCTCGAAATCTTAGCGATGGAAGCCGTTTCGGTTAGAAATCGGCGTTTCGGGCGTGGCTTGCAAGCTCAGGAATATCACAGGATGATCAGCATGGAGAAGGACAATCCAATCACCGCGGAAAGGCCGGTTGCGGGCAGCGGCTTCATCGAGCGCATCGGGGTGCTTCACGAGGCCCGGTCCGCCCCGCCAGACCCCGCCACATTCGAGGTTTCGCGGCGATTATCCGAAAACGGCGCGGCCGCCGCGATCCCGAAACCGGACTTCCGCCGCTCGGCGTCCGCCGCGGTCCGAGACGGCGAAAAGCACATGCCGCGCGCGCGCCTGCTCGTCGCCGACGGCAACGCCAACGTGCGCATCTCCTTCAAGCGATTTTTGCAGGATCGGTACGATGTCGCGACCGTGGCCCAGGGGACGGCCGCGCTCGATGCGATCCTGACCGATCCCCCGGATCTCGTGCTGGCCGATCTCAAGACCTTGCAATGCGACGGCTCCGTGCTGTTGCACGCCTTGAAGGCCAACGCCAGAATCCACCACATCCCGCTGATCCTGACCGCCGCGCGTCCGGAGGAAAAAACCTGCATCGAGGAATCGGGCGCCGGGGTGGACGGTTATCTGATCAAGCCGATTTCGGCGCGCGGGCTTCTGGCTTGCGTCGCGACGCATCTCGAACTCGCCAAGGTACGCCGGGAGGCGGCCCGGGCCTTGTCGGAAAGCGAGGCGAAATACAAGGCGCTGCTCGACTCACTCGACGACGGCGTGTTCGTGGCCCACGACGGCCATTTGGCTTTCGCGAATCCCGCGTTGTCGGCGCTGCTGGGTTATACCGGCGAGGACTGTATCGGATTGCCCGTTCGATCGGTGATGGCGCCCGAAGACGTCGAGTCCTGGGACGAGTGCTTCATGCAAAGCGAGAGCGACGAGCGGGAATCTCCCTGGCGCCGCGAGACGGCGTTTTTGCGCCGGGACGGCCGCCGGGTGCCCGTGGAACTCTGCGCGCGCCGCATTCATTTCAACCGCCGCCCGGCGATACTCGGCATCGCTCGCGACATGACCGACCGCAAGCGGCTCGAAGCCGCTCAGATCCGTTTGCTGCGCATGATCGAGGCGTCGCAGGACTTGATCGGGCTGGCCGAGCCCGACGGCGAACTGATCTACGTCAACTGCGCCGGGCAGCGGATGCTCGGGTTCGCCGACCGGAACGAACTCGTCTCGACCATGATAGGCGACCATCTGTCGCCGCGGATGAAGCCGCGGGTTCTGGAGGAAGGCATTCCGGCGGCTTTGCGCGAAGGCGCCTGGACCGGCGAGACGGCTTTGCTGGCCCGGAACGGGACGGAAATTCCGGTTTCGCAGATGATTCTGGCGCATCGGGGGGCGGACGGGGCGGTCGAATATTTGTCCACCGTCTGCCGCGACATTTCCGAGCGCATGCAGGCCGAAGACGCCCTGCGCGAAAGCGAGGAGCGCTTCCGCCGGGTGGTGGAGCAGGCGCCGATTCCGATTTTCGTGCACGCCGCGGATGGCCAGATCCTCGAAATCAGTTGCGCGGTGACCGAACTGACCGGGTGGACCCACGAGGAGATTCCCGATGCCCGCGCCTGGTTTCTGAAAGGGCGCCGAATTCCCGAGGACGCGGTGGATGGCGTGCTGGCGGAAACGCAGCGGCGGTTTACCGAAGGCTCGATCGCGGAGCCGGAAGAGATCACGGTATGGACCAAGGCCGGCGACTCGCGGCGCTGGCTGTTTTACGGATCGGCGCCCATGCGCCTGCCCGACCGGCGGCCGTTTCTCGCCTCCATGGCGATCGACGTGACCGATCGCCGGAAGGCGGAACAGGCTCTGCGCGAGGCGGACCGTCTCAAGGACGAGTTTGTCGCCATGCTCGCCCACGAGCTCCGGAATCCGCTGGCGCCCATCCGGAATGCCGTGCAGGTTCTGCGGCAACTGGGATTGACCGATCCCGAACTGAAATGGACGCGCGACGTGATCGGCCGCCAGGTGACTCAGATGAGCCGCCTGCTCGACGATCTGCTCGATATTTCCCGCATTACCCGCGGCACCATCGCTTTGAAAAAGGTGCCGCTCGATCTCGCAACGGTGATCGAGCGGGCGGTCGAAACCAGCCTGCCGTTGATCAAATCCCGCCGCCACAAGCTGACGGTCGGCTTGCCGCCGGAGCCGGTGCGGGTCGAGGGCGACGTGACCCGGTTGGTGCAGGCCATCGCCAATCTCCTGAACAATGCGGCCAAGTACACCGATGCCGGCGGGTGCATCGAACTGATCGTGGAGGCTTCGCCGCACGATGCGCTGGTGCGGGTGCGCGACAACGGCATGGGGATTCCGGCCGAGCTTTTGCCGCACATCTTCGAATTGTTCACCCAGGGCAGCCGTTCTCTGGATCGCTCCCAGGGCGGGCTCGGACTCGGGCTCGCGCTGGTGCGGCGGCTGATCGAAATGCACGGAGGTCGAGTGGACGCGCAAAGTTCGGGTTCCGGCAACGGCGCCGAATTCATCGTGCGCCTGCCCCGGATCGCGGCGGCGCCGGCTCAAGAAGATTCGGGCCCGGCGGGCGGCGAATCCGCATCGCAATCGGCCGGCGTCCGAGTCCTGGTCGTCGACGACAACGTCGATTCCGCGGAAAGCATGGCCTTGCTGCTCAGCCTGGACGGACACGACGTGCGCACCGCCTTCGACGGCCCCGGCGCGCTGACCGTGGCCGGCGAATTCCAGCCCGAAGCCGTGCTGCTCGATATCGGATTGCCGGGCATGGACGGTTATGAAGTCGCGAGGCAAATGCGCGGACTGCCGGGATTGCAAAAGGCACTGATGATCGCCGTTACCGGCTACGGCCAGGCGGATGACCGCGCCCGGTCGAAAGCGGCGGGGTTCGACCATCATTTGGTGAAGCCGGTGGATCCCGAGATCCTGAGCGCGTTGCTGGCCACGCTGCGGGACGGTTGAGGCACGGCGGCTCCGATTTATCTCTGAAGTGACGGCCCGGTAACGAAGTACTTACGAATTTCCGCGTATTTTCGAGGAGAGCGCCGACGTTTTAATGTAGTTTCTCGGATCCGCTGATTGGGACGCTGACCGGTCCGTTCATGAACTTCAGTGGGGCAGTTCCAAAAGGAGTGATTCCGGAAATGCATACCAACGAGTCGGGTCTGGCCGTCGAGATTTTTGGAGCGATCGAGGTTTCGGGGCCGGTGGGCCGTTTCGATCGCGGAACCCGCCTTCGGGCGGGGCATTATCCTGAAAGACCGGGTTCTCTTTAATCTGGAGAGAACCCGTTTTTTTGGGATCACAATCGGTTTTGCCGATTTGTGTCAGCAACCTGGCTGCTCTTTGACGGACGGCTGCAGGCGCGGATTTTTCGCGCTCGGCAGAGGAAAGACCGAGCGGTGAAGTCGATAGCCTTCGGAGCTTGAGCATCAAGTCATTGTGGCAGTCACGGCGGACATCGCGTCCGCCGTGGCGGATACAGGATGTCCGGAGCCGCCAAGGGAAAATGGCTGTTGCCCGGTTTGCAGGCGCGAGAGTGGCGGAAACGCCGCGTCCGGCGCTTCGGAAATCGGGCGATTTTCAGGGAAATCAAGTGTTGGAGGCACAAGGTCATGTTTAAGCTAAAGGCATTCATCCCGGCAGCCGCCATGCTGTCGCTGGGACTGGCGTGGCCGTCGGCTCATGCCGCGACGTCCTGGTCCGGCGATCTCGTGGACTTCACCCTGGTCAACGGCGATCTGGGCGCATTGGGAAGCCCGACGGTGACGTCGGACGATACCGGCGTCGACCTCAGCTTCAGGCCGGCGCCGTTGTCGTTCGACGCGCTGTCTCCCGGCGCGGGCCAGGCGAACAATGGATCGGCCGGCACCGATCATGAGGCCGTCGGCTTCACGTTCAAGGCCACGGCCGCGCCTAACCAGACGATTACCGGCGTGAGCTGGCGGGAGGGCGGCGTCCATCAGGTGACCGGGGACGGGTCGTGGGTATCGGCTTTCGCATCCCTGCGGATCGAAGATGCGACGACCTCTCAAGTCATCGGCGATACCAAAACCCAGACGTTTTCCGCGTCCGGAACCGGCACCGCCACTCATGGCGGTCCCTGGGATTTGACCGTCAATCAGGATGTCGCCACGAACTCCATCGAAATCGAGTTGACGGTGAAGGACATTCTTGCGGCCTCTGCGCTGGGGAACGGCTTTGCCTGGATCGAGAAAGACTTCGGCGACTTGAGGGTCGACGTGGCGCCGGGATTTCAGCCGGCGCCGATTCCGCTGCCCGCTTCGGTCTGGCTGCTCGGGTCCGCCTTGTCCGGCCTGATCACGATCGGCCGCCGCCGTGTGGCGGGCGCTCGGGCGTGAACCGGCGATGCGCTGACCCGGCCTATGGGTCGGGTTGATTCGGGGCGAGGATGCCCCGGCGCGGCGACGAGCCGCGTCGGCCAAGGCCGGGCCCGTACCCGGCCTTGGCGTCGGCCGCCACGCTCCTTGCGGGTGCCTATCCCGGCGGCAGCGCGTTTCCGTCGGCGGGGCCGCCGATTTTCGGCTTCTCCCGCGCGGCGCCGGCCGGCCGCTCCGACTTTGAGCGCGCGAGCCTCGCCTTCCGCGGAATAACGTACGAATTCATCCGTATTTTCCGTAACTTGAAATCCCGGTTTAATGACAACCACTCGAAAGCAATCGTAACCGAAGGTGGAGGAAGTCTCCGACGGTTGCGGCATCGAGGCGGAAGCAGGAGCTTTCGACAGGGAGCGCAGGATGTGGCGAAGGGATTCAGGGATGTCGCCGGGGACGGGAGGGTCCCGACGGAACCGGGATGTTTCGTTGAAATTCCGAGCGATTCGGAACCTTCCGAAAGGAGACGGAACGTTCCGAATCGGATGAAGCCTTTCGTACGCTCGCAAGGCGACGCTGGATTCGAACAGGGCTTTACTTTACTTTGGCGTACGGCAACTCGTCGATTAGGGACGGCGGTCGTTCGAGCGAAAACAGATTTCGGACCGAATAGGACATGAGCCGAAATTCCTTGACGAGCCGGCCGGCATTCGAGAGTTTCTCCTCAAGACTTCCCCAGAGGGCAGAACACCCCCATCCCCCCCCCAAGCACTTTGTTCTGCCTTCTTTTTTTATTTTTCCATGACGCGGAGCCGTCATTTCCGCCGCGATGTCCGGGCGACCGGCGCGAAGTCGGACGTTCGCTTTTGAGCCGGCTGCCGGAAATCGACCGGGATGCCGCGCTACCGCCCGTATCCGCATGTGATCGGATAGCGCCGGTCCCGGCCGAAAGCGCGGCGCGTGATCTTGACGCCGGGCGGCGCCTGGCGGCGCTTGTATTCGTTGCGATCGACCATTTGCGCCACGCGCTTGACCTCGCGCTCGGGAAATCCGGCGGCGACGATATCCTCCACCGATTTGTCGTACTCCACGTACAGTTCGAGAATCGGATCCAGCACCGAGTAGGGCGGGAGCGAATCTTCGTCCTTCTGGTCGGGCCTGAGCTCGGCGGAGGGCGGGCGCTCGATCACCCGCTGCGGGATGACCGGCGAAAGGCTGTTGCGATATTCCGCCAGCCGATAGACGAGCAGCTTGGGCACGTCCTTCAGCGGCGCGAATCCGCCCGCCATGTCGCCGTAGAGGGTGGCATAGCCCACGCTCATCTCGCTCTTGTTGCCGGTGGTGAGGAGGATTTTTCGCTTCTTGTTGGAAAACGCCATGAGGATGATGCCCCGGCAGCGCGCCTGGATGTTTTCCTCGGTGGTGTCGGGAGGCAATCCGGCAAAGCTTTCCTCGAGCATGTCGAGAAAGGCGTCGAAGGCCGGTTCGATGGGAATGGTGTGATAGCGGCAGCCCAGCGTTTCGGCCTCGAGCCGGGCATCCTCGATGCTCATGGCCGCGGTGTAGCGCGACGGCATCAAAATGCCCTCGACTCTGCCGGCTCCCAGGGCATCTGCCGCGAGCGCCAGGGTCAAGGCCGAGTCGATGCCGCCGGACAATCCGAGCACCGCGCCTTCGAAACGGTTCTTGCCGACATAGTCGCGGATGCCCATGACGAGGGCTTTGTAGATGCTTTCGATCTCCGGCAGCGGTTCGGCGATGCCGTCTACGATCGGTTCCACCGTGTTGCCGCAGGCAAAATCGACGGGTGTCAGGGTTTCTTCGAATTCCGGGGCGCGGCAGGTGACGGCGCCTTCCCGGTTCATCACGAACGACGCGCCGTCGAAGACCAGCTCGTCCTGCCCGCCGACCAGGTTGACATAGATCAGCGGCACGCCGGTCGCCGCGATGCGCTCCCGGGCGACCGCTTCGCGTTCCCGGGTCTTGTTGGCGTGATAGGGCGAGGCGTTGAGGTTCAGGATCAGTCTGGCGCCGGCTTTCGCGGCTTGCTCCACGGCGCCGGGCTGCCATAGATCCTCGCAAATGGTGAGGCCCACCGGTATCCCCTGCAAGTCGAACACGCAGGGTTCCGAACCGGGCAGAAAATAACGTTTCTCGTCGAACACGCCGTAATTGGGCAGGGCCTGCTTGCGGTAGATCGCGTGAATTTTGCCGTTCCGCAGCACGGCGGCGCTGTTGTAAGGCATCCCGCTCCGTTTTTCCGGAAAACCCAGAATCACGTCGATGCCGTTCACCTGGCCGGCGATTTCGTCGAGGACGCGCGCGGCCTGAGCCACGAAATCGGGGCGCAGGATCAGGTCTTCGGGCGGGTAGCCCGTCAGGGCCAGTTCGGGAAACGCCACGGCGTGGGCTTGAAGCCGGTCGCGCGCCTCGCGGGCGGCGTCCAAAACGCGGCGCGCGTTGCCCGAGAGGTCGCCGACGAGAAAATCGAGTTGGGCGATGACGATGCGAAGGTTCACGGTTTTTAGCGATTCGAATGTCCAATGTATGACGGCTATTTTCGCCTGAAATCGCCGCCGGAACGAGTGGAAACGACGTCGTCCGCTTTCGGCCGGAAAGGCGTCGTCCGCGCGCGAGGTCCGTGCCTCGGTCCCCGACGATGATTCGCCGTCGACCGCAGGCGCAGGACGGTATTGTTTCGGATTTACTTTCGACCGCACTCGAGAAGGAGATTTCGTCATGACCCAACCCCCCAATCTGCACCGCGAAGAGCGGCGAGACCGTTTGCTCCGCGAGCATGAGCACGACACTTATAAGATACGGCAAAAATTGCCGGAGCCCACGGCTTGCTCCGAATGCCGGGCGGTTTATCAGGACGGCCGCTGGCAGTGGTCCGAAGCGCCCGCGGGCGCAAACGAGGCGCTGTGTCCCGCCTGCCACCGCATCCATGACAAATGCCCGGCCGGATTTCTCACCCTGATGGGCGAGTTTTTCGCCCGGCACAAAGATGAGATTCTGCATCTCGTCCGCAATATCGAGGAAAGGGAAAAGGCCGAACGGCCCTTAAAACGCATCATGGCCGTCGAGGAGCAGGATGGCGGCGCGTTGATCACCTTCACCGATCCCCAGCTTGCCAGGGCGGCCGGGCAGGCGATCCAGAACGCCTATAAAGGCGATCTCGATTTTTCCTATCAGGAAGAGGAGTTTCTTCTCAGGGTGAACTGGTCGCGCTGATCTCTGCCCGTACCCGCCGCCATGCCGGGGAAGGCCCCGGCCGGGCGGCGGGTACGGGCTTTTACGTCATGCTTTTTTGCAAAATCTGTGGATAACTAGGGCGTATCGAAAAGCCGCGCCCCGTCCGGTTTCAGGAGTAAGAGCATGCAACTGCCGTTACAGATTTCTTTCCGCAACATGGAGCCGTCCGAGGCTATGGAGCAAGCGGTTCGCGATCGCGCCGCGAAATTGGATCAGTTCTTCGATCGCATCATGTCCTGCCGGGTGATGGTCGAAGCACTGCATCGGCATCATCGGCAAGGCAATACCTACCATGTCAGAATCGATATCACCGTGCCGAACGACGAGTTGGTGGTCAGCCGCGATCCGGGCAAGGATCATGCGCACGAAGACGCTTACGTGGCGATCCGCGACGCTTTCGACGCCGCCCGCCGACAACTGGAGGATTACAACCGGCGGACCCGGCAGGACATCAAAACCCACGAGATCGTGCCCCACGGAAACATTGCCCAGATCAATCCGGAGGGCGATTACGGAATGATCGAGACGCCCGACGGTCGCCTGATTTATTTCCATAGGAACAGCGTGGTGCAGGGCGATTTCGACAAATTAGGCATCGGCGACCCCGTCCGTTTCGTCGAGGAAATGGGCGAGCAGGGCCCTCAGGCGAGTTCGGTGACGGTGGAAGGAAAGCACCACGTCGTGGGTTAGCCGGGATCCGCGCGTCGACGGGCAGGGCTCGTACAGTTCGGAGTCAAGGAGAGCGATATATGCCGACCCATCCGCAGGATGATCGAATCAAGGCCGTGCTGGCCGACCTGGAACACGACACCCGGGTCAATCTGCACGATTATCCCATCCGCATCGGCGTCGAGGACGGCGCCCTCGTCTTGGAAGGCAGGGTCGGCGATATCGCGGCAAAACGGATCGCGCACGCCGTTGCCTATCGCCACGCGGACAATGCGCCGGTCGTGGACCGGTTGCGTATCGCCGTACCGCCGTCCGAGAAGGCGGGCGGACTGCGCGACGAGGTCGTCAATCTGCTGCAGCAGGAGCCGGTTTTCCGGGATTGCGGCCTCTACGTGCGCGAAGGAGACCGCCTCGAGACGATTCGCGTCGGCCGCAGCGAGTGGCCCGACCGCAGCGAAGGCGACTGGGGCGAACAGCGCATCGAGATCGACGTGCGGGACGGCACCGTGAAGTTGTCGGGCAACGTGCTCAGCCTATCCCATCGCCGCTTTGCGGAAGTTCTCGCATGGTGGGCCGCCGGCTGCGAAGCGGTCGAGAACTTGCTGCACGTCGTCCCCCCCGAGCGGGAAACCGGCGGCGAACTGGCCGACGCCGTGCTCATGGTGCTGGAAAAGGATCCCTTGGTTCACCAGTCGCAGCTTTATGTCACGGCCGAACAGGGCACGGTGACGCTGGAAGGATATCTCCCCAGCGACGAGGAGCGGCGCCTGGCCGTGCTCGATGCGTGGTACATCCCCGGCGTACACGACGTAGTAGACCGCATTCAGGTCGCGGGATGACGGCTTTTCGATGACGCGGGACAAAGCCGGTTCGGGAGCCATTGGCCGCGGCCGGGCCGAAATCCCGCGTTCAAGGCTCGCCAGGTGAAATCCTGAGCCGCCGATGCGGCGGATTCGACATCCCGGCCGCGGGCCAGCCCGGCGGCGACGGCGGATGCCAGGGTGCAGCCGGAGCCGTGATAGCTTCCCGGCAAGCGCGGCCAGCGATAGGTTTTCGAGCCGGAAGCGCGGTACAGGCGATTGACGACTTCGCTATCGTCCTCATGGGTTCCCGTCAGCAAGACGTTCGGGCAACCGAGTGCGAGGAGTTCTCGCGCGCAATCCGCCAGATCGCTCGTCCCCGTCAATTTTCTGGCCTCGGGGGAATTCGGCGTCAGCACCGTCGCCCGCGGGATCAGCGCCTGTCTCAACGCGTCGATCAGCGCCTCGTTCGACAGATTCGCTCCGCCTCCCGCCGCCAGAATCGGATCCAGGACGACCGGAATGCCGGCGGCGGCCTCGAGCAGTTCGCGCACCGCGTGAACGATATCGACGCTTCCGAGCAGGCCGATCTTGACGGCGGCGACCGGAAGATCCCGAAGCACCGTACGCGCCTGCTCCAGAAAGTCTTCGGCGTTCTGCGGCAAGACCTTGCGGACGTTATGCGTGTCCTGAACGGTTAATGCCGTTATGACCGAGCAGGGATGACAGCCGAGTCGGGAAACGGTTTCGATATCGGCCTGAATGCCGGCGCCGCCGGTCGGATCGTGTCCCGACAAGCACAAGACGATGGGAGGTGAGGGCTTCATGGGTGGGGCGATGAATGTTCGTAGACGAAGTTTCCCACGGCCGGCCGCGCTCGGCTAGACTTTCCGCCCTAAAGCGCCGTTGACAGGCTAAAAGTGCATCGGTACTTTAAGTCGTTTGGCCACGCGCCCACTCATTCCGCTTTAAAAAGTATCCCTATTCAAAGAGTCCTGGATGGAAGAATTTCAACGTATCAAGCGCCTGCCTCCCTACGTTTTCAATATCGTTAACGAACTCAAGGCTAAGGAGCGTGCCCAGGGTGTCGATATCATCGATTTCGGCATGGGCAACCCCGACCGCCCCACGCCGCAGCACATCGTCGACAAACTGGTCGAAGTGGCTCACAAGGGAACCGCCCACCGGTATTCCGTTTCCAAAGGCATTCCCCGTCTTCGCCGAGCGATCTGCGGTTGGTATCGGCGCCGTTTCGGCGTCGACCTCGACCCCGATTCCCAGGCGATCGTCACCATCGGTTCGAAAGAGGGCCTGGCCCATCTGATGTTCGCCACTCTGGGCCCCGGCGATGCGGTGCTGGTGCCGAACCCGGCTTATCCCATTCATCCCTACGGCTGCGTTTTGGCGGGAGCGGACGTGCGCCATGTGCCGCTGGCGCCGGGCGTGGACTTCTTCGAGGAATTGGAGAAAGCCATCAAGACCTCCTGGCCCAAGCCCAAGATGCTGATCCTGAACTTCCCCGGCAATCCGACCACGCAATGCGTGGAACTGGAGTTCTTCGAGAAGGTCGTCGCGCTGGCCCGGGAGTACAAAATCTGGGTCGTGCACGACATCGCCTATGCGGATCTGGTGTTCGACGGCTACACCGCGCCGTCCATCCTGCAGGTGCCGGGCGCGAGCGACGTGGCGGTCGAATTCTTCACGCTCTCCAAGAGCTATAACATGCCCGGCTGGCGAGTCGGTTTCATGTGCGGCAATCGCGAACTGGTCGCGGCCCTAGGGCGCATCAAGTCCTATCTCGACTACGGCACGTTCACGCCGATCCAAGTGGCCGCGATCGCCGCCCTGGAAGGTCCTCAGGACTGCGTCGCCGAAATCCGCGAAACCTACCGCATGCGCCGCGATGTCTTGTGCGCGGGGCTGGACAACATCGGTTGGACGGTTCAGAAACCCAAGGGCACCATGTTCGTCTGGGCGCCGATTCCGGAGCAGTACAAGCATCTGGGCTCCCTCGAATTCGCCAAGAAACTGCTGCTCGAAGCTCAGGTGGCGGTATCGCCCGGCATCGGCTTCGGCGAGTATGGAGACGATCATGTTCGCTTCAGCCTGATCGAAAACGAACACCGCACCCGCCAGGCGATCCGCGGCATACGGCATATGATGCGCAAGGATAACTCGGTATAATTTAGGCATTTTTATTGCTACACAGGAGATCGTCTTGAAACCCGTAAATATCGGTTTGCTCGGTCTGGGCACGGTCGGTGGCGGCACGGTCAAGGTCCTCAAGCGGAACGCCGGCGAAATCACGCGGCGAGCCGGCCGGGAAATCCACATCGGCGTGGTGGCGGCTCGAGACCCCAACCGTTCCAGGATTTGCGACACCACCGGCATCCGATTGACTACGGACCCTTATGAAGTCGTCACCGACCCCGAGGTCGACATCGTCGTCGAACTGATCGGTGGCGTCGATCCGGCGAAAGATCTGGTGATGCGGGCGCTCGACGCCGGCAAGCACGTCGTCACTGCCAATAAGATGCTCATCGCGTTGCACGGCAACGAGATCTTCGCCAAGGCCAGCGAAAAGGGTTTGATGGTGGCTTTCGAAGCGGCCGTGGCCGGCGGAATTCCGATCATCAAGGCGTTGCGCGAAGGGCTCTCGGGCAACAAGGTGGAGTGGCTGGCCGGCATCATCAACGGCACCTGCAATTTCATCCTGACCGAGATGCGCGAAAAAGGGCGGGATTTCCTGGACGTGCTCAAGGAAGCGCAAGCGCTGGGTTATGCCGAATCCGATCCCACCTTCGACGTGGAAGGCATCGACGCCGCCCACAAGCTGACGATTCTCGCATCGATCGCCTTCGGCATTCCGCTCCAGTTCGACAAGGTCTGGACCGAGGGCATCAGCAGCATCACGGCCCTCGACGTGGCCTATGCGGAAGCCCTGGGCTATCGCATCAAACTGCTCGGCATCGCCCGCCGCGCCGAAAAAGGTATCGAGCTGCGGGTGCATCCGACGTTGATTCCCGAGCGGCGCCTGATCGCCAACGTCAACGGCGTCATGAACGCCGTGCTGGTCAAGGGCGATGCGGTGGGTCCGACCTTGTACTACGGCGCAGGAGCGGGAGCCGAGCCCACGGCTTCGTCGGTCGTGGCCGACGTCATCGACGTGGTGCGCGCGCTGACCTCCGATCCCGAGAATCGGGTACCGCACCTGGCGTTCCAGCCCGAGGCGATTTCCGACATTCCCATCCTGCCCATCGAGGATGTCGAAACGGCGTACTACCTCCGCCTCAGCGCCGAGGACAAACCCGGCGTTCTGGCCGACGTGACGCGCATCCTGGCCAATCACAACATCAGCATCGAGGCCGTTATCCAGAAGGAACCGCCCGAAGGCGAACGTCATCTGCCCGTCATCATGCTGACGCAGAAGGTCCAGGAGCGGAGGCTGAACGACGCCGTCCGCGAAATCGAAGCGCTGTCCGCCATCAACGGACCGGTGAAGCGGATTCGGTTGGAAACGCTGGGGTAGCGGTCTCCTTGACAGCCTAGTCCGGCACGCCCTGGAGAAAAAATATGGCAACCACGAACGAATTGATTCAGAAGGCATTATCCCTTTCGCCAGGCGAAAGGATCGAATTGGTCGAACACGTTTTAAATAGCCTCGACCGGTCGGATGAGGCCATCGATAAATTGTGGGCCGAAGAGACAGAAATGCGTCTGGAAGACTATCGCTCCGGAAAAATAGAATCCGTCTCGATAGAAGATGTGATGGCGAAGTATTCCGTTCATTGAATGTCCGGTTTGTAGGCATTGCCCACTTGCATCGTGAGCCCGGTTACTGGCGCGATCGAGCAAAATAATCAAGTTTTAAACAAATCGCTTAGAGACTCATCATGGCATATTCGACCCGCTATACCGGCCTCATCGAAAAATACCGCGACCGCCTGCCGGTAACCCCGGACACCCGGCCCATCAGCCTGTGCGAGGGCAACACGCCGCTGATCCAACTGATCAACATCCCGAAGCTGGTCGGCAAGGACGTGGATATTTACGTCAAGTTCGAAGGCTTGAATCCCACCGGCTCGTTCAAGGACCGCGGCATGACCATGGCCGTGACCCAGGCCGTGCACGAGGGCAGTCGGGCCATCATCTGCGCCTCCACCGGCAATACCTCGGCCGCCGCCGCCGCCTATGCCGCGCGCGCCGGCATCACCGCCTTCGTGCTGATCCCGGAGGGCAAGATCGCGATGGGCAAGCTGGCCCAGGCCATGATCTACGGCGCCAAGGTGATCCAGATCAACGGGAATTTCGATGCCGGCATGCAGTTGGTCAAGGAGATTGCGGATCATGCGCCGGTAACGATCGTCAACTCGATCAATCCGTACCGCATTGAAGGGCAGAAAACCGCCGCTTTCGAAATCGTCGACACGCTCGGCCGCGCCCCGGACTATCACTGTCTGCCGGTGGGCAACGCGGGGAACATCACGGCGTATTGGAAGGGCTATAGCGAATACGCTCTCGGCACCGCAACCCATGCGCCGATCACCGACAAACGACCGGTCATGTGCGGCTATCAGGCCGCGGGCGCCGCGCCCTTCGTCAGCGGCGCGTTCGTGGACCATCCCGAAACCGTCGCCACCGCGATTCGCATCGGGCATCCGCAGTCCTGGGACGGCGCCTGGCGCGCGCAAAAGGAATCGGGCGGCTGGTTCGCGCCGTTCACCGACGAGGACATCCTGGCGGCACAGAAACTTCTGGCGGAACGGGAAGGCATCTTCTGCGAACCGGCCTCGGCCACTTCCCTGGCCGGCGCCTTGCACGACATCAAGTCCGGCCGGATTCCCGAAGGCAGCACCATCGTCTGCACTCTGACCGGCAACGGTCTCAAGGACCCCGACACGGCCATCGCCCAGTGCTCGGCCCAGCCGGCGACGGTGGACGCGACCCTGGATTCGGTGAAACGGGCGATTTTGGAGGCGATGTAGTTGTAATCGACTCCTTAGAGTGTTCATGAACGAAATCTACGACGCCTCATCCATTGAAGTCCTCTCGGGACTCGACCCGGTGCGGAAGCGGCCGGGCATGTACACCGATACCGCTCGCCCGAATCACCTGGTCCAGGAAGTGGTCGACAATAGCGTCGACGAAGCTTTGGCGGGTTATGCGAAATCCATCGAAGTGCGGCTGCTGGCCGACGGCGGAGTGGAAGTCCGGGACGACGGGCGCGGGATGCCGGTGGACATTCATCCGGAACTCGGCGTTTCGGGAGTGGAAGTCATTCTGACCAAGCTGCATGCAGGCGGGAAGTTCTCCAACAAGAATTACCGCTTCTCGGGCGGACTCCACGGGGTCGGCGTTTCGGTCGTGAACGCGCTGTCCGACCGCCTCGAAGTCGAAGTGCGCCGGGGCGGGAAAATCTACGCGATGAGTTTCGCCCGCGGCGAAAAAACCTCCGAGCTTCGCGAAATCGGCACGACCGCCAAGCGGGATTCCGGCAGCACGGTCCGGTTTTGGCCGGAAGCCCGCTATTTCGATACGCCGCGCGTCGCCGTTCCGCGCCTGAAAGCCTTGCTTCGCGCCAAGGCGGTGCTGTGTCCGGGGCTCAAAATCACGCTAAAGGACGAACAGGCCAACGAAGAGGAAGTATGGCACTACGAGAACGGACTTCCACAGTATCTGCTGGACCGTATCGGATCGAACGAGTGCGTGCCGGAAGAGCCGTTCGTCGGCAACCTCGAAGGGCATCAGGAAGCCGTCGACTGGGCGGTGGTCTGGACGCCCGAGGCGGGCGAGCCGGTCACCGAGAGCTACGTCAATTTGGTGCCGACGCCTTTAGGAGGAACTCACGTCAACGGACTCCGCACCGGGTTGACCGAGGCGGTGCGGGAATTCTGCGAGTTCCGGAATCTTCTGCCGCGCGGTATCAAGATCGCGCCGGAAGATGTCTGGGAGCGCTGCCATTACGTGCTTTCGGTCAAGATGCAGGAGCCGCAGTTTTCCGGCCAGACCAAGGAGCGGCTCAGTTCCCGCGAATGCGCGGCATTCGTGTCCGGCGTGGTGAAGGATGCGTTCAGCCTGTGGCTCAATCAGCATCCCGCCATCGGCGAGCGTATCGCCGAATTGGTGATCGAGAGCGCCCAGAAGCGGCTCAAGGCCAGTCGTCAGGTGACCCGCAAGAAGGTCACGGCGGGGCCGGCCCTGCCCGGAAAGCTGGCCGATTGCAGTTCCCAGGACATGCAGTTGACCGAGTTGTTCCTGGTGGAAGGCGATTCCGCCGGCGGTTCCGCGAAGCAGGCGCGGGACAAGGAATACCAGGCGGTGATGCCCTTGCGCGGCAAGATTCTCAATACCTGGGAAGTGGATTCGGGCGGTGTGCTCGCGTCTCAGGAAGTGCACGACATTAGCGTCGCGATTGGGGTCGAGCCGGGTTCCGCCGACCTCGGCGGGCTGCGTTACGGCAAGGTCTGCGTGCTGGCGGACGCCGATTCCGACGGCAATCACATCGCCACTCTGCTGTGCGCGCTGTTCGTCCGTCATTTCCGGCCCTTGGTGGCGGCGGGGCATGTGTTCGTCGCCATGCCGCCCCTGTATCGCATCGACGTGGGCAAGAACGTTTATTACGCTCTGGACGAAGCGGAAAAAAAAGGCGTGCTCGACCGGATCGAGGCGGAAAAGATCAGGGGCAAGATCAACGTTCAGCGCTTCAAGGGCCTGGGCGAGATGAATCCGTCGCAGCTTCGCGAAACCACGATGAACCCCGATACCCGGCGGCTGGTGCAACTGACCCTCGAAGAGCAGCAAGCGACCGACGAGCGCCTGGATATGCTCCTGGCCAAGAAGCGCGCCGCCGATCGCAAGATCTGGCTCGAGGAAAAAGGCAATCTGGCGGAGATCTGAGCTTCTTTCGGCCTACGGCCCCAAGTCCTGAAGTAGGCTCACCAAATCCTCGGCATGTTCCTCTTCGTCGGCCAGAACTTCTTCCATGAGGCTACGGGTGGTGGGGTCGTCGTTTCCGAGATACTCGACGATCTCCCGATAGCTGTCGATCGCGATACGCTCGGCGACCAGGTTCTCCTTGATCATATCGACCAGCGACTCGCCCTCTACATATTCGGAATGGCTTTTCGATGACAGCCCGTCCGGCGCCAAATCGGGCTCTCCGCCCAGTTGCACGATGCGCTGGGCGATGCGATCGGCGTGCGCCTGTTCTTCGTTGGCATGCTCCAGGAATTCCTGGGCGAC
This sequence comes from Methylocaldum sp. MU1018, assembly GCF_053646775.1. Lineage (NCBI taxonomy): Bacteria > Pseudomonadati > Pseudomonadota > Gammaproteobacteria > Methylococcales > Methylococcaceae > Methylocaldum > Methylocaldum sp. MU1018. The sequence continues at coordinate 401,148 of NZ_CM132195.1, forward strand.
GCTTTGGGCATTGATGCCGGTCGCCATGAAGTAGTGGCGCTTGTAGCGAAGCACGCATACGGTTTCGGTGGCCAGCGCTTCGTTGAGGAGTCTGATCACGGTTTCCCGGTCGGCCTTGTAGCCCGGAGTCACCGCGCCCTGCTCGATGTGTTGTCTCGCACGCTCCCGCAGGGTTTTGACATCGGTCAAAAACGGTCGATCCGCCATAACTCGGTTCTCCTTTCCAGTAATGGACATCGTTGCTGATGAGGATGGTCCGCTATTCGTTAAGACAGCCGATCCGGCGAAAAAGTCGCCGGGTTTCGGCGGCGCGGTTCCTTTTGCAGGAATCGTCATGCCCGAATGCCGGAAAATGCCCGGCAACCGGGCTGGTTGCCGCTATCCGGCCGCGAGCACCCCAGCGCTTGTGCCGGTGCTTTTTTTTACTATAATGTTTGCCTTCATTTTCAGGGCAGTCTTGCGACTGCCTTTTTATTTTTGGGAAGAGAACCGATGACCAGTCAGGTAATGCCGACTTATGCCCGGCTGCCGGTAACGTTCGACCGGGGCGAGGGCGCATGGCTTTGGGACACGGAAGGCAAGCGCTATCTGGACGCCATATCAGGCGTGGCGGTATGCAGCCTGGGTCACGCCCATCCGGCCATTTCCCGCGCCATTTGCGAGCAAGCGGGCAAATTGCTGCACACCTCGAACATCTACCGAATCGAGCCGCAAGAGCAGCTTGCCGGCGAACTGTGCCGCCTGAGCGGACTGGAGAACGCCTTTTTCTGCAATTCCGGCGCCGAAGCGAACGAGGCGGCCCTCAAAATCGCCCGCCGTTACGGGCATCATCGCGGCGTCGAACGGCCCGCCGTGGTCGTCATGGAAGCCAGCTTTCACGGGCGCACGCTCGCGACCTTGAGCGCCACCGGTAATCCCAAGGTGCAGGACGGTTTCGAACCCCTGGTCGAAGGCTTCTTGCGGGTGCCGTACGGCAGCGTCGCCGCCGTCGAGTCCGTCGCCGATCCGAATGTCGTGGCCGTTCTGGTCGAGCCGGTCCAGGGCGAGGGCGGCGTGCGCGTTCCGCCGGACGATTTCCTGCCCGGCCTTCGCCGCGTCTGCGATCAGCGCGGCTGGCTCTTGATGCTGGACGAGGTTCAGACCGGCATCGGCCGGACCGGTAAGTGGTTCGGATTTCAGCACCACGGCATCATGCCCGATGTCATCACCCTGGCCAAAGCTTTGGGCAACGGCGTGCCGATCGGCGCCTGTCTCGCGCGGGGTATCGCGGCGGACATGCTGACCGCCGGCAAGCACGCTTCCACCTTTGGCGGCAATCCCTTGGCGTGCGGCGCCGCGCTGGCGGTGCTCCGGACGATCGCCGAAAACCGGCTGGTGGAGCGCGCGGCGGTATTGGGCGAGCGCCTGTTGGCCGGTTTCCGGCGCAAACTGGCCGGCAACTCCCGTGTCGTCGAGGTCCGCGGAAAAGGTCTGATGATCGGTATCGAGCTCGATACCCCTTGCGCCGACCTGGTCGTCCAGGCCCTGAGCCGGGGCTTTTTGATCAATGTTACGGCGGATCGAACGATCCGGTTGTTGCCGCCGTTCGTTTTGAACGACGAAGAAGAGAAGGCGCTGATCGAAGGCATCGCCGATCTGGTCGCCGACCATACGGCCCATGGGGTCGGAGAAAGCCTATGAAGCCACGTCATTTGATTACTCTGTTGGATTTGAGCGGCGGCGAATTTCGAACGCTCATCCGGCGGGCCATCGAACTCAAGCACCTCAAGAGCCCGTACGAGCCGCTGAAAAACAAAGTGCTCGGGATGATGTTCGAGAAATCCTCCACCCGTACGCGGCTGTCGTTCGAAGTCGGCATGGTGCAATTCGGGGGCGCTGCGATCTTTCTGTCGCCCAGGGATACCCAGTTGGGACGGGGCGAACCCATCGAAGATTCCGCCCGGGTCGTCTCGCGGATGGTCGATGCCGTGATGCTTCGCACCCACGCCCACGAAACGGTCGAAACCTTCGCGGCCTATTCGCGAGTTCCCGTCATCAACGGCCTGACGGACAGGTTCCATCCCTGCCAGTTGCTCGCCGACATGCAGACTTATTTGGAACACCGCGGCGATATCGCCGGCAGGACGGTGGCCTGGATCGGCGACGGCAACAATATGTGCCAGACCTATATCCACGCGGCGGAAATGCTCGATTTCAAGCTCCGGATCGCTTGCCCCGAGGGCTACGAGCCCGAACCGGCGCTGATCGAATGGGGCGGCGACCGGGTGGAATTGCTGCGCGATCCGGCGGATGCGGTGCGTGGCGCCGACCTGGTGGTCACCGACGTGTGGGCGAGCATGGGGCAGGAGTCTGAGCAGGCGCAGCGCCGGCGCGCCTTCCAGGGCTATCAAGTCGATTCGGCTTTGATGAAGCTGGCGGCGGCGGATGCGCTGTTCATGCATTGTCTGCCCGCTCATCGCGGAGAAGAGGTCGGCGCCGAAGTGCTGGAGGGTCCGCAAAGCGTGGTTTGGGACGAGGCGGAGAACCGCTTGCATTCGCAAAAGGCTTTGCTGGAATTGCTGATGGTGGCGAACTGATTTTTCATCGGGCCGCGGCGGACGGAATCCCATCGCGTCCGCCGTAGAATCGAAGCTTCCGGCGCCTCGCCCGACCTTAATTGAGAAGATGCCGCACGGCTTCACGCTCGGCCAATAATTCGGCCTCCGTTATCTTGAGTCTTGCGCGGGCAAACTCGCTGGTATCGAGATTCCGCACGATCCGGTACTTCGCGTGCTCGATTTCCACCGGATAGGAAAACATCAGGCCCGGCGTGATGCCGTAACTGCCGTCGCTGCGCACGGTCATGCTGGTCCAATCGCCGGGCGGCGTGCCGAATATCCAGTTGCGCATATGGTCCAGCGCCGCGTTGGCGGCCGAAGCGGCACTCGACTTTCCGCGCGTTTGAATCACGTTGGCGCCCCGGTTCTGTATGGTGGGTATGAACTCCTTTTCGTACCAGTTCCGCTCGATCCGTTCTAAAGCCGGCTTTCCCTGAACCAGCGCGTGCTGCAAGTCCGGATACTGGGTCGTCGAATGATTGCCCCAGATGATCACTCTTTTGATATCGCGCACCGGGCAACCGCAGTGCAGAGCCAACTGGCTCACCGCCCGATTGTGATCGAGCCGGCTCATCGCGGAGAAACTTTCCGCCGGAAGGTCGGGCGCGTTGTGTTGCGTAATCAGCGCATTGGTGTTGGCGGGATTGCCGACTACCAGGGTTTTGACGCTTCGCTTGGCGGCGGCGTTGAGGGCCCGGCCCTGGATGGCGAATATGTCCGCATTCACTCTCAGCAGATCCTTGCGCTCCATGCCGGGGCCTCGCGGTTTGGCGCCGATCAAAAAGGCGAGGTCGGCGTCTTCGAACGCCACATAGGGGTTATCGGACACGATCACGTCATGGAGCAAGGGCGAGGCGCAATCGATCAGTTCCATTCTGACGCCTTCCAGTCCGGAAAGGGCCTCGGGAATCTCAAGTAAACGTAATACGATGGGCTGATCGTCGCCCAGCAAATCCCCTGCAATCAGCCGAAAAAGCAATGCATAACTAATTTGCCCCGCCGCTCCGGTAACGGCGATATGCGCAGGCGTTTTCATGTGATTACCCTTTTTATGATATTTGAGTATCGAGCCGTGACGCTAAGAGCGGGGGCTTGTCCTTGCCCGCGAGTCTCTAGACGTTAGACAGGTGTGCGGCGCGATTTGCCATTCCATCATGTATCCATTGGCGCTTTTCCGAATCCGAATGCCGGCTTGGGCCGGAGGCCGCTATCTCGTCGCGTGTGGGATTTGTGATGGCGGTACCGGTCGTCGCGAAGAATGGTCTCGCCGGGGCGCAGGCGCGCCGACCATTTTCCGAGCCGGCTTCGATCGGCGTCCGGCTTGGCATTTTCCGCGAAATCGATCGGCTCTATCCCATTCTGCGACGGTATTTTCAGCCGACGGCGAAGCCTTTTTCGGTGATTGCTTTTCTGACCGAGGCCAGGTCGGTTTTCGTTTCGTCATAATCGATTTCGACCGAGCCCGCCGTGTGGGAGGCCTTGGCTGCTGAAACGCCGACACAGGATTTGACGGCGTCCTGAACCTGGTTTTCGCAGCCGCCGCACTTCATGCCCGATACTTTCAAGACAATTTTAGCCATGGTCACACCCAATATGTGAATGCTGTGGTTTTCGACACGGATTTCCGGAGCTGCCGCGATTGCGACATCTTCTGAACCAACAGCGACGAATTGCGCCAAAGTTCAAAGCGGACGATGCCGCTTTCGCCGAAGGCTTGAACTTGGTGCCGTGTCCGGACGCCCAAGAATTATAAGTCCTGGCGTTTGAGCGGGCCAGATACCTTCAATACCGGCGTGAAAGGCGTTTAAAGCGATAGACCGTTTACAATAAATGTTCAAACGCCGGATGATGCGATACGAGCGAATCTCGTCTTACTTATGACTATGAATAGCCCGACAATTCTGCTCACATCCAAGGATGCTCTGATCGTTGCCGACGTTCAGAACGATTTTCTGCCCGGAGGCCGCCTGGCGGTGCCTCATGGCAACGAAGTGATTCGACCGCTCAATGTGTATATCGAACGCTTCCGCCGTTCGGGTTCGCCTGTTTTTGCCGTCCGCGACTGGCATCCGAGAGGACATTGCTCCTTTACCGATCGAGGCGGCCCTTGGCCGGAGCACTGTATCGCCGGGACATGGGGAGCGGCATTCGCCGGATCTTTGAAACTTCCGCCCGACGTTCAGATCGTGTCGAAAGCGACCCAAAAAGATGCCGAGGCTTACTCGGGATTTTCCGGCACCGATCTTCACGACCGCTTGTTGCAAAAGGGCGTGGAGACGGTATTCGTCGGCGGCCTGGCAACCGATTATTGCGTCCTGAACACCGTCAAGGACGCTTTGGCCTTGGGGTTTCGGGTTTACGTGCTGGAAGATGCGATCAAGGCCATCGACCGGAATCCCGGCGACGGCGAAAAGGCCGTAAGCGAGATGGCGCGCCTGGGGGCTCGCCTGATATCGCAGGATCGGATGACGGCATGAACGGGAACAGCGCGCTCCTTACCGATCTTTATCAGCTCACCATGCTGCAGGCCTACCATCGGGAGGGCATGTCCGACACGGCGACCTTCGAACTGTTCGTGCGGAAGGTCCCGCCGCAGCGTAATTTCCTGGTCGCGGCGGGGTTGGAGCAACTCGTCGGGTTCCTGGAAAACTTCGGGTTTGCCGACGAAGAGTGCGAATGGCTCAGAACTCTAGGGTACTTCACGCCCGAGTTTATTGACTATTTGTCCGGCCTTCGCTTCACCGGAGATGTTTACGCCATCCCGGAAGGAACGGTTTTTTTTCAGAACGAGCCGATCGCCCGGATAACCGCGCCGATCTCCGAAGCGCAGATCGTCGAAACCCGCTTGATCAATATCGTTCAGCTCCAGACCCTGATCGCTTCGAAGGCGGTTCGGTCGGCGCTCGCCGCGCCCGGCAAGCTTTTGGTGGACTTCGGGCTGCGCCGCGCCCACGGCGCCGAGGCCGGGCTGATGGCAGCCCGCGCCGCTTATCTGGGCGGTTTCGACGGCACGTCGAACGTTCTGGCCGGAAAACTGTTCGGCATCCCGATTTACGGCACGATGGCCCATTCCTACATCATGGCTCACGACGACGAGGCGGAGGCATTCGAGCGGTTCGCGGAAAGCCTGCCTGGCAACGTGCTGCTCCTGATCGATACCTACGACACTCTGGATGCCGCCAAAAAAACGGTCGCTCTGGCTTCCAGGCTGGCCGCGAGAAATATTCCTATAAAAGGAGTGCGTCTCGACAGCGGCGATCTGGCGGAGTTGGCCAAGGGCGTGCGGTCGATTCTGGACCGGGGTGGGCTTTCCGAGTGCAGCATTTTCGCCAGCGGCGATCTGGACGAGCACGCACTCTTGAATATGCTCGAGACGGGGGCTCCCATCGACGGATTCGGGATCGGTACGCGCATGACGACGTCCGAAGACATGCCTTACTTGAACTGCGCGTACAAACTACAGGAATATGCCGGACGGCCCAGACGCAAGCGGTCGAAAGGCAAGGAGAACTGGCCCGGATGTAAGCAGGCGTACCGCCATTACGGCAACGGCGGCCAAATGCTGCACGATGTCATCGCAGAAGAATGCGAACCTCGTACGGGCGGCGAACCGCTGCTTCGCCAGGTCATGACGAAGGGCAAGCGCCTCGGCGCGCAGGAATCGCTTGCCGTCATGCGGGAACGGCTGTGGGATCAATTGCAGCGATTGCCGCCCGCGCTGAAATCCGTCGAGGAGTCCGCGCCGTATCCCGTGCTGATTTCGGACGGTCTGCAACGCTTGGTGGAGCGGATGGACCGCATGGGGCTTTGAGCCGTCTGCCTCTTGAAAATAGGTCAAGCTCGATGAGTCGCGTGCCCATGACGAATCTCGCCCCTCGCGACGGCGAGCTTTATTTCGTCGAGTGTTTTATTCCCCGCGCGGAGGCGGATTCGTTTCATGCGCTCTTGCGGCGGGATTTGGCGTGGCAGGAAGAGGAGATTACGATCGTCGGCCGGCGGGTCAAGGTGCCGCGCCTTATGTGCTGGTACGGAGATCCCGGCGCAATTTATCGCTATTCGGGCGTGGACCATATCCCCTTGCCTTGGGTCGAAATCCTACTGATGCTCAAGGGCCGCGTGGAAGGTTTTTGCAGGCGGAACTTCAACAGCGTGCTCGGCAATCTCTATCGAGACGGCCAGGATTCGATGGGCTGGCACGCGGACAAGGAAAAAGAGCTCGGGCCGAATCCGTTTATCGCCTCCCTGAGTTTCGGCGCCGAACGACTGTTCAAGTTGCGCCACAACAAGACCGGAGAAACGCTGGACATACGTTTGACTCACGGCAGTCTGCTGCTCATGGGCGGGAGCTTGCAGCACGGCTGGCGGCACTCGGTTCCGAAGACGCGGGAGCCGAAGACCGAGCGCATCAATCTGACCTTCAGAACCCTTTTTTCCCTCGCTTGAGGAGCATCGATCCATGAACAACGTCGTTAAGTTCCGACGGCCCAAGCCGTCGGAAAAGCATGCCGGCAAGACCCTGTGCCGCAGCGGATTTCACAAATGGAAAGTGGCGCAGGAGAAGCCCTTCGACGTGAAACAGGGCAGGTTGGTCACCGTGTATCGGTGCGAACGCTGCGGCGCCGCGAAGAGCGAGTTGCGCTGATCGGGGCAGCGGCCGAACATCGCCGGTTAATCGAGATCGACCGGCGAAACCAGCAGTTTGTCTACGCGGTTTTTGTCCATGTCCACCACTTCGAAGCGCAGATGGTTCCATTCGAAATGGTCGGCGGCGCGGGGAACGTGGCCGAGTTGCAGCATGACGAAACCGCCTATCGTGTGGAAATTACCGGTCGCTTCGTCGGGCAGTTCTTCCAGATCGAAAAGCTGCTTAAATTTCGCGGTGCTCAGCATTCCGTCCAAGAGCCAGGAGCCGTCGTTCCGCTGAACCGCTTCGGGTTCTTCCTCTCCCTCGGCCATGGGGATGTCGCCCACGATGGCTTCCATCACGTCCTTGAGCGTGACCAGTCCGGCAACCTCGCCGTACTCGTCCACGACTAAAGCCATGGGCGTCTTCGAGCGTTTGAACTCCTCCAGCAATTGCATGGGATTGAGGGACTTCGGGACGTAGCGCGGCGTCCTGATCAATCGGCCGAGGTCCATGCTTTCGCCGAGAAGGGCTTTGGTCAGAAGATCCTTGGCCTGGACGAATCCGATGACGTTGTCGATCCCGTCTTTGCACACGGGAATTCTCGAGTAGGGGCTATCGATGATCTTGCGGCGGTTTTCCTCGAACGAATCCTTGATATCCAGATAATAGATATCCATGCGGGGCGTCATGATCGCTCCGACGCGGAGATCGTCCAGGCGCAGAACGTTCGAAACCATCTCCTGTTCGGATTTATGGAACACGCCAGCTTCGGTACCCTGTTCGATCATGATCCTGATTTCTTTTTCAGTGATCAGCGGTTCCTCGGGTTGCCGGGCTCTGAACAGTCGCAGGATGAAGTCCGTCGACAGGCTCAGGATCTTGACCAGGGGATAAGCCACCAGAGAAATGAAGCGCATCGGCCGGGCGATCACCATGGCGGTTTTTTCGGGCTTTTGCAGCGCCAGCCGTTTGGGGACCAGTTCGCCTATGATCAAAGAAAAATAAGTGATGCCGATGACCACCACGGCCAGCGAGAGTCCGTGGCTGTAAGGGGCGATTTCCGGAAACCGTTCGAGATAGGCGGCGAGTCGGCCGGAAATGGCGGCTTCGCCGAAAGCGCCGCTGAGGATTCCGATCAATGTAATGCCGACCTGAATCGTGGAAAGAAAATGGGACGGCTCGTTCGCCAGTCGAAGGGCGATCTTGGCGCCGGAATGGCCTTCTTGGGCGGATTGTTGCAGGCGGATTTTTCGGGCGGAGACTATGGCCATTTCCGACATGGCGAATACGCCATTCAATAGGAAAAGAAAGACCAATATGAGGATTTCCATCAAGGGATAGCGGTTGTTAATCCGGTAAGCTAGAGTAGCGAATAAGAAAGAGTGATGCAAAAGCGGTACTGCGCCGCGCGAAGCGAGCGGACGAAAAGACCGAAGAAACGACCTTCGCAAGGCAACACTTTGACCCGAGACGCAGTCGAATGTTGCAGGCCTATCGAAAAGCCATGATCCTTCAAAATCGTTGAAAACGGCCATAGGCAACCTTATTTCACAAATCGATGGTTCGGTTTTGATGTCTTGATCGGGTCCGATATGCGGACTTGGCTTCGTGTGATGTAAAGGAGGAAATGTCATGACCGATAAGCAAGAGAGCCAAACCAAAAAAACCACCGGCAAGGAAATGGTCCAACCGCAGCAGGGACAGTTCTTGAGCCCCTTCGATGAAATCGAGCAATGGTTCGACGAGGTGCGGCGCAACTGGATGCAGCCGTTCTTTTTCGGGCGGGGCTGGCCGGAAAGGGAGCCTTTGTTCGGCGGCCGCGTGCCCCGGGTGGATGTGATCGATCGCGAACAGGAATTGGCGGTTCGCGCGGAACTGCCGGGCGTCGTCAAAGAAAATCTCGACGTTTCGTTGCAGGATAATTCCCTGACGATTCGGGCCACGGCCCAGCACGAGGAAAAGGAGGAAAAGGGTCAGTATTACCGGCGCGAGTTGAGCCGGGGCGAATTCCAGCGCACCGTTCGTTTGCCGTGCCGGGTGGAAGGCGATAAGACCAAGGCCAGCTTCAAAGACGGCGTGCTCGAACTGACCATTCCCAAAGTGGCCGGCTCCGCGCGTCAAAAAATCAAAGTGGAATAATCTTCAATAGGCCGCGGGAATTGAACCCGCGGCCTTTTTATCAGCCGGATCCGTGCTCGTGCGATCACCGTTTTCGCCTTTGTTTTTTTTGTTCTTTTTGGGGTTGCTGCTGTGGATCACCTTCAGCATCAAGCTGGGGCTGATCGCGTTAACCTTCCAGAAACTCGGTTTGAATCCCGAATCAGCGCTGACGTTGCTGATAACGTCCTTGCTCGGGAGCGCCATCAATTTGCCTTTGTTTACGCTGCGCGTGTCCGCGCCGCCGCCGGTCGAAAGGATAGGGTACGGCCTGTTGCGACGCCCGTCCGTGCCGTTTACCGGGCGCACCCAGGTCGCGGTCAACGTAGGCGGTTGCCTGGTACCGGTGCTGTTCTCGCTGTACTTGATCAAAAACTACGATATTCCGCCTCTGCATATCGTGGCGGCCACGGCATTCGTCGCTTGCGTCAGCTATGTCATGAGCCGGCCCATTCCGGGACTCGGCATCGGCATGCCGATCCTGGTCGCGCCACTTTCGGCGGCGCTGGCCGCCATTTTTCTGGGAGAGGAGTATCGGGCTCCTCTCGCTTATATCTCGGGATCTTTGGGGGTCTTGATCGGCGCCGACCTGCTGCGTCTGAAGGACATCCGCCGCATGGCGGCTCCGATCGCTTCGATCGGGGGCGCCGGCACGTTCGACGGCATCTTCATGACGGGCCTGGTGGCGGTGCTCCTGAGCTGACGCGGCGGAATTCGTGAATTCGATGCGGGGGAGGGAACGGTTCCCGGTTCATCCTCCGAAGGCGCGTGTTTCTTCGCGGCGGCGGATCATTTAGGATGTATCTCATCGGTCGATTGGTGCGGCCGCTCTAGGTGATGATGCTGGCTTTCAAGCTTCTGTTCCTACTGATGGCCGCTAACGGCGCTCCCATATTGCTCAAAAAGGGGCTGGGCGAACGCCTGGCATGGCCGATCGACGGCGGCGCGCATTTCCTCGACCGGCGTCCTTTGTTCGGCTCGTCGAAGACCTGGCGGGGACTCGTCGCCGCGATTCCCGCCACGGGACTGGCCGCCGCGGGTTTGGGGCTTCCCGTCGAACTGGGGCTCTGGATCGGCGTCGCGGCCATGTCGGGCGATCTTTTTTCCAGTTTCGTCAAGCGGCGTCTCGGCGTTCCTTCCAGCGGCATGGCGTTCGGATTGGATCAGATTCCCGAATCCTTGTTTCCGCTGCTTGCGGTGCGCGCCGAGCTGGGCTTGGAATTGTCCTGCGTCGCCGCTCTCGTCGCTGCTTTCATAGGCTTAGAGCTGGCGCTCTCGCGCGTTCTCTTCCAGCTCCGCATACGCCAGCAACCTTATTGATCAAGCGCAACGCAGATGGTGCAGGGTGATTTCGGGCGGGCAATTCAGCCGTACGTCCACGATGCTGACCCCGCTGCCGGCCGAGGTATAACCTTGCAGGGAATGATAGCGCCAGGGGCCGTTGCAGAACGCTCTCGGGGCTTTCGCGTTGAGCATGACGGGGATGCGTCCGGGCAGGCAAATCTGGCCGCCGTGGGTATGGCCGCTCAACATCACGTCGAAGCTGGCATAGGCCGCATGCCGGTATGTTTCCGGCGAGTGGGACAATAGAATGGAAACCGCTTCCTCGGGAATTTGATCGGTCGCCTTTTCGATATTGTCGGCGCGGTAATAATGCGGATCGTCGATGCCGGCGAGATAGATGCTGGCATCGCCGCGGGCGAGGGCTACCGATTCGTTCAACAGCATGTGGATGCCGAGGTTTTCCAGTCCGGGCGCCATGCGGATGGTGTCATGATTGCCGAGAACTGCATAGACCGGTCCTTTCAGAAACGGACGAACCTTCCGCATGGCGGTCAGCGTCGGTTCGTATGGGCCAAAGGTTTTCGCACGAAAATCGCCGGTCAGAACGCAGGCATCGTAGCCGTCGACCCGGCCCACGGCTTCGATGAGCGCATCGGGCATGTCTTCGGAGATGTCCAGATGAAGATCGGTGATGTGCAGCAAGGTAAAGCCGTCGAACGCTCGGGGGAGCCGCTCCAGCTTGATCTCGTTGCGTCGGATTTGTATGGTCCGGGCGTTTTCCCGGCCGCGCCCGTGCAGCCACAAGAGCCTCAGGACATGGCGCATCAGGCCGTGAACGGAGTACCAGTTCTCGATGTGGAACAAGGTGCGCCCCTGACCGAACACCCGGGCCTCGAAATCATGCTCGATGCCCAGTCTTTGGTTGAGATGGCAGCGTCCCACCCGCCTTTCCAGCCATCGATAGGTTTCCGGATCGATGGGCGGGCAACGAAGGTGAGGGGGCGAGAGGGCGCGCGCCGCAAGCGTGGCGTTCCCCGCCGTTTCCAGCGGCGGAAAGGGAAATCGCTGATCCGGCGGTATCGGCTGCATTCGTCTCAGTGCATCACATGATTCAAAAGTTTGGCTACTTTGCCGATGGCGTCGAACACGACCGGAATGGCCTCGTCCATCCGGGACGGCTCCTTGACGGCCCGCTCGACGCGGGATGCCGCCTGGCTCATGGCTTGGGTCGCCTGCTGGTAGACCGGAGACGAACTGTTCGCGCTGACATTGACCAGGTCGATTTTCTGCTGAAACAGTTGATCGAGCAGTTCGTCCACCCGATCGGCTTCGGGCAGTTTTTTTTCGCTCAGGCTCTCCAAGGCGCGAATCGTGCGTTGCAGGTTCTGAATCAGGCTTTCCATTTTTACACCTTCACGAGCGATGGGTTACGGACACGACATCATCGGATTTCACCCGGAGTCTGGTGTGTTCATTCCGTTGCGATATTCGTGTCAACTATTTTCGCTTATTCCGCGTCAATAAAAAAATACGATATACAGAGCTTTCCATGAACATTGCAGCGATACAACAGGCTTTAAGAGAATTCGCCGACGCAAGAGACTGGGATCAGTTCCACAGCCCGAAAAACCTCGCGATCGCCCTGGCGGTGGAAGCGGCGGAACTGCTGGAGCATTTTCAATGGCTTCAAGAGGACGAGTCGCGCCGCCTGGCGGAAAAGCCCGAAGAGTACCGCGCGGTGCGGGAAGAGATTGCCGACGTTCTGATTTATCTGCTGCGGCTGGCCGATCGGCTGGATGTCGATTTGGAAGAGGCGGTCAGCGACAAGATGCGGAAGAACGCCGAAAAGTATCCCGTCGAATTGGCCAAAGGAAACGCGGTGAAATACAATCGGCGCGAACAATAATCCAGCGCGGGGAATGTTTCCGCCATTCCCCGACACGAGTTTCGATCTGTCATGATGAAAACCTTACGCAATCAAGTGATCGCTTTGGCCGGCCTGTCCCAGGCGGTTTACCTCGTGCAGCACATCGCCAAGCGGGGGACGGTGGATCGCGAGGACATGGAGGCCAGCATCGGCAGCGTACTCAAGATCGATTCGGGAGACGTGGTGGATGTTTATGGCGGCCTTCACCGGATCATGACGGGCCTAAGGCAAATCGAGAGGCAACTGGGCGGTCCCGATGTGGTGGATCCGGAGCAGGCGCGCTACGCTTCGACGCTGATTTTTCTCGAGCGCAAGCTGATGAAGCAGCCTCGCATGCTCGAAACCATTCGCCTGGGCATGGAAAAGGCCGTCGCTCAGGCGGAGGACCGGGGCGTTCTGGATGAGGACGTGCTTGCCACGCTGGCCGAAACCTATCAGCAGACTATCAGCCAACTGAAGCCGAGGGTGATGGTGGCCGGCGAGCAGATGTATCTGTCCGATCCGGAGAATGCCAATAGAATCCGGTCGCTTTTGCTGGCCGGCATCCGCTCGACGGTGCTGTGGCGGAAATGCGGCGGCAGCCGGTGGAAATTGCTGTTTCTCCGCCCGAAGCTGCAAAAGGAAGCGCATCAGTTGCTGGAATCGCTCAGCCGGGTTTGAGGTCGAGGCCGGCAACGGTTCTGGCCTCGAAAATGCGGCGCCGAACCGAGCCCGTCGCGACGGGCTCGGTTCGGCGAAGGGCAGTGCGCTCGTTGCCGGAATCGTTCAGTCGTATTTGATGTATCTGAGGCGCGGGTCGTCCGGCGTGCCTTCCAGAACACCGCCGGTCTCCGCGTTGGCGTTCCACTGCACCACCTCCTCGATCTTTTTCGCCAGCGCAAAATCCTTGTCCGTCACGCCTTTCGCCGTGTGAGTCATCAACTTGACGATGACGAAAGCGTAGGAGACGGTCAGGTCGGGATGATGCCAGGCGGCTTCCGCCAGATGTCCGACCGTATTCACCACCATCAGGGTGGCTTTCCAGCCGTGAGTCCGGAACTTGCGGCGTATCCAGCCGTTTTCGTAATACCAATGCGGAAGCTCCTGTTTCAGGCGGCGCTCGATGTCTTCCTGCGAATAGGCCTTTTCTTCTCTTTCGGACATGGGATTACCTCTGGGCGTAAGTGTCGACGGGGAGATTCAGCTTGTTGATCCCGAGACCGCCTGTCAAGGCTCTTAGGTGTCAGGGCTATCTGTACGACCCCGTGATCCCGAATGCGTTGCATTGACCCCGCCGGCGGCGCGTTTTAACCTTGAGCGCAAGCCGCTCGGCGATCGGAAGGTCCTTGTCTGTCCGCTGATTCGGAGGGAGAGAGATGAGCCTGGGTTTGCGAGGTCGAATTCTGGTGACCGGCGCGCTCGGTCAAATCGGTTCGGAGCTGATTCCGGCGTTGAGAACCCGATACGGGGAGGACCGCGTGGTGGCGGCCGATATCCGCATGCCCCCGGCCGGAGCGGGCGATGGCCTGTTCGAGCATCTCGACTGCACCCAGTTGCGCCAGATTCAGGACGTGGTGCGCCGTTACCGGATCGAGACCATTTATCATCTGGCGGGGCTTCTTTCCGCGGTGGCCGAAGAGCGGCCGCAAGTGGCCTGGAACATCAACATGGGCGGCTTGTATCGCATGCTGGAGGTCGCCCGCCAGCACCGATGCGCCGTGTTCTTTCCAAGTTCGATCGGCGCTTTCGGCCCGACCACGCCGCGCGAAGGCACGCCCCAGGACACCCTCCAGCGCCCGACCACGATCTACGGCATCACCAAGCTCACCGGCGAATTGCTCTGCGATTACTATTTCCGCCGGTTCGGCGTCGATACCCGCGGTTTGCGCCTGCCGGGGATCATTTCCTATCGGACGCCGCCCGGCGGCGGAACCACCGATTACGCGGTGGACATCTTCTATCAAGCGATCCGCTATCGCCATTACACCTGCTTTCTTCGGGCCGACACCCGCCTCGACATGATGTACATGCCGGACGCCGTTCGCGCCATGATGGCGCTGATGGAAGCCGATCCGGGCGGGTTGAAGCACCGCAACGCGTTCAACGTGACCGCCATGAGTTTTACCCCGAGCGAACTGGCCGCGGAGATTCGCAAAACGATTCCGGATTTCGCGATCGATTATGAAGTGGACCCCGTGCGCCAGGCGATCGCCGATTCCTGGCCGCAATCCTTGGACGACAGCGCGGCGCGGGCGGAATGGGGCTGGGTGCCGAACTACGACATTGCGCGAATGACGAGCGATATGCTCGCTAAGATTCACGCCAAACTGCAAAGCGCGTCAACCGTTTAGCCAATGAGGTGAACTATGTCCGCGGAGCGCATGAAGAGCTTGTTGAAGCAAGAATTGGCGCGGCTGGACCAATCCGGCCTGCGCAAGAGCCGGGAAACGATCATCACCGCCGTCTTGCCGCCGCGGGACGGGCGCGGTATCCGTTATCTGCTGCAAGGGGAGGGAGATCGTCCGTTTCTCCGCATGAATTCCAACGGCTATCTGGGGCTTGCGTTTCATCCGGACGTCATGAAAGCCGAGGAGGACGGCGTTCGGGCCTACGGCACCGGCCCGGGTGCCGTGCGATTCATCAGCGGCACCTATGAGCCGCACGTGCGGCTGGAGCAGCGCCTGGCCGAGTTCCACGGCCGCGAGGCGGCGATGCTGTTCAGCTCGGCTTACGCCGCGGTGATGGGGATTTTGCCGACCTTGATCAGCCCGGAAACCGCGGTGATCAGCGACGAGTTGAACCACAACTGCATCATCAACGCGATTCGTCTGGCCCGTCCCAAGGAGAAATTCGTATACGGGCATTTGAACGTCGATCAGGCCGAAACGTTTTTACGGCAGGCCGCCGAATCGTGCCGGCGCGCGGTCGTGGTGACCGACGGCATCTTCAGCATGCGCGGCGATCATGCACCGCTCAAGGAACTGCTGACGCTGGCCGGGAGCTACGAAGAAAAATTCGCCGAGGGAGTCGTGCTCATCGTCGACGATTCCCACGGCGTCGGCGCTTTCGGACAAACCGGCCGGGGAACCGAAGAATATGCGGAGTGCGGGCCGGTGGATATTTTGATCGGTACTTTGGGAAAGGCTTTCGGCGTCAATGGGGGGTATGTCGTCGGCAGTTCGCTGTTGGTCGATTATTTGCGCGAAAAAGCCCCGCTGTATATTTATTCCAACCCGATCACGCCGGGCGAGGCGGCCGCCGCCGCGAAAGCGGTCGAGATCGTGAGCGGTCCCCAAGGGCGACACCGGCTCGACCGGCTGCGCGATCTGACGGCCGGATTCCGGCAGGGGCTGAAAGGCTTGGGATTCGAAACGCTGCCCGGCGAGCATCCGGTCGTCCCTTTGATGCTCAGGGATACCGAAAAGACCCGGAGCATGGTTCTTCACCTGTGGGAGCGGGGCATTCTGGCGACCGGAATCGTTTATCCCGTCGTACCGCGCGGCGACGAAGAAATCCGGTTTCAGATTTCCGCCGACCATACCGAGGCGGATCTCGACCTGGCGTTGGCGGCGCTGGAAGACTTCGGCGGAACCGATGCCTCGTAGCCGGACTTCGGATTCCGGGTTCGGATACGGCGCGGCGGCAACTCGCCAAACCCCGCATGAACGGCGGCCGAGCGTGCGCCGGCCCCAGGTCGACAGGATGAGTTCGGGTTGTATATCATTGTTACCGGAGCGGCACGGAATCAGGGGTTGATCGTATTTACGGCGCTCTCGACCCCGGCCCTACGGGCACACGATATAAGCAGCCAATGGATCCAATCTGCCGAAAAAGCCGATAACCTGGACGAGCCGGCGCTTCGGTGGATGTTTTTGGATTATTTTCAGACTTGACACTTAATGGGAAAGACCTATGCAAGTTCCACTAGAGATTACGTTTCGAGGAATTCCTCACTCCGACGCCGTTGAAACCCGCATTCGGGAGAAAGCCGCAAAACTGGAGCAATTCTGCGATCACATCATCAGTTGTCGAGTCGCCGTCGAAGCGGAGCATCATCACCAGCACCAGGGTAATCTCTTTAAAGTCAGAATCGATTTGAGCGTGCCCCAGAAACAGATCGTGGTCAGCCGCGATCATCATGACAAACAGGCGCACGAGGATGTATACGTCGCGCTACGCGACGCTTTCGACGCCGCCAAGCGTCAGCTCGAAGAGCACGTTCGCATGCAGCGCGGCGAAGTCAAGAACCACAAGATTTCGTCCACCGCCCTTTAATCGCCTCATCGCACCGTGGCCGGGGCGTAGCGAGATTCGAATCTTTTTACGCCCCGCCGAACCGGTCTCCATCGATTCCCCGTTATTTCCCGCTGCCCGTTCGGTTCACCCGTCGTGACAGGGCGACAGACGCCGTCTAAACGTTTTGCTCGCAGCAGAGCGCGGAAGCCGTCAACGGTTCCGACGGGCTGATCACTGCTCCGGTAACGGGATTCGGCCGATAAGTGGTACACCCTTTCAAGCCCATGTCGTAAGCCTGCCGGTACAGCGACTCCATATCGGAAAAGGGAAAGTCCTCCGGCAGGTAAACCGTTTTCGAAATGGCGTTGTCCACGGAGCGCTGGATTGCGGCCTGCATCCGTAAATGAGCCAGCGGGGACAGCTCGAAGGCGGTGACGAAAGCGGGCGGCCGCACGTGCTCCGAACGGCCGAGCCGCCACAACCGAACCGCATGGTTTTCGATGTCGTAGTTCTGCGGGCCTTCGGGCGTCAGGATGTGCCGTTGGTAGCGCTCGGCAAATGCCGGTTCGAGCCCGTTGGAGATGTTGTTCGCGAGCAGGCTGATGGAGCCGGTGGGGGCGACCGCCAGCAAATGGCTGTTGCGGATGCCGTGCTCGGCGATGCCTTTTCTGACCGTGTGCGGCAGGGCGCGAACGAACCGGCTCTGCAAGTATTTGTCGCGCTCCAGGCGCGGGAAAGAACCCTTCTCTCGCGCCAGTTCGATGGACGACCGATACGCGGCAAGACACATGGTTCGCATGATTTTGCCGGCAAGCCGGCAGGCGCGCTCGTCGTCGTAGCGTAGTCCCAACATGATCAGTGCGTCCGCCAGGCCGGCGATTCCCAGGCCGATACGTCGCTTGCCGAGCGCTTCATCCCGTTGTTGCGGCAGGGGAAAGCGGCTGACATCGATGACATTGTCCAGCATGCGCACGGCCACGGCGGTAATCCGTTCAATGGCCGCGAAATCCAAAGCGGCGTTGTCCTCGAACGGGTCCGATACGAAGCGCGCGAGATTGACGGAGCCTAAATCGCAAGCGCCGTAAGGCGGTAAAGGAATTTCGCCGCACGGATTGGTGGCGGAGATGTGCTCGCAATACCAAAGATTGTTTTCCCGGTTGATGCGATCGATGAACAGAACGCCCGGTTCGGCGTATTCGTAGGTGGACCGCATGATGGCATGCCACAGCGCCCGGGCCTTGATCACGCGAACGATCCGGCACGGGACGGGCGAGTCGGTGTGAGACCAGCGCCGGAAGACGATTGGCCCGGTGTCGGCGGGTGTTTCCCGGGGGGGGGCCGGGAAAACCAGCGGCCAATCCCGGTCGTGCTCCAGCGCGTCCATGAAATCATCGGTGATCAGCACGGAAAGGTTGAAATTCCGCAGTTCGCCCAAGGCATGCTTCGCGCCGATAAAGATTTCGATATCCGGATGATCGCAGCGCAATGTGGCCATCATGGCTCCCCGCCTGGCTCCGGCGGAAAGAAGCGTGGCGCACATGCTGTCCCAGATGCGCATGAAGGAAACCGGGCCGGAAGCCACGCCGCCGCATCGTCGGGCGGGCATGCCGGACGGACGCAAAGTGGAAAAGTCGTAACCGATGCCGCCGCCCTGTTGCAGGGTCAGCGCCGCTTCCTTGAGCGCGGAAAAAATACCCTCCATGGAATCTTCGATAGTCCCCATCACGAAACAGTTGAACAAGGTGACGTCGCGTCGGCTGCCGGCACCCGCCAGAATGCGCCCGCCGGGCAGAAAGCGGAAGTCTTCCAACGCTTCCAGAAAGGCGCTTTCCCACTGCTCGGAATGTTCGGGTTCCACGCTGGCCAAAGCCCGCGCCACGCGCCGCCAGGTATCTCGGACGGTGGCGTCGCGCGCCTCGTCGTCGGCGAGGCGATATTTCCAGTTCCAGACTTCCCGGGACACGGGATTCTCGAATACATCGGGGCGGTCTTGCATGAGACGTCTCCGCTGCGTTTTCCTGGTTTCTCGCGCCGTGATGAAGGGCGAGCGGAATTTGCCCGATTCGCCGCCCCATCCGGTATCGCTTTCGCCTTAGACGCTCGAGATCGATGGCCGTCCTGGCGGCCGTCAGTCTTGGCGAACGATTTTGCTCCCGGACAAGCGATCGTGCCAGCTCCGCCCTTGTGAATCGAACAAAGTCCAGAGGTAGCCGAATCCCAGGCAACCGAACGATAACAGGCCGCCGACAAAGCGGATGAAGGCCTGGCTCCAGGATACGGGATTGCCGGCTGTCGTGCACAGGCGAATTTTCCAGGCGCGCATTCCGAGGGTTTGCCCGCCATGAGTCCAAAACCATCCGAAAAAAACGAAGCTGACCATCAATAAATAGGCGGTATAGAAGCCGTGATGCGGCCGGAAGGCTTTCCCGTCATGAAACGGCAGCAGGACGACGGTTGCGGCGAAGAGTACCGCGACGAGCACTACGGTGTCGTAAAAAAGGGCTGCCAGGCGGCGCAGCAGGGCAGATGAGTCGTGCTCCGGAGTCACGAGGGCGAATCAATCGAAGCGTTCAAGGTTCGTTTCCGGCGGATGCGGAAAAATTTGTGCATGATTTTTGCACGAATTATCGACGAGCGGTTTTTGCAGAAGTTGGTATTAAATCACATTACCTTGCGCCGTCCGCAGGTAAGCTACTCAGCGAATCCATCGGATCGGCGGGAGAACATGATGACCGCTCAGCGAACGCCCGGTTTATCGTCGTTGCTCGACGACAAAGACGTTTGAGCCTCGTCCGGCGCCAGTTTGGCGCCAAAGAACATCGAGAGATAAACCAGCAGCGTGACGAGCAGCATGGACAGCATGATCGGTGGGCGTACCAGCAGCAGAACGATGAAATTCGCGACGAGCGCGCAGGTATGAATCGGGTGAGCAAGGAATACGTCGAGTCTGGGTTTGAACATGTATCTCCTCTTCCAAAATTTATTGCAATCATGGATTCATAGAGATGCAGAGTGGTACGTTCCTTTCGGGCCGCACCGCCATTCCGGTGACGATCTAAGAATCCTTGAGGCTGAGCCGGCAGCGCCGAATGGTAGCACAAAAGCCATGCAGACTGCGTCCTTGCTGCAAAAGGGAATTGTCGAGCAGATCGTCAAGCGGTTTTCTTTGTATGCGTTATTGACGATTTGCTGGTTGCTGATGGCCAGCGCGGGATTGGCGTTCGCCGTTTTTCTCGACATTCAGCGCGAAACCCGGCGGTTTTCCGAAACGTCCGCGCTCATTCAGGCGCAACTGGTTTCGCAGACCCGCCACTATATCGACGCGACGCATAGTCTGGCCGCGTTCCTGAAGGTTCAGGATTCCCTGAATCAAGAAAAAATCTCGGCCTATACGCGCTTGCTCGCCGATAAAAATGCGGGCATCCACTTTATGGGCACGCTCCCGAAACCCGAAAAGGGAGCGTTGAACGAATTCGTAACGCTTCGCCCTCGTGAGGAGGCGAACGGTACCTCGGTGCGCGCCTTTTTCCATGATGAAAATAATCCGATTTGGCAGGCGATCGCGAATAAACCGCTTTCGTATCCTTCGATCCCGGTCGAGCCGCTCGACGATAAGGTCCGGTCTTCGTCTGGTTTTGATTTCGACTTCGCGCCCTTGCTCAGCGACGCTTTCCGGTATGCCCTGAATACCGGAGGAATTTGGGCCAGCCACCCGTTCTTGCTGGGCAACGGCGATTGGGGCTATGCCCTGATAGAGCCGGTAAACCGGAGAGACGGCGTCAGCTTTGCGGTCGTCATATGTCGGGTGAAGGCCCTGCTCCAGATGCCTGCCGACTCCGCCTCGCTGGCGCTCGGTCTTTTCGAGTCGGCGCGCGAGGGCGCAAGCCCGAACGACGGCTTGATTCGCCGGCCGGCATTGCCGGTAACGCCCCTCGAATCCGCCTTGTTTCCCAAGCTGTTCTTCCGCAGCTCGCTCGGGGAGCCGGAAAAATTCTTCGTTCTCGAAATCGAGCAACAGCTAGGGTGGACCAACCTCGACTGGCGCCGGCTGAATTTAATCTTCGTGGGATCATTGGCTTCTCTCCTCGTTTTTCTGGGCGTCGCCAGAATTCACGACCGTTACGAGAAGCGTCGGCTCGAAGAGGGCAACAGGTTGTTTTTGCTGGCCAACTTCGACCCTTTGACCGGATTGCCGAATCGCCAGTTGTTCTTGAACCGTTTGGACCAGGCGTTGATTTCGGCGCACCGGTCGAAGAAAAAAGTGGCCGTGCTCTATCTCGATCTGGATGGTTTCAAACAGGTTAACGATTATTACGGCCATCAGATCGGAGACAAGGTCTTGCAGCGCGCCGCCCGGATTTTTCAGCATTCCGTTCGGGAAATGGATACCGTCGGCCGGCTTGGCGGCGACGAGTTCGTGGTGCTCCTGCAAAACGTCGGGGATCGTTGCGGTGCTGAATCCGTCGCCGAGAAAATCAAGAATGCTTTTCGCCAGTCATTCGTTGAAATCAATGGAATCAATAAGATATTGCCCGTTTTGGGCGCCAGCGTGGGGGTGGCCGTCTACCCCGAGGACGGATCGAACGCCGCCGATTTGCTGAGAGCGGCCGATCGGGCCATGTACCAGGATAAGGCTGCAGGCAAAGGTCGGCCATTCTTTGCTTCCGGGCTCGAATCTCTGGATTTTCGCCCGATGCCGTGGTGATGGCTTGTATCCCCGGATTCGCCGCAGCGTAAAAGCCCTCGCCACGAAAATCCCGGATCGGCAAAAGCCTTGAACCGTTCCCGGGACATTCGGTCCTAATCGTCAGAAGCGGAAAACCTGACAGCTTCGCTTCATATCGTTTGACACCTTGTGGTTGGATATGGAGGTTTGCCGTGAAAGCGTCGACTGTTTTAACGATTCTCGCCTTGCTGGGTTCGTCCGCGGCGTTGGCTGAACAACAGCAAGTGCCGGGAGTGTCCAATCCGGACGAAGCGACGAAAAAATCTTTAGACATCACCAATCAGCCGGCCGAGCCTCCGGTCGATTTGCCGGCCGGTCAGCAGATCGAAAAGGATATGCCGGCGAGCCGCCATCAGGTCCAGGTCGAAAGGGAAATCAAGAGCGAGCGCTTCAAAAAACTGGACGAGAACCATGACGGTTTGATTTCGGAAAAAGAGGCCGAAGCCGACAGTAAATTAAAGGAGCGCTGGAGCGAACTGGACAAGAATCGGGACGGCCGGCTGGATCAGGACGAATTTTCGAAGTTCGAGCAAAACGAGCCTGCCGAATAGCACGATCAATCAAGGCGGACGTTCCGCCGCGCGCATCTCATGAGGCTTCTCGGCTGTCCGGTGATGCCCTTGAGGATGCGTATACCCATTCGCTCGGCGTAAGTAGGGTTCCATAAGTGTCTCACCCGATACCGTCGGCGCGCCTTCCGCTACACCATTAAGTACCAATACGGTGGCGGGAACCGAACAAAGCATGACTTTCTCGAAGGGGTTAAGTCGCCCGACAGCCCGTCGAACGGCCCCGGGCGTAAATCTTTCCTGATTAGGAGGCTGCCGACATGGACTATATCGATATTGCCCAGATCGTCGAAGAATGCGCGCGTACCGAAGCGTTGCAGCGCCTGAAGGCATCGCTGGCCGAAAAGGAACAGCAGATGACCGATCCCGAATGCGGACTGGTCGTTTGCCTCGACTGCGAGGCGCCTATCCCCGTGGAGCGTCTTGCGGCTAATCCCTGCGCGGTACGCTGCATCGATTGCCAAACGGAGTACGATCGCGAGCAGCAGAACGAGGCCCGACTGTATCCGGGGTTCGATGATTGGGACACGTGATTCGTGGCATCCGATCCTGCCCGTGTTCGAAGTACGTTCCTGCCGCCGTTTCGATTTACGGCTCGACCGCGAGGCGTCACGGGCGGTCGCGGCGCATGTGTCGGCGCCGCCCGGCAAAGCTTTCGGGCACTCCGAGCGATCCGGCGGCCGTGTTTTTTCAATGGCTAAGGAAGTGCTTGCGCTATGTCGTCATCCGATCCTGGCGTCCAGATCATGGACATCGGCGATTCGATGTCCGGCGAAGACATCGTTCAGGTTCAATCGCGCAAAGACGAGTTTCTCGTGATGCTGGCCCACGAATTGCGGAATCCGCTGGCATCGATCCGCATTGCGGTCGAAGTGCTGCGCCGCTTGAATTTGCAGGAGCCCAGGGCCGAGTGGTCATGGGAGGTCGTGGATCGTCAAGCGGCTCAGTTGACCCGAATCGTCGACGACCTGCTCGACGTGTCCAGGATTACCCGCGGGAAGATTACGCTGCGCCAGGCTCCGCTCAATTTCGTTGCCGTGATCGTCCGGGCGATCGAGGTCAATTTGCCGCTAATCAAGGCCCGCCGGCTCGACCTTATCGTCGAGTCGGAACCGCTCGGCATCGATTTGGACGGCGACGAGGTGCGCCTGACGCAGGCTCTGGCCAATATTCTCAACAATGCGGCCAAGTACAGTAACGATGGAGGCCGCATTTGGCTCTCGGTAGAGGTCGAATCCGGCGAAGCGGCGGTGCGCATCAAAGATGAAGGTATCGGCATACCGCCCGAGCTTTTGCCCCATATCTTCGATTTGTTTATACAAGGTCCGAGGACGCTGGACCGCACCCAGGGCGGCCTGGGCTCGGTCTTTTGCTGGTGCGAAGCCTGGTCGAGAGGCACGGCGGGCGGGTGGACGTTTGCAGCGAGGACAAAAACCGCGGCACCGAGTTCGTCGTGCGGCTGCCGCTTCGAGCGGAGCAAGAGCCGATGTCGGGCCGCGATCCGCACGATTCTCGGGCAACCTGGTCCCGCCTAAACTTTTTGGCGACGTAGCAGTCGAAAGCTCGAGACTATGGTTGCTTTCCTTACATCCAGGCCGGACATATCGTCCGGCTTTTTTTTGGGCATCGACCGGCCGGATGTGGCACGGTCGACTCTATCGTCGTCCTTTCTTCGCGGGCGGACGCCGTCAATGCGTACGGCTGGCCGGCTTCAGTCCCAGGCGCCGGGCAAGACGGTGCAGATTGCCGCGGTCGAGCCCCAGGCGGCGTGCCGTTTCCGACCAGTTGAAACGGCATTCGTCCAGGGTTTTGAGAATCAACTGCCGCTGAAGGTCGTCCACCGCGCATGCGAGCGATATCGTGCCGCCCGGCTGGCCGGTTTTGGCGTCCGCACTCCGCTGAATGTCGGGGCCGATGTCCAAATCGCCGGGTTCCAAAGTCAGCGAGCGGCCGCGATCCGCGGAGGCGCGCAGAGCGGCGCGGACCACGACATGTTCGAGTTCGCGGACGTTGCCCGGCCATGAATAAGCCATTAGCGACTTGATCGTCGCGGGCGCCAGGTTTGCCCGATCCAGACCCAGGCGCGTTCGGGCCTGGTCCAGAAAATGCCCGGCCAACTGGGCCACATCGGTAAGCCGTTCCCGCAGCGGCGGTACGTTCAAAGGGTATACGCTGAGCCGGTGATAAAGATCGGCCCGGAACCGTCTCGCCTTCACCTCTTCGGCAAGTTTGCGATTGGTCGCCGCGATGATGCGGACGTCGGCCCGGTGGCTCTTGTCCGAGCCGATCCGCTGGATTTCGCCGAACTGCAAGGCGCGCAGCAGCTTCGCCTGGATCGAGAGGGGCAGTTCGCCGACTTCGTCCAGGAATAAAGTGCCTCCCTCCGCCAATTCGAATTTGCCGGCCCGGTCGGTGTTGGCTCCGGTGAAAGCGCCGCGGACATGCCCGAACAGTTCGCTCTCCGCCAAGGATTCCGGCAGCGCGGCGCAGTTCACGTACACCAGGGGTTGATCGGATCGCAGCGATTGCGCATGTATGAGGCGCGCCACGACTTCCTTGCCGACCCCGGTTTCGCCCATGATCAGGACCGTCAGATCGGATCGGGCGACGATGCCGATATTGCGCCTCAGTTCCTGCAAGGCGGGGCTTTCGCCAAGCATCTGGCCGCCGCGCTGAAAAGCCTCGTTCACCAATTCGCTGGTGACCAGTTCGCGGTGTCTCGCCCGTTTTTCCAGCGCGCCGATAAAGGTTTCATAGCGCAAGGCCACGGTCGCGATGGCGGCGAAGGTCTGGAAAATGTGATCGTCGATGCCGTCGAACGCTCCGGGTTTCAGCGCATCCGCCGAAAGCACCCCGAACAGGGTATTCTCGTTATAAAGGCTGCAACCGATGCAGGCATGAACGGGCAACCGGCTTCCGATGTCATTCAGCAGGAGCGAATCATAAGGGTCCGGTCTTAGATCGTCGGCCTCGAATCGGACCGGCGTTCTCGATTGAAGGATGGCCGCCAGCCGGGGGTGCTGATCCGGACGGAATTGCCGCCCCATGACTTCGGGCGACAGGCCGCGGGTCGCCACGGGCACGAGTACCCCGTCCTGATAGCGCAACAGGATGCAGGCATGATTTCCCGTGACCTTGGCGAAAATTTCGAGAAATTTCTCGATGCGCTCTTTCATCGAAAGATTCGCCGTCAAGCTCAATACGGCTTCGTGAATGGAGTCTCCGGTCATTCTGTTTTCGTGCTTCGATTTATTGTCAAGATGCTGTCGAATCGACATATGTTATCAGAATGACAGCGATGCGTTTTCATGACAAATCGCCCGCCATGTGTTGGTAACGCCCGTAATTTGGGAGTAAAGTGCCGAGCTTGAGCCCGACGTATTGTCGAGTCGATGTCATTGCGACGACATTGGGTTTTGCTCGTTCACAGAGTTTCTTTAGTAATCAAGGATTTGTGTCGTGGCATTGAGTTTGCTTACAGCGAAAAGGCCGTGCCGGCGTGTCGGAAATCGACGGCTTGTTCGGGGCGGCCGTATTCCTTATTCGCAAGAAATTCCGTGGGGCTGTGGTATCCGCCAAATATGAAGCGTTATAGCGTATTGCTGGCCTTGCTCGTTGCACTGAGCGCCTGCGTTGCTCCGCCGGTCAAGCCGCCGGCCGCCGGAGCGGGCGAAATAAACACGGTGCTCGTGATCCCGGTGGAGCCGCCGCCCCTCGAAGTGATACCGGATTTGATCGAATCTCGATTGCCCATCTATCGGCAGAACGATACCGTGCCGTTCGATTTGTTCCTGGAGAAGAAAATCTACAGAAATCCGGGCGGAGTGCTCATCGCCGGTCTGGTAAGCCGCGACGACCTCGTGCCGGAAGCGGTTCCCCGGCGGATGTCGTCCGCGGCGGAAAACATGCCCGGGCTGGAGCCGGCCGCATCTCTCGATGACAACTGGACACCCACTTTCGTGCTGGCGCGGGAGGCGGCTTCACAGTTGAATTCAGGCGGGTTCAAAGCGGTTTCCGGAGCACATTACTACCGCCTTCCGATGTCCCTTCGCGACCGCACCGCAAATCTTGCGCACTGGCACGGCGCCATCCGGCAGTGGTACAACCAGGACACCTCGCCGATCGACTATCGCTCGCATGGAGCGGAGCGCGTCGACGCCGTGTTGGAGGTAGGCATCGGAACTTACCGAATTTTCGAGGCTCAGGCGCCCTTGCAGGTGCTGGTCAAACTGGTCGATCCGGCGACCCGGCAGGTCATCGGCAGAGCCGGCATCGAAGCTTTTCCGGTCGAAGGGACGGCGCAAACACTGCTCGACCATGAGGCGGAAAAATTCAAGGCGCTCGTGGCCGAGGCCGGAGCGCGGCTCATCAGTCGCGGTTTGAGCGACTTGGGGCTGGCGCCGGCGCCGCAGGATGCCTTGTCGAGCGGACGGAACATCGAAACAGCCTTTGCAGCCGGGGCGCCGACTCCGTGACGATCGTTTTTCCCCGGCGCCTGCGTGGGTGGCGCTTCGTTCTGTTCAATATCGTGCTCGGCCTGGCGCACATGAACATACTGTTCAATGCCGGGGCCTATATCGCACTGATGCCCCACGTCGCGGGCGATCTCGGCGGAGTATTGCCGAGCTTCGGCACCTGGGCCCAGACGGATTTCATGATTTCCCTGGCGCTGGCGTTTCCCATCGCTCGCTGGTTGGCCGGACGTTTCGGCGATTACCGCTTGTTCGTCGCGGCATTCCTGATATATGCCGTGGCCTCTTATTTATGCGCCATCAGCGAAACGCTGCAGCTGTTCCTGCCTGCGCGCATTTTTCTCGGCTTTACCGGCGGCGTCACGCTACCCATCGGGCAGGCCCTGTTGCTGAAAGAATATCCCGACCGGAGCAAATCGATCGGATTGGGGGTATGGGGGCTGTTCACGCTGATGCCCTTCACGGTCGGTTTTCCGGTGGGCGGCTGGGTTGCCGACGAGATCGGCTGGCGCTATCTGTTCTATCTGAACGTCCCCCTCGCCCTGATCATCGCGGGCGTAACCGGCGCGTTGTTGTACGGGCGGGGATTTCAGCGCCGCCACATCCGTTTCGATTTCGTCGGCTTCGTGCTGCTGGCCCTGGTGCTCGGCGGCGTGCAGACCATCCTGAATCAGGGCAACGATTTCGACTGGTTCGATTCGCCCTTCCTGCGCGGCGTGCTGATCGTCGTCGCCGTGGCGCTGCCCTGTCTCGTGATCTGGGAGCTGGGCGAACGCCATCCCGTGTTCGATATCCGCTTGTTCTCCTATCGCAATTTTGCCATCGGCGTGATTTGCCTCTCCCTGGGGTTTTTGTCCATTCAGGGTCTGCTGTCGCTGTTCATCGTTCAACTTCAACTGCTGCTGGGATATTCCTCGTTTCTCGCCGGCCTGTTGTTTCTCTCCATGATCGTGTTCGCGGCGCCGGTGACCGCTGTCATGCACCTGGTGGTCAGGGGCATCGACGCTCGGGTGCTCGCCTGTATCAATCTGCTCGGCCTGGCGTTTACCCTGTACTGGATCGGGCTGTTCGACGACCCTGAATCGTTCGACCAAATTATTTGGCCCATGATGCTTCTCGGCTTTTTCCTGGGGTCGTTCTTCACGCCGCTGACCGTGATCACTCTCCACGGCATGCCGCCGCGCGAGGTGATGCGCGCCGCGGAGGAAACGGCGCTGCTGCGTATCGCCGCCGGCGCGCTCGGCATCACGTTGCAGGGGGTCATGCTGTTTCGTCGCAGTCCTTTCCACCAATTGCATCTGGCGGATAATTTCGGAGGACGGCGGTTTCCGTCGGTCGATGTGCTGGGCTGGATTTCTCCGCGGCTGGAAGCCGCCGGTCTCGACGCCGGCATGACAAAGGGCGCGCTCTTCGCTCTCATCAAGCAACAGTCCGGCATTTTGGCGCTCAATGACGCTTTCTTGATGGCGAGCTACATTTTTCTCGGATTGGCCGGGCTGGTGTGGCTGGCCCATCCCACTCACCGGCCGCTGCGCCCGAGTCCGGCGCAGGATGTGAGAGACACCAGGGCCGAAGAACTGATGGAGAAACCATGAGTCGTCTATTCATTCATCGACGGCGCCTGCTCGCCGGAATCGGAACGGCGTCCCTCTTTCTGGCGGGGGGGTGTGCCTGGATTCCGCACGACGGGCAACGCGCCGAATTCTTGCAACATCCGAAGATGGAGCACAAATTGTCGCACGCTCGCGAGGAAGAACCTCTCACGGCGCGAAGATCCTGGCCGCGGGACTACTGGTGGCTGCAATTCGGCAGTTCCGAGCTGAATCATCTGATGAATATGGCGCTCAACGACAACCCCGGGCTCAAGGCGGCCGCGGCCCGGCTGCGCGAGGCGGATGGCTATGCCCGGGTGGAAGGGGCGCGATTGTTGCCGTTCCTCGATGCCGAGGCGGAGGTCGAGCACGCGCGGCTTTCGGGCGACAGCGTCTATGCCGCGCTCAACCCCGAAGCGGCCGGAGCTCATATCGTCGTAGGTACCATCAATCCGTTGAGCTTGCGTTATGAATTCGACTTTTGGGGGAAGAACCGCGCCGCACTGGCGGCTGCCCTGGGCGAAATGGCCGCCGAGGAGGCGGAGGAGGCCGAAGTCAGGCTGCAATTGACCACTGCGATTGCCCGGTGTTACTTCCGGGGGATCGCGTTGCGGCAGCAGCTCGAACTGGTGGAGGACATGGTGGAATTGCGGCGCGAATTGCTCCGCCTGGCCGAAACGCGCTACGACACGGGGCTGGATTCCGCCGATCCGGTCAAACTGGCGGAATCCGACCTGGAGGCGGCCGGCAAGCGCGAGGCGAGTACCCGCGATCAGTTGGATCTTCAGCGGAATCTGCTGGCGCGCCTGATCGGGCGAGGTCCCGACGCGACGCGAGGTCTGTTTATCGAGCCGGTGAGCATTCCCGAAAGAATTCCGATGCCGACGAAGCTTCCGCTGGAGCTGCTCACCCATCGTCCGGATCTCGCTTCGGCGCTCTATCGGGCCGAGGCGGCGGCGCAACGGATCAAGGTCGCCAAAGCCAGCTTTCTGCCGACGATCGACATGACGGCTTTCGTCGGTCTGAGCGCCCTCCGCTTTACCAAGGGCGCAAGCTCTCTCGCCAGCCTTCTGTTTTCCGGGAAGAGCTTCGCCTATGGCATCGCGCCGGGCGTGCGGCTCCCCATCTTCGAGGGAGGGCGCCTGCGCGGGGAGCTGTCGGCGCAACGGGCGGAATACGACGAGGCGGTGGAGCTTTACAACCAGACCTTGCTGCAAGCCGCGCAGGAAGTCGCCGACAGTCTGAGCGGGTGGCAGGAGGGGCGAACCATCGTCGAAGCGCACAACCGCCTGCTGAAGTCGCAGCGCGCGGTGCTCGATCTCGCTCAGGATCGATATCGCAGCGGGCTCGACGATCGCCGGGCGGTGCTGGAGCGCCGGCACTCCGTTCTGGACCATGAGTTTGCGCTGAAGGCGTTGGAAACCAATCAGCTCGTGGCCATGGCCGATCTGATCGAAGCTCTGGGCGGCGGGTACACGAAGGATATCGATATCACTCGTCCCCAGCAGATAGCGGATTGAAACTCCGGCCTCGCCGAGGCAGGGCCGAGCCCCGTCGCGGCCCTGCCGAATCGCAAGAACAAGAAACACCCTCTTACCCGAATTCGAATAAAAACCAGGGAAACCCGAACAGGCTCCTATGAAGATTCATCCCAAGGCTATCCGCGCGCGGCGTAATCGCCGTCTCTTGCTGGTGGCGCTGGCAGTGCTCGCGAGCGCCCTGTCCTATGCCGCCTATTGGTGGATTCACGGCCGTTTCTGGGTCGTGACCGACAATGCCTTCATCACGGGCAACCTGATCCCGGTCGAAGCCGATGCGACGGGCATCGTCACTCAGGTTTTGGTCGAAGAAACCCAGTATGTCAACAAAGGCGACCTGCTGGTCCGGCTCGACGAACACCGCGCTTATGCGGCCCTGGGGCAGAGCGAGGGCGATTTGGGGCGTACGGTGCGCGGAATCGGCGCGCTCTTTGCGACGCGCCAGCAACTGTGCCAGAAGCTGGCCGCGCGGTCGGCGCAGCTCGCCCGCGTGCGTCACGACGTCGTTCGTTTTCGCATGGCGTTTCCCAGCGGTTCGGTGTCCGAACAGGTTCTTCAAAACGCGGAAGATCAGATGGCCGCTCTCGATGCCGAGTTGCGGGAGGTCGTCGCCGAGCTCAATTCCATAGAAGCGCGGGTGGGCGGGACCACCCGGACCGAGCATCCCGATATCGAGGCGGCCAAGCATCGCTTCATCGATGCCTACCTGGAGTTCGTCCGGCAGCGTATCCAGGCGCCGATCTCGGGGTATGTCGCGAAGCGCAAGGCTCAGGTCGGAGACCGGGTTCGTCCCGGAGACCCGATCATGATGGTGGTTCCCCTGGACCATCTGTGGGTCGAGGCGAACCTGCGGGAAACCGAGATGCGCGAGGTGCGGCCCGGCCAGTCGGTCGAGGTGATCATCGATCTGTACGGTAGGCGCCATACCTATCGCGGAACGGTCGAAGGACTGGTGCCCGGCACCGGCAGCGTGTTCGCCCTGCTGCCGCCGGACAACGCCACCGGCAATTTCATTCACATCGTTCAGCGCGTTCCGGTGCGTATCGCCCTGCGCAAAGAGGATCTCCTGAAGAACCCCATTCGTCCCGGACTGTCCACCGTGACGTCCATTCACATCAACGAGCCCGGCCGCTCTTTAAGTACCTCGCTCGCGGAGGCTTCGACCGAGGAGTACGAAACCGATATCTTCGGTGGTGAGCTGGCCGCCGCGGAATTCAAGGCTCAGGAAATCATCTCGGCCAACGTGGTCCCGAAAGACGATTCATTGGAATCTTCCTGCACCTGGTCCGATGCGCTTTCCTACGTCGGTCAGGACCTGTCCGGCCGAAAGGGGACGGCCCGCTAGAGTATCGCATCCCGCGCCGCTTCGACGATGCCCGGGCCAGCTTTGCGGCGTCGGATCGATTTGGCGAAGCCGCGCTCACCGGGGCTGAAACCCGGCTATGGCACGGTCGAAGCCAGGCGCCGCGGGCTTCGATAAACTCGCGGCCCCTGGTTGCCCGAGGCGCGAGAAACGGCGAAATTACCGCGGTCGCCGCGTTGATCGCCGGTTTCCGTTCACTGACGTAAAAGCGCCGCAGCGCGGCTCCATTTCCCGGTAAGCACGTATCGGACGCACTGTCCGATATT
Organism: Methylocaldum sp. MU1018; assembly: GCF_053646775.1. NCBI lineage: Bacteria > Pseudomonadati > Pseudomonadota > Gammaproteobacteria > Methylococcales > Methylococcaceae > Methylocaldum > Methylocaldum sp. MU1018. The sequence goes on from NZ_CM132195.1 coordinate 432,481, forward strand.
TTCGAAGCCGAACTTCTTGTAGCCGCCATTTTTGCAGTCGCTCTTGCCGGATGGGAGACGAGCGAGCTCGAAGGCGCCGATGTCGCAAAAGTCGTCACCGGGCCGTGCTCGGTTGGCCCCTCGCTGATCGGTCACGACTCCGGCGGTAACGCCGTCGGTCGTACCTTCGCAGCCCAGCGGGTTGCCGTTCGCACCGTAAACGAAAGCGATCCGATCCAGCGCTATGCTGCCTCTTCGAAGCGCATGGGTCAGCGTCGGCCCGCCATTGTCCTCGAGGGGACCGAGCTTGGGATCGCCGATCAGCGGGGGATTCGAATAGCTCGGGTCGAAGCAACCGCCATCCTCGATCAGGTTTTGCCCGATGAAGGCAATGCGCGTGGTGCCGGCGGCGCTCACGCAGTCGCCGCCGGTGTTATCGGCAAGAATCGAGTTGATCATGACGCTTCTGTCGATAAAGAAGCTGTTCTTTCCGCTCTCGCGGTATACGCCTCCGCCGAGCTTAGCGACGTTGTCGGAAACGGCCGTGTTGATGAGCGTTAACTCGGTTACCGGTTGTTCATCGCTGCTACTGCTGCTGGGCACCACGTAAATGCCGCCTCCCGTAGTCTCGGTATTTCCGTTTCCGGACACGGTACTGTTCACGAGCGTGGCGTGAAGACGGGCGAGTTCGACGCCGCCGCCGGTATTGTCGGCGAGGGTGCTGCGGGTCACGGATAGCACCCCTTGTGTTTCAAATTCGGGAATGCCGCCAAGAACCGAGACACCGCGATCCGCATTGTGCGCGATGGTGCTGTCCGTCAGCTCAATGTCGCTGGCATAACCGCCGATGCCACGGCCGCCATTGTTCTCGATCACGCTGTTCGTGAGCCGCAGCGAGGCAAAGCGCGCCGATATGCCAGCCCCGTCATTGTGTAAGCGTCCGCCGGGGACCGTCTCGACGGGTTGAAAGGCTCAGGCGACACTGGTGCGAGCGGACGCATGGGGTGTCCGCGCACTCTTGAGGTGGACGCACTGATGACTCACGATGCTGACTTCACAACGGGCGTGGTGGCGATGGATACCTTGGGCCGGCGGCGGTTTGCGCCTGAGTTCAAGCGCGAACGGGTGAAGCGGACCCTACAGCCGGGCGTCTCGGTCGCGGGGATTGCGCTGGCGCATCGGATCAACGCCAATCAACTGTTCAAATGGCGCCGACAGTACCTTAAGGACCGGAACGCACCGGCCGATCCGCTGAGGCCGACCTTATTACCGGTGGCGATGACGCCCGCTCTGGACTCCGCAGTGGCCGTGCCGGCGCGTGAAGCCACGGTATCCGCTCCGCCGGGCACCATCACCATCGAGTTTGGGAGTACGCGGGTCCAGGTGAAAGGTTCCGTCGATGCGGCGACCTTGCGCACCGTCCTCGCGAGTCTCAAGGGCTCATGATCGCGCTTCCGTCCGGCACCCGCATCTGGATCGCTGCCGGGGTGACCGATCTGCGCCGTGGCTTCGATGGCTTGGCCGCCCTGGTCCAGACCCAGCTCGAGGCGGATCCCTTCTCCGGCCATATCTTCGCCTTTCGCGGGCGACGCGGCGACCGGATCAAACTACTCTGGTGGGACGGCGATGGACTCTGCCTGTTCGCCAAGCGGCTGGAGCGGGGCCGCTTCGTCTGGCCGCAGGCCACCAACGGCACGGTCTCCCTCACCCCCGCCCAGTTATCGATGCTGCTCGAAGGCATCGACTGGCGCCGCCCGATCCGCACGGCTCCCGTCCAGAACTGGAAACGGGCGATGCGGAACTCGCGGCGATCGTCGAACCCCGCGCGGCCGAGCGCCGGGCCAGGACGTCTCGGTCACTGCCCGACCATCTGCCGCGGGAAAGCCACATCCACAAGACCGACCTCGCGCAGTGCCCCGACTGTGGCGGTCCCTTGAAGCCCTTGGGCGAGGAGGTCGCCGAAATCCTGGCGTACGTCCCGGCCCGCTTCCGGGTGATCCGCCACGTCCGCCCCAAGTGCGCCTGCGCCCGCTGCGACCGCATCGTCCAGGCGTCGGCGCCGAGCCGGCCCATGGCCCAGGGGCTCGCGGGTCCGGGGCTCCTGGCCCATGTACTCGTCTCGAAATACGGCGATCATCTGCCGCTGTACCGCCAGTCGGCCATTTACGCCCGCGAAGGCGTGGACCTGTCCCGGTCCACCTTGACCGATTGGGTCGGGGAAGCCGCGGGCCTCCTCCACCCGTCGGCCTTGGCGATCCGCCGCCATGTGCTCGCCGGTCCGAAGCTGCATGCCGACGATACCCCGGTCCCGGTGCTCGCGCCGGTCAGGGCCAGACGAAGACCGGTCGGCTGTGGACCTATGTCCGGGACGACCGCCCGGCCGGTGATCTCACACCGCCCGCGGTGTGGTTCGCCTACTCGCCGAACCGCCAAGGCCAGTATCCCGGGACGCATCTGGAGGACTTCGAAGGCGCCCTGCAGGCGGATGGCTATGCGGGATTCAACGGGCTGTACGATACCGGCCGCGTGCGGGAGGTGGCCTGTTGGGCGCATGTCCGGCGCAAGTTCTACGAGCTCCACAAGGCCCACGGGAGTCCCTTGGCGGCCGAGGTGCTCCAGCGTATCGGCGCGCTCTATACCCTCGAAGCCGAGATCCGGGGCCAGTCGTCGGAGACCCGCGCCGCAGCGCGGCAAGCCCGCGCGGGTCCTCAGCTTGAGGCGCTTCAAACCTGGCTGCACACCACGCTGACACAGGTCTCGAAAAAGTCGGCTCTAGCCGAGGCGATCCGCTATGCCCTGACGCGCTGGCCGGCACTGACCCGGTATCGCGATGACGGTCGTCTGGAGATCGACAACAATGCCGCGGAACGCGCGTTGCGGGTGGTGGCGCTCGGCCGGAAGAACTATCTGTTCGCGGGCTCCGACGCCGGCGGCCAGCGAGCGGCGGCGATCTACACCCTGATCGGCACGGCCAAACTCAACGGCCTCGATCCGGAGGCGTACCTCCGGACCGTGCTGCCCGCATCGCCGAGCATCCGGTCAATCGGATCGACGAACTCTTGCCCTGGAACCTCGCCGATCAGGTGACGGAACTGACCCAGCCCATCGCCGCTTGACGCCGTCAACACGGTAAGGCTCGGACGCTTACGTCATTGTCGGTAATCCGGCTATTCACCAGCTCAAGATCCGGCAGACAATAGGTGCCGCGCGTTCCACCCTCCAATGAAATGCCGGCCCGGCCATGTTTTAGTTCGACCTCGTTCAGTTTGATGATTGGCGCAGGCATATCGATTTCGCCACAAGGCGTAAAAATCGTTAGCAGGTCGAATTCCGGGGTATCCGGATCGCGCGGGCGTGCGATCGAATGACCGTGGCCGTTGATCGTGATGCGGGTTTGAACGCTCTCAGCACAGGGATAGGGCTCTCGCTCGGGGCTGCAGTAGCTCCTCACCTCGGGCAAGGCTTCCGTGAGGATGACGTCGCCGGTAAGTTCAATGATGTCGGTATCGTCCGCGGATCCTGCGGGGCAGCCTCCGGTTTGGGTATTGATTATCGCTGCCGTTATCGCATCGGCCAGCGTGCAAGCCGGGTCGCCGCCGGCCGCACCGACCGTGAAAACAGTCGCCTCGACGGGATCGGCCGCTAAGGCGAGGAGTACCGGCAATACCGATAGGCATTGGCGAAGCGCCGAATTGAAGATGAAAGCAGCCATGTCTTTTCCTCCTTGTTCGACACAAGTCCTGCACGATCCGAAAGGTTGCCGGTGGCCGCGAGAGTCCCATCCGGTCGCCGGCGCGCTTCAAGAATACAGAAAACAGCGAAATCGGCCAATCCGCCCGGACCTTGCCGGCAAGAATTCTGAGGCGTAATCTGAGCCGAAGCCGCTGATCGGCGTTGACGGACCGAGGCTTGCAAAGGTTCAGGAACTCGTTTCGCAAGGGAGGCTCCAAGTCGAGTGGAGCCGGATGCCAGGGAGGGGCGCTATAACGACGATTCGTCGCGGCTGTTTGCAGACTAACCTTCGACACAAAGGAGTTTGCCATGTATAGCAAGTCCGCTCGTAAATTCGGCTGGCTCGCATCCTGTCTTTCCTTGGCTGCTTTGTTGTCATCCGGATCCCCGGCGCTTGCCGCGGGAGAATGTTGGCTGGATCTCTACGATAAACCCGATTACGAAGGTTCCCATGTTCGCCTGACAGGACCTGCCGAGCTTTCCGATCTCAAGTCGCTGAGCGGCGAGAATTGGAGCAACCGGATCGAAAGCTTGGCGGTCGGCCCGGACGCCGAAGTTTTCGCCTTTCGCCAGGAAAACTTCAAGGACACTCCCCAGGGGCCGGTCAATCACCCGTATGAACTTAAAGCCTGGGGAGAAAAGGATATCGGGAGCTATCAGGATTTGAAGATCAGCTTCGGGCCCGGAGTCAAGGCGCATCACCTGGGCGACCTGAATTTTCACCGCAATATCAATTCTTTACAGATCAAGTGTCGGCGGTAAGGTTGAACCGAGCGCCGTTCGGAGGACCGCACGGGCCGGCGGTTCCGGAGACGGCGCGCGGGGGCGCGTCCATGTTTCGCTTCGGCGGGAATCGGCTTCGCCGACGGTCTCGTGCCGCCGCGGGCCGAAATCCGCTCCCGCATGAAATCACCCGTCGAGTCGAGATTGGGCGACAAGTGTCGGCGGTAAGGGCGCCACGACCGAAAGCGCTCTAGCGCCCGGCCTCCTACTCGACGATCCGGTCGACCACGATCTTGTAGCTTCCGTTGTCCTTCGGCGTCACGGCTTCGCTGAGGCCCTGCAGGTCTCCGGGTTCGGGTTTCGGCTGTCCGCTCTTCGAAATGCGCGCGCCGATCACGACGCGGTCGAAGGTCGAGAGCGTCACGCCCTGCATCATGGCCATGGAATCGTCCAGTTCGACTTCAACCGGCAAATCCTTGGCCTGTTTGCGAACGACCGCCAAGGGCATGGGCGGGCCTTCGGCCGCGCGAGCGAAGACGAACAGGGCGTCGTTCGGCGAAACCCGGGCTTTGAGGTTTTCGGCCAGGCTCACCGCGACGCGGATGCGTTTGCCGGCGCCGGCGGTTGCGGCGGCCGGCGCCGTTGTCTCGCCGGGTGCCGCATGGCCTCGAACCTGAGCGATATACGCGCTGATTTGCTTGTCCTCCTCGCTGCCCGGCGTGAATTGCTTTTTCAATCTTTCCCAATATTCCACCGACTTGGCCGCGTCCTTCCGCTCCGCGGCGGCCAGCCCCGCCATCCAGAGCGCGGTTTGATGGTCGGGATTCTTTTTGAGGATTTCGTCGATGATTTCGGTCGGTTTGCCGGCCATGCTGCCTTGATGCGTTTCGGCCAGAGCCTGGGCATACAGCGCCTTGACGTCGAGGTCTTCGGGGGCGAGTTTCAGGGCGAATTCGTAGGCGGTCATCGCCTTGTCCGGCTGATGGGTCGCTTGCAGCGAGCGGGCGAGCAGCACCCAGCCTTCCAGGTCGTTCGGCTGTTTGGCCAGCCGTTCCGCCAACTGATTGATGCTGTCCTGGACGTTGGCCATGTCGTCCGGTGCGCGCGCGCCGACGAGATCGATCCGGCCCAGCGCGAGGTAGAGGGTCAAGGCCAGCACCGGAACGACGGCCAGAGTGGCGATGACGGCCGGCCGGCCGCGGGTGCCGGAATGCGTTTTCGTTTCTTCGACCGCCTCCAGATCGCCGAGCAGATTCCGTTCGGATTCCGCGGTCAGGCGCTCCAGGTCTTCGGGGCTGGCCGCCTCCTGGGCGAGTTCGGTCTGCCGCTGGCGGTGCAGGAGAAGATTGAGCCGGGCCCGGTTTATCCGTCCGCCGCCGGTTTTGCCGAGAAGCGCGGGAAGAAAAAAGACATAGCCTGCCGTCAACAGCAGCACGGTCGAAAGCCAAAACCCCATCATCGACGTTTACCCTTCCAGATTGTTTCTCAGCCGTTCGAGCCGCTTCTTCTCTTCATCCGTAAGCTCGACCAGATTGTCCGCCGCGCTGCGGCGTTTCACCTGCAGCCAGAGAAGGGCGCCGCCGGCGGTCAACAGGAGGAACGGTCCGATCCACAGAAGGGCCGTCGTCATTTTGAAAGGCGGGCGATACAGTACGAAATCGCCGTAGCGGTCGGTCAGGAATTTGACCGCTTCCTCTTCGTTCTTGCCGGTCTGGATGATGGTGTAGACCTCGTCCCGCAAATCGCGGGCGAGATCGGCATCGGAATCGGCCAAAGATTGATTCTGGCAGACCAGACAGCGAAGCTCTTCGATCAGGCGCTCATACCGCTGTTGTTTGTCCGGATCGTCGAACTGGCGGATTTCGATGGCTTGAGCGGTGAAGGGAAGGATTAAGAAGAACGGTAGTAACCGGTGCATCATGAAGGTTGGGTCTGTAATTGGCGGATCAAGGGCAGCAATTTCTTTTCCAGGATTTCCGGCGTGATCGGTCCGGTCTGCTTGTGGCGGATGATGCCGTCGCGGTCGACGACGAAGGTTTCCGGCACGCCGTACACGCCCCAGTCGATCCCGGTCTTGCCCTCGGGGTCGAAGGCGCTGGCCGTGTAAGGATCGCCCAGGCGTTGCAGCCAGGCGAGGGCGTTGTCCCGCTCGTCCTTGTAGTTGAGGCCGTAAATGGGAACGATGTTTTGCTTGGCGAGCTGCACCAATACCGGATGTTCTTCGCGGCAGGAGGTGCACCAGGAAGCCCAGACGTTCACCAGGCTCACCTGGCCTTTGAGATCGTCGCGGCTCAGAGTCTTGGCGGCGTCGTTCACTTGCGGCAAGGTGAACATGGGCGCGGGTTTGCCGATGAACGGCGAAGGCACTTCTCTGGGGTTCAGGGTCAGGCCGATGCCGAGAAAGATCACCATGACGGCGAACACGGCCAAGGGAATGAGATAACGCATGGTCATGAAACTGCGGTTGCGAAAAGAGACGTACTATAAATCAAGGAAACCTGGGTCTGGATTAGACGGTAATGGTCGGCAATCCTTTGCCGACAAATAGCCGGAACAGATGCCCGACCCGCGATTTTATTCCGGCCCACAAAGGGGTGGAGCCCGCATTCTCGACAACGAATGACCTTCACCCTCACGCCGGCTTGCTTTCCGCCGACTCGCTCCAAGCTTCCTCCCGGCGGGGCGCCAAACGGTAACGGCGGTCCGCGGCGGAAAACAGGCCGCCGGCTATCATCAATAGTCCGCCCAGCCAGATCCAGCGGATGAACGGCTTGTAATAAATCCGCACGCTCCAGGCATCGGCGTCCATCCGCTCGCCGAGTGCGACGTAAAGATCGCGGGTGAGGCCCGGGTCGATCGCCGCTTCGGTCATGGTATTGCGCTGCACGCGGTAAACGCGCTTTTGCGGATGGAGTTCGGCGATCTCCCGGTCGCCCCGCTGCACGCGGAAATCGCCCTGCTGCGCGACGAAGTTGGGGCCTTGCACCTCGGTCACGCCCTTGAACGTGAACGTGTAATCGCCCAATGCCGAGGATTCCCCCGGAGCCAGCCGCACGATCTTTTCTTCGCTGTAGCGATCCGACAGGACGACGCCGGTGAGAAACACGGCGATGCCGATATGGGCCAGGGTCATGCCGTAGACGCTCCGGGACTGCGCCTTGAGGCCCTGAAGCGGCGACTCGCGCAGCCGGACCCGGTTCCAGAGGCTCAACAGCGCGCTGGCCGCGAGCCAGAAGGCCATCGCGAGTCCCGCCATGGTCTTGATGTCCTTGGCGTCCCAGAAAACCGCGGTGGACGCCACGCCCAGCGCCAGGCTTCCGAGGAGGACATGGCGCACGCGCCGCCCGATCTTGCCGAGATCGGCTTCGCGCCAGGCGAACATCGGCGCGATGCCGGCCAAAAGAAAAATGGGCGTCATGACCGGGCCGAACACGCTGGCGAAATACGGCGAGCCGACGGAAATCTTGCCCAATTGCAAGGCGTCGAGAACCAGGGGATAGAGCGTCCCCAGCAGAATGCTCGCGGCCGCCGTGATCAGCAGGACGTTGTTCAGCAGCAGAAGATTTTCCTTGGACACGAAGCCGTAACGGACACGGTCCTTGACGGTCGGCGCCCGCACCGCGTACAGCAGCAGCGAACCGCCCACCACCACGGCCAGGAAGATCAGGATGAAAAGCCCGCGCGCCGGGTCCGAGGCGAAGGCGTGCACCGAGGTCAGGACGCCGGAGCGCACCAGGAAGGTGCCCAGGAGACTCAGCGAAAAGGCGAAGATGGCGAGCAGCACCGTCCATGCCTTAAAGGCGCCGCGCTTTTCGGTGACCGCCAGCGAGTGGAGCAGGGCGGTCGCGACCAGCCAGGGCATGAACGAGGCGTTTTCCACCGGGTCCCAGAACCACCAGCCGCCCCAGCCGAGTTCGTAATACGCCCACCAGGAGCCGAGCACGATGCCGAAGGTCAGGAACACCCAGGCGATCAGGGTCCAGGGCCGCGACCAGCGTGCCCAGGCCGAATCCAGAGAGCCGCCGAGGAGGGCCGCGATGGCGAAGCTGAAGGCGACCGAGAGTCCGACGTAGCCCATGTACAGCATGGGCGGATGAACCGTCATGCCCATGTCCTGCAGCAGGGGATTGAGATCGTTGCCGTCGGCGGGTGGCGGAAAATGACGCTCGAACGGATTGGAGGTCAGCAGGATGAACAGCAGGATGCCGACGCTGACCAGGCCCATGATGCCCAGGACGCGCGCCAGGAATTCCTCCGACAGGCTGCGGCTGAAGATCGTCACCATCACGGTCCACAGTCCCATGATCGATGCCCAGAGCAGCATCGACCCTTCGTGGGCGCCCCAGGCGGCCGAGATGCGGTAATAAAGGGGCAAGGCGGTATTGGAGTTCCGCGCCACATAGAGCACGGAAAAATCATGGTTCACGAAGCTCCCGATCAGGCAGGCGAAAGCCACGGCCAGGAAGAAGAACTGGGCGCGCCCGGCGGCACGCCCCACCGCCATCCACACCGGCACGCCCTGGGCCGCGCCCAGCAGCGGAAACACCGACTGCAACAGCGCCATGAACAGCGCCATGATCAGGGCGATGTGCCCGAGTTCCGCCATCATTTCTGGTAATCCTTATAACTGGTGGGCATCTGTCCGCCCTGCTTCAGCGCATCGGCGACTTCCGGCGGCATGTAATTCTCGTCGTGCTTGGCGAGCACTTCGCTGGCTTCGAACACGCCCGCTTCGTTGATTTGTCCGACCGAGATGATGCCCTGGCCTTCCCGGAACAGATCGGGCAGGATTCCGGTGTAATGGACGGGAACCGCGGAGCTTCCGTCGGTGACGGAGAAGCGCACGGTCAGGCTGTCGGGTTCGCGCTGAACGCTGCCCTCGACCACCAGGCCGCCCACGCGGAACGGATAACCCTTGGGGGCTTCGCCGGCGGCGACTTGCGACGGCGTGTAGAAATACAGCAGATTCTTCTGGAACGCGGTGAGCGCGAGAAAGGTCGCCAGACTGACGCCGATCAGAATCACCCCGACCACGATCATGCGGCGGCGGCGCGGCGTCATGACGCTCTACCCTCCTGTTTCGGACGCCGGGCGATGCTCTTCAGCACCTCGGATTTCCGGCGCGTGGACAGAAACAGATTGAGGCCCAAAACCGCAAACATCAAACCGTAGGACGTCCACACGTAGAAGCCGTAGCCGCCCATGGAAAAAAACTGTTGCCAATTCATGGAGTCGATTGAAGCTCGTTGAGACTGTTAGCCTCGCTATTAAACCATATCGAGGCGAAATAATTGCGCGAGTGAAAGTAAATCTCGAAAAACCAACAGATTTGGACGCTTTTCAAGAAAATTCGATCGTTCGATGGGACCGTTCAAGGCCCGAACAGTTCCGTGGGAGTCGTTCACCAAGGACATTCCGTTCTGCTTGAAAACAACCGCAGATTGTAGGGTGGATTAGGCGCGCACCGCCATAAACTATTTATACCCCGCGGGACTTTCCGCGCGCCGAAACGCCAGCGAACATCGCTGGCTCGGGGTCATGCGCGCCTAACCCACCCTGCACCGGAATCGGAACTGGAGGCCTCGACTCGATAGTCCCTTAGCGGGGCTTCTCGAAAGCCAGCACCAGATAACGCAGCAGTCCCAGGCGGCTGGCCCCTTCGGCGAATAGCGTCTCCACGACCGCCGACGCCGTTTTCACGGACATGTCCTTGGCCAGCTTCCGCACGAAGTCATAGGTGGGCAGGGTATTGGACGTGATGTCCCGCTCGTGCCGGACGACGAATCCGGTCTCCTCGGCCAGGCGGCGATAGTCCTTCAAGGTGCTGTGAAACTGGCAGCGTCCGTAAAAGCCGGCCGAGACCGGCCAGCGGGAGGCGAAGGTCATGGCGGGGCGCAACAAGGGCGTCGGGACGAAGTCCGACAAGGCCAGCCCCCCGCCGGGTTTCAGCACTCGATAAGCCTCCTCGAAGAACTTTTTCCGGCTCGGGAAATGGAAAATGCACTCGACCGCCAAAACCGCGTCGAAACTGCGGTCGGCAAAGGGCAGGGCGCAGGCGTCGGCCTGAATCCAGTCCAGGGCGTTTCCGGGCTCGGCCGGAACGCGCTCGCCCGCTCGTCGCAGTTGGCGCCGGTCGATGTTCAGGCCGGAAGCGACGATGTCCCGGAATCGGTCGTTGAGGCTCGCGATCGTGCCGCCGAAGCCGCAGCCCGCATCCAAAATCCGCTGGCCGTTCCCGACCTCGGCTGCTGCGTAAACCAGCTCGGAAAGCCGTTCGGCCGCTAGCGCGAAATCTTCCGGCGAGCCGTCCGCCAGTTCGGGCTCGGGCCAATAGCCCCAGTGGACATGGCGTCCGAAGGCTCGATCGACGGCCGGATGGCCGCGGTCCAGGAGGCTCAAGAGCGCGTCGAAATAGGGCAATTCGATGGGGTTGGACATGGTCGATCGCTCAGAACTCCGAAAAGGCCCTCTCTCCGGGATGGCCGTTTGCGATTGGAGAGGGTGGCGAGGGCCTTTTAGTTCGAAAAGATTACATAATTCATTGGCCCGGATCGGAGAGTCAATCGGATCTCTCTCAACGCCGGAACGAGGCCGCGAGCTTGTATACTACCAGGCGTTCGGGCGGCAAACATCGGCATCGTTCCCGAATCGAGGGAGCCGCCCCTCGCCGATGCGCCATAGCAACACTCCCGCACGTCCCCGGACCGACACGCATGAATCCCCAAGCTTCAGCCCTAGACAAATTCCTCGAGCAGCATCCCATCGAGAGCGGCGGGGACATTCTGATCCTTCGCGCCGCGCCGGGGGACTATCTCCGGCGGCTCGGCGGGGGGGCGGTCGTGTGCCAACAGACGAACAAGCCGGATGCCGACGCCTTGGCCAGACTCGGCGTCGAGACCGTCGCCGACGCCGATGCGCCGTGCGGCCTCTGCATCGTTTTCGCGACCAAGCACAAGGAAGAAACCCTTTACCACATGGCGCGGGCGGCTTCTCGGCTGGTCGAGGGCGGAACGCTGGCGGTCACGGCCGCAAACGATCTGGGCGCGGCTTCGCTGGAAAAACGCTGTGCCGAGCTGCTCGGCGGCGTTCGGTCGTTCAGCAAGCATAAATGCCGGGTTTTTTGGGGAACCAAAGAATCGGCGCGGCTCGACTCGGCGCTGATGGCGTCCTGGCTTCGGGGCGGCGAACTTCGGCCAATACCGGGAACGGATCTGGTGAGCCGGCCCGGCGTATTCAGTTGGGACCGCATCGACCCCGGCTCGCGCCTGCTCGCCGAGTATTTGCCGGACGGCCTGGCGGGGCGCGGCGCCGATCTTGGCGCCGGTTACGGCTATTTGAGCCGGATGCTGCTCGCCCGCTCGCCCGCCGTCGCCGAATTGTGCCTGTTCGAAGCCGAGCGCAAGGCGCTGGAGGCCGCCCGGCACAATCTCGCCGCGTTTGCCTCCGGCACGCAGTTGCATTTCCATTGGTACGACGTCGCCGCGGGATTGCCTGTCGACCGGCTCGATTTCGTGGTTATGAACCCGCCGTTCCACGCCGGCCGGGAGGCGGAGCCCGGCTTGGGCCAAGCCTTCGTGCGGGCGGCGCTGACGTCCCTGAAGCCCGGCGGTCGACTCTATTTCGTTGCCAACCGGCATCTGCCTTACGAAAAAGTCGTTCGGGCGTGTGCCGGGCACGACAGGGTGCTGACCCAACGCGACGGCTATAAAGTCATGGAAGCGAGGAAATGAGAGATAGCCGAATCGCGTATTCGCTGTTTTTGCCGGGGCCGTCGCTTTTATGTCGCTGAGTAAATCGGACGCCGCTCAAGGCTTATCGGCATGAGTCCCGAGCTTGTCGCAGGTTTTCCCACGAGTCTCCGGGCAGCCTATACAAACAGTGCTCGCGGAGCGGGTGGCCGGCGGGAAGGGCTGGATGCCGAAACGTTTCCGGCGCTTGAACCATGCCCAGCCGTTCCATGACGGCGCGCGACCGGGTATTGCCCACTGCCGTGAAAGAAACGATTTCGGGAAAATTCAGCACATCGAAGCCGACGCGCAAGGCGCCTCTCGCCGCTTCGGTCGCATAGCCGCGGCCCCAGTGAGCGTATGCGAGTCGCCAGCCGATTTCGACGCACGGCGCGAACGGAAGCTCGGGCATGGGCACATGCAGCCCGACGAATCCGATGAATTCGCCGGTCCGCTTGAGTTCGGCGGCCCAGAAACCCCATCCGCGTTCCTCGATCAACGCCTGGATGCGTTGGGCCATCGCATCGCTGGCGGCTCGGTCGAGCGGGGAAGGGAGGAACGCCATCACCCGCGGATCGGCATTCAGTCGTGCAAAAGGCTCGCGGTCGGCGGCGCGCCATTGACGCAACCGGAGACGTTCGGTGTCGAATTCGATCGATTCAGTCATCGAAGGAAAACAAACCGGAAAAAACATCGTTCTTCAAGTCGGGGACTTTTCGCCCCGAGTCGGCGGCGATGTCGCGCAGCACCCATTCGAGACGGTCGTTGCCCCAGTAGCGGTGCGGACCGTAAACGAAGAAGGGCACGCCGAACAGTCCTTCCCGCTGTCCGCGCACGACGCCTTTCAGCACGCGCCGCTGCAAGGCGAGGTCGTCGGCGCTTCGAATGACGGCGTCCGGTTCCAGCCCGCAGCGTTCTGCCACCCCGATCAGAGTCGCGTCGTCGCCGAGGTCTTCGCTCCGCGAGAAACGCGCGGCAAACGCCGCCAGTCCGAACTCCACCGCCCGGCCCTGATCAAGGGCGTACAAAAAGCCGGCGTGGGGCCGTTTCCAGTCCGTGTCGAACGGCTTCGGCCATTGCAGCGGAAGCCCGTAAGCCTTGGCGAATCGCCCGACGTCCTCGGCCACATAAGCCGTTTTCTGCGGAGAAGCAACCGGATCGCCGGGAAACGGCTTGGGCGGAAACAAAGGAATGTATTCGATAGGCGCCGGCAACCGATCCGAGATCTTGCTCAACCGGTAGAAGGCCAGCCAGGCATAAGGGCTGCGAAAACTGAAATAAAAACGCAGGTTTTTCATGCACGAACTCGAAGCGGCGGACGATGGGCCTCAAACCGCGCCCATCATCCGCGTCTGGGCGGCGCCGATCAAGCGACCTGCCGCGCGGTCTTTTGCAGAATGGCGACAAGCCTTTGCCGTGCCTCGGGTTCGATGCCGTTGAGACCGCGGTTCAGCGCGCTGACGATCGCCAGCACCGAGGCCGCGACGATGTTGGCGTTTATGCCGATGCCGTATCGGATGCCGGGAATGCCGTCGATCGCGACTTCGACGAAGGCGGCGGCCCTGGCGTCGGAGCCCTGGCCCATGGAGCGCTCTTCATAGGACTGTAGCCGCACCATTCCCCCGAGTGCGTGGACCACGGCGTCGATGGGGCCGTTGCCTTCGCCCGTCAGCGTGATCCGCCGGCCGTTCGTTTCCAGCATCAGACGAATGCCCTGAACCGCTCCGTGCTTGAACAAATGATGCTCGAGATAGCGGATGGTCGTCGCCGGTTCCAGATACTCCTCCGAAAACATCCGCCAAAGTTCGTCCGGCATGATTTCGGCGCCGGTGGCGTCGGCATGGCGCTGCACCACGCTGCTGAACTCCACCTGGAGCCGGCGCGGCAACGACAGGCCGTAAGCGGATTCCAGAAGATAGGCGATGCCGCCTTTACCGGACTGGCTGTTGACCCGGATGACGGCGTCGTAAGAGCGGCCCAGGTCGGCGGGGTCTATCGGCAGGTAGGGCACTTCCCAGAACGCATCGGGTCGCTGGTGGGCTAGGCCTTTCTTGATCGCGTCCTGATGTGAACCGGAAAAGGCTGTGAATACCAGATCGCCCACGTAAGGGTGGCGCGGATGGATCGGCAGGCGGATGCAGTCTTCCACGGTTCGCGCGATGTCGTTGATGTTCGAGAAGTCGAGGCCCGGATCGACGCCCTGGGTGTATAGATTGAGCGCCAAGGTCACCAAGTCCACGTTGCCGGTCCGCTCGCCGTTGCCGAACAGGCAGCCCTCGACCCGCTCGGCTCCGGCCATGAGCGCCAGTTCCGCGGCGGCAATGGCCGACCCTCGGTCGTTGTGCGGGTGCACGCTTAGAACGATGTCGTCGCGCCGCGACAGGTTCCGATGCATCCATTCGATCTGATCGGCATAGACATTGGGCGTCGCCATTTCCACGGTGGCCGGCAGATTGAGGATGACCTTGCGCTCCGGCGTGGCGCCCCAGGCTTCCACCACCGCGTCGCAAATATCGCGGGCGAACTCGAGTTCGGTGCCGGTAAAGGCTTCCGGGCTGTATTCGAGTATCCACTCGGTTTCCGGACGCGCTTCCGCCAGTTCCCGCACCAGCTTCACGCTGGAAACGGCCATCGCGATGACCTGGTCGGGGCTCATGCCGAAAACGATTTCCCGGAACGGCCGGGCGGTGGCGTTGTAGACGTGAACGATGGCGCGGCGGGCGCCGCAGAGCGATGCCATGGTGCGTCGGATCAGGTGTTCGCGGGCTTGGGTGAGCACCTCGATGGTAACATCGGCGGGGACGTGACCGCCTTCGATCAGCGTTCTGACGAAGTCGAATTCGGTTTGGGAGGCGGAAGGGAAGGCGACCTCGATTTCCTTGAAGCCGATGTCCACCAGCTTCTTGAACAGGCGCATCTTGCGCTCGGCGGTCATGGGCTCGAACAGTGCCTGATTGCCGTCCCGGAGATCGGTGCTCATCCAGATGGGGGCTTGGGTGATGACCCGGTCGGGCCAGGTGCGGTCCGCGAGTTGGACCTTGGGAAAGGAGCGGTACTTGGTGTTCGGATGCTTCAACATGATCGGTGACTCCTGGGTTTTCGTCGGATGGGACGGGTGTTCGGGGCGGCGACGAAAAGGCTGCCGGGCTGCCGCGAGCGCAAGGCCAGGCAACCGGGTTGAAGTCGAAGCAGGGACAGAGAAAGCATCAGGTCGTTCATGGTCGTACTCCAGGACATGGCGTCGGATGGACGCAGTTATCCCCGCAAGGGGTATTCAGTCGATCGAAAAAGGAGTGTGAGGAGAGTTATTTGCCCGCGAGGGGCAGCAGCAGACCCAGGCCCAAGGTAAGAGCCGGAAGGGGAAGGATGGAGGAGGGCTGCCGTTTATTCATGGTCCAACGCTAACAGCACGCTCGCTGGGGTGTCAATACGCATCTGTCGTATACGACGAGCCAAAAATCCTTTCATCCAGCAGGAGGGCGAGCAAGGCGCGCGCGTCCTCGGCCGGTTTGGCATCGCCCGTCATCTGGGCCCGCACGATGGCGCCGTCGATGATCAGCACAGCCCGTTCCGCCGTGTCGTCCGCCGAGAGCCCCGGCCGCTCGGGGATCAGCGTCCTGATGAAATCCCGCAGTTCGCGCTTGTGATCCGCCGCGATCCGGCGTTCTTCCGCCGAATCTTCGCTCAGTTCCGCGACCGTATTGATGAACGCGCAGCCGCGGAAGTCGGGTTCCGAAAACCACTCCTCGATCGCGTCCGCCAAGACGGCGAGGCCGGGCGAAGTCCGAGTTGCCGCCAGTTCCCGAACGCGCCCGGTGAACCAGTCCATCCAGAACCGGTGGCGCCGTTCCAGGAATGCGATCACCAGGTCTTTCTTCGATGGAAAGTGGCGGTAAAAGGACATCTTGGCGACCCCCGACTCGGCGATGATGCGATCCACGCCGACGGCGCGGATGCCGTGCCGGTAGAACAGCCGCTGTGCGGTTTCCAGGATGCGGTCGCGGGCCGAGGGCGTAACGGGCGCGGCGTCTTGAGTCATAAAAGCTCTTGAAAGCGTTTACGGGATTATTGACAGAATAGTCTGTCTCATCAATGCTGTAGACAGATCTGTCTACATGGCGGATTGGCCCTCAACCAACACAAGGAAACGACCATGAGTTACACGTTCAAACCCGGTTTCCGATTAGGTATTTATATCTGCAAGGATCTGGAAATCGTCGACTTCGCGGCGCCCTATGGCGTGTTCTCGGTTGCTCGTCGATTCGATCCCGAGCTGGAGGCGTTCTTCATCGCCGAGTCCTTGCGGCCGGTGCAGGCACAGGCCGGCTTCACGGTGCTGCCCAACTACTCCTTCGCGGACCGGCCCGACATGGACGCTTTCCTGATTCCGGGCGGTTTCGGCACGCGTCAGGAGATCAACAACGGGCATTTGCACAAATTCATTCGCGGCTTGCCCGAGAAAACGCTGCTGGTTTCGGTCTGCACCGGCTCGTGGATTTACGCGCGGATGGGGCTGTTGGACGGAAAAGCGGCGACCAACCGCAAGGAGCCCGATCGCGTGGAACAATCCCCCTCGGGTAAAGTGCCTATCGATCGCCTGGCCGACCTGGCGCCGGCCTGCCGCATCAGCCGGGCGCGGGTGGTCGATGCCGGACGGATCATCACGGGCGGCGGCATCAGCTCCGGGATGGAGGTGGGATTTCACCTGCTGCGCAGGGCGGGGTACGGCGAAGATTTCATCAGGGAGGTGGCCCGGGTCATGGAATACAGCAAGGCTTACGAGATGTATGCGACGGACGTCGAATATGCCGATTCCCGCGCTTCATCTTGATTGGAAATCGCACGATAACTGACCGGAGGAACAGAGCCATCCGGGTGCTTTTTCTTTGTACAAGCCAAGAAAAGTAACTCGCCTGCCGCCGAATGTGGCTTTCTTTGGTGGAGTCACGGCGACGGTTCGGTCAACGCGATCGGCGCGGCCGCCTATGCGGCTTCGGATATGCGCCGACGTTCTCGCAGGGCCTGGTCGAAGTGCGGCGGCGGTCGAGCCGGCGCGTCTGAACGGGACGAATCGGCGCGATCAAGCGGGGCGTTCGCCGAGCGCTTCGCGGAGGGCGTCTTCCGCCTGTTCCAGCCAGACGAATTGCAGTTTTTCTTTCGCTTCGGCGGGAATTTCCTCCAGTTCCTTTTGGTTGCGGGCCGGCAGCAGCACGCGGGCGATGCCGGCGGCGAGAGCGGCGAGCACCTTTTCCTTGATGCCGCCCACGGGAAGCACGAGGCCGCGCAGGCTGATTTCGCCGGTCATGGCGGTGTCGCTGCGGACCGCTTTTTGAGTTAGCAGCGACACCAGCGCGACGAAGATGGCGACGCCGGCGCTGGGGCCGTCCTTGGGGGTGGCTCCGGCGGGCACGTGGATGTGAATGTCGCTTTTCTCGAACAGTTCGGGCTGGATGCCGAGGTCGGCGCAGCGGGCCTTGGCGAGGCTCAGGGCAGCCTGGGCGCTTTCCTTCATGACGTCGCCCAGTTGCCCGGTCAAGGTCAGCTTGCCGGTGCCGGGAGCGCGGCTGGCTTCGATGAACAGAATGTCGCCGCCCACCGGGGTCCAGGCGAGGCCGGTCGCGACGCCGGGGACGCTGGTGCGCATCGCGACCTCGCTTTCGAAGCGCCTCGGCCCGAGAATGGCCGGGAGCAATTCGGGCGTGACCGTCAGACGCTCGATTTCGCCCTCGGCGATGCGGACGGCGGCATGACGGAACACGGCGCCGATTTCCCGTTCCAGGTTTCTTACGCCGGCTTCGCGGGTATAGTCGCGGATGATGGCGTTCAGCGCCTCGTCGGTGATCTCGCATTGGTCGGGATCCAGGCCGCAAGCTTCGGCCTGCTTGGAAACGAGATAGCGCCGGGCGATCTGAAGCTTTTCTTCGGCCGTGTAGCCGGGCAGGTGGATCACTTCCATGCGGTCGCGCAAGGGGCCCGGAATAGTGTCGAGCATGTTGGCCGTGCCGATGAACATGACGTGGCTGAGGTCGAACGGAACGGCGAGGTAGTTGTCGCGGAAGGTGCTGTTCTGTTCGGGGTCGAGCACTTCCAGCAATGCGGCGGAGGGATCGCCGTGGAAGCTGGCGCCGAGCTTGTCGATTTCGTCCAGCATCATGATGCAATTGCGCGCGCCGGCCTTACGGATGGCCTGGATGATGTTGCCGGGCAAGGCGCCGATATAGGTTCGCCTGTGGCCCCGGATTTCGGCCTCGTCGTGTACGCCGCCCAGGCTGACCCGCACGAACTTGCGGCCGGTGGCGCGGGCGATGCTTTGACCGAGGGACGTCTTGCCGACGCCGGGCGGCCCGACGAAGCAGAGAATCGGGCTTTTCCCGGCTGGGTTCAGCTTGCGCACCGCCAGGTATTCGAGAATCCGTTTTTTGATCTTTTCGAGGCCGTAGTGATCTTCGTCCAACACTCGGCGCGCCTCGGCGATATCCAGCCGATCCTCGGTCTCGACCGACCAGGGCAGTTCGACCAGCCATTCCAGATAGCTGCGCACCATGGAGTGCTCGGCGCTCGCTTCGGGCATCCGTTCCAGCCGCTTTAGTTCTTTCATCGCCTGGCTTTCGGCTTCTTCGGGCATTTTCGCCTTGGCGATGGCTTCGTACAGTTCGCCGATTTCCTCGGTGTGCTCGTCGGTTTCGCCCAACTGTCTCTGGATCGTTTTAAGCTGCTCCCTGAGCAGGAATTCGCGCTGCCGCTCGTCCATGCTCTGTTTGGTTTGCTCGCTGATTTCCTTGGAAATGCGAAGAACCTGAATGCGGTGACGAAGGAGGTTCGAAATCCGGTCGAGCCGCGCCTGGGGATCGAACGTTTCGAGGATTTCCTGCTTTTCCGCGATCGCCAGATCCATGAACGAAGCCACCAAATCGGCCATCATGGGCGCCGAGGATACCTGTTGAACGGCGTTCAACAATTCCGGCGGGGCTTGCGGAAGCAACGCCAGCACCTCGGCCACTTGATCCTTCAGTTGCAACAGGCGGGCCTCGATGGCCGGCGTTTCGATCTCTTGCTCCTTGACCGGCTCGATGCGGGCTGCCAGAAACGGATACCCTTGCAGAAATTCGAGGACCCGGAACCGCTGCTCGCCTTGGCAGACGATGTTGTGCGAGCCTTCCGGTCCGGT
Organism: Methylocaldum sp. MU1018; assembly: GCF_053646775.1. Taxonomy (NCBI): domain Bacteria; kingdom Pseudomonadati; phylum Pseudomonadota; class Gammaproteobacteria; order Methylococcales; family Methylococcaceae; genus Methylocaldum; species Methylocaldum sp. MU1018. The sequence goes on from NZ_CM132195.1 coordinate 451,810, forward strand.
CACGTAGCGCAGGATGGCGGCCTGGGAGCCGACCGTATACAGCTCGTCCGGTTCGGGCGTGTCCACCTTAGCGTCCCGCTGCAACAGGATTCCGATCGAGGTGTCCCGGCGCAGCGCATACTGGGCCGCGGCGATGGAGGGTTCACGACCGATGCTGATCGGAATGATGACGCCCGGAAACAGCACGATATTCCGCACCGGGATGATCGCGATCGCATCCGGGGGCAGGGCCGCGGCGGATTCGGAGTATTTGTCTGATCGTTGTTCGGTTTTCATGGCGGCACTCAATCCGTCTTAAAAAGAGGAATGGTCAGACAGCCGTCTGCGTAAATCGGGTCGCCGGGACGCAAGCGCCAGGGCGGTAATTGAATGCGCCGCTCGAAGCGGCCATAGGGAATTTCCAGACGATGGATGACGGCGGCGTCCGGGGCTATATTCAAAGACCGTTCGCCGGACACGACGAGCATGTCCTCGGTCACAGCGACGTCGATGGCTTCCGGGGGTACGCCCGGCAGTACGACCGTGATGGTGAGCGCATCGCCGGTTTCGATGATATCGACGGGCGGTTCCCACGCCGGCCGGGAGGCGGCCAGCCGGTGGACTTGAAAGAAGCGCCGGTGAAGGCGCTCCGCCTGTTCCAGCATTTCGCAGGCTTGCGCCCACATCCAGGTTGTCGGACCGTGCGACATGGCAATAATCTCGCGAAAGCGGGCTTGGGGCCGTACATGGCGAAAGCCGGCGCCCGGCCGCAGATATGCCTGCCCGAACGATGAACGCCGTGCGGACGCCGGTTTCGGCGAATCCGCCGCGAGGCGCGGCTAGGCGTCGCTGCTTTCCATGTACTCCATGCGAAGTTGGACGCTTCGGGCGTCGCGAAATTCATTGATGTCGAGCCGATAAACCGCCCGCAGCCGCCGGCAAGCCAGCCAATCGGCCGGCTCGTCGACGAAAAAGGCGATACCGTCGATCAGCCTGTCGGAGTTCGGGATCCTGAGCAGCAGCTTGAGATGGCGGTCGCTGACGATGCGGCTTTGCGCCACGTCGAATTCGCCGTCGAACAAGGGTTCGGGAAAACCTTGGCCCCAGGGTCCCGACTGGCGCAGCAACTCGGCGATTTCCAGCACCATCTCGTGGGCTTCGAGCGGGCCGTCGCTGTGGACGGCGTGGTCGAGATCCAGATGGGTCAGGTGGCGGGCCACTTCTTCCTCGAACAGTTCGGTGAAGCGCGGCAGGTCGTCGCGGCGGAGGCTCAGCCCGGCAGCCATCGCGTGGCCGCCGAACTTCCGCAGCAGGTTCGGACAGCGCGTGGCGATATCGCTCAGAACATCGCGGATGTGCACGCCCGGAATGGAGCGCGCCGATCCTTTGATCTCGTCGCCGTCGGTCCGGGCGAAGGCGATCACCGGCCGGTTCACGCGGTCCTTGATCCGGGAGGCGAGTATGCCGACTACGCCCTGATGCCAGGAGTCGTCGAACAGGCAAAGCCCCGCCGTCGTCGCCAGGGAGTCATCGAGATTTTCGAGGTGGGCGAGGGCGTCGAGTTTCATCTGTTCCTCGATTTCGCGCCGCTCCCGGTTCAACTGGTCGAGCCGGGCCGCCATGACGCGGGCGGCGTCGGCATCGTCGGTCAGCAAGCACTCGATGCCGAGGGTCATGTCTTCGAGCCGCCCGGCGGCGTTGAGCCGGGGCGCCACGGCGAAGCCGAGGTCGGCCGCCGCGATCAGCCGCGAAGGGCGCCCGGAAACCTCCAGCAGCGCCAGCAATCCGGCGTGGGCTTGCCCCGAACGGATGCGCTGCAGCCCCTGGTGAACCAGGATGCGGTTGACGTGATCCAGCGTCACCACGTCGGCGACCGTTCCCAAAGCCACCAAATCCAGCAGTTGCGCGAGATTCGGTTCTTCCGTGCCTGTCCTGATGCCAGTCGAAGGGCCGGTTCGGGCGAAATGACCGGCGGCTCGAAGCCGGTTCCGCACCGCCGAAAGCACGTAGAACATCACGCCGACGCCGGCCAAATACTTGCTCGGAAAAGGATCGCCGGCCAGATTCGGGTTGACGATGGCGTCCGCGTCGGGAAGCTCCGACCCGGGCAGGTGATGGTCGGTGATGAAGACCTGCATGCCGCGGGCCTTGGCCGCCGCCGCGCCCTCGATGCTGGAAATGCCGTTGTCGACGGTGAGCAGGATGTCCGGGGCGCTTTGGGCGGCCAGGGCGACGATTTCCGGCGTCAGGCCATAGCCGTATTCGAAGCGATTGGGCACGAGATAGGAAACCCGTTCCGCGCCGAGCAGCTTGAGCCCGCGGACGGCCACGGCGCAGCCGGTGGCGCCGTCGGTGTCGTAATCGGCGATGACCAGAATGCTCCGATTGTTCCGGATCGCCTCCGCCAGTCGATCGGCCATGCCCTCCATGCCGCTCAACAGCCAGGGCGAAGGGAGTTGCGCCAGCGAGCGGTCCAATTCGTCGGCGACGGTCAGTCGGCGCGCGGTATAAATGCGTTGCAGCAGCGGCGGGAGATGGGAAAAGGCTCGGTCGGGAAGCCGATCCGGGCCGCGGGGAATGATTTTCTTTTTGACCGGATAGTAAGGCATCGGGTAATGCTGACCGTCGAATGTGGATTTTGTGGGATGGGCACGGCCTGACGGCCTTTGCCCATCCTGCTGCTCGGGACTATCGGGATAAGCCTGCGATGAGCGGCACGTAATGATCGATCAGCAAAGCCGAAAAGATTCCGATCAGATAGACCAGCGAATAGCCGAAAGTTTTCATGGCCAACTGGTTGTCGACTTCTCTCTTGAGGCGAATCGCGTAATACAGAAACCCGCCGCCCAGTCCCACGGCCGCGCCAAGATAGAGAAAGCCGCTCATCCCCGTGAGATACGGGAACAGGCTCACGATCAGCAGCAATATGGTGTAGAGCAGAATGTGCAACTGGGTGATCTCCACGCCGTGGGTGACGGGCAGCATGGGGATGTTCACCTTGGCGTAGTCGTCCCGCTTGGCGATCGCATAAGCCCAAAAATGAGGCGGGGTCCAGGTGAAGATCAGCAGAAACAGCAGCAAAGAGTAAGGATGCACCGCGCCGGTCACGGCGCACCAGCCGAGCACCGGCGGCGCCGCGCCGGCGGCTCCCCCGATAACGATATTCTGCGGCGTCGCGCGCTTCAGATAAACGGTGTAGATGAAGGCGTAGCCGATCAGCGAGAGGAAGGTCAAAAACGCGGTGAGCGGGTTCACGAAGATGACCAGGATCGCCATCGAAAGCGTGCCCAGAACGGCAGCGAAGGTTATCACCTGATTGGGCTGAACGTGGCCGGACGGCAAGGGCCGTTGCTGGGTTCGCGCCATTTCGGCGTCGGCGCGCCGGTCCAGGAAGTGGTTGATGGCGGCCGCGGAAGCGGCGGCCAGTCCGATGCCCAGAGTCGCCCACAACGAAACGGCCGGAGGAGGCAGTCCCGGCACGGCCAAAAACATGCCGATCACGGCAGTGAACACGATGTGGCCAACTACCTTGAGCTTGCACAGAGCGAGATAGGTTCTCCAGGAAACGGCGTTCGTGGATTCGATATGAGTCGTCGAGTTCATCGTTTCACTACGGTCTTCGTTTACAATATCGGCTGGTTCGGCAACCTGCCGTCCGATCCTCAACACATTAAGGAGAGCGTCAAATGCTGTTTCGCGGACTCCGTCTGGCCCTGCTGATATCGCCGCTGTCGCTTCACGCTGCTGAGCCTGCGGTTCACGAGTTCCGGCTGGATAACGGGTTGAAGCTTTTGGTCCAAGAAGACCACCGTGCGCCGGCAGTCGTTTCGCAGGTCTGGTACAAAGTGGGCGCAAGCTATGAACACGGCGGCATCACCGGCATCTCGCACATGCTCGAACACATGATGTTCAAGGGTACCGAAAAACATCCGCCGGGCGAATTCTCCCGTATTATCGCAGCAAACGGAGGTCGAGAAAACGCCTTCACCGGGCAAGATTACACCGCCTATTTCCAGACCCTGGAAAAAACCAGGCTTCCGGTGAGCTTCGAACTCGAAGCCGACCGCATGCGGAATCTGCTGCTGGCCGATAAAGAATTCAAGAAAGAACAACAGGTCGTCCTGGAGGAGCGCCGGCTGCGCACCGACGATCAGCCGCGCGCCAAGATGGTAGAACACTTCCAGGCGGTCGCCTACACCGATAGTCCGTACAAGAACCCGGTCATCGGCTGGCCGGACGACGTCAGCGGACTGACCGTCGACGACCTCAAGCACTGGTACGGACTCTGGTACGCGCCGAACAATGCGACGGTCGTCATCGTGGGCGACGTGAACCCGCAGGAGGTTTACGCGCTCGCCAAGAAATACTTCGGTCCGTTGAAGCCCAGCAAGCTGCCGGAGATCAAGCGCCGGGGCGAAGTCGAGCAACTGGGACCGCGCCGCATGATCGTTCGCCTGCCGGCCAAGCTGCCCTATCTGGTGATGGGCTTCAAAACACCCGCCTTGCGAACGATAGGCGAGGAGGATTGGGAGGCCTACGCGCTGGAAGTCGCCGCCGGGATTCTGGACGGCGGCAACAGCGCGCGCCTGTCCAGCCGTTTGGTGCGCGGACAGCAGGTGGCCGCATCCGCCGGGGCCGGCTACGATCTCTATTCCCGCTTGACCAATCTCTTCACTCTGGAAGGGACGCCGGTTCAGGGCAAAACCTTGCAGGCCCTGGAAAAAGCGCTGAACGAGGAAGTCCGCCGTCTTCGCGACGAACCGGTGTCCGTCGAAGAATTGGAGCGGGTCAAGGCGCAAGTGCTGGCCCATCATGTTTATCAGAGGGATTCCATGTTTTATCAGGCGATGCAGCTCGGCATGACCGAAACCGTCGGACTCGGATGGAAAACCGTCCGCGAGTATGTGGACAAGGTCAACGCCGTGACTGCCGAGCAGGTTCAGAAGGTTGCCCAAAAATACCTGATCGACGACCGGCTCAGCGTGGCCTATCTGGAGCCCTTACCCTTGCCCGAGGGCGCGAAGGCGCCGGAAGAAACCGCACCGATGGGAGGTGATCATGTTCGTTAAGCGCGCGTCGCGATGCCTCGTGTTTCTGTTTTTGCTGGCCAGCGCGCCGGTTTACGCCGTGCCGGAAATCCAGCACTGGGTCTCGCCGCAGGGCGGCAGGGTCTATTTCGTGCCGACCGAGGGCTTGCCGCTGCTCGACGTCCGGGTCGTGTTCGACGCCGGCAGCGCCCGCGATGGTGAAAAGTTCGGCCTCGCCTCCCTCACCTCCGGCATGCTCGATACCGGCGCCGGCGATTGGGACGCCGACACCATCGCCCAGCGGCTCGAGAGCGTCGGAGCGGTGCTGGGAACCGGCGTTTCGCGCGATTCGGCCTGGCTGTCGCTGCGCAGCCTGACTCATCCCGAAAAGCTGAGTGTCGCGCTGGACACGGGGCGGGAAATCCTGGCCCGTCCCCGCTTCGAGCAAAAAGACTTCGATCGGGAGAAAAATCGGACGCTGCTCGCGATCAAGCAGCGCGGCGAACAGCCCGACGACCTCGCCGAAATCGCCTTCTTTCAGGCGCTGTACGGCAACCATCCTTACGCCCATCCGCAGGAAGGGTTTGCCGAAACCGTGCAGCCGCTGACCCGCGACGATCTGGCCGACTTCCACAAGCGCTATTACGTGGCGAGCAACGCCATCGTCGTCATCGTCGGCGAAGTGAAACGGGCGGACGCGGAAGCCATCGCCGAAAAATTGCTGTCGGGTCTCGAAAAAGGCGCCGCTCCGTCCGCGTTGCCGGCGCCCGAGCCGCTCAAGTCGGCCGAAACCGTCAAACAGCCGTTTCCGTCCGAGCAGACCCACGTCCGCGCCGGAGTTCTCGGGATGACGGCGACCGATCCCGATTATTTTCCGCTTTATGTGGGCAACCACATCCTGGGCGGCAGCGGCCTGGTTTCCCGCATCAGCGAAGAAGTTCGCGAAAAGCGGGGACTTTCCTACAGCGCCTACAGCTATTTCATGCCGCTCAAGAAGGCCGGCCCGTTCCAGATGGGGCTCCAGACCCGCAACGATCAGGCCGAGGAGGCGCTGCGCGTCGCGCTCAAGACGATCGAGGATTTCGCCGAAAACGGACCGACCGACAAGGAGCTGGAAGCCGCCAAGAAAAACATCGTCGGCGGATTCGTTCTACGCCTGGACAGCAATCAAAAGCTCACCGAGCAGGTGGCCATCATCGCGTTTTACGATCGTCCCCTGGATTATCTCGCCACGTTCACCGGCAAGGTGGAAGCGGTGACCCGGGAAGACGTCAAGCGCGCTTTCCGGTCCCGGATCGATCCGGGCAAGCTCCAGACCGTGCTGGTCGGCGGCGGGGCGAAGTGAGGAATGAGCTGCGTATCATCGGTGGCCGTTTCCGCAGCCGCAAGCTCAGGTTTCCCGACGCGCCCGGGCTTCGGCCGACGCCGGACCGGGTGCGGGAAACGCTGTTCAACTGGCTGCGAAACGACCTCGACGGCGCGCGTTGCCTCGATCTGTACGCCGGCAGCGGCGCGCTGGGGTTCGAAGCCGCTTCGCGCGGCGCCGCAAGGGTCGTGCAAGTGGAACGGGATGCCGCGGCGTGCGCGGCCCTCGAACGGAATCGCACATTGTTGAACGCCGAGACGATGGAGATCGTCCAAGCGGAAGTCGGGCGTTTCCTGGCGGGGACGGGGCAGCCGTTCGATCTGGTCTTTCTCGACCCGCCCTTCCGTCGGAATTTGATCATCCCGTGCTGCCGGGCGCTGGAAGAGCACGGCTGGCTGTCGCCCCGCGCCAAGATCTATCTGGAAGCCGAGAGCGGCTTTCGGCTCGACGGGCTTCCGGAAAACTGGCGGGTTTTGCGCGGCGATACGGCCGGCGAGGTCGGCTATCACTTGTGTGAGCGCATGTCGCCCGGTTCATCCTCATGAACATTACCGCGATCTATCCAGGAACCTTCGATCCCATCACCAACGGTCATGTCGACCTGGTGACGCGCGCCGCCCGCATTTTCGACCGCGTGGTCGTGGCCGTGGCGGAGAACAAGAACAAGACGCCTTTGTTTACCCTGGACGAGCGGGTGGAACTGGCGCGCCGTTCGCTGCACGCCTTGGGAAACGTCGAAATCCTGGGCTTCGATACCCTGCTGGTGAACTGCGCGAAAAAGTGCGGCGCCACCGTGATTCTGCGCGGGCTTCGCGCGGTGTCGGATTTCGAGTTCGAGTTTCAATTGGCCGGCATGAATCGCCATCTTTGCGCGGACTTGGAGACGATGTTTCTGACGCCCAGCGAAAAGTACGCCTTCATCTCGTCTTCGGTGATTCGCGAGATTGCCAAACTCGGCGGGGACGTGTCGGGTTTCGTGCCGGAACTGGTGCGGGAAGCGCTGGTCGCAAAATACGCAACTTCTGAGTGAGATCGTTATGGCTTTGATGATTACCGACGAATGCATCAACTGCGATGTGTGCGAGCCCGAGTGCCCGAACGTCGCCATTTCGCAGGGCGAGGACATTTACCGGATCGATCCGGCGCTGTGCACCGAGTGCGTCGGGCATTTCGACAGGCCGCAATGCATGGAAGTGTGCCCGGTGGACTGCATTCAAAAGGATCCGAATTACGCGGAAGACCGCGAGACGCTTCACCAAAAATATTTGGTCTTGACCAAAGGGCAGGGCGCGACGTGAATCCGGTGTGGATCGGGGTCAGGCCGGCCCTCACCCCGTTTGATTGAGTCGGGAATCCCTTCCCGACATCCTCGTCGCCAAAGGATTGGCGACCTACTTGAAGTCGATGGGGCGGTGGCCGTTCCCGGCGCTCGACCATGACTCTCAGCATTTCCGCTCCGCGTGCCTGGCCATTTGCCGCAGTTTGGCCACGGCAAGACGATTGATGTCGTCGGCTTTTTGCCCGGTCAGCAATTCCAGGGTCTGATCCACCGAACTCACTGCGTGAATCAAAAATGCACGGCGGCGAACGGCTTCGATGACGTCGTCTTTCAGCATCAGGTTGCGAGTATTGGCCTTGGGAATGACGATCCCCTGCATCCCGGTCAGTCCCCGCGCCCGGCACAGGCGGAAGAAGCCCTCGATCTTTTCGTTGACGCCTCCGACCGTTTGTACTTCGCCGTATTGATTGATGGAGCCGGTGACGGCGAAGGACTGCGCCAGCGGCACGCCGGTCAGGGCGGAAAGCAAGGCGCACAATTCGGCGAGGGCCGCGCTGTCGCCGTCCACGTAGCCGTAGGATTGCTCCAGGGCGATGTTGGCGGAGATCGCCAGAGGGAATTCGGAGGCATATTTGTGGCCCAGATAGCCCGAGAGAATCATGATGCCCTTGGAATGGATCGCTTGGCCCAGTTCGACTTCCCGTTCGATGTCCACCACGCCGCGGCTGCCGGGATAAACGGTGGCGGTGATGCGCGCCGGCATTCCGAATCGCCAGTCTCCGACCTCCAATACGGTTAGGCCGTTGATTCTGCCGACGGAGTCGCCGTCGGTGTCGATCAGGATGGTATCGCTCAGCATGTCTTCCAGCAGAACCTGGCTGATCCGTCCGAGGCGTTCTTCCTTGGCCGACAAAGCCTTTTGGACATGGCGCCCGGCAATCGCTTTCGCGCCCTCCTGTCCGCGGAATTGCTCCGCCTCCGCGACCAGTTCGAAGACGTCGTGCACCTGTGCGGAAAGGCGCTCCTGGTGTTCCGCCGCCCGCGAGCTGAACTCGATCAGCCGGGCGATGGCGTCCGCGGTGATCGGCCTGAACCCGTCGGCTTCGGCGTGGGTTTTGACGAGCCGCGCAAAAGTCAGCATCGATGCCGGGGTGAGTGGGATATCGTCGTCGAATTCGGCGAGAACCCGAAACAATTCGTTGAACTCTTCGTCCATCGATTGCAACAGGTAATAAAGTTCGCGAGAGCCGACCAGAATCAGCTTGACCGACAGCGGGATCAGATCCGGATCGATCGTCGGGGCGACGGCCGGTTGATATTCGGCGGGCGGCTCGATCCTGATGCGGCGGGTCTTGAGCGTTCGTTTCAGCGTCGGCCAGACGTGCGGCTCGGCGATCAGCTTTTCGGCCTCCAGGATCAGGTAGCCGCCATTGGCCTGATGCGTCGCGCCGGGATAAATCAAGTGGTAATGGGTGGTCAAGGCGCCTTGCTCGCTGACGTATTCGAGGCGGCCGAACAGGTTGGGGTGGTTGGGGTTCGCCTCGTAGACCACGGGCCCGCCGGCATCGGGGCCGTGGCTGACCAGTAGCCGCGGGGCGTATTGCGCGATCAGAGCCGCCCGTTTGGCCGCTTCCTCGTGGGGCTCGTATCCGCGCTCCCCGGCCAAGTGCTCGGCGACGACGCGCGGCAGGCTGCGGCGGATTTCCGCCAGATAAGACAGCACCGCGGGCAGGTCGGCGTATTTTTCGTGCAAGCCCGCCAACAGGGGCTCGATGGCTTCGTCGATCGTCGATTTGTCGAGCTGCCGTAGCTGGTCGATGCTCTCGCGCTTCCACTGCGGCATTTCCGCGAGAAGCTCGTTCAGGTAATCCTCCAAGGCCCTGACATGATCGTGGAACCGGTTTTTTTCGGCCTCCGGCAAGGCGGCGAAATCGTCTTCTCCGGCGGGTTTGCCGTTGATCAGGGGGCTGAATACGACAGTGTCGCCGTCGCGGAAGAGGGCGATATTGCGTTCCTTTGCACGCCGCTCGACTTTGTCGACCGCCCGGCCGTAACGTTGCTTGACCTCCCGCTCGATGGCCGTTTTGCGCCTTTGATAGCTCGGGTTCTCGAAGGCCGCCGGAAAGGTGGCCAGAAGGTTGTCGACCAGCGTTTCGATGTCGGCGAACAGGGATTTTCCCTGGCCCGGCGGGAGTTCCAATGCAAAAGGCTTGCGCGGGTCGTCGAAATTGTTGATGTAGGCCCAATCGCTCGAAGGCGGCTGTTCCCGCGCTCGCGCCTTGAGGTATTGGGTGACCAGCGAGAGGCGCCCGGTTCCGGCTTCGCCCATCACGTAGATGTTGTAACCCGGTCTTTGCATGGCGACGCCGAAGGCGATGGCCGAGTGGGCCCTCGCTTGCCCCAGCATGCCGTGGAACGGTTCCAGGTCTTCGGTCGTTGCGAAGGGCAGATCTTCCGGCCGGACGCTCGATTTGAGGGCGGCCGGAGGCAGCCCGAATGTTCCGCGAGGATTTGTCATCGGCGCTTTTTCAATGGGATGATTTTGGCATTCGCACCGGACGCGCTCCGGTTTTTTTCGTCCATTTGCCGTAGCGCGCGCGGAAATTCGCTTTGGATGCGCGGCATGATGGTCGGCGCATCGTCCGTGTAATAAACCGCCTCGTAGATGACCGGCTCGTCCAGGGCGCTACGCTCCGCGGCCCTGAAGCTTTGCCAGGCGAGGACGATGTCGCTGCGGGAAACGGCGCCGTCCAGAAAGACGATTTCCTCCGGATCGATCACGGCCAGATACTGCATGCTGCGGACCGGGACGAACAAGGCTGCTTCACCGCTCCGGTAAAGCAGGGTTCGCGAAAGGTTGTAAACGGCAGCGGCCAAGGCGCGCCTTTCCCGCCGGCGTTCTCGGGAACGATGGAACACTTCCTTCGAATACATTTCGCCGCTCCTTACCAAGATTTCGGCCTACGCTAGCGCGCGGGCCGGCCGGTTTCAATAACTGGATAACGAAGTTTGAGTTTGCTATATTCGAAACCCAGTCTTTTCAAGAAAGCCGGGACGCGAGCGCGGCTGGCGAATCCTCGGGCGAAAGGCCAAGTTATGCCGAGTCACTTCACTCTCCGTTCCAAGTGCCAGCGCGAACGCGTCCGGACGAGATCGGTCCAATTCAAGAATCATCAAGACCATCCCATCAGTACCGTTATCCTTTGAGTTTGGAGAATAACCATGACAATTAAAGTTGCAATCAACGGATATGGCCGCATCGGACGGAACATCCTGCGGGCCTTGTACGAGTCGCAACGGACCGGGGAAATTCAAATCGTGGCGATCAACGATTTGGGCGACGCCAACACCAACGCTCACCTGACCAAATACGATACGGTACACGGCCGCTTTCCGGGGGAAGTTTCGGTGGATGGCGATTGCATGATCGTCAACGGCGACCGGATTCGCGTGTTTGCCGAGCGGGATCCGGCCAAGCTGCCCTGGGGCGATCTGGGCGTCGACGTCGTCCACGAATGCACCGGCATCTTCACCTCCAAGGCCAAGGCATCGGCCCACCTCGCCGCCGGCGCCAAGAAAGTGATCATTTCCGCGCCGGGCGGAGAAGACGTGGACGCCACCATCGTTTACGGCGTCAATCACCGCGCGCTGAAGAGCGGCGACACGGTGATTTCCAACGCGTCCTGCACCACCAACTGCCTGGCGCCGCTGGTCAAGCCCCTGCACGAGGCGATCGGCGTCGAGCACGGTTTGATGACCACCATTCATTCCTACACCAACGACCAGGTGCTGACCGACGTTTACCACAAGGATCTGCGCCGCGCCCGGGCCGCCACGCAATCGATGATTCCCACCAAGACCGGAGCCGCGGCGGCGGTCGGATTGGTCCTGCCGGAGCTGGCCGGGCGTCTGGACGGTTTCGCGATTCGCGTGCCCACCATCAACGTTTCGCTGGTCGATCTCACCTTCGTGGCATCGCGCAAAACCAGCAAGGACGAGATTCACGACGTCATCCGCAAGGCGTCGGAAGGCCCGCTGAAGGGTATTCTCGGGTACAACGATCTGCCCTTGGTCTCCATGGATTTCAATCACGACGCCCGCTCCTCGATTTACGAGGCGACCCTTACCAAGGTCATGCAGGGCAACATGGTCAAAGTGCTGGCTTGGTACGACAACGAGTGGGGCTTCTCCAACCGGATGTTGGATGCCACGGTGGCTTTGATGGAAGCCGGCTAGAAATCGAGCGATGACGATGAGGCGAACGAAGATCGTAGCGACTCTGGGTCCGGCCACGGACGATCCCGCCGTTTTGGAGCGGGCCATCAGAGCGGGCATCGACGTCGTCCGGCTCAATTTTTCCCACGGCGACGCCGAGACTCACAAAAAGCGCGCCGCGGCGGTGAACGCGATCAGCCGGAAACTGGGCCGGCACGTCGGCATTCTGGTCGATTTGCAGGGACCCAAGATCCGGATTGCGCGGTTCCTGGGGAACGGCAAGGTTTACCTTCGAGAAAACGCCCGCTTCGATCTCGACATCGCCTTTCCCCCGGATCAGGGCGACGAACGCCAGGTCGGCTGCCTGTATCCCGATCTCCCGAAAGACGTGCGGCCGGGCGACGTTCTGCTGCTGGACGACGGTCGCATCGAGTTGGGCGTGGACCGGATCGAGGGCACGCGGATCGTCTGCCGGGTGATCGTCGGGGGCGAGCTATCCAACCACAAGGGCATCAACAAGCAGGGCGGCGGCCTGTCCGCCGCGGCCCTGACCGACAAGGACAAGGAGGACATCGGGACGGCCGCGGAAATCGATGCCGATTACCTGGCCGTGTCCTTCCCGCGATCCGCCTCGGATATCCAGGAAGCGCGGGACTTGCTGCGCGCCGCCGGGGGAGAAGCGGGCATCGTAGCCAAGATAGAACGCGCCGAGGCTCTGCACCCGGGCGTGATCGAGGCCATCGTCGATGCGTCCGACGCCATCATGGTGGCGCGCGGCGATCTCGGCGTGGAAATCGGCGACGCCGTCCTGCCGTGGGTGCAGAAAGACCTGATCAAGCTGGCGCGCAGCCGGGATCGGGCGGTCATCACCGCCACCCAGATGATGGAATCCATGATCCGCAGTCCGATGCCCACCCGGGCGGAGGTGTTCGATGTGGCCAATGCGGTGATCGACGGCACCGATGCGGTCATGCTTTCCGCCGAAACGGCCACCGGCAACTACCCGGACAAGGCGATCGCGGCAATGAGCAGGATATGCAGGGAAGCCGAGCAGCATCCGCGGCTCCAGCAGTCCACCCACCGCATCGACGAGACCTTCGACTACATCGACGAAGCGATTGCGATGGCGTCCATGTATATCGCCAACCATTTGCCGGTCGCGGCGATCGGCGCGCAGACGGAATCGGGCTCGACGCCTCTGTGGATGTCGCGCATCAGTTCCGGCATTCCGATTTACGCGCTGACCCGGCACGAAAAAACCTGCCGCAAAGTCACCCTGTATCGCGGCGTTTATCCCATCAGCTTTCACAGCACGACATCCGATCACGCGGTGCTGAATCGAGAGATCATCGACGAATTCCTGAAGCGCGACCTGGCGAAGCCGGGCGATCTGGTCATTCTGACCAAGGGCGATCTCACCGGCGTGCGCGGCGGAACCAACGCCTTGAAGATCGCCCGGGTCGGGGCGGCATAGGGCGCGGATTCCCTGCCGTTAGGGATGGCGGCTTTTATCACTTTCGTCATCAAGGGAGAAAACATGAACGGCGACTATTTGACCCGGTTTCTCATCCACGAGCAGCGCAAGAGTCCGAACGCCACGGGCGAGTTCACGATGCTGCTCAGCGATATCGCGACCGCCTGCAAGTCCATCGCGCACGAGGTGAATCGGGGCGGACTGGCCGGCAATCTCGGGATTGCGGGTTCCGAAAACATTCAGGGCGAAGCGCAGAAAAAACTGGATGTGATCGCCAACGATATCTTCATCGGGTCGCTGGAGTGGACCGGTCATCTCGCGGCGATGGCGTCCGAGGAGAACGACGAAATCATTCGGATTCCGCCGGGCTATTCGAAAGGAAAATACCTGATCTGCTTCGATCCTCTCGACGGGTCGTCCAATATCGACATCAACCTGACGGTGGGCACGATTTTCTCCATCCTTCGCGCGCCGGAAGGCCGGGACAACCCGACCGAGGTGGATTTCCTCCAGCCGGGGACCAAGCAGGTGGCCGCGGGGTTCTGCACCTACGGTCCGACCACCCTGATGGTGCTGACGACCGGCAACGGCGTGAACGGCTTCACCCTGGACCGGGATGTGGGCGAATTCGTCTTGACGCACCGCAATATGCGGATTCCCGAAGAGACCTCCGAATTCGCCATCAACATGTCCAATCAGCGCTATTGGGAAGAGCCGGTCAAGCGCTATATCGACGAGTGCCTCAAAGGCCGGGACGGCGGCCGCGAGAAGAACTTCAACATGCGCTGGGTGGCTTCGATGGTCGCGGAGGTTTACCGCATCCTGACCCGGGGCGGCATCTTCATGTATCCCTACGACACCCGCGACGCCGGCAGGCCGGGCCGGCTGCGCTTGATGTATGAAGCTAATCCGATGAGTTTCATCGTCGAGCAGGCGGGCGGGGCGAGTTCCACCGGACGCCGGCGCATCATGGAGATCGAGCCGGCCGGCATTCATCAGCGCGTACCCGTGATCTTGGGGTCGAAAGCGGAAGTCGATCGGGTGGTGTCTTACCACCGGTAATAGCGTTACCGATAGCCCAAAAAAGCCGCGAGCCCTTCGCCCTCCGATCGAGTCGGGGCGAGGCGATCGAACGGGGCCTCACACTTTGCTTCACGCAGGTAACAGCCCGGAGAAAGCTTGGCGGTTCCTGGTTGCCGGGCTTTTTTTCGGCTGCTTTCCGTGAATCGGCGCGTCGAATCGATAGCGGCGGCGATGCTCGGGGCGTCCCGGATACATCCATTCGCCATCCTCGGCCAAACCTGCGGCACGCAAAATCTCGCTCAATTTACGCCTGCACCGGGTATCATAACGTCCTTGGCGGCAGCCGGAATGGAACGCCGCATTTCGGAATTCACCGCGCGGTTAAGGAAGCTCCGAGAACAAGCGGATTCCGTTCATGCCCCTTCGACAGGCTCGGGGCAGGCTCGGAAGAGCGTTCGACAAGCCTGTCCTGAGCAGAGTCGAAGGGCCTGTCCTGAGCCTGGAAGGGCTCGCCACGAACGGAATCGATACGTTACCGTTCGCCCTGAGCCGTCGAAGGACTTAATCAGAGTTACATTAAGGCGGTTGCCGTAAGCCGTCGGCCTGGCCCTGATTCTCCGCGGGCGGCGGAATTCGGCCGACCGGAAGGCCGTGAGGGTGCAGGAGTCCCAGGCGGTAGGCCAGGAGCAAGAGGAAGAACAAGCCTATGGATAAGCCGATGCGGATGGTCAAGGCCTTGACCGTGCGCGGAGAGCGGGCGCGGTCCTTGACGAGGTAAACCAGCGCCGTGCCCAGGCTTCCGATGATGATCAGCAGGACCAGAATGATGAACGCTTTCACGAATGATATTCAGTGTGGTTGAGGCGGTGCGATGACCGGACGTTTACACCAGAGGTGACGATTGCGTGATTATAGCTTCAAACCGGGGCTGGCGGCTTCGCTGGGCTTGATCGTAGCCCTTCCCCTGTTCGTTTCCTTGGGCGTTTGGCAGCTTCATCGCGCCGACGAAAAGAAGGAACTGATAGCGTTGCAGCAGCAGCGGATGCAAGACCAGCCGCTTACGCTGCGCGCCGAAGAACCGAGCCTGGAAGGCATTCGATATCGGCGCGTCATCGTCTCCGGCGAATACGACGTGGATCATCAATTTCTCCTGGACAATCAGATTCATCGGCAAAGCCCCGGATACCATGTGTTGACGCCTTTGCGCATCGCGGGGACCGATGCCGCGGTTCTGGTGAACCGGGGCTGGATACCGCTGGGGTCGAACCGTTCCGAACTGCCCAAGCTGGATATTCGCCAGCCGACCGTGCGCATCGCCGGCACGGCGGAGCGCTTTCCGGATGTCGGTTTGCGGCTCGAAGGCGCCGAAATACCCACGCCCGGTTGGCCGGCCGTGGTGCAAGTCGTGGACCCCGCCCGCATCGGCGAGCGGCTCGGGTATGCGGTGCTTCCCTATCAGATTCTGGCGGATGAAACGGCCGGCGAAGGTTACGTCCGGGCCTGGAAGGAAAACCGTCCAGATCCGGGAAAAAACCTGGGCTATGCGCTGCAATGGTTTCTGTTCGCTTTGGTCGCGCTAGTGTTGTATGTTCGGCACGGCGTCAAATCGCGGGCGAAGACGATAATGTCCTAATTTTTTCAATTCCATGCGTCCCATGTCTGTTCCAAAAAGCTCTCTGTGGCGAAATCGCGCCCTGATCGTTTTTATCGCGCTTATCTCCATCATTCCTTTCGCTGCGGCGTGGTATTACGCCAAAAATCCGCAGTTGATCACCCAGCGCAGCAACTACGGCAGCTTGATCCTGCCGCCGAAACCCCTCGATTACGGCGAATTGCTCGCTCGCCCCGTCAACCAGAGCGACATGTCGTCGGAAATCAAAGGCCGCTGGGTGATGTTGCACGTGGTTTCGGGCACATGCGCCGACCGCTGTGCGGAAACTCTTCACAAGACCAGGCAAATCCGGCTCATGCTGAACAAGGAAATTCCGCGGGTGCACCGTTTGTTGCTGGTCGGAGATGACTCGGCCGCGGTCGGTCTCGCTCCCGTGCTCAAGGACGACGAAACCCTGCTGGTGGCGGTAACGAGCGAGGCTTTGTCGCAGAAACTGGCGGCCGTGGTCGGAAAACCGTTAGCCGAGGACATGATGATTCTTGTCGATCCGCTCGGAAATGCGGCCCTGTGGTACGATTCCGGGTTCGATCCTTACGGCGTGCTCAAGGATTTGAAGCATCTGCTTCGCGCGTCACAGATCGGCTGAAAGACCGCGAAATGCTCTACGGCCGGGATTCGCGAAGCTTCTCTTCACACAGCCTCCGAACCGGGACCGCTATCCGCTCCGGATCACCGGGCTCGAACGTCGAGACGACAATAACAACATAGGACTATGTTCTTCAGAAACTTAACCCTTTTTTCCCTGATTCTCGCCTTTTGCGTCATGGCGATGGGAGCTTATGTCCGTATTTCCGATGCGGGGCTCGGCTGTCCGGATTGGCCCGGCTGTTACGGAAAGATGATCGTGGAGGAGCCGCAGATCGCCGAGGCGTTGCGGCATGCTCCGTTCGAGGCGGCCAAAGCCTGGAAAGAAATGATCCACCGTTATCTGGCCGGCGCTTTGGGCGTTTCCGTCCTGGTGCTGGCCGGACTGGTGTTCCGGGTGCGGGAAAACCGGGGCAAGGCGATCGCGTTGACTTATGCAAGCCTTGCCCTGGTGATCGGGCAGGCGCTTCTCGGCATGTGGACCGTGAAATTTCTGGTCATGCCGGCCATCGTCACGGCCCATTTATTGGCGGGGTTTGTGACGCTCGCCTTGTTGTATTGGCTGTACCTCGCAGTGAGTCCGCAGACGCCCCCGGCCGGAGATACCCGCTGGCTGCGCCGCCTGAGCGGTTTTTCCCTGTTGTTGCTGTTCGCGCAGATTTTTCTGGGCGGATGGACCTCGTCCAATTACGCCGCGCTGTCCTGCCCGGACTTCCCCACGTGCATGGGTTCGTATTGGCCCGGTGCCGATTACGCCGAAGGCTTTACGCTTTGGCGAGGAATCGGTCCCGACTATCAAAAGGGCGGATTGCCGCTGGATGCCCGCATCGCCATCCATTGGGCGCATCGCGTGGGAGCCGTCGCGGTGTTTCTGGTGCTCAGCGTGCTGGCTTTCGCGATCACCTCGAACCGCAAGGTGCCTCGCCTGAGCAAGGCCGGCGTGCTTCTCAGCTTTTTGCTGCTGGCGGAGGTCAGCCTGGGGATCGCGGCGGTTCTGCTGCGCTTGCCGGTTGCCGTTGCGGTTGCGCACCATGCCGTGGCCGCGCTGCTTTGGCTGAATCTGGTCCATGTTCATCTTTATCTGCGCCTGCCGCGCCGGATCGAGGCTGAGGCGCCCGAGCGCGAGATAGTCGCCGAGCGCATCGCCGTCGCGCCGTCCGCCGAGGTCTTGCCGCCGATCGTTCCGCCGGTTCCGGTCGAAAAGGTGCCCGAACGGCCCACGCCGGAAGGCTTATTCGTTCGGCTCAAAAGCCAACTCGGAAAAACCCGCGGCGGTCTCACCGGCTTTCTCGGAACCCTCGCCCTCGGCAAGAAAGCCATCGACCGGGATGTTCTGGAAGATATCGAATCCCAGTTGCTCATGGCCGATATCGGCGTGACGGCGACTCAGGACATCGTTCGCCATCTGACGGAAAGCCTGGAGCGGCATCAGCTCGGCGACATCGCCACCTTGGCGGCCAGCCTCCGCGAATATTTGTACGACATTCTCCGGCCCGTCAGTTTCCCGCTGGACATCCCGGCGGAGACCCGGCCCTTCGTCATCCTGGTTGTGGGCGTGAACGGCGTGGGCAAGACCACGACCATTGGCAAGCTCGCCAAGCGCCTGCAAAACCAGGGGCACAGCGTGATGCTGGCGGCCGGCGACACCTTCCGCGCCGCGGCGGTCGAGCAATTGCAGACCTGGGGCGAGCGCAACAACGTCCAGGTGATCGCCCAGCATACCGGGGCCGATTCGGCGTCGGTCATCTACGATGCGGTGCAGGCGGCCCAGGCGAGGGGTGTCGACGTGCTCATCGCCGATACCGCGGGACGCCTCCACACCAAGTCGAATCTCATGGAGGAGCTCAGCAAGATCAAGCGCATCATGAGCCGGTTGGACGAAACCGCGCCGCACGAGGTGCTGCTGGTGCTCGACGCCAGCACCGGCCAGAACGCGATTTCGCAGGCCAGGCTGTTCAACGAGGCGGTCGGGCTGACGGGCATCGCGCTCACCAAGCTCGACGGCACCGCCAAGGGCGGCGTCATTTTCGCCCTAGCCAAGCAGTTCGGGTTGCCGATCCGGTTCATCGGGATCGGCGAGGGCATCGACGATCTACAGGATTTCGACGCACGGAAATTCGTGGACGCCTTGTTCGCGGAGTGACCGGAGACCTGCTCGTGCGAAAAAGGCCATTAACCGCTTGAGGCCGGTACGCCGAGGCTACTTCACCGGCGCCCGGTCTGCGCCGTCCGATGCACGGTGCCGGGCGTGTTCTATTCCTTGGTTTTGAGTCTCAGCTCGCCGGGCCGGCCCGTCTCTTCGAAAAGTCCGGTGAGTTTTCGTTTGAATTCGGACGTGATCGCACCGATATCCTTTTCCTGCTGAACCACCCTGGGCGTCAGAAGCACGACCAGTTCGGTTCGGTCGAGCTTCTTTGTGGTCGTCCCGAACAAGGGACCGATCCAGGGAATCTTGCTCAGGAAGGGTATCCCTGATAAATCCTTGGTGTGATTGTCTCGAATGAGGCCGCCCAAGGCGATGGTTCCGCCGTTTCCGACGGCCACCGCGCTTTCGATCGCTCGCTTCGAGATGGTGAACGTATCGGTATTCCCTACTGTGATGTGATGAGGCGTGCTGACTTCCTGCGTGATTTCCAGGGTCACCAGTCCTCCCGCGTTGACCCGGGGGCGGACATGCAGGATCACGCCGGTGTCGACGTACTGAAACTGAGAGGTTATGGCCGGTTGATTGGTGGTGCCGACGCCGGCGAGCAGGGTCGATTGACCGGTCGCGAGGGGAACGGTATCGCCCACGTTGATCTGGGCTTCCTGATTGTTCAGCACCATCAAGGAGGGCGAGGAAATCACGTTGAGCTTGTTCTCGCTCGCCAAGGCATTGAGGACGATCCGGATATCCTTGGCACTGTTGACGAGGGCGTAGGAAAAGCCCCCTCCTGCGGCTGCTGCGGCAGCCGTCGTAAGCGCATTTGTCGTTAAACCGTTTTCTTGTCCTGCTGTCGTGCTGCCCAGTCCATACGCGCTGCTGCCTTGATTGAACAGCCACTGGAGCCCGTATTGCAGGTTGCCGCTCAGTGTGACTTCGACAACCGTGGCGTCCACCAGCACCTGCAAGGGCATGATGTCCAACTCCTTGATCACCGCTTCGATTTCCTTGTATTCCTGCGCTTTGGCGGTGATGATCAAGGCATTATTGGGCGGATCGGCCACGATGCGGACGCCGCCGAGTTCGGCCACCGTCGCGCCGCGGCCGGCCCGGGCACCGCCGATCCCGCCTCGCGTACCCAGGCCGCCGGTTCTTCGGCCGCTTACGCCGCCCAGTCCTCCTGTGGTCCCGCCCAGTCCTCCTGTGGTCCCGCCCAGTCCTCCTGTGGTCCCGCCCAGTCCTCCTGTGGTCCCGCCCAGTCCTCCCGCCGTGGAGCCGAAGCCGCTCGACATCGAGTTGGCGCCGCCGAGAGCGCTTCCCGTGCCGCCGCCGTAGATTCCCGTCGATTCGCTGCCGGAGGCGATGCCACCGCCGGTTTGATCGAAGCCCCCGCCGCCCCCCACGCCTCCGATGGTCGTGCCTTGCATGCCCGGCGCCAGGGATGGGCCGGGCGTTCGCCGCGGTCCAGGACCGCCGCCGAATATGTTGGACAAGGTTTCGGCGAGTTCCACGGCGTCCACGTTCTGTACCCGATAGACATGGACTCCGCCAGCCCGCGTACTGCTGTAGCGGTCCAGGCGTTCGACCCAGGTCTCCACTTCGTCCAGATAGCGCGGCTGGGGCGTCACCGCCAGAATGGCGTTCAGGCGTTCGATGGGCAGCAAGCGAATCACGCCGGCCAGAGGGCCTTTGGTCGTGTCGCCCAGAACTTTGTTCAGTTCTTCCGTTAGCATGGCGGGTTCGACGTTTTTGAGGGGATACAGTCCGACCGACATGCCCTGCATGAAATCCACGTCGAACATGCGGATCGTTTCGAGCACTCCCTCCAGCTCCTCGCCGGTTCCCGCCAGGACCATGACGTTCCGGTTTTCGTCGGCGCGCACGATGGACTTGGGCGGCATCATGGGTTCGATGACCTTTTGCATTTCCTGCACGCCTACATAACGCAAAGGCACCACCCGCAATTGGTAGCCTGCGGGCAACGATTGCCCGGCGATGCCCAATCGCGCGCCCGGTGCGTCGGCCGTCGCCGTGGTCTCCGGTTCGATGCGGTAGAGCCCTTTGTCCCGGATCAATACCGCTCCGTTTATCTTGAGCAGCATCTCCAGGGTGGGGAGCAGTTCGTCGTCGGCCAGGGGACGGGCCGTTTGCAGGCTCACCTTGCCGGCCACTTTCGGGCTCAAGACATAATTGACCTTGAGCATGTCGCCCAGCATGACTTTGGCCACTTCCCCCAGATCGGCATCATCGAAGTTCAGGGTGTACTTTCCTTCCTTGCGGCGGGCTTTCTCGACAGGCGCGCCGGGGCCGATCACGCTGCCGGATGGAGGGTAATATTCGGGCGGCCTCGGCGGTTCCTGGGCGATCGCTTCGGTTTGCAGCGGAACGGTAGTTTCGATTTTCGGACGCTCGGCCGTTAAATTTTCCGGTAAGGACGCCGGCTTGGTTACGTTTGGTTTGAGGTATTCGCATCCGGAAAAAATCAGGGCAAGCGCCAGCGGTGCAACTACGAATCGATTTGTTTTATGCATGGACTCTTTTCGTTTTTGGAATCTGGTAGTCGATCTAAAGTACTGTTTCGTAGCATGTGATCAGCACTCGAACCATCCTTCGATCGAAATCACGGAGCCGGTATCGATCCTGAATGAAGCGGCACGCGTCGGACCCGTTATATCCGGCCTCCTCTCGGCGGCTGCGCGCCAGACCTGCCGTTTCGTCCTTCGTTATCGCATTTTACGATTTGTCACGATCATTCAGCATGAACGACCGCTCGGTGACGGCTCGAAAACGGACATCCAACGGTCTTTCGAGCAAGAAAGCGGCCGCGACTCCGCTTTTCGGAGCGCGGCAGCCGATTAATCGCCGACAATCGCTCGGAACATTGAGCAGCCCGGTATCCGCGGCTCGGAAAGGCTCGTTTTACTGCTCCGCGTTTTCGGCGTCTTCATCAGCCGTTTCTTCTTCTTCGATGACCTCGGTTTCTTCGCCCGTGTCGTCCACGGGGGGCGACGGGCTCGCCACCGGATTCGCGGGCACCGGTTGCTGTTGTTGCTGCGGTGCTTGCTGAGGTTGGCCCGGTGTGGCCTGAACCGGCGCCGTTTTAGGTTTGGGTTTGAGCAGCATCAGTACCCTTTGTTCATCGCCCTGTTGCAGCGTCACTCTGTCGAAGGCGAAATCGATCAGCGTCCAGCCCTCGATCGAGCCGTTCTTCTTCAGCCGCTTGTACTTGCCCTTGGCATCCACGAACAGCGCGGTCTTGTCCTTCGGCGTGAACGCGACGCCCATCAGCTTCACGGTCAACGGCGTATTTTGCGCCGCCGTCGCCGTCGTTTCCCCGCCCTCCGCTCCCGGACGCCGGCCTTCCATGAATAGCGGGCGCTGTACGATGGTTTCGTATTCCTGAATATCGGGCAACTCGACCTCTTCGGTGTCGACGGGCTCGATTGCTTCCGGAGCCGCGACTTTTTCCGAGGAAGCCATCACGGCCGAGCGCTTGCTTTTCAGCACCGCTGATTCAATGACGACGCCGATGAGCAGCAAGGCCGCGACGCCGGCCAAAATCAAGCTCAATACATTATCGCGGGACCATTTGGGCATGGCTTAACCGGCTTGCATGTAACCGATGACGTCGAAATCCACGCTCAGCTTGTCGACCGCAGGCTGGGACGGCTTGGCCGCAGGGTAGCGCGGCATCCGAATCGGCCGGATATTGAGGTTTTCCACGAACAGCATGGGTTTTGAGGTTTCGATGCTGTGCAATACGTCGCGCAGTACCGTGGTGCTGCCGTTCACGCGCACCTTTACCGAGATCCGGGTGAAATTTTCTTCTTTCCGCTCCGGGATCACCTGGGTGCTGGTCAGTTCGCCGCCGGCTTGGCTCACGATTTCCTTGATCATCGATTGCAGGTCGGCCGACGCCAGGGCGGCGGTATCGCGCGCGATAAACCGTTCGTCCTGCCGTTCTGCGGTCCTGATCTGTTCCAGCTTGGCGATCAAGTCGTTCTTTTCCGCGGCGACTTTTCGATAGCGCTGCAAGCGAAACCGCAAATCGTCGACGGATTCGCCGTACTCCCGGGCAAGGCCGATCAGCGGACCGACCGCCACGAGATAGAGCAGGGCGATGAGGCCGGCGAGAATGCCTAAAGCCAGAAGCCTGGGCTTATTCAGATTCAGATGAAGCCGGTTTTTCAGAGAACCTCCCGTTGACGACATCGCTGGCGATCTGGAAACGCTCCAGTCCGCTGGCCGTATCTTTCGTTACCGGCGAGACAAAGCTGGTGTTTTGGAAAAAGGGCGACGCCTCGATCAGCTCGATCAAAGCCGAAGCGGACGGCGACTGCCCTTGTATCACGAGCCGGTGGTCCCGATACTGCAAGCCGTTGAGCCAGGTTTGATCGGGCATGACATCGGTCAGCGCCTTCAGCATATCCACCACGGCCGGTTCGGTGCGCTTCCTTTGCTGAAGAAATTTCGTTCGGTGTACCAGATCTTCCATCTGCTGGCGCAAGGACTCGACTTCCTTTGCGCTCTTGCTGGCCTTTTTCACCTCCTGTTCCAGTTTTAGCGCGAGCGACCGATTGGCCCAGACCGGAATGACGCTCAGCGCGATCATCAGCAAGACGATCGTTCCGGTTAGCGCCGAGTTGATCCTGTAAGGCCACGGGTTCCGCGGCGGCCGATATTTTTCGGGCAACAGGTTGTAGGCGCCGGGCGGAGAATCGCCCGCCATGTCCACGATGTCCGGCCGCCAGCCCCAAACCGCCAACTCGTCCAGCATGGCGTCCAATTTATGACGAGGGGTCAATATGAGTTCCACCGTGATCTGGCGAGTTGCCGGCGACCGTTCCAGCAGGCGCGTCGCATAATAAACCTGATCGCTCTTGAACGGCGTCAGGCGATCCATTTCGAAGGCCACTACCTGGCTCAGATTTTCTTCCGCCGCCTGCGGAAGCTTGAGCGTCTTCCGCAAGGACTGGCCGTCGGTCAATCGCAGGAGGACTTTTGCCTCGGCCAGAGCCGGCATGCCGGCGAGGAGGCGCTCCCGTTTCTGGCTGCCGCTTTCGTCCAAGGCGAAACGGCCGAGCGGGCGGTCTCCTTCGTCGCCGAGGTAAATCGCGTTCAGTCCGAAATCGTCTTTGGTCAAGACCAGGCGTTCGCTGGCCGTGCCGAAAAATTTCTTCAATCTCGCGGGGACGAGGAAAGACAATTCGCCCGCCCACCAGCGGAGAAATCTGGCGATGTCGAGATCGATCGACGTATCGAGTTTCAGCATGGGTACTATTGATCGGGCGTGACGCCGGCTGTTTGCGGCTTCCATCTCAGGAAGACGAAGGGGATTCCGCCCAGGCGGCTCGCTTCCCGGCGAACGACGGCCGTAACCGGCGGCTCGGCGCGGTCCCGCGATACCGGGCGGGCGCGGATCGTGTAAACCGAATCGCCGAATGAGTGGAATCGAATGCCGGGAATGGCGGGAAGCGGAGGCGGGGATACGTTTCCGTTTCCTGCCTGGCGGGCGGCGATGAAGCCGTCCACGGCCTGGCTGTTGCCGTCGGTCAGGGCCAATAAGATGTCTCTCGAGGCTTTTGCCGGATTGATACCGTCGACATTGGTGTAAAGGGTGAATAAAGACTCTAATTTTTTGTACAGCGACGGCGTGATGCCCAAAACTCCACGGAGTTCCTCCAATACCAGAAAATTGCGATTCTGCGGCATCTGGTCCAACCCGGCCGCGCGGTATTCGGCGGATTCCGCGCCGTTGAGACGTTTCATGTCGTCGCCGTCGCGCCAATCCAAAATGGCATCCGTCAATTTTACCGCCTGATCTTCGTTTTGGAGCAATTTCGTCAATATAGTCCGTAACGTCGCTTCCTGAGCGATATTAAGATCGATTTTTCCCGCTTCGTCATAAATACGTATTTGAACGGGCACGCCGTCCAATATCGTTCGATAGGGCGTGCCGTCCGCGCGCCAGCGCTCCGCCGCGTTCGGCAAGCTCAGCATGAACATGGCGTAATGTATGCCGCCGTCGGCCAAGGCCACGGCCTTGGCGCGTTCCCGGACATTGGTCACCAATGAGGTTTCGCGCTGGGTCGACAATGCGAAACTGCCTGCCATGACGGTCATCAAGGCCAATATCCAGAGTACCAAGATCAGGGCTACGCCTTGCTGTTTCGCTCGGGAGCGAGATGCCATAGGGTTATCTGCGAGTTCTGAGCGCGATCACCAAATCGGGCCAGGGCTCTTCGTTTTCCGGCTCGATCTGCACTCGAATCAGCATCGGCAGCCGAGGCTGTTGCCATTCCGCCAGCCAGACCGAATTGTTCTGTTGTCCGATCCGGAGATTTTCCGGCAGATAGGAAAATTTGATTCGATCCAGCTTTTCCAGCAACACGACATCTTCGATCGGTTCGGCCGCTCCGCTCGAATTCGGGTTCGAGACATACGGCCGCATGGCGACCTTCAGATCCTGTTGGTGCCCGTCTCCGGCGACATACAGCCTGAAGCGATAAAGCCCGCCCGACCTGATTTGCGGCGGCATGGTCGCAACATATTCGATCCAGTCTTCCCCGCCTCTCAAGGAGGTGGCGCCCCCTTCGGACTCGTCCATCTCGACCAGAGGCAGCGCGCTGCCGATATGGTTGCGCAAGAAGTTTTGCACGAGAAACAGTCGGCTGGCCCGCGCCATCCTGTCTTCGCCGCTGTCCCAACTAGCTACGCCGATACGCAGGCTGCCGAACAACAAGAGCATCATGACGCCGAGCAGGGTGGTGGCGATCAGAACCTCGATCAGCGTAAAACCGGCGCTGGCGCGGCGTTTATGCGGTGTGGCCATCAAAAACCGGTGATTCCCGTTTTAGTGGGCAGCAGTCTGAGCGTCGTAAGCTCGAACGAGCGCGGCTCGTCGCCTTCCTCCCAGGCCACGCTGAGCGCCACTTGATAAGGCGCGACCGGCAGGTTCTCGGCAAACGAGACGTTTTCCTCGCCCTGATAGGGACTCACGCGCATGATCCAATGAAAAACCGCGTCGATGTCGCCGTTCGTTTCGCCCGGCTGCAAAGGGGTTTCGGTGTCGGCGGCCGCCAGCAGCGATTCGGCGATCACCACGGCGCGCGCATAATTGCCGGCGAGTCCCGCGATGCGGCCCGCGCCGCCGAAGATGCGCAGCAGCACGCCCAAGGCCAAGGCCAGTATGGCGAAAGCGACCAGGATCTCGAGCAGGGAGAATCCGCCCTGGCGGGAAGCGCGCCTATTCTTCACGAATCACGACCTCTCCGGTGAGCCAGTTGACGTCCACCAGACGCTTTTTTCCGGCCGCTTCCAGAGTGACGCGCCCGCCGGTCGACGAGCCGTCCGGAAAAAAACGGATGCTGCCGATGCCGTCTTCGCCGGCTTCCCGTTCGGCGGTGTAAAGGCTGAGCCGGACGCTCCCGGGCAATGAAAAATTCTTTCGACGGCCGCTGACTCGATAGGTCCCGCGATTCACGTTCAGCTCGAAGCTTGCTTCGCGCGCCTCGCTGAGCGCCTGGCCGCGCGCGTACCGCAGGCCGGACGCGACGTCTCGCGCGGCCGCGGTGAGTTGGGCACGGGTCAGCATCGGCGCGATGTTCGGCACCGCCACGGCCGTCAGCGCGGCCGCCACGGACAGCGCCAGCAGCATTTCCAGCAGCGTGAATCCGAACGACCGGAAAGCTCCGGTGGTCGGGGCGCGAAGCGATGCGCGATGCGGACGGCGAAGCTTGCGCATGATCACCCGGGCGGGGCGTTCCACGCGATGGACCGCCCGGCATCGAAGAGCATTTCTTGAAACTCGCCGGCAGGCTTTTTTCCGGGCTCAAAACATTCCGGGAACACGCCGATTCATTCCCAGCTTGCGACGTCCTGGTCCTCGCCTTCGCCGCCCTCGGCGTTGTCCGCTCCCAGGGTGAACAAATCGAATTTGCCGTGCTGGCCGGGGGATGCGTAATGGTAAGGATTGTTCCAGGGATCGGCCGGGATTTTTTTCTTGCGGAGATACGGGCCGTTCCAGACCCTGGCGTTGCTCGGCTGCTCGACGAGCGCCGCGAGTCCTTCGTCGGTGGCCGGATAACGGCCTACATCCAGGCGATACATGTCCAGCGCCGAAGAGAATTCTTCGATTTGCAGCCGCGCGGTCTTGGTTTTGGATTCTCCCAGGTGTTTGACGACCTGCGGTCCGACTAAGCCGGCCAACAAGCCGATGATGGCCAGCACGACCAACAGTTCGATCAGGGTAAAGCCGCGCTGAGCGCGGGTGAGGCATTGATGTTTTGGCATGACGGTAAGACCCATGAGTAAAAATTGAGTAAAAATATTGTGTGAGCGGATGGTGAAGAAACGAGTTTAAAAAGCCAGATCGTTGACGCTCAAGATCGCCATCAGAATCGAAATGATGATTCCGGCGATCATGATACCCAAGCCCACGATCAACACCGGCTCCAGCAGAGCCAGCAGGCGCTGTACCGAAATCTTGATCTCCTTGTCGTAAGTGACCGCGACGCGTTCCAGCATCTCGGCTAGATGGCCGGATTCCTCGCCCAGTTTGATCATTTGCATGGCCAGGGTGGGAAACAGACCGCTCTCGATCAGCGGTATCGAGAGGCTGCCGCCGCCTTTCAGGCTTTCCACGGCCACGCCGACGCCTTCGGCGACCACCCGATTTCCGAGCGTTTCCCTGACGATGGTCAGCGCCGCCAGCATGGAGACGCCGTTGGCCAGCAGGGTGGCCAGGGTGCGGCTGAAACTGGCGACTTCCAGCTTGCGGATCAGATCCCCTATCAGGGGCAGGCTCAACAGCCGTCCGTCCCAGACCCGCCGGCGGTCCGCGTCCGCGAATTGATAGCGGAAATAGCCGATAACGCCCACGATCAGCATCAGCAAGACCCACCAGTAGGACCGTAGGCCCTCGGCCGCGCCGACCACGATCTGGGTCGGCACGGGAAGTTCCTTGCCGGCCGATTCGAACATCTCGGTGAACTGCGGCACCACGAAGGTCAGCAGCAGCAGCAGCGACAACACCGCCATGGCGACCAGAATGGCGGGATAAATCAGCGCGGTGGTGACGGTATCGCGAAGCTCCTTGGATCGCTCCAGATAATCGGACAGGCGCTCCAGTACCTGTTCCAGCGCGCCGCCCGCTTCGCCGGCGCGGATCAGGTTGATATAGAAGCGCGAGAAAACCCCGCCTTGGGCTTCCAGCGCATCGGACAGCTGCGCTCCGCCCTTGACCGAATCCAGCACTTTGGCGATCAGGCCGTTCAAGGCCGGTTCGTTCGCGGTCAGTTCGAGCAGCACGGTGAGAGCCCGGTCCAGCGGCAGCCCGGCGTGGAGCAGGGTCAGCAGTTCGCGCGTGAACAGGGCGATCTGCTTCTGCGAAATCCTTATCTTGCTGCGGCCGAGACTCAGCCACGCGAGCGGCCGCGATTTCGCCGGTGCCACCCGGATCGGCAGGAAGCCTTCGTTTTGCAGGGTCGCGATCAAGGTGCTTTCGTCGACGGCTTCGCGTTCCGCTTCCACCGTTTCGCCATCCCGGTCCACGGCCTTATAGACGTAAAGAGCCATAATCCTCAACTATCCGATGTGACGCGCAGCACTTCTTCGATGGTGGTCTGTCCTGCGACGGCCTTGCGCAAACCGTCCTCGTACATGGTGAACATGCCCTCCTGCAAGGCTATCTCTTCGATCTGCCGCGCTTGAGCGTGATTCATCACCTGACGGCGGATGTCGTCGCTCATGACCAGGAATTCCTGGATCGCAAGGCGTCCCCGGTAGCCGGTTCCGTCGCATTGCTCGCAGCCTTTGGGCCGGTGCAGGACGACCGGACCGTCGGCGAACCGCGCCAGCTTCATTTCCTCGACCATCTCCGCCAGCGCGGGATAGGCCTCGCGGCAATTCGGGCAGAGCCGGCGCACCAGACGCTGGCCGAGGATGCCGTTCACGGTGGAGGTGATGAGGTAGTCCTCCAGGCCCATATCCATGAGCCGGGTGACGCCGCCGGCGGCGTCGTTGGTGTGCAGCGTGGACAGCACCAGGTGGCCGGTGAGCGCCGATTGCACCGCAATGCGCGCAGTTTCCAGATCGCGCATTTCGCCGATCATGATGACGTCCGGGTCTTGCCGGACGATGGAGCGCAGGGCGTTGGCGAAGGTCAGGCCGATCTGGGGCTTGACCTGGATCTGGTTGACGCCCTCCAGTTGGTATTCCACCGGATCCTCGACGGTGATGATCTTGCGCTCGGGCGTATTGAGCTTGTGCAGCGCCGTGTACAGGGTGGTGCTCTTGCCGCTGCCGGTGGGGCCGGTGATCAGGATGATGCCGTGGGGCAGCGCCAGCACGTCCAGGAACCGCTCGAGCATGGCGCCCTCGAAGCCGAGCGAGGAAAAATCGAACGCGATGCTTTCCTTGTGCAAGAGACGAATGACCACGCTTTCGCCGTACATGGTCGGCACCGTGGAGACGCGCAAATCCAGTTCCTTGCCCTGCACTTGCAGCTTGATGCGCCCGTCCTGGGGCAGGCGGCGCTCGGCGATGTTGAGCTTGGCCATGATCTTGATGCGCGAAATCACGGCGGCGGTCGAGCGTACCGGCGGGGCTTCCACCTCGCGCAGCACGCCGTCGACCCGGAAGCGGACCTTCAGTCGCTGTTCGAACGGTTCGACGTGAATATCGGACGCCCGCGACTCCACCGCCCGCTGCATGATCAGATTGACCATGCGGATCACCGGCGCTTCCGAGGCCAGGTCCTTGAGGTGTTCGACATCGGCCTCGTCGATGTCGTCGTCGCTGCCGAAATCCTCGACGATCTGGCCCATCAGCGTCTTGCCGGAGCCGAGCTGCTGTTCGAGCGCGCGGTCGATCTCGGACGGCAGACCGACATACGGTCGCACGGGTTTTTCGCAGGCCAGGGTCAGGGCGGCCAGCAGCTCGCGGTCGAACGGGTCCGCCACCGCCACGACGAATTCGTTGTCCTGGGCGGCGATGCCGACCACGTGGTTTTCCTTGAGATAGCGAATGGCCAGCGTCTCGGGAAGCGGGGAGGTATCCGGATAATCCGCGGGCGACACCAGCGGCAACGATCCGACTTCGGCCAATATTTCCGCGGTATCGCGCTCGGAAACGATGCCCAGCCTGAGCAGCAGCGCGGGCAGGTTCTGCTCGCCGGTTTGCGCCGCCAGGCGTTTGGCGCGGTGAATTTCCGCCTCGCGCACCTTCCCGCGCCTGACGAGTTCATCGGCAAAACGCTCGTACGGGCGTTCCGTGGCGGCTTCCGGGCAGGGTGCCGGCGGGTTTAGCTGTTGCGGTGCAATGGCCAAAGTATTCTCTCGCATGAGGCAAAGCGCCTTAGACCCAAAAAGATCCAAAAGTGCCGGATCGACGCCGAAATTTTCGTTTTTTCGGCAAAAGTCGACAGGAATATTACACTAAATCGCCGATCCGGATCGGTTTGACGATGCGATATCCCCGGACGGGATCGGCGCCGGCTTCACAGAGATTGTCCGAAATGACGCCGTGCTCGGCGATGGTCTTCATTCCGGGCGAATGGCCGATCTCGTCCATGGATTTGACCGTCGCGCAATCGGCGGTGTTGCATGCCGGAGCTTTGACGGACATTTTCCCGCCGGCTCTGCGACAGTCCGGAAATCCGCAGGGAAACTCGGCAATATCCGGCCCGCGCGATGATAAGGGTTGCCCGCTTTTTTTCGGGTCCATATCATTTCCATTCAATCTCAAGTATTTGGATTTATCTATGAACGTACTCGCCTCGGAAGTATTTGAGCGTTTCAGGACTCAAGGTCTGATCGTCGATCATCGCGGGCCGGATCGGGTCATCCGCCGCCTTGCGCCTGTCGAAGACTGCGCGCCCGGGGATTTGGTGTTCGTAGATCATGCGAAATATCTGCCCCGAGTCCGCGAACTGAAGCCCGCCGCGGTCGTGACCACCGCGGCGATCGCCGCGGAATTGGCCGATGACGGCGTGTCCCTGCTGATCGCGCCGAACGTGCGCCTGGCCATCGCACTGCTCAAGCAGACTTACGGCGACCGCGACGTGCGGGATGTCGAGTGGCCGCGGATTCACCCTTCCGCGGTGATTCACGCGAGCGTCGCGGTGCCCGACGATACCGTGATCGGTCCCGGCGTGGTGCTGGGCGCCGAGGTCAGTCTGGGACCCGGCGTCGTCATCATGGCCAACACCGTGATCGAGAAGCGCGCAAAAATCGGCCGGGAGACGGTGATCCACCCGCGCGTTACCGTCGGCTACGAGTGCGAGATCGGCGCCAACGTCATTTTGAAGGCCGGCTGCGTGATCGGCTCGGAAGGCTTCGGGTTCGCCCAGGACGAGCGCCGCCGCAATTACCGTATTCCCCACACCGGCAAGGTCATCGTCGAGGACCGGGTGGTGATCGGCGCCAACACCAATATCGACCGCGCCACCTACGGAGCCACCCTCATCCGCTCCGGAGCCGTGATCGACGCCCTCTGTCATATCGGGCACAACGTCGAAATCGGCGAGGACTGCATTCTCTGCGCCCATACCGGCATTTCCGGCTCGACCCGGTTCGGAAAAAGGGTCATCGCGTCCGGTCAGACCGGAACCCTGGACCATATCACCGTGGCCGACGATGTGGTGCTGCTCCACCGCGCCGGGCTCAACAACAGCATCAAGCAGCCCGGCATGTACGCCGGCGGGCCGGCCCAGCCGCTGCAACAATATCTCAAGAACATGGCGGTGTTTCCCCGTTTGCACGAGATGTGGACGCGGTTGAAGAACCTGGAGAAAAAGATGGCTGACTTGGCGAAGGCCGATTGACATGAAAATCGCCACTTGGAACGTCAATTCCCTGCGCGTGCGTCTGCCCCACGTTTTGAGCTGGCTCGGACGGGAACAGCCCGACGTGCTCGCCGTGCAGGAAACCAAAATGACCGATCCGGAATTTCCGGTCGCGGAATTGGCCGAAGCCGGTTATCGCTCGGTCTATAGCGGACAGAAAACCTATAACGGCGTCGCGGTGCTCAGCACGCTCGATCTCGGCGATCCCGTCACCGATCCGGCCGGCTTCGACGATCCCCAGCGGCGCATACTGGCGGTTACCGTCGGGGATTACCGGATCGTCGATCTCTACGTGCCGAACGGCGGCGAGGTGGGTTCGGACAAATACGCCTACAAGCTGGACTGGCTGGCGAAGATGCGGGATTACCTGAGCCTCGAGTTGGAGCGTCACCCGCGTCTGGTGGTGCTGGGCGATTTCAACATCGCGCCCGAGGACAGGGACGTGTACGATCCCGAGTCCTGGCGCGAGAGGATTCTGTGCAGCACGCCGGAGCGGGAGGCGTTCCGCGCCTTGCTCGACTTGGGGTTGAGCGACGTTTTCCGGCGTTTCGAACAGGCCGAGAAGAGCTACACCTGGTGGGATTACCGTCTCAATGCGTTCCGCCGCAACATGGGGCTGCGCATCGATCACATCCTGACCAGCTCGGCGCTGAGCGAAGATTGCCTGGCCTGCCGCATCGACGTCGAGCCGCGGCGGCTCGAGCGGCCGTCCGATCATGCGCCGGTGGTGGCGGAGTTCCGGGCCTGATCGGAGGCGCTTCCTGCCGGGCAAAAAACTCCGGCGGGCTTTTTACTTGATGCGGATCTGCTCGAAGCTCCCGATGTCCGTGATCCAAATGATGCCGTCGCCGACTTGTCCGGTGCGGCTGTTTTCACGGATGATTTCGACGATTTCGTCCACCTTGTCGTCGGGAGCGACGATCTCGATGCGGACCTTGGGCGAAAAGTCGGTCAATTCCTCCCGGATGTTTTGACCGACCTCCGGTTCCTCGTGCTGGCTGCAACCTTCCACCCGGCTCACGGACATTCCCGGAAAGCCGCGCATCCGGCGGAAGGCGTTTCTGAGCTTGCTCAAGCGCTGAGGCTGGATGATGGCTTTGATTTCTTTCATGGCAAATTTCCTCGATCAGGCTTCGATGCGCTTCTCTTCGAACCATCGGTAAAGGGTCGGCAACACGACCAGGGTAAGCAGGGTCGAGGTGATCAAGCCGCCGATCACCACGATCGCCAGCGGGCGCTGGACTTCGGAGCCCGGACCTGTGGCGAACAGGAAGGGCAC
This sequence comes from Methylocaldum sp. MU1018, assembly GCF_053646775.1. NCBI lineage: Bacteria > Pseudomonadati > Pseudomonadota > Gammaproteobacteria > Methylococcales > Methylococcaceae > Methylocaldum > Methylocaldum sp. MU1018. The sequence goes on from NZ_CM132195.1 coordinate 484,696, forward strand.
CAGCCCCAGCATGGCGACGGTCGCGGTCATCATCACCGGCCGGAAGCGCTGCTTGCAGCCTTCGACGATGGCGTCGTTCTGGCTGAGTCCCTCGTCCCGCAGTCCCCGAATGTAAGACACCAGCACCACCCCGTTCAGCACCGCGATGCCCCATAAGGTGATGAAGCCGACCGAGGCCGGAACCGACAGGTATTCCCCGGTGAGAAACAGCGAGAAGATGCCGCCCATCGATGCGAACGGCAGCACCAGGATGATGAGGGCGGCGAAGCGCAGCGAGTTGAACAGCAGGAACAGCAGGAAGAAGATCGCCGCGATGGTGATGGGGATAATCACCATCAGGCGTTTCATGGCCCGTTCCAGGTTCTCGAACTGTCCGCCCCAGGTGACGTAATAGCCCTCCGGGAGCTTCACTTGCTCGGTGACGGCCTTTTGCAGTTCCGCGACGAAGCCGCCCAGATCGCGGCCCCTGACGTTCGCGCCGATCACCAGCCGGCGCCGGGCGCTGTCGCGACTGATCTGCGCGGGGCCGTCCACGACTTCGATGACGGCCAGATCGTCCAGGGGCACCAGGGCGCCGTTGGGCGATTTCAGCAGAATTTGCCCGATCGCCTGCGGGTTGTTCCTGAATTTTTCGGGAAACCGGACCACCGCCGAAAACCGCCGCTCGCCCTCATAAATGTCGGTGCTGACGCGGCCGCCGATCGCGGTTTCGATGATGTCGTTGATGTCGGCCACGTTGATGCCGTGGCGGGCGATGGCCTGGCGGTCGATATCGATGGTGAGATACTGCTGGCCGCTCACCCGTTCGACGCGAATATCGGCGGCGCCTTCGATCGAGTTGAGCACCTTGATGATTTCGTCGGCCTTTTGCTTCAGTACCTCCAGTTCGTCGCCGAACAGCTTGATGGCGATGTCGGAGCGCACCCCGGTCACCATTTCGTCCACCCGGTCCGAAATCGGCTGCGCCATCACGATATTGACGCCCGGCAGCACCGCGAGCTTTTCGCGGATGGCGTCCATGACATCGTTCTGATCCCAGCCCTCCGGAAGCTGGTCCTGGGGCTTGATCGTCACGATCGGGGTGGACTCGTTTTCCGGTTGCGGATCGGTGGGGCTTTCGCTGCGTCCCAGTTGCGAGACCGCTTTGACTACCCCCGGCACTTCCATCACCAGGCGCATGGCTTCGCTCTCCAGCCGGATCGATTCGTCCAGCGACATGCTCGGAACCCGGTTGATGCCGGGCACGATCGAGCCTTCTTTCATCTCCGGGATGAAGGACGTTCCCAGAAACGGGAATAGCAAGAGGCTGCCGGCCAGCAAAGCGATCGCGCTCGCCACCACTTTTCCGGGATTGCCCAGGGCAAAGTGCAGCAGCTTGAGGTAAGGACGCTTCATGAACGCGATGATGCGCGTATCGTGATCGGCCCCGCCTTTGAGCAGGTAGGAGCACAGCACCGGCGACAGGGTCAGCGACACGATCAGGGAGATGAACAGGGCGATGGCGATGGTGTAGGCCAGCGGCGCGAACATCTTGCCTTCGAGCCCGGTCATCGTCATCAGGGGCAGGAACACCAGGCAGATGATGCCGACTCCGAACAGCACCGGCGTGCCCACTTCGGCGGCGGCGCGCAACACGATCATACTGCGGCTCTCGCCGGTTTTCTCGGCCTCGCCCAAGTGGTGAAAGGCATTTTCCACCACCACCACCGAGCCGTCCACCATGATGCCGATGGCGATGGCGAGCCCGCCGAGGGACATGAGGTTGGCCGAGATACCGTAGTGGTTCATCGCCATGAACGTGACCAGCGGCGTGACGATCAGCGTCGCCACTACGATCAGGCTGGAGCGGATGTCGCCCAGATACAGGAACAGCACGATCACGACCAGGAAAATGCCTTCCATCAGGACCTTGGTCACGGTGTGAATCGCCGCGTCGACCAGATCGGTGCGGTCGTAGAACGGCACGATTTTGAGACCGTCCGGCAGCATTCCTTGTTCGTTGATCTCGGCGATTCGTTCCTTGACCCGGCCGACGATCTCCTTGGCGTTGCCGCCGCGGAGCTGCAGAACGATGCCGCCCACCGCTTCCGTGTAGCCGTTCTTGATCACGGCGCCCGAGCGCACCGCATGACCGATGCGCACTTCGCCCACGTCATGGATGTAGATGGGGGTGCCGTCGATTTCCTTGAGGACGATGTTGCCGATGTCCTCCACGTCGTGAATCAGGCCGATGCCGCGGATGAGATACTGTTCGGCGTATTGCGGCAGCTTGCCGCCGCCGCTGTTGGCGTTGTTGAGGGCCAGCGCGGTGTAGACGTCTTTCAGCGTCAGGCCGTAATGACGCAAGCGGTCGGGGTTGGGAAGGACCTGATACTGACGTTCCAGGCCGCCGATCGAATTGATTTCGGCGACGCCTGGAATGCCGCGGAGCAGGGGACGCACCACCCAGTCCTGAACGGTCCTGCGATCGGTCAGTTCTTCTTCGGTCAGTGCGCGCTCGCCGTCGTCGGGCCGCTCCAGCGTGTATTGATAGACTTCGCCCAAGCCCGATGAAACCGGTCCGAGAACCGGTGTAGCGCCTTCCGGCAAGCGTTCCGCCGCTTCGATCATGCGCTCGAGCACCAACTGCCGGGCGAAATAAATATCGGTATCGTCGTCGAACACCAGGACGATCTGCGACAAGGCGTTGCGGTTCACCGAGCGCATTTCGACCAGGCCGGGAAGCCCGGTCATGGCGATTTCGAGAGGAACCGTCACGAAACGCTCCACTTCTTCCGCGGAACTGCCGGGCACCTCGGCCGCCACCTGAACCTGGACGTTGGTGACGTCGGGAAAGGCGTCCACCGACAGATGCTGCATCGCCGAAATGCCGAACGCCAGAAGACAGGTCGCTATGATCAGAACCACCAGCCGCTGCTTCAGCGCGGCGCGGATTAAACTTTCGATCATGGCTTACTCCAGTTCCTTGCGGATACGCTCGTTATTCAGATGGAACGCGCCATCGACGACGATCCGCTGGCCCTCGCTCAGTCCCGCGACGACCCGGCGCAATCCGCCCAGATCCGGGCCCAGGGAGACCGGCGTCAGAACGAACTGGTCTGCGGCCGTTTGCACGAACACGTAATCGCGGTCGTCGGTTCTGACGACGGCCTTGGCCGGGATGTTGAGAGCGGTGATTCGCGGCCGGTGAATGACCATGGTCGCCAGCATCTCCGGCTTGATTTTGCGCTCCGGATTTTCGACCTCCATGCGCACGGTCACCGTACGGGTCGACGGGTTGACGATATCCGCCACGTAAATCACCTTGCCGGTGATTTTCTGTCCGGGCAGCGCCGGAATCTGCACCTCGGCCTGGCCGCCGGTTTCGACCAGATAGGCTTGCTGCTCCGGCGCTTCGGCGACGACCCAGACTTCGGACAGATCGGCGATCGTGAACAAGTCGTCGGCGGGCTGGGCGATCTGGCCGATGGAGATATTCCGCTCGATCACCGTTCCGGACAGCGTGGCCGTGACCTGAACCACCGAATCGATCTGGCCGCTGCGCGACAAGCGTTGAATGGCGTTTTCGCTCATCCCCATCACCGCCAGTTGGTCGGCGCTGGCGCGGAGTTCCACCTCGATCTCCGTTAGCCCGCTTTCGCGCTCGGTGAGTTCCGCGCGGCTGATCACGTCGGCTTCCAGCAGCCGGCGCGCCCGCTCGACCGCCAGACGTTGCAGGTTCATCTGGGTCTTCGCTTTCAAATAGGCCGCTTGAGCGATGCTCAGTTCGGTGCTGTTGATGGTCGCCAGGCGCTGGCCCTGGCGCACGTTTTGGCCGATGAAAGCCGTGATCTCGGTGACTCGGCCGGTTACGCTCGGTCCGACGCGGGCCACCCGGTGTTCGTTCAAGGTGACCCGGCCCGGCAAGTGAAGGGTTTCGCCGATCTCCATGGACGCGACCGGCTCGATCTTGAGCCGTTCGAGCAGCGACGGGGGCGCGGTGACGGCAATCTCGGCAGTGGTCTCCGCCTCTTGGGTCTCCTGTTGTCCGAACGCGGGCCAGACGCCGAGCGCAAGCAACGCAAAAAGTATGGATTTTTTCATAATGGCTGATCCTGATAGTCCTGAGCCCGAAGCCGCTCGATTTCGAGAAGCGCGCCGTTCTTGTCGAACAAGGCGTTGATATAGTCGACGCGCACCGCTTGGAAGGTGCGCTGGGCATCCAAATAATCGAGGATGCCTCGTTCTCCGAGGCGATAGGCGGCTTCCGCGACTTTCAGCGCCGATTCGGCTTCGCGCAGGAGCCCGGATTCGAAGGTCTCGATCTGCTGGCTGGCGATGCGGTAGGCGGTAATGGCGGTGTCCAGTTCGTACATCAGGTTCAGCTGCTGCTGATTCGCTTGAGCGTCCGCCCGCGCCCGGTCGGCGGCGGCGCGCGCGATGGGGCCTTGGCGCTGGTTCCACAAAGGCAGCGGCACGATGAGATCGACCCGCCACTGCTCCAGATGGGGCTCGCGATAGACGCCGGCCTTGACGGTGGGCTGGGGATAGCGCAGCGCCTGCTCCAGTTCTAGCTGAGACTTGGCCCGCTCGATTTCCGCTCGAGCCTGAACCAGGGCCGGGTGATTTTGCAGCACGCTGTCCCGGAGCTTGTCGAGATCGAGCGGAGGCTCTTTGCCGGACGGCAGCTCGCCGACGATTTCCGGATGGGGGGGCAGGGCGCCGCCGATCAGCGCGCGCAGCGCGACTTTGGCCTGTTCGACGCGCAATGCGGCGCTCTCCCGAGTTTTGGTGGCTCCCAGCAGTTCGGCTTCGGCCTTCACCCATTCGTAGCGCGAAGCTTCGCCGACATCGACGCGCAACTTGATCTTATCGCGTATGGACGCCAGAAGTTCCCGGTTGGTTTCCGCCATCCGGAGCAGTTCCTGCTGTCTCAACACGTTGTAGAACGCCTGTTTGACCCGGGTCAGCACGTTCAGGCCGGCGACCCGGTAGGCGGCGCCGGCCGCTTCCACGCCGGCTTCGCCGGCTTCTCGGCGGGGGCGGCGGACGAACGGGAGTTCGATGGGCTGGGCGACATCGACGCCGCCCAAGATGCCGCGCAAGACTTGTGCGTCCCGGGCTACCGATTCGCCTGCCCCGATCTGGAGTTCGGGATTGGGATAGGCCTTGGCGGTGGTCAGATCGCCTTCCGCGCCCTGTATCTGGGCGCGGGCAGCGACAAGTTCGGGATTGTTCTTGATGGCCAGGTCAAGCGCCTGGTTCAGGGTCAAAGGCTCGCCGGCCGCGGCCGATCCGAATACGGCCAGAGCCAGAAGTCCCCCTGTAAAAAGAGATTGCCGTCGGTGCAGAAACATGCATGTCCTCAAGCTTCCGGGGTTGAAACGGGCGCGATCGCGCTGCGGAACGGATCCGGCGCGCTCGCTCGGGCGGACGCTAAAATCAAGGTGAGCCGCCGGTCAAAACGGGAGTCGATGGATCAGCGTCGGCGAGGAGGGGGGACGGTCGGTTCGGAAATCCAGTTCGTGGCTACGGTTTCGGCGGAGGCGGGAATCTCCACCTGAAAATGCGACAACCGATAGTGATAAGAGGACAGCAGATATCGGTCTCGGTCATGACCTTCGTCGTCATCGGCAGGCGACTGACGCTCGGCGGACGGCATCCGATCCTTATAGGGAGCGGGCTCGTCTTTTTCTTGCGCGACAAAATCCGCGGCGGATGCCATGTAAGGAAAATCGATGAGAGACTGAAAGCGGGAGATCAGAATGAGGGCGCAGAACAAGCCGATGATGATGACCAGGCCGATACGTTCCTTGGAAACGGGCTCAGAGGCAGTGGTGGGTTTCCATGGTCGCATTGTTTTTTGAAAGAGGCGGATCGGTCTGTCAGAAAGCGAAAACAGAGTCCGAATTTTACCGGCGGTTTTTCCGGTTTACAAACCGAAGGTTCTTGAAGGCGCGTTTCCAAGGGATGGCGGGCGTGCGGCCCGAAGAATATCGGCGCGCCGGAAAAGACGGCGGCGCAAGACCGGCGAGGGCGGGATGCCGCGTTTCCGATCCGGCCGAAAACGGGTCACGCCCGCGCGCACGCCCAGACATCGATCTTGGCGACGCCGGCCCGGCGCAATGCTCCGGCGAGTTCGTTCGCGGTTGCGCCGGTCGTCATCACATCGTCCAAAATGACCGCATGGCGGTGTTCGACGGGCATTTCGACCGCGAAGGCGTGGCGCAGGTTATTGCGGCGCTGTTTGGCCGGAAGACCGGTTTGGGCGGCGGTCGGGCGGATGCGGCGGCAACTGTTTAGATCGAGCGGAACGTGCAGCCGGCGCGATACCGTGCGCGCGATTTCGATGGCCTGGTTGAAGCCGCGTTGCCGATACCGGCTGCGATGCAGGGGAACCGGCACGATGACGGAAGGCTTTTCTTCCAGCGCCGCCAGCCGTTCCGCCATCAGCGTGCCGAGAAGCCGCGCGCAAGGATAGCGGGCGCCGAATTTCAGCGACTGAATCAGGTGGCGAACGGGCTCTTCGTAACGGAACAAAGCGAAGGCCGCGTCGAAAACGGGCGGTTTTTTCTGGCAGCTTCCGCAGGTTTGCGGAGCGGGCGATTCCAGGGGTAGCGCGCAGCGCGGGCACGCCACCGCGTTATAAGGCAGGGACCGCAGGCAGTCCGGGCAAAGATCGATTCCCGCACGGCCCGGATCCCCGCACAGCAAACAAGTGGGTGGATAGAGCCAATCCTGTATAATGTTCGACCATTTGTTCACGTTTTTCGGTTTTCGCAGTTGACGGCGTTCGGTTGCCGGCCTCGGCCGCAGCCCAAATCACTTTCCGGAGAAGCCATGAAAATAGCAGAAGAGTCTCAGGTGGATTTAGCGGCTCAAGCGTATTTCGAAAATTGCCTGCTGCGCCACGACTGGCGGTTGGACGAAGTCGAGGCCCTATTCGCTCTGCCGTTCAACGATCTTGTCTACCGGGCGCAAACCGTTCACCGGCAAAATTTCGATCCGAACGAAGTTCAGGTCAGCCGTCTCTTGAGCATCAAGACCGGCGCCTGTTCCGAAGACTGCGCCTACTGCCCGCAAAGCGCCCGTCACGATACGGATTTGAAGCGCGAAGATCTGATGTCCCTGGATGACGTGCTGAATGCGGCGCGCACGGCCAAAGCGCAAGGCGCCACCCGGTTCTGCATGGGAGCGGCTTGGCGCAGTCCGAAAGACCGCGACATCGAGCGGGTTTGCGGGATGATCGAGGGGGTAAAGGCGCTCGGTATGGAAACCTGCGTCACCTTAGGCATGCTAACCGACAGTCAAACGCAACGGCTGAAAGAGTCCGGACTCGATTATTACAATCACAATCTGGACACGTCGGAGGAGTATTACTCCAAAATCATCACGACCCGCACCTATCAGGATCGCCTCGACACGCTGGAGCGCGTGCGCGACGCCGGGATTAACGTATGCTGCGGCGGCATCGTCGGAATGGGGGAGAGCGACCGCGACCGCGCCGGGTTGCTCCTGGAACTCGCGAATCTGCCGAAACACCCCGAGAGCGTGCCTATCAATATGCTGGTTCAAGTGGAAGGCACGCCCTTGGCCGGGGTGCCCAAGCTGGATTCTTTGGTTTTCGTGCGGACCGTCGCCGTGGCGCGCATCCTCATGCCGAAGTCGCGAGTGCGTTTGTCCGCCGGACGCACGGACATGAGCGACGAGACCCAGGCCTTGTGTTTTCTTGCCGGCGCCAACTCCGTTTTCTATGGCGAAAAGCTGTTGACTACGGGAAACCCGGCCGCCGAGAACGATAAGCACCTGTTCCGGCGCCTCGGGCTGCGGATGTCCGGATGCGTCGATCGGGCGTGAGTATTTTTCCGGCATTTCGGACGTCGCTGGATGCTCATGTGGCGTAACTGGCTGCGCGATCAGCTCGACGCGATCGAAACGCGAGGGCTTTATCGCCGGCGCCGGGTCGTCGATGGACCTCAGGGCGCCGAAGTCGTCGTCGACGGGCGGCGAGCGATCAATTTCTGCGGCAACGACTATCTCGGGCTCGCCAATCATCCGGCCGTCGTCGACGCCTTCCGGCGAGGAGCCGAGCATTACGGCGCCGGAGCCGGTGCGGCCCATCTGGTTTGCGGCCACGGCCGCGCCCATCACGCGCTGGAAGAAGAACTGGCCGCGTTCACCGGCCGAGAGCGCGCCTTGCTGTTTTCCACCGGCTACATGGCCAATCTCGGCGTGATTTCGGCTTTGGCCGGGCGCGCCGACGAGGTTTTCGAGGACCGGCTCAATCATGCCTCGCTGCTCGACGCCGCGCGGCTCTCGGGGGCGCGGCTCAAGCGTTATCCACATGCCGATCCGGCGGCGCTGAAGCGCGAGCTGGACGTCTCCGCCGGGAAGCGCTGCCTCATCGCGAGCGACGGGGTTTTCAGCATGGATGGCGATCTGGCGCCGATTCCCGCGCTGGCGGCGCTGGCCGGGCGGCACGGGGCCTTGCTGGCGATCGACGACGCCCACGGCTTGGGCGTGATCGGCGACGGCGGGCGCGGCAGTCTGGCGCGGTTCGGGTTGACTCAGGGCGATGTGCCGGTGCTCGTCGGCACTCTCGGAAAAGCGTTCGGGACTTTTGGCGCGTTCGTCGCGGGAAGCGCCGATCTTGTCGAATTCCTGATCCAGCGCAGCCGCACTTACATTTACACGACGGCCATGCCAGCGGCCGTGGCGGAAGCGACCCGGGCCAGCCTGCGCCTGGTTCAGGAGGAGTCCTGGCGGCGGGACAGAGTGAATGCGCTGGTGCGCCGCTTCCGCGCGGGGGGCGCGGAACTCGGGCTGCGTTTCATGCCGTCCGATACCCCGATCCAGCCGGTCGTGGTAGGCGACAACCGGAACGCCGTGGCGGCGAGCGAAAGACTGCGGTCGGCCGGTTTCCTGGTCGCCGCGATTCGTCCGCCGACGGTTCCGGCGGGTACGGCGCGCTTGCGTTTCACGCTCACCGCCGGGCACACCGAAGATCAGGTCGACCGGCTCTTGGCGGCACTGGCCGGTCTGCCGTCCGGGATGCTCGGCCTCGACGGGCCGGAGGATCGCCCGGCAACCGTCGAAGCGGCGGGCGGTTCGAGATGAGAAAGCAAGCGCTGTATCGGGAGACCTTCGGTCATGGCCCGGATCTCGTTCTGGTGCACGGCTGGGGGATGCACGGCGGGATCTGGCGGGATTTCGCCGAAACGCTGGCCGAGAAGCTCCGGATCACCTTGGTCGATCTCCCGGGGCATGGGCGTAGCGGCGCCGTCGACGACTTTTCCCTGGTCGGTCTTGCGGACGCCCTGCTGACGGTCGCGCCGGAGCGCGCCCATTGGCTGGGGTGGTCGTTGGGCGCATTGCCCGTGCTGGATATCGCGGATCGGCATCCGGGCCGCGTCAAAAGCGCGATCATCCTGGCCGGGAGCGCGCATTTCGTGGCCGAAAACGATTGGCCCGGCGTTGTTCCCGGGGCGCTCGCTCAGTTTGCGTCGGATTTGGAAGCCGATTATGAAGGCACGATCCGGCGTTTCCTGGGCCTGCAAACGTTCGGTATGGAGAACGCGAGGCTTCTGGTCAAGGCGCTTGCCGATCGGATGGCGGAGTGTGGGCCGCCGGACCGGGCGGCCTTGCGCGGCGGGCTGGAGCTGTTGCGGCGCGTCGATTTGCGGAATGCATGGCGTCGCTTGAGCATGCCCGGCTTGATTGTTTTGGGCGCGCGCGACCGCCTGGTTCCCAAGGCTGCCGGAGCGTCCATGCAGGCGCTGAATCCTCGGAGCGAAGCGTATGTGATCGGCGGGGCGGCGCACCTGCCGTTCCTTACTCATCCCGGCGAGACGGCGTCGCTCATCACGAATTTCATTGCCCGACATGACGGCTTCTGATGTATTGCAAACAAGCGACCCCGGCTCCGGCTGCCGTCCCGACAAACGCCTGGTCGGCCGCTCCTTCGGTGCCGCCGCGGAGCGTTACGACGGGCTGGCCGATCTGCAACGCTCCGCGGGCGAGAGGCTGCTGTCCCGGCTGCCGGGACTGGGGCTCTCGCCGGATCGCGTCGTGGATGTCGGTTCCGGAACCGGATATCTGACTGCCTGCTTGATGGAGCTCTATCCGAAAGCCGATCTCGTGGCGCTGGATATCGCCGAGGGCATGCTGCGCTTTGCGCGGTCGCGGCACCGCGAGTTGGGGGCGGGGCGGCTGGTGTGCGGCGATGCCGAGGCGCTGCCTTTTCGCGACCGTTCGGTCGATGTTGTGTTTTCCAATGCGGCGATTCAGTGGTGTTCCGGATTCGATCCGGTGTTTCGCGAGTTCAGGCGTGTCTTGAAGCCGGGCGGCATCGCTCTTTTCAGTACGTTTGGCGCCGGAACGCTTCAGGAGCTTCGAGCGGCGTGGGCGTCGGTCGACGATTACTCCCACGTCAACCTGTTCGGCGATTCGGCGGCAATGATATCTTCCCTGCGAGAGGCCGGGTTCGAGGAGCTTGATGTCAGTGCCGAAATCAACCGACTGGAATACGGTTCCGTTTATGACCTGATGCGCGAACTGAAAGGTCTTGGGGCGCACAACGTAACGCTGGACAGGCCGCGCCATTTGACGGCCAAGGGCGCGTTGCGGCGCATGATCGCGGCCTATGAGCGACAATCGGCCGGCAAGGGCATAGCGGCGACTTTCGAGATCATTTACGGCTATGCCGGAGGTCCGGCGGAATGTCTTTGAAGGCGCGCGGCATTTTTGTCACGGGCACCGATACGGGAGTCGGTAAAACCCTCGTATCCGTGGGCTTGATGCGCCTATTGCAAGGCGCGGGACTGACGGTGGCGGGCATGAAGCCGGTGGCTACCGGAGCGTGCTGGCGGGACGGCCGGCTGGTCAACGAGGATGCCTTGTCGCTTCAGGCGAACGCGTCGATCCGATTAGACTACAATCAGGTCAATCCGTTCGTCTTCGAGCCGCCGGTCTCGCCTCATATCGCCGCTAAAAAGGCGGGCCGGGACATAGATTTTCGGCACATTTGCCGGATTTACGAAGAATTGGCCGAGGCTGCCGACTGCGTGGTGGTGGAGGGCGTCGGCGGGTGGGAGGTGCCTTTGAACGAACGGCAAAGAGTGACCGATTTGGCTCTCGCGCTCGATCTGCCGGTGTTGCTGGTGGTGGGATTGCGCCTCGGCTGTCTGAACCATGCCCTGTTGACCCGGCGTGCGATCGAGAGTTCCGGTGCGGACTGCCTGGGATGGGTTGCCAATCGGATCGAGCGGGATTTTTTATTTTTTGCCGAAAACCTCGAAACCCTGGAGAATTCGCTGGGCTGGCCGTTGCTCGCCGCCTTGCCGTTCTACGGCGAACGGATGGCGGAGGGGCAGGATATTTTCCCTACTCGGGCAAAGGATAAAATCTTGCATGCGCTCGGTTCATACGTTACATTCTCGTAGTTTAAACTGCGCTAGCTTCGGGCCGGTTTTTCAGGTGTTTTTGGTTCTCTCTAAACCCGGATGAAAATAGGTGTTTTGGCTCACGAAATGCGCCGAGGTCGGGGGTTCGAATGGTCGAGTCGGAACGGGGCACTGAGTCTGGCAATCAACGATTCGTATTGAAGCCGAACGCATCCCTGAGCGGTCGTCAGGTATCGTTTCTGGTGTTTGGATTCGCCCTTGTGATGGCCGCCATCGCAGGGGGCTTTGCATCGATGGGCGCGTGGTTGGTATTGCCGTTTTCCGGGGCGGAATGGATTGTTTTGGCCTATTGCTTCAAGCTGGGTTTGAGAAGCGGTAGGATTCGCGAAGTCATTACGATCACGGATACCTCGGTTCTATTGGAGCGGGGTTACGGCGCACCGGAGCAGGTCTACCAATTCCAGCGCGCATGGGTGGCGCTCGATTGGGCTGAATCGCCGATAAAAGGGTACCCAAGCCGTTTGTCGTTTCGCTCCCACGGAAAGGAAATTGAAATTGGCCGGTTTCTGGTCGAATCAGAGCGCTCCGCGCTCGCGGGCGAATTGCGAAAGATTTTGTTTGATAGCAAATTAAACACAAAGCATTTCTACAAAGACTGAGGAGAGGGCTCCGTGAATAAAATAAGACGACTGCTTACTGGTTTCGGGTTGGTGTTATGGGGAGAGGCGCAAGCCGACTATGCACTTAACTTGACGCCGGGCGTCACCGAGGTCAGCCGTGATATCTACGGCCTGCACATGTCCATCCTGTGGATTTGCGTGGCGATCGGCGTGGGCGTGTACAGCCTGATGATTTATTCCATCATGCATCACCGGAAGTCCAAGGGAGCGATTCCGGCGCAGTTTCATGAAAACACGAAACTCGAGATCGTTTGGACCGTCATTCCTTTCCTCATTCTTCTGGGTATGGCCATTCCCGCGACCAGCGTCATGGTCAAGGCTTACGACACCAGCGGCGCGGACATGACCGTCAAGGTCACCGGTTATCAGTGGAAATGGCGCTATGAATATCTCGACGAAGGCATCGATTTCTTCAGCGCACTGGATGCCAAAAGTAACGAAGCGCGTCAGTTGGGCGCCAATATCGACCCCGCTTCGATTCCGAATTATCTGCTGAACGTCGATAATCCTCTGGTCGTTCCGATCAATAAAAAAATCCGTTTTCTGTTTACGGCTGCCGACGTGATCCACTCCTGGTGGGTGCCCGATTTCGGATGGAAGAAAGATACCATTCCCGGCTTCGTGACCGACGGTTGGGCGAAGATCGAGAAGCCGGGCGTTTATCGCGGGCAGTGCGCCGAGCTCTGCGGTCGCGATCACGGCTTCATGCCCATCGTCGTAATAGCCAAAACCAACGAAGAGTACAAGCAATGGGTTGCCGAGCAGAAGGCCAAAGCCGAAGCGACCAAGGTTGAAGCGACCAAGAGCTTCACCATGGAGGAACTGATGGCGAAAGGTCAGGAGGTTTATAACTCTAACTGCGCGGGTTGCCACCAGGCCAACGGCGAAGGGATTCCCGGAACTTTCCCGCCGATCAAGGACAGCCCGGTTGCGACCGGTCCGATTGGTGAGCACCTTAACATCGTTCTGAAGGGCAAAGGGCAGATGATGCCGGCATTCGAGGATTCGCTCAATCCCGCAGAAATCGCCGCCGTGGTGACTTATCAGCGGAACGCCTTCGGCAACAACAAGGGCGACATGGTTCAGCCGTCCGAAATCAAGTCGCAACATTAATCGATTAACAGTAGATGAGGTGAAGTGCTATGTCATCGGTAGTGGCAACTCATGATGAGCATCATGACCATGGTCCCGGCAAAGGACTCATGAGATGGGTGTTCACCACCAATCATAAAGATATCGGAACCTTATACCTGGCGACGGCCCTGATCATGTTCCTGGTCGGCGGCGTCATGGCGCTGGTGATTCGTACCGAGCTGTTTGCTCCCGGCTTGCAGTTCGTGGATCCGATGTTCTTTAACCAAATGACCACCCTGCATGCCCTCGTCATGGTGTTCGGTGCGGTCATGCCGGCCTTTGCAGGATTGGCGAACTGGATGATCCCGATCATGATCGGCGCGCCGGATATGGCGCTACCCCGGCTGAACAACTGGAGTTTCTGGCTTCTGCCTTTCGCCTTGGTGCTCCTGGCGAGCACGCTCTTTATGGAAGGCGGTGCGCCGGCGGCCGGATGGACGCTCTATCCGCCGCTATCTCTGCAAGGCGGCGCGCATCTGCCGTTTGCCATCTTCTCCATTCACCTGCTGGGCATTTCATCGATCATGGCGGCGATCAACATCATCGTCACCATCTTCAACATGCGCGCGCCCGGCATGACGCTGATGAAAATGCCGATGTTCGTATGGACCTGGCTGGTCACGGCATTTCTTTTGATCGCCGTTATGCCGGTGTTCGCAGGCGCGGTGACCATGTTGTTGACCGACAAGTTCTTCGGCACCAGCTTTTTCAATGCGGCGGGCGGCGGCGATCCGGTGCTTTATCAGCACTTGTTCTGGTTCTTCGGGCACCCCGAGGTCTACATCATGATCCTGCCCTCGTTCGGGGTGATTTCTGCGATTATTCCGACGTTTTCGCGTAAGCCGCTGTTCGGCTACAGCTCGATGGTTTACGCCACGGGTTCGATCGCGTTCCTGTCTCTCATCGTATGGGCCCATCATCAGTTCACCGTCGGCATGCCGCTCGCCGGAGAGCTGTTTTTCACTTACGCCACGATGTTGATCGCCGTGCCCACCGGGGTGAAGGTTTTCAACTGGGTCTCCACGATGTGGAAAGGCGCGATGACCTTCGAAACGCCTATGCTGTTCGCCATCGGTTTCGTGGTGCTGTTCACGATGGGAGGGTTTACCGGGTTGATGATGGCTATTTCGCCGGCAGACTTGCAGTATCACGATACCTACTTCATCGTCGCCCACTTCCACTACGTGCTGGTGCCGGGTTCGGTGTTCGCGATCTTTGCCGCCACTTACTATTGGCTGCCCAAGTGGACCGGCTATATGTACGACGAGCGATTGGGCAAGCTGCACTTCTGGCTGTCCGCGATCTCGGTCAATCTGCTGTTCTTCCCTCAGCACTTTTTGGGACTGGCCGGCATGCCGCGCCGTATCCCGGACTACGCCACGCAGTTTGCGGAATTTAACGCCTGGTCGAGTGTCGGTGCGTTCATTTTCGGTTTCTCGCAATTGATTTTGGTGTACGTGATCATTAAGGCCGTCCGTGGCGGCGAGAAAGCGACCGATGAAGTTTGGGAAGGCGCGCACGAGTACGGGCTGGAATGGACGTTGCCGTCTCCTCCCCCTTACCACACTTGGACGACGGCGCCCGAAATCAAGTAGGAACGGAGCGGATTAGTCCCCGTCCTTTGAGGACGGGGACACGATTTAAGAAGCCATGGATATTCGAAAAAAGAACGTACTGTTGGCGATTGTTATCGCGCTCATCGCATTGATCCTTTATGTCAGCGCGATCCTTAGAGTAGTTACGACATCATCCGGCCAGTGAACAATTCAGACAACAGAAAGGTCAATACGCGGCTGATTTGGGCGATCGTCTTAGTGGCCGTCGGAATGTTCGGTTTCGGTTTCGCCATGGTGCCGCTGTACAACGTGTTCTGCGAGCTTACCGGGCTAAACGGGAAAGTGAAAACCGAGGCGGTCGCGGATGCCGCTTACGTGGCCGATCAGTCGCGGGAGTTGACGATCGAATTCATCACCTCGGTCAATGAAAACATGCCTCTCGCTTTTCGGGCCGAAACGAGCAAGATGAAGATCCATCCGGGGCAGTACTACACGGTGAAATTCTATGCCGAGAACACGAGCGATAAAAAAATGATCGGGCGAGCCATTCCTAGCATCGCTCCCGGCGTCGCCTCGGAATACCTGAGCAAGGCGGAGTGCTTTTGTTTTTCCGAACAAGAATTCGAACCGCACAAATTGCGGGAGATGCCGGTCCGATTCGTGATTGACCCGTCCCTACCGGAAAACGTGAAGGATATGACGCTTTCCTACACGTTCTTCGACATCACCGAAAAGAACCAGAACTGACGAGAGAAAGATCAACAATTTCAAAAGCAGGGGAACGTAATGGCAACGAAAGACGCATACTATCTACCGCATAAAGCGAACTGGCCTATCTTGGGGTCGATCGGCTTGACCACTTTGGTCGCGGGGTTCGCTAATTATCTTAACGGATCGAGCATCGGCGGGATGTTCATGGTCGTGGGAGCGGCCATCGTCATATACATGATGGCCGGCTGGTTCGGTTCGGTGATAAAGGAAAGCGTTGCCGGACTATATAACCAGCAGGTGGACGGTTCATTCCGAATGGGGATGATTTGGTTCATTACCTCGGAAGTATTTTTCTTTGCCGCGTTCTTCGGCGCGCTCTTTTACGCGCGCGTTTACTCGGTGCCGTGGCTGGCCGGCGAAGGCACTTTTACTGCGGGGGCGACCGGCGATTTGTGGCAGGGGTTCCAGGCCATTTGGCCGACGAACGGCCCAGGCCATGTCGGCGGCGAGTTCGAGCGCATGGGCGCGTGGGGCGTTCCGGCTTTGAACACCCTCATTCTGTTGAGCAGCGGCGGAACCGTAACCTGGGCGCACTGGGGTTTGCTGGCGAACAATCGCGGCCAATTGATCAAGGGCCTGATCGCCACCGTCGCGCTGGGATTTCTGTTCGTCATCTTGCAAGGGTTCGAATATCACGAAGCTTATAGCGAAATGGGGCTGACGTTGGGTTCCGGCATCTACGGCTCGACCTTCTTCATGCTGACCGGCTTCCACGGTTTGCATGTAACCATCGGCGCCATCATGCTTACGGTCATCCTGTTCCGGAGTATCCGGGGGCACTTCAACCCGGAGCATCATTTCGCCTTCGAGGCCGCCGCCTGGTATTGGCACTTTGTCGACGTGGTGTGGCTGGGTCTGTTTATTTTTGTCTACTGGCTGTAACCCTCCGGGTTTCTGGCTGAAAAAAGGCGCTACTCTTTCGGGTAGCGCCTTTTTTGTTGATCCGCCTGAAAACGATATGCCGCCAAGTCGCTCATTGTCGGGCCGGCGGAGGCGAAAGTCTTATTTCGTCGGCGAATAAGCCACCGATATCCACGCGATCGAAATGAAAGCGGCGGTTGCAGAATTCACAGCAAACTTCCAAGGAATCCTCGTGCTCCAAGATGGATTCGATATCATGGTTTCCCATGGTATGCAGGACGGACTCGATGCGCCCCCGTGAGCACCCGCAGCGGAACGAGATGGGTTCCGCGTCGAAAAGGCGTACCGTTTCCTCGTTAAAAAGCCGATATAACAATTTCTGGCTGGGCAGATGAAGCAGTTCCGTTTCGGTAACCGTATCCGCCAGATATTCGATGCGCGCCCAATCGTCGGCATCGCGCCGTTTGTCCGGCAGTTCTTGAATCAGGAGCCCCGTGGCGCGCCGATCATCGGCGCTCAGCCAAAGGCGGGTTGCCAGTTGCTCCGAGCGCGAAAAATACGACTGGATGGCTCCGGCGAGGTCGCTTCCCTCGAGCGCAACAATTCCTTGATAAGGGTCGGCATCTTCATTCCGGATCGTCAATACCAAATGCCCGGGACCGTAGATATCCGACAGCGTTTCGCCGGCGACGTCTCCGCGCCAGTGGGCGAGGCCGCGAATGGTACGCCGGTGAGTTGCCTGCGCGACCAAAGTGTGGAGCGGTCCGCGGCTCTGAGTCTGAAGGATCAGGGATCCCTTGAACTTAATGGTGGCGGACAGCAAAACCACGGCAGCGAGCGCCTGGCCCAATTGACGCTGGACGGCCGGAGGATACGAATGGCGCTCCCGCACGGCTTGCCAGCTTGCGTCAAGCCGAACAAGCTCGCCCCGTATTCCGAGATGTTCAAACAAAAACCTTTGGAAACTGTCGAATTCACTCATCATCTAACCAACAACTTTGAAAGACGGTAATGTATGCCGTTTCTGCGGCAATAAGCCTTAGTCTACATAAGAACTATCATGGCTGGAGTATTCCCGACTTCCGATTGACCGATCAATGCAGAGCAAATGCCATGTTTACGAAAAAAATTTCGTTGCCTGACGAGCATTCCGCCCTTCCCGGACGTGCCGAAAAGATGCCCGTACCGGAATTGCACGTCGTCAACGGGCACCGTATCGAGGCACCATATCCGGAAGGCGCGGAAATTGCGGTATTCGGCCTCGGCTGTTTTTGGGGTGCGGAACGGAAATATTGGCAGGTGCCGGGAGTTTATGTGACCGCGGCTGGCTATGCCGGGGGCGTCACGCCAAATCCGACCTACGATGAGGTCTGTAGCGGCATGACCGGCCACGCCGAGGTGGTGCGTGTGGTTTACGAACCGGACAAGATTCGTTACGAAGACTTGTTGAAAATTTTCTGGGAATCCCACGACCCGACACAGGGCATGCGTCAAGGCAACGATATCGGAACCCAATATCGTTCGGTCATTTTTACCTACACGCAAAAACAAAAGGAGTCGGCCATCGCGTCGCGCGAAGCGTATCAGACGGACCTGAGCCGTCACGGTTATGGGCGAATCTCGACCGAGATTCGGGATGCTCCCGAATTTTATTATGCGGAACCCTATCATCAGCAGTATCTGGCCAAGCACCCGGGCGGATACTGCGGCCTGGGCGGGACCGGAGTCGGGTGTTCTACGGAGGTTGCCGCGCCGCTAAAGGCGGACGCTGATTGATAGTACCGGTTCCGTTTGGCTATCATCCGATCTTCTCAAAATATTTCGAGCTTCCATGAAAAGAATCCTGTTGGTCGTATGTTTCGTTTGGGGCCTTTCAGCTTGCGCAACCTCTCCCTTGGGGCGTACCCAATTCATCATGATGCCGGAAGCCCAGGTTGACAGCATGGGCTCCCAAGCCTTCGTCAATATGAAACAAAAATTGCCGGTCGATCAGAATCCTCAGACTAATCAATATGTTACCTGTGTAGCCGGGGCGCTCGTCAAGGAAGTCGAGGGAGAATGGGAAATCGCGGTATTTCAGGACGATTCGCCCAATGCGTTTGCGCTGCCCAGCGGTAAAATCGGCGTTCATACCGGCATACTGCGCGTGGCCCGGAATCAGGACCAGCTCGCCGCGGTCGTGGCGCACGAAATAGGGCACGTGCTTTCGCGGCATTCGAACGAACGCATGTCACAGCAGCTTGCCATGCAGCAAGGACTGAATGCCGTCCAGGCGATAACCAACCCGACCAGTCAGACCGGACAGGTCATGATGGGGGTGCTGGGGCTCGGCGCCGAATATGGCGTTCTTCTGCCGTACGGCCGTTTGCAGGAAAGCGAGGCCGATCTGGTCGGGCTCCAACTGATGGCGAAAGCGGGGTTCAACCCTCAGGAAAGCATCGATCTCTGGGTCAATATGGAACAAGCCGGAGGCGGACAGCCTATAGAATTTCTTTCAACCCACCCGTCCCATGCGACCCGCATGCAGGATCTCAAACAAAACATGCCCAAAGCTATGGAACTGTATCGGGGCGCGCAAGCGGCAGGGAAAAACCCCCGTTGCAGCCGTTGAATTGAATTCAGGTAATGCGACGTTCGTCTAAAAGAAAGTGCAGGGAAGGAAATCCCTGCACGTCAAGAGGAGGATTGTGAGCACTACACGTGCGTCTGGTCTCGGCTAGGAGAAGCCCCCTAACGAGTGATTAACATTTTATCAACGACGATTTGTGTGAAAATGTGACAAATTGTCGCGCAACGAAATGTTTTGTGTAATAAAAGGAAATAATATCCTGGACAATAAAAAAGGCAGAAGAACTCGTCTTCTGCCCTATTGAGGAGGCTATAGCGCACAGCCACAGATAGCATCTGATCGTCGGCTCTTGCCAACATGGCGGTTTCCGGTTCCTTGAGAGCCGGAAACCATGATTTCATGCTAGCAGACTACAGGTCTAGCTAAAATGTGACAAATTGTCGCATTTGTCCAACAAAAGCCGCCATTTACAATTCCTGCCATGAACTCGAACCCGCTAATGAATATCCCCACCCCGGTGGACACGGAAACCGATGCGCGGCAAAACCTCCGCTGGTTGTTCGTGTTGCGTAATCTCATGATCGCGGGCGAAGCGCTGATCGTTTTGATCAGCGTTTACGGCTTGGAAATACCGCTCGGCGAAGTGCCGCTCTGGGGCATCATGACAGTGCTCGGAGGCTTCAACTGGTGGACGTGGCTGAGGCTCAGCGATTCCCGCCCGGTTGCCGAGATGGAACTGTTCGTTCAGCTTTCATTCGACGTCCTGGCCATAACCGCGATTCTTTATTTCACCGGCGGCGCGACCAACCCCATGGCATGGTTCTTCCTGCTTCCGCTGATCATCGCGGCTACCGTGCTCCCCCAGTTTTATACCTGGTACATGGTGATATTCACGTCGGGGTGCTATACGCTACTCATCGGCTTCTACCAGCCGCTCCCCGACATTCAGCCCATGACCCTGCACGGCGACGCCCCGCCCGCCGTTCAAGCCTTGATGGAAGACCACGACATCGAACTGCACGCGTTCGGCATGTGGTTCGGCTTCGTATTCAGCGCCGTACTCGTCGCCTATTTTGTCGTAGAGATGGCCAAGACCCTCCGGGAGCGCGAGCGCCGGTTAGGGGAAGCCCGCGAACAGGCCTTGCGCAACGAGCGGGTCGTGGCGCTGGGAACGCTGGCGGCCGGCGCCGCTCACGAAATGGGTACCCCGTTGGGAACCATGGCGATCCTGATCCATGAAATAGAGAGCGAGTGCACGGGCGCCAAACAAGACGATTTATTGGAGAAAATGAAAATTTTGCGGGAGCAGGTGGCTCGCTGCAAAAAAGCGCTTTCGATCATGTCGGCGTCGGCCGGCGCCATCCGCGCCGAATCCGGGCGCGTGATGCCGCTGACGAACTACCTGGAAGAGGCGGTGGATAGCTGGCGGAAGCAGCGCCTCAATGCCGAATTGGAATGTGAAAAGATCGGCCCTCAGCCTCCGCCGTGCATTTTGGCGGAGGACACCCTGACCCATGCGCTGGTGAACATCCTGAACAATGCCGCCGATGTTTCGCCCGCCGGCATAAAGCTGCGCGCCCGCTGGAGCTTCGAGCGCGCGACCCTGGAGATTCTCGATCAAGGGCCCGGCATCGCTCCCACGCTGTCCCAGAGCCTGGGAAAGACGCCCATCACGACCAAGGAGCACGGTTTGGGCGTGGGGTTGTTCCTGGCGTTTGCCACTATCGAGCGATTGGGCGGTCGAATAGAGATGTTGCCCCGCGCCGAAGGCGGCACCTGTACCCGTATCGAGCTTCCATTGCTGCGTCCGAACAAAAGCCTATGAACAGCACGATATCCGCATCCGCCCCTCCTCGTCCCAGTTTGCTTTTGGTCGATGACGATCCCACGTTCTGCGGGGTTTTGAAGCAAGCCCTCGAAAAGCGCGGATTCGAAGTACACGCCGCTCAGGACCTCGAGACCGGCGCTGCGCTGGCTGAGCGGATGGAACCCGAATACGCGGTGATCGATTTGCGCATCGGCCACGATTCGGGGTTGATCTTGGTCAGACGTCTCCACGAACTCGACGCCAACACCCGTATCGTCGTCCTGACCGGATATGCCAGCATCGCCACGGCCGTCGAAGCCATCAAGCTGGGCGCGATTCAATATCTGACCAAGCCCGCCGACGCCGACGAGATCGTCGCGGCGCTGCACAAGGATCAAGGCGACGTCTCCGTCGAAATCAAGGAAAAGCCGCTCTCGGTCCGGCGCCTGGAATGGGAGCACCTGCAAAAGGTCCTGATCGAACACGGCGGCAACATCTCCGCCGCCGCGCGGGCTCTCGGAATGCACCGCAGGACTTTGCAGCGGAAATTGGAGAAGCGACCGGTGAGGGAGTAAGAGCCTACTGGGATAGGTCCTAAGACGATGGATCAGTTCTCAGTCCGAATCGCCTTGGCAAGCAATTCACGACCTCGTTCTTCTTTGCCGATACCCCGCGCGGCTCGCAATCGAAAGCGGGTTTCAGCATCGAAATCGGCGATTACCAGCGTCACCATTTCGTCAATGAGCCGGTTAACGCTGACATTACGAACTTGGGCCACCTGCTTCAGCCGCTCTTTAGGTAGACGAATGATCAAAGCGCTCATGTCAATCCCCGTAATAAGGTATCGGGCGAAACGACTTTAATGGATGGAAAGCGCAATTCGGCGTGCTCAAAATCGCGCGCATTTCTCGTGACAATAGCTTGTGCATTGCCGGAGCAATAATATTGTATTACTCAGGCAAGAACTCAGGACTTAAAGCCTGCCCCAGCGAGTAAGGGCAGCTTTGCGGAAAAGACGATTCATCAAGTCCGATTTCCTTGGCTGCCATCAAAACGGCATCTCCAAAAGCATCGCTCAACACGGTCTCGGCATGGGATTTGAGACTCGGATTGTCGTTGAGCAGCCGTTTTAAGCGCCGACGCTGTTCCTTAATGGCCAGTTCCCAGCTTTTGCCGCGGTAAAGCGGCTGATAATGCCATTTAAGCAGATGAGCCAGTAACAACCCTAAACGATTGATCAATTCTCGTCGTTCACTGGCTCCCATGCTTTCGATCTCCTCCGCGATATGCTCTAAATCGAGTTCATCGAAACGCCTTTCCCTCATTAGCCGAGCGCTTTGCTGGGTCCAGGCGTAAAAATCCCTTGCGTAAAGAACTTTTGCGGTCTTCATGATGGTATCTCCAGCAGTGGGCGCTGTTTCATGATAACAAGCTCAAGAAGTCGGAAATGAGTGACGCTGGATAGTTCCGCCATTGATAGCTTGGGGCAGAGGCGGTTCTTCAGGAATGAGGACCTTCGGATGACGTCCTGTGTCACTTTTCGACCCTATAGGTTGAATAGTCAATGACTCGTCTTGTTTCGCAACCTTGGGATACCGCATTCGACCTGCATCAAGGACGCTGGCACGGCCTGTGCTTTCTCTTGGTCGAGAGCTGATAAAGCTCCTTATCCAATCCGTTCCGTAACTCAATGGGGTTCGTCATGAATGCGAATAAGAACATGAGACAGCAAGGTTTCACTTTGATCGAGTTGATGATCGTCGTGGCGATCGTAGGGATTTTGTCGGCGATTGCGGTTCCCGCTTATCAAGATTACACAATCCGCGGTCAAGTTACCGAAGGCTTAAACTTGGCGGCAGGATTAGAATCAGCCATTGCCGACATTTGGGCTCAAACGGGTGATCTAGGAGATGCGGACAATGGCGGACTTGGTCTACCCACACTTGCTACTGATACTTCTGGTAAGTATGTATCAGGCATTACCATAACTGACGGCGGACTGACTATTGCCTTTGCTCAGGCTAGCGCCAATGCGGCCATTCAAGCAGAGACTTTAGGAATGACTCCGTGGGCTAATCCGGCGGGTGGACTGGTGTGGCAATGCGGTAATGCCACTGCGCCAGTTGGCACGGTTGCGCCGAAGGGTGTAGCGGCAGGGACAACGACCTTTAATGCCGTGACAGATAAATATCTGCCTGCTGCCTGCCGCACGGGTGCCTAAGCACGGCCTGAGCTTGGTAGGGTAGGCATGGGGACATGCCTACCCAAGCGCCAGACCCGAACCGCCCGGCGGCGACCCCGTCGGGCGGTTTTGTCAGGTGGGCGGGGTTAGTCTCGCCCTTCGTTTGGCGGAGTTCGTCGAGGATGCCGCCGCATCGGAGAGCGTGCCTACCTACGACATGCCGGGCACGAATCCTGTATGTTCCTTAAAATCTTCTCCGGAAATCACTCAGTCACACGTTCCGCGTACATGTCTCGCTGGAAAGCTTCCGCCATCCATCTATTTGTCAGCGCGCTGATTATCTCGGCGCTCGGATTACTGCTGGTTCTGACCTGTTATCCGCCCGTCTATGCCTGGGCAATGGGCGGCCTGGGTCTCATCGCCATTCTCGCGGGCGTCGACGTCTGCCTCGGTCCGCTGCTGACGCTGATCGTCTGGAACCCGAAGAAGCCGAGCCTTCGCTTCGATATGGCGATGATCGTCCTGCTGCAAATGCTGGCTTTAAGCTATGGTGTGTACACGATTTTTTTGGCAAGACCCGTATTTATGGTTTTCGCCGTCGACCGCTTCGACTTGGTGACGGCAGCCGACATCCCGGTAAGCGAATTGGAGAAAGTGAAACGTCAGGAATTCAAATCGTTGCCTCTGGCCGGGCCTGAAATCGTTGCTGCGCGGCCGCCTACGGATATCACTGAGCGCAACCGAATTCTGTTTTCGGCTGCTGTAGGCGGTGTCGATTTGCCGCAGATGCCGCAATATTATGCGCCGTACCCTGAAATGGCCGCGGAAGTGGTCCGTAAAGCTTCGTCGATTGATCCGCTGATGCAGCGCGATGCAGAAGCCCGCGATAAGGTTTCGGTCTATCTGGAAGAACACAAGCTCGATCCTGCGAGAGTCAAATTCCTGCCGCTCCGGGCGAAAGCGCGCGATCAAACGGTATTGCTTGACAGCGCGACGGGAACGGTTCTGGATATCATCAATATCGATCCCTGGCTGTAACCCTTAGCATACTGCCATCACCGGCCCGCGTAGGGCGGCAGTCTTGACGTATTGCGCCGCAAGGGAATCCCCATTCATGCGACGCCATACGGGAATGCCTACCCTTCGCGTTCTACAGGTTTGCCTTGTCGTGCGAACGGGTCGGGCTTTCGTAGCCGAATACCCAAGCGTCCGCACATTCTCTCAAGATGCGATAATACCAGCCTGAGATCTTGAATCTTTCCAACGGAGGAGGCCGTCCATGTCGCTTGCACTTCGTGATTCCGAACGCCATACCTACGCCGATTACTTGTCCTGGCCGGAAGATGTCCGCTACGAACTAGTCGACGGCACGGCCTATCTCATGGCGCCCGCTCCGAACCTGGAGCATCAGGATGTGGCCGGGGAGATTTATCGGCAATTGAGCAATGCCCTGGAAGGCAAACCCTGCCGCCCGTTCATCGCCCCGGTGGATGTTCGCTTGCCCAAGGCGGACGAGTCGGACGACTTTATCGATACCGTGGTACAGCCGGATGTCCTGGTGGTGTGCGACGAGTCCAAGCTGGACCGGCGTGGCGTTCGCGGCGCGCCGGACTTCGTGGTGGAAGTGTTGTCCTCGTCAACCGCAAGCCATGATCATGTGTTGAAGCGCCGCGTGTATGAGCGTGCCGGCGTACGGGAATATTGGCTGGTGCACCCCACGGACCGCATGGTGATCATTTATCGGCTGGTCGACGGTGAATATGGCAAGCCGGACGTTCAGGCGCTTTCGGGCGAAACCAGCGTCGGCGTATTGCCACAGGTTGCCGTGGTTTGGGATGATCTGGTTCGCCGCTTGCCGCCGCTGGAGGTATGAAAAAGCGTCGGGCTTTTACTTTTGGCTTTTCCGCTGAGCCGATCCGTCTGAACCGCGGAAGGGCGGTGAAGCCGGGATTGACCGCCAGGCCGTTGGACCGGTAAAGGGTGGCCGCCAGTTAACGGCGGTCGGCGAACTCTCTGAAAACCACGGAATCGTTCAAGCTCCTACTGCCGCAGACAAAGCGGCATGACCAGTCCGTGTCGGTTGGCAGTGCGACGGAGACAGTTCCGGACATCATCAACATCGATCTCCGGGAATGAGCCGGGCCTGCGGGTTGTGAATTGCGGAAGTCAACTGTAGAGCGTTTCGGCTCGGATGTACGGAACGCTTTCTCCATCGTATGACTTGGCAAAACGCTCGATCCGGCAATCGATTTCAAGGCGCAGGGAATAACAATAACTCATAGTCTCGCGCTCCGTGCAAGATGTGGATGATTTCGACAAGGTCTTCGTCTTCAAGGATCCGGTAAAAAATCAGGTAATCCCGATGTACGCAACGTCGAATGCCGTAATGCTCGTAACGCGGAATCAAGGGATATGCGCGGGGCATATCGGCCAGCGCATCGCAATGGTCCAGGAGTTCGTCAACGAAGGTGGCCGCTCGCGCAGGATTGTGTAGGCGGATGAACTCGCCTATTTCAACCAGATTGGCTTTGGCCGAATCCGTGATGACGACCCTCATGATTCAAAACGCTTCCGCAGTTCTGTGCGAACCGGCTCGATATCCTGCACCCGTCCGGCCTCGGCGTCGGCGATGCCACGGGCAATGGCTGCATCGAGCGCCATCAGACGCCGTTCACGCTCCATCCAGCCTCGCAGTGCTTCTCGGATAACTTCGCTGTTGGAACCATACGCTCCCGACCCGACTTTTTCGCGGATCATGCGCACCATTTCAGCGGGCAAGGTAATCGAAAGCTTTTCGGTGGTCTGCATTTGTCCCTCCGCGCTCTAAGAGCCTATCCCGGTAGGCTCGAGAAACCCTTCGACAAGCTCAGGGCGAACGGCCTACTGGGATAGGCTCTAAATGCAAGTGGTAGAAAGCGCTATTTTATACTACTTTTTTCGCTGCCAATGGAAACGTGTCAGGCTTTTGTTTTTGGATTTTCCGCCAAATTGGCCCGTTGAACACAGAAGGGGGGGAAGGAAACTCTGAACAAGTTGATTCCGTTCATACCTTTCGGCAGACAGGCTCAGGGGAGCGTTCGACAAGTCTGTCCTGAACCGAGTCGAAGGGCTCGCCACGAACGGAATCAATACGTCACCGTTGGTGGTGAGCTTGTCGAAGGACTTAAAATGCCGGGGTCCAGAAGTCATGGATGGCAGATGCCTGTGTCACTTCCTTGTGTACTGGATTCATGCCGCACAGTCCCTGTGCGGCACCCTGCGGGCGCTTCGCGTGCAAACCGGCTGTCCTGCCGGAATGGCGGCTTAACTTAACGGCATTGTTCCGTTCCGGGGGAGGGCCTTGACCGTAGAACTACGCGAGAGTTTCGGATTGATCTGCCGTAATCGCTGATCGTATAGTGAAATCCGATGATTAAGGTTGATCGGGGAGGCTTTATGAGACCCTCTGAGGCTCTTCGCGTGTATTGCGTATCGCAACCGAGCTCGGCGCCCGAAACGTCCGCGTGTTCGGCTCCGTCCTGCACGGCGAGGATACCGAAGGCAGCGCGCGGATTTTCTGGTGGATATAGGGGTACCACGCTCCTTGATGTGGTGCGCCTGCAAAACGCCATCAAGGCTGAGCTGGGCGTTCCGGTGGATGTGCTCACCGCGGGCGATCTGCCCGCCAAGTTCCGCGACCGGCTGCTTCGGGAGACTCGGCCGCTATGAGCAAGGCACTTCGTAACCAGGGTTATCTGGAGCACATTCAAGAAGCTATCAGTAAGATTCGGCGATCTTAAAAAGTCTCCAAACACCTGGGGGCCTGTAGCTTATCTCAAGATGCGATAATGCCAGTCTGAGATCTTGAATCTTTCCAACGGAGGAGGCCGTCCATGTCGCTTGCACTTCGTGATTCCGAACGCCATACCTACGCCGATTACTTGTCCTGGCCGGAAGATGTCCGCTACGAACTAGTCGACGGCACGGCCTATCTCATGGCGCCCGCTCCGAACCTGGAGCATCAGGATGTGGCCGGGGAGATTTACTTTCAGCTTCGGCGTGCCCTGGAAGGCAAACCCTGCCGCCCGTTCATCGCCCCGGTGGATGTTCGCTTGCCCAAGGCGGACGAGTCGGACGACTTTATCGATACCGTGGTGCAGCCGGACGTCCTGGTGGTGTGCGACGAATCCAAGCTGGACCGGCGCGGCGTTCGCGGCGCGCCGGACTTCGTGGTGGAGGTGTTGTCCCCCTCGACCGCCAGCCACGATCACGTGCTGAAACGGCGCGTGTACGAGCGTGCCGGCGTGCGGGAATATTGGCTGGTGCACCCCACGGACCGCATGGTGATCATTTATCGGCTGGTCGACGGTGAATATGGCAAGCCGGACGTTCAGGCGCTTTCCGGCGAAACCGCGGTCGGGGTGTTGGCGGGTGTTGCCGTGGCCTGGGACGATCTGGTTCGCCGCTTGCCGCCGCCGGCGTTTTGATGAGGCAAAATAAAAACCCCGGTTGCGCTCCGTGCGTCCGGGGTTATCGCCTGCTTGGTTGGCTATCAAGTCGCTTCCGAGTGGCTATCCTGTAAGAAAATGGGCAATCCTTACTTCCATGTCGGCGACGTTGGGAGTTTGGCATAAATTCTGCCTTTGGCTAAGTCGGAAAAAGCTGAAAATAATGTAAGCATTTGCTTACACGTAGCGCGAATCGGGCTTAGCAAGAGCGATGAGCCGTTATATCATTTAAGGCCGATTGACTCAGACCACTTTCTATTGCTTATGACTGGCCGTACCGCCGAAATAGAGCGCAATACGCTGGAGACCCGGGTTCGGGTTTGCCTCAACCTGGATGGCGCCGGTTCGGGCGTGTTCGAGACCGGGGTTCCTTTTCTCGACCACATGCTGGATCAGGTGTCGCGGCACGGATTGATCGACCTCGATGTGCGGGCAAGGGGCGATCTGCACATCGATGCCCACCACACGGTGGAAGACATCGGCATTACGCTGGGCCAGGCGGTTGAAAAGGCTTTGGGCAGCAAGAAGGGGATACGGCGTTACGGTCATGCCTATATTCCCCTGGACGAAGCGTTGTCGCGCGTCGTGATTGATTTTTCCGGGCGTCCCGGTTTATCTTACGATGTGGTTTTTCCGCGCGACCGCATAGGCGACTTCGATGTCGACTTGCTTCTCGAGTTTTTTCGAGGTTTCGTCAATCACGCCAAAGTGACCTTGCACATCGATAATCTGAAGGGACAGAATGCCCATCACATTGCCGAAACCGTTTTCAAGGCTTTCGGCCGGGCTATGAGAATGGCCCTGGAGCCGGATGCCCGGATGCAGGATGCTATCCCGTCGACCAAGGGAATGATTTAAGAAATTTACACGGAACTCTCACCCGACCGTCTTTACCCATGTCTTCCGTTGCAGTCATCGATTATGGGATGGGAAATCTCCATTCCATAGCCAAGGCGCTTCAGCGCGCCCATTCCGAAACCGCCGTGATCGTCACGGACAATCCCGAAACGATTCTCGGGGCCGACCGGGTCGTGTTTCCGGGGGTCGGGGCGATCCGCGATTGCATGAATGCCCTGGCCGATCGGGATCTCATGGCCGTGCTCGATCGGGCGGCGGCCTCGAAACCGTTCCTGGGCGTCTGCCTGGGGATGCAGGCGTTGCTCGACGAAAGCGAGGAAAACGGCGGCACGGCATGCCTGGGTTTGATTCCCGGCCGGGTCGTGCGCTTTGCCGACGGGATGACGGATGGCGCCGGACGATCCTTGAAAATTCCGCATATGGGCTGGAACCGGGTTCGCCCGGAAGCCGATCATCCGCTATGGCGGGGCATCGCGCCAGGCAGTTGGTTTTATTTCGTTCACAGCTATTTCGCGCGACCGGCCGATTCCCGGAACGTTGCGGCGACCACCGATTATCCGGAGCCTTTCGCCTCGGCGCTGGTGCGCGAAAATGTCTTTGCCGTTCAATTTCACCCTGAAAAGAGCCAGGAAGCCGGGTTGCGATTGCTGGCTAATTTTCTAAACTGGGACCCGGGGCGATAAGGCGCCGTTCATTCACTCTATCCGTTGCTGAGGATTTTCCTATGCTCTTGATACCTGCTATCGATCTGAAAGATGGCAAGTGTGTCCGTTTGCGGCAAGGCCGCATGGAAGACGATACGGTTTTCTCCGACGACCCGGTGGCGATGGCCGGAAAATGGGTGTCGGAAGGCGCAAAGCGCCTGCATTTGGTGGATTTGGACGGCGCCTTCGCGGGGGTTCCGCGCAATGCAGAGGTTATCCATGCCATCCGCGAAGCCTATCCGGATGTGCAAATCCAGGTAGGCGGAGGGATTCGCGATGAAGAGACGATTCAAGGGTATCTGAACGCCGGTGTCGATTACGTCATCATCGGCACCAAGGCGGTCAGCGCGCCTCATTTCGTGCGTGAGGTCGCGGCGGAGTTTCCTAACCATATCATCGTCGGGCTGGACGCGAAGGACGGCAAAGTGGCCATAGACGGCTGGTCGAAGCTGTCGCATCACGATGTGATCGATTTGGCGCAAAGGTTCGAGGACGACGGCGTCGAGGCCATCGTTTACACCGACATCAGCCGGGACGGCATGATGGAGGGCGTCAATGTCGAGGCGACCGCGCGGCTGGCGCGCTCGATACGGATTCCGGTGATCGCTTCGGGCGGCATCCGGAGCATTCAGGATATTCATGCCTTGGGCGGCGTGGTCGGCGACGGCGTCATGGGCGCCATTACCGGCCGCGCTATTTACGAGGGCACCCTCAACTTCGCCGAAGCCCGCAAAGCGGCGGAAGAATACTGATCCATGCTGGCCAAACGCATTATTCCCTGCCTCGACGTAGACGACGGGCGCGTGGTCAAGGGCGTTCGCTTCGTCGATATCAAGGATGCCGGCGATCCCGTCGAGATTGCCAGACGTTACGACCGGGAAGGAGCGGACGAACTGACGTTTCTCGATATCACCGCCAGTTCGGACAACCGCGACACGATGGTGCACGTGGTGGAGCAGGTCGCGGGCGAAGTGTTCATTCCGCTCACGGTGGGCGGCGGCATCCGAACGATCGAGGATATCCGCCGCATGCTGAATGCCGGCGCCGACAAGGTCAGCATCAATACCGCCGCGGTCGCGCAGCCGGAATTCGTGCGCGAAGCCGCGGAGCGCTTCGGCTCCCAATGCATCGTCGTTGCTCTCGATGCCAAGCAGGTGTCCGAAACCCCCAAACGATGGGAGATTTTCACCCACGGCGGACGCAGGCCGACCGGCCTCGACGCCATCGAATGGGCGCGCCGCATGGTGGCTTACGGCGCCGGCGAAATCCTTTTGACCAGCATGGACCGGGACGGCACCAAGCAGGGTTTCGATCTGGAACTGACGCGGGCCATCAGCGAAGCCGTATCAGTGCCGGTGATCGCCTCGGGCGGCGTGGGCAATTTGCAGCACTTGGCCGACGGGATTTTGCAGGGCAAAGCCGACGCCGTGCTGGCGGCCAGCATATTCCACTTCGCCGAATACACCATCCATCAAGCCAAGGAGCACCTGAAGGCTCAAGGCATCGAGGTGCGGCTGTGACGGCGTGGCTCGACGAAATCCGCTGGACGGCTGACGGACTGGTGCCGGTCATTACCCAGGAGGCGGCCACGGGGCAGGTTCTCATGTTCGCCTGGATGAATAGAGACGCTTTGCAACTGACTGCCGCGGAAGGCTATGCGGTCTATTGGTCGCGCTCGCGGAACCGGCTTTGGCGTAAGGGCGAGGAGTCCGGGAATCGGCAGAAGGTTCTGGAAATTCGCCTGGATTGCGACGCGGACGTGATTTTGCTCAGGGTCGAACAGGCCGGCGGAATCGCCTGCCATACCGGACGACATCATTGCTTTTATCGGATGTTGCGGGGCGATTCCTGGGAAACGGTGGATCCCGTCCTGAAATCGCCGGAAACGATGTACGGAAACTGATTATGGATGTGCTGAGGGAATTGGCCCGGGTGCTCGAGCAGCGGAAATCCCAGGATCCGCAAAAATCCTACGTGGCAAGCCTTTACGCCAAGGGACTCGACGCCATTTTGAAGAAAATCGGCGAAGAAGCCACCGAAACCGTGATGGCCGCCAAGGACGGAAATCCCGACAAGATCGTCTACGAAGTGGCAGACCTGTGGTTTCACAGCCTGATATTGCTCGCTCACCAGGGCTTGAACCCGGATCAGGTCCTGATCGAATTGCAGAGGCGGTTCGGTCTCTCGGGCTTGGAAGAAAAAGCGGCTCGCAGTGAAAAAGCCGGCCAGTCCGGCTAGAGCGTTTTCATCTCGCGCTAACGGCGTTTCGTGCTCGTGTCGTATGTAGGGGCGACTTGAGCCGCCTTTATGTCCGTATCGAAAACGCTAGAGAACGGAGCCGAAACGCAAATGCAATGCCCAGCTTGTCGCGCTGCCCGCGATCAGGAAGCCTAGTACCGCAAGCCAGGCGTTACGACGATACCGCCCGGTCAGTTTTTCCTGTGGAATGGCCGATAGGATATACGGGCGTCCATGACTCGGCTTTTTCATCAGAAAGAATTCGGCTTGCCGCGTTCTTTCGCGCCAGGAGGCCATGACCTCGCGTTCGGCGTGCTGCCGAACCGTTTCCCATTCTTCCGCGTCGATCTCGCCGTCGCCGTTGGCATCGAAGCGCCTGATAAGCTCGGAACGATTTCTTTTCCAGCGGCTCAACAGATCGCCCACCTCGGTATCGAAGCTAATGCTGTCGGCACCGTCGAGCGATACGAACTGGCCGATCGCATAGATCGGGTCATCCGCCTGAATGCGGTATTCCGTGTAGCGATACGGTCCGGACGAGAATAGCAAATCCCAAAACCCGGTTTGCGGCGGAGCATATCCCGGGCGCGCGAGCCGGCCGCGCCATCTGAGTCGAACGGAAGGCGTGACTTCCGCGTGGTCCGGGTCGACGATGCACCGCCCGGTGTCGTCTTCCAGGTGAAAAATGGCCTCGCTCACGCCGCTCTCGATCGTCTGCCAGCCCGTCGTGCTGCGGCCGTCTTCATCATCGCTCCCCCGCTTTTCGACTTTGTAGCTGTACCAAACGCACGGTGCGCCGCTCAGGGGCGCGTGTATCGGTTCGCCCTCCATCAGCCTGGCGCGGCCTTCGAGTTCGGCATAGCCTTGCGCGGCCGACCGGATTTTGGCCGTGGGAGTGTCCGCAATCAGGCGTGCGCGATGCAGCCAGCGAAAGGCGATGCAGAAACAGGCCGCCCCCGTCAGACTGGCAGCGACTATCGCCAGCCAGAAGTGCTGCGGAGAGGATTGCAGAACGAAGTCGCGCAAGGACACGGCTTTCGTCTCAGCCGAACAGAGCCTTCATATCCACGTCGCGTTTTTCTTCTTCGGAGAATTCCAGCAGTTCGAACGGCTTGAAGCCGAATAACCGGGCAACGGCTACATCGGGAAATTCTTCCAGGCGGACATTGTTGCTGTTGACGCTGTCGTTGTAGAGCTCGCGGCGGTCGGCGATGGCGTTTTCGAGCCCCGTAATTCGAGATTCCAGGGTTCTGAAGGATGCGTCGGCCTTCAGGTCGGGATAAGCTTCGGCTACTGCGAAGAGTTGCATCAAGCCTTGCCGTAGCCGGCTTTCCGCCGCGCCGAGAGCATGCAGGTTCGAGGATTCCCGTGCAGCCGAAATCCCGGCGCGGGCCTGCATGATCTTTTCCAGCGTCTCCTTTTCGTGCTGCATGTACTGCTTGCAGGTTTCGACGAGCTTCGGCAATTCGTCGTGGCGCTGTTTGAGCAGCACGTCGATGTTGGACCACGCTTTTGCGGTATCATGCTTCAAATTGACCAGCCGGTTGTAAATCAAGACGGCATACGCGATCACGAACAGGATCGTGCCGACCACAATGAAACCGCCTACGCTCATAAGTCTCCTCGCACGCTTGAAATTGAATCGGGACTGGGAGAAGTATAGACGGCGGCTCCGGCGAATCGCTTTGATCAATGGGAGTGTCGTAAGGTGACGATTCAGATTTATGACGGCATCGAGCCGAAATTGGGGAAGGGCGTCTATGTCGCCGACAGCGCGCTGGTGATCGGCGACGTGACGCTGGGGAACGACGTTTCGATCTGGCCGATGACGGTTGCGCGGGGCGACGTGCATCGCATCGAAATCGGCGATGAGACCAATATTCAGGACGGTTGCGTGCTTCACGTCACCCAGCGAAGCCGGTACAACGAGGCGGGGAATGCCTTGATCGTCGGACGGGGCGTCACCGTGGGGCATCGGGCCGTGCTGCACGGTTGCACCATCGGCGACCTGTGCCTGATCGGCATCGGCGCCGTGGTGATGGACGGCGCCGTCGTGGAGGACCGCGTGATGATCGGCGCGGGAGCCTTGGTGCCGCCTGGCAAGCGCTTGGAGAGCGGTTTTCTTTACGTGGGCTCGCCGGCGAGGCAGGCGCGTCCGCTCAAGGAGGCCGAGTTGGAATATCTAAGTTTTTCCAAGGACGGCTACGTACGTTTGAAGAATCGATACTTGAGCGATGCCGGATTGCCGAACGCTTAGCGCTTAGCGCCAGACGCGGCGCTCCCGATTCAGGAGATCGATCACGGGGCGGGTTTCCGGCCGTATTTCCCGCCAAATGAAAAACGCTTCGGCCGCCTGTTCGACCAGCATGCCGATGCCGTCGACGCTGATGGCGGCTCCCGTTTCTCGTCCCCAGCGGACGAACGGCGTGGGCTCGGCGCCATAGGCGAGATCGTAGCAGCATCCTTGGGGGTTTAGGGCATTCTCGGGAATGTCCGGAAGTTCGCCGGCCAGGCTTGCGGCCGTGGCGTTCAGGATGAGATCGAAGGTGTCCGTTTCCAGGTCCGAAAAGCCGCATCCGCTGATTGGGCCGAGATCGCGGAATTCCTCGGCAAGCCGGACGGCTTTTTCGGGCGTGCGGTTGGCGATCGTCAAGCGGGCTGGCCGTTGTTCGAGCAGCGGCCCGAGGATGCCGCGACTCGCGCCTCCCGCGCCCAGCAGGAGGATCCGGCGGTTTTCCAAAGGGATATTGAGATTGACCGTCAGGTCTCGTATCAAGCCGACGCCGTCGGTATTGTCGCCAAAAATCGTTCCGTCCGGACGCAAGGCCAGGGTATTGACAGCTTTGCTGAGCTCCGCGCGCGCGCTTCTATGGTCGGCGATCCGCCAGGCGAGTTCCTTGAGGGGGACGGTGCAATTCAAGCCTTTCCCGCCCCGGGCAAAAAAATCCCGCACGCAGGTTTCGAATGTTTCCGGCGGAACGTCTTGCGCGGCATAGATCAGCCGCTCTCCGGTCTGTTCCGCGAACAGCGCGTGGATGCAGGGCGATTTGCTGTGGCCGATGGGATGGCCGAAGACGGCATAGCGATCTGTGGGCGACATGGGCGTTAAATGTCTTGCGAGGTCGGTGAGCTATGGCCTCTCGCGAAGCCATTCGGCGACGGTCCCGGCGTAATAGGTCAGGATGGCGTCCGATCCGGCGCGCTTGAGCGCCAGCAAGGATTCGAGCACGGTCTTGCGTTCATCGAGCCAGCCGTTTTGCGCCGCGGCCTTGAGCATGGCGTACTCGCCGCTGACTTGATAGGCCAGCGTCGGAACGCCGAAGCGGTCTTTGATCCGGCGGATGATGTCGAGATAGGGCAATCCCGGCTTGACCATGACCATGTCGGCGCCTTCCGCCAAATCGAGTTCGACTTCGCGCAAGGCTTCGTCCGAATTGGCCGGATCCATCTGGTAGGTGTATTTGTCGCCGCTGCCCAAATTGGCCGCCGAGCCTACGGCGTCTCGAAAAGGCCCGTAGAAGGCGGACGCGTACTTGGCGGAATAGGCGAGAATCCGCGTGTGGACGAAGCCTTTCTCTTCCAGTGCGCCGCGGATTGCGCCTATGCGTCCGTCCATCATGTCCGAAGGCGCCACCACGTCCGCGCCGGCCTCCGCATGAGACAGCGCTTGCTTGGCGAGTACCTCGACCGTCTCGTCGTTGACCACGTAGCCGCCGGAGTCGACCAGTCCGTCTTGGCCGTGAGTCGTGAAGGGATCGAGGGCGACGTCGGTGATGACGCCCAGTTCCGGCAGGTGTCGCTTCAACAGGCGCACGGCTCGCTGCGCCAAGCCTTCGGGATTGTAGGCCTCGCGCGCGTCATCCGTTTTTTTGTCGGGCGAGGTGACGGGAAAGAGAGCGACGGCGGGAATGCCGAGCCGGAACGCTTTTTCGCTCTCGCGCAGCAGCAAGTCGATGCTCAGCCGTTCGACGCCCGGCATGGAGGCGACCGGTTCCCGCCGATTTTCGCCGTCCAAAACGAAAAGGGGATAAATCAGATCGTCGGCGGAAAGCTGCGTTTCGCGCATCAAGCGTCGGCTGAAATCGTTCCGTCTCATCCGGCGCAAGCGAATGTTGGGGTAAGAAATGCTATCATTTAGCGACATGGCGGCCGGTTTCGGTTTATTGCGTGGGACACAAAGGAGCTTGGTAGTTTAGCGAATGCTGCCGAGTTATGATAAGAATATTAAAAGAAGTCAGCAGGAGTTTATAAATGAAATTTACCAAATCTTTCTTCGGCCTGGCGACTTGGGCCGCTGCATTGTCATTGCTGTTAAGCTTCTTGGGAGCGGCGGCATGGGCAGAGGAAGGATTGCTCCCTCCGCAGCAGGTCATCCAGCACAGCGCCGACGAACTGCAAACCACGCTGCAAAGGCCGGAGTACAAAAGCGATTTCAAGAAAGCCACGCGGTTCGTCGACAGCATCATCGAGCCGCACGTCGACTTCGACCGCGTATCGATGTTGATTTTGGGGAAGCATTGGAAGACCGCGACGCCCGAGCAAAAGGAACGTTTTAAAAAGGAATTCCGAATGCTTCTCGTGCGCACATATACCACCGCCTTTACCGAGTATGCCAATTGGAAAATCCGTTATCTGCCGTTGCAGATGAAGCCCGAGGATAAAAAGGTCATGGTTCGCACCGAGATCCTCCAGTCCGGCGCTCAGCCTGTGGCGGTCAACTACAGGATGGTGTTCACCAAGAACGACTGGAAGGTCTACGATGTATTGATCGAGGGTATCAGTTTGCTGCAGAACTATAGGGCCAGTTTTACCGATGAGGTTGCCCGCACCGGTTCCCTCGATCAATTGATTTTGCACCTTGCCGAACGCAACGCTACGGCAATGAAAGAACCTGTCGGGGTTAACGGCGGCGACAAGAGAGGTTCATAACCACTCTCTGGGTTTCAGGTAGTTCTTGTAAAGATTGTCTTCGGCGCTGCCTTCCTGCGGCTTCCAGTTATAGCGCCAATGCGCGACGGGGGGCAGGGACATCAGAATGGATTCCGTCCTGCCGCCCGATTGCAGCCCGAACAAGGTTCCCCGGTCATAAACCAGATTGAATTCGACGTACCGTCCGCGGCGATAGAGTTGGAAGTCGCGTTCCCGTTCGCCGTAGGGCGTGTCTTTTCGTTTTTGGACGATCGGTACATACGCCTGTATGTAGTGATCGCCGACGCTGCGCAAAAGCTCAAAGCAACGGTCAAATCCCCACTCGTTGAGGTCGTCGAAAAATAACCCTCCGACGCCGCGGGTTTCGTTGCGGTGCTTGAGGAAAAAGTATTCATCGCACCAGCGTTTGAACTTGGGATAAACCTCTTCCCCGAAAGGGAGACAGGCATCCCGGGCTACGGTATGCCAATAAACCGCATCTTCTTCGAACGGATAATAAGGCGTGAGGTCGAAGCCGCCGCCGAACCACCATACCGGCTCTTCGTTTTCTTTCTCCGCGAGGAAGAAGCGAACATTGGCATGAGAGGTCGGGACGTATGGATTCAGGGGGTGAATCACCAGGGATACGCCCACCGCCTGAAATGTCCGGCCGGCGAGCTCCGGCCGATGAGCCGTGGCGGAGGGCGGCAGATTCCGGCCGAAGACGTGGGAGAAATTGACGCCGCCTTGCTCGAAGGTCTTTCCGCCGCTCAATACGCGCGTTCTTCCGCCGCCGCCGCTACCGTATTGCCAAAGGTCTTCCAGGAATCGCGCCTCCGGTTCCTCGTTTTCCAGGGCGAGACAGATTCTGTCTTGGAGGTCTTGAAGATAAGCTTTAACTTGTAAGATGTCGGGTGTATTCATTCGGCGATCTTCCCTTAGAAGTCGATTGTGGATGGGAGTGCCCTGGGATGCTGTTTTGACCGTATTTCGAGCGCGCTTTACGGCTTTCTTCTCATATGAAAAACGTCCAGATTGTAGCACGGTGCAATAGGGATGTTGCCGTCCTGAAAAGCCATGAGCTCGATCGGGAACGTCGTGCGACGAAGTCCGGGGCGATTTCGGCGAAATGGCTGTACTCATTGAATAAAGATGCTTAATTGTCAGTTGGGCCGAAAGGCTTATGCGGGCCTGTTTTCGGGGCTTCGGCCGCCGTCGTTGCGTGCCTGGCTGGAGCGGTTGCCGCCCCGGTTGGAGGCGGTTTTCGCTTCCGGGCGGCATGGAGACTGGCCGGTTTGGCGGGCCGCGCTCGATTGCCTGCCCGCGGTCAAGGCATCCGAAGTCCGCTTAAATGCCGATAGCATCCTCATCGACGGCGAATGTGGCGAGGAGGAGCGGCGTCGGATCGAGAGTCTGCTGCGTCGGCTGCACCCTTGGCGAAAGGGGCCGTATACCCTTTACGGCGTTCATATCGATACCGAATGGCGCTCCGATCTTAAATGGCGCCGGCTGAAAGACCACATTCAGCCGCTCGGCGGCCGGACGGTATTGGACGTCGGTTGCGGAAACGGCTATCACGCCTGGCGGATGGCCGGATGCGGGGCTGAATGGGTGATCGGGATCGATCCGACGCTCTTGAGCGTCGCGCAGTTTCTGGCCGTCAAGCATTTTGCCGGCGATTTCCCGGTCTATGTGCTTCCCTTGGGCATAGAGGATGTTCCGCCGAATCTTCGTGCCTTCGATACCGTTTTTTCGATGGGAGTGCTCTATCACCGCCGTTCGCCGTTCGACCATCTTTTGGAACTCAAGAGTTGTCTCAGGCCCGGTGGCGAGTTGGTGCTTGAAACGTTGGTTGTCGAGGGCGAGTCGGGGCAGGTCTTGGTTCCCGAAGACCGCTATGCGCAGATGCGCAATGTGTGGTTCATTCCGTCTAGCGCCACTTTGCTGTCATGGCTGAGGCGATGCGGTTACCGGAACGGCCGAGTGATTGACGTCACAAGGACCACCGGCGACGAACAGCGCTCCACCGACTGGATGCGCTTTCAATCGCTGCCCGATTTTCTGGATCCGGTCAATCCGGAACTGACGATCGAAGGGTTGCCCGCGCCGGTGCGGGCAGTGTTCATCGCCGAGAGTCCTTAGAATCGGAAACCTCGACTGGGGTAAAATAGCTTTCATATCCTTATTTCTCCTTCGAACATTTCTTCATGAAAACGCCCCGTATCGGTTTCGTCAGCCTGGGTTGCCCCAAGGCGCTGGTAGATAGCGAGCGCATCCTGACCAAGTTGCGCGCGGAAGGGTACAGCCTTGTTCCCACCTATAAAGACGCGGATCTCGTCGTCGTGAATACCTGTGGATTCATCGACGCGGCGGTCGAGGAATCGCTGGATGCCATAGGCGAGGCACTGAAGGAGAACGGCAAAGTCGTGGTTACGGGTTGCCTGGGCGTTCGCGAAGGCGAAATTCGCGAACGCCACCCTCAGGTGCTGAAAGTTACCGGCGCTCATGCCTACGAAGAAGTCGTCGATGCGGTGCACGAGCATCTGCCGCCGCTCCATGATCCTTTTGTCGATCTGGTGCCGCCGGAAGGCATCAAGCTGACGCCGCGCCATTATGCTTATCTGAAGATTTCAGAGGGCTGCAATCATCGCTGTACGTTCTGCATCATTCCGAGCCTGCGCGGCGACCTGGTCAGCCGTCCCATCGGCGAGGTCATGGCCGAGGCGGAGCGTCTGGTGGCCGCGGGAGTGAAGGAATTGCTCGTCGTTTCGCAAGACACCAGCGCTTACGGCGTCGATTTGAAATACCGGGCCGGCTTCTGGGGCGGCCGTCCGCTGAAAACCCGCTTCTACGATTTGGCCAAGGCGCTGGGCGATCTCGGGGTTTGGATCCGCATGCACTATGTTTATCCCTACCCGCATGTGGATGAAGTGATGCCGCTCATGGCCGAGGGAAAAATCCTGCCGTATCTGGATATTCCGTTCCAGCACGCCAGTCCGCGAGTCCTGAAGCGGATGAAGCGTCCGGCGGCCGCCGAGAATACTGTGGCCCGGATCGCCGAGTGGCGGAGCGTCTGTCCGGAGGTTACGCTTCGAAGTACGTTCATCGTTGGTTTTCCGGGGGAAACCGAAGCGGATTTCGCGTGCCTGCTGGAATTTTTGCAAGAAGCCCGGCTCGACCGGGTCGGTTGCTTTGCTTACTCGCCCGTCAAGGGCGCGACCGCCAACGAATTGCCCGATCCGGTGCCGGAAGCCGTGAAAGAAGAGCGTCTTGCACGGTTCATGGACGTTCAGGCCCGAATCAGCGCCGACCGGCTGCAATCCAAGATCGGGCGGCGGGAGACCGTTTTAGTCGATGAGGTCGTGGACGAGGGAGCGGTCGCGCGCAGCCGGGCCGATGCGCCTGAAATTGATGGCCAGGTATTTATCGATGGAGCGACCCATCTGAAAGTGGGCGACTGGGTCGAAGTGGTTTTCGAAGACGCCGACGACCACGATTTGTGGGCGCACCTGGCGACCGAGACCCAATAGCCGTTCGGGCGGCTATCCGGCCGGAAAAGATAGCCGCCCTCGTACCGTCGATTCAATCAGCCGTGATGATGTCTGCCCGGGCCGTGCACGTGGCCGTGATCCAGTTCGTCGGGCGTGGCATCGCGGATTTCCGTGATTTCGACCTCGAAATTCAAAGTGAGGCCGGCCATCGGGTGATTGCCGTCCAGAACGACCTCGTCGTCGTCCACGCCGATTACCGTGAGTAGCTGAAGACCTTCCGGAGATTGCGCGTGGAACTGCATGCCCGGCAGTATTTCCTGCCCTTCTTCGAAGGCCGTTTTCGGCACCGACTGGATGAGATCGTCGTCGCGCAGGCCATAGGCGTCTTCCGGCGGAACGGCGACTTTGAGCTTGTCGCCCACGGCTCGGCCGGTCAGTGCGTTCTCCAGTCCGGGAATGATGTTGCCCATGCCGTGAATATAGGCCAGAGGACCATGATCCTTCGAGCTGTCGAGGATTTCACCGTCGTCGCTGGTGAGGGTGTAGTGAATGTGGACTACTTTGTGGGGTGACACTTGCATGAGAGAGCCTTGCTGGCGGGGTGGTTGAAGCGGTCATCATAACGATTTTTCGGCCTGGCAGACAGTGTTTCCGGATTTAAACGGTCGGCAAGGATGGCGCGGAGCCTGCCGAACGGCGGGTATCCGGGGGGGCGAGGATGGATATTTCGAACGACCCGAACCGGCCGCAAGGGATGCGATAGTCCCGGGCGGAGATTCGATGCGGGAACGAAGCGGCCGATCGGCGAAACGATAGCCGGCGAAAGGCCGGGGCCGCCGACCCGGATTGACTCATCGCGCCGTTACCGGTTTTTTCAGGGTGCAGAAAAACATTGCCGGCAAATCCTGCGGGAGATTCTCGTTTGCGATTACCCGATCTACGCGCAGCAGCTGCGCGTCGACGTCAAGCGAGAAAGC
Source organism: Methylocaldum sp. MU1018 (assembly GCF_053646775.1). Classification (NCBI taxonomy): domain Bacteria; kingdom Pseudomonadati; phylum Pseudomonadota; class Gammaproteobacteria; order Methylococcales; family Methylococcaceae; genus Methylocaldum; species Methylocaldum sp. MU1018. The sequence continues at coordinate 525,300 of NZ_CM132195.1, forward strand.
GGTAGGGCGATTTGGGCGATTTCTTGGGCTTGTCGGCGAGTTTTTTTTGCTCTTTTCGCTGTTCGCTGTAGATGAGGTACACGAAAAAGCCCATCAAGGCCGTTAACAGTCCGCATTTCAGTCGCAATAGAAAGTCGAGCTTCGCGATCCAGTGCGGATGCGAGAGGACGAATGCGTTCATATGGCTGAACCAGTTCTCAAACATAAGCACCACTCCTCGAAATGTCCGGGCGCACACGATCTTTTCTTAGAGTCGATGGCGCGCGCTTGTATCCGCAAGAATACAGCCGGCCCGTGCCGATGACCGGATTCGCACTTTGTTCTGTCATATTGAGGCAGAGCGCGGATGCGCGCATTGAGTGCGCCCGCCGGCTAAGGTAACATTCCGCCTTCTTTAAGGTCTAATAAACAAGATACGCCTCTGCCAATCTTCAACTTCGTCAAAAAGTTGTTCAAATTACCGCGGCCCAAACAGGAGGCGGCGGTGAGCGTCAGGATTTATCCGCGATCTGAACACATGATTTCCCGCTCGATGATCAGCGATAACGCGCTAAAGGTGCTGTATCGCCTGAAAAAATCCGGGCACCAGGCTTATTTGGTCGGCGGCTGCGTGCGCGACTTGCTTTTGGGGCGCGAGCCGAAGGATTTCGATGTGGTGACCAGCGCACACCCCGAAGAGATCAGAGCGATTTTCCGCAATTGCCGCTTGATCGGTCGGCGCTTCCGCCTCGCCCACGTACATTTCGGCGAGGAGATCATCGAGGTGGCCACCTTTCGCGGGCTGGCCGGCGAGGGGGGCCACGACGGGCGCGTCATCGAGAATGGCCGCATCCTTAGGGACAATGTCTACGGAACCATCGAAGAAGATGCATTCCGCCGGGATTTTACGGTCAATGCGCTGTATTACAACATCAACGATTTTTCCGTGGTGGATTATGTCGGGGGCATGGAGGATCATAAGGCCGGCATGCTGAGACTGATCGGCGACCCGGAACAACGGTATCGGGAAGATCCGGTGCGGATGCTGCGGGCGATACGCTTCTCCGTCAAGCTCGGGTTTACCATTCATCCGAGTTGCGCCGACCCGATCACCCGTTTGTCGAGCCTGCTCCAGGAAATTCCGCCGGCGCGCCTGTATGAAGAGGTGCTCAAGCTGTTCCTGTCCGGATACGCCGTGCAGACTTTCGAGCAGCTCAGGCATTATCGTTTGTTCGCCGCCCTGTTTCCCGAGACGGAGAGATGTCTGGCCAGGCAGCAGCAGGGGTTTCCGCTGACCTTCCTGGCCAAGGCCCTCGAGCGTACCGACCAGCGCGTGCAGGACAGCAAGCCGGTGGCGCCGTATTTTCTGTTTGCGGCGCTGTTGTGGGAGCCGGTCAGGGCGCGCGCGCAAGCCCGAATCAAGGCCGGAGAGGGCGATATTCTGGCCTATCAGGAAGCCTCCGGCGAGGTGACCGCGAATCAGGTCCGTTATACCGCCTTTCCTCGCACGGCGAGCCTGCCGGCCCGCGAGGTGTGGACCTTGCAGCCGCGATTCGAGCGGATCGCCGGGGTGCGGCCGTTTCGTTTGCTGGCCCATCCCCGTTTTCGTGCCGCTTACGATTTCTTGTTGCTCCGGGCCGAAACCGGAGAAGCCGAGCCGTCGCTCGCCGAATGGTGGACTCGATTCCAGCAAGCGGGAGAAGCCGAACGGAAAGCCATGACCGCTCCCGGTCGGCGCCGTTCCGGCAGATCCCGGTCGCGTAAACGCAGATCCCGGGCTGAACCTCCCGCCGATGTTTCCGTCTGAATATTCCGAGCGACTCGACGAGGTGACGGCTTATATCGGCCTGGGCGCCAACTTGGGCGATGCCATCGAGGCGATCCGATCGGCGCGCTCGGCCATCGGCCGGGTCGCAGGCATCCGGGAATCGGCTTTTTCGAGCCTTTATCGCAGCGCTCCCATGGGCCCGGCCGATCAACCCGATTATGTGAATGCCGTGATGTCGGTCGAAACGACATTGAAGCCGCTGGATTTGTTGCGTGAACTTCAGGCCATCGAGACGGCTCATGGACGGGTGCGCAAGGGCGAGCGCTGGGGACCTAGGACGCTGGATCTGGATTTGCTGCTATTCGGGCGCGAAAGGATGGCGAGTGAGGTGCTGACGGTGCCTCATCCGGGCATCGCGGACCGCGAATTCGTGCTTTATCCGCTTCAGGAAATCGCACCGGATCTCGATGTTCCCGGCAAAGGTCCGCTGGCCGATCTGGTTCGGAAGTGTCCGCGGCGAGGATTGCAGGTGATCGGGCATGCTTGATTCGGTCAAGAGTTTGACGATTCCGGATTTGGCGGCAATGAAGGCGCGAGATGAAAAAATCGTGGCTCTTACCGCTTACGATGCCAGCTTTGCCGGAGCCATCGACGAAGCCGGCGTCGATCTGGTTCTGGTCGGCGATTCCCTGGGCATGGTCGTGCAAGGGCAATCGACGACATTGCCGGTGACCCTGGACGACATGATCTACCATACCCGGTGCGTGGCGCGGGGAGTTCGCCGCGCCGTAGTGGCGGCGGACATGCCGTTCGCCAGTTACGCGGAGCCGGCGCAGGCGATCGACGGCGCGGCCCGCCTGATTCGCGCGGGGGCGCACATGGTCAAGATCGAGGGCGGGCGAAAGCGGGCCGAGATCGTTCGCGCCTTGGTGGAGCAGGATATTCCGGTCTGCGGCCATCTGGGGTTGCTGCCTCAATCGGTTCACCGGATCGGCGGCTATCTTGTGCAGGGGAAGGACGAGAGAGCCGCACGAGCCATTCTGGACGACGCCATGATCCTTCAAGATGCGGGGATCAGTCTTTTGGTGCTCGAATGCGTGCCGGCGGCCTTGGCCGGCGAGATTACGGCGGCTCTCGACGTTTCCACCATAGGCATAGGCGCGGGTCCCGGCTGCGGCGGCCAGATTCTGGTGTCGTACGACATGCTCGGCATCACGCCGGGCAAGCGTCCCAAGTTCTCGAAAAATTTTCTTCAGGGCGCCGAAGATATCCCGTCGGCTATCCGGCATTACGCGGACGCTGTGAGATCGGGCCGATTTCCGGCATCGGACCACAGTTTTTAGCGGTTCTTTCGGCGAACGATACCTCGGGGCCATCATGCTCATTGTCGAATCCATCAGCGCTTTGCGCCAAACCGTGCGGGAGTGGCGATCGAAAGATCTTTCCGTGGCTTTCGTGCCGACCATGGGAAACCTGCATGATGGGCATTTGCACCTTGTCCGCGAGGCGAAGCAGCTCGCCGATCGGGTGGTGGCGAGCGTTTTCGTCAACCCGACGCAGTTCTCTCCGGGCGAAGATTTCGATGCCTACCCGCGAACGCCCGCCGAGGATGCGGAAAAGCTTCGCGGCGCGGCGGCCGATCTTCTATTCATGCCTTCGGCGGCCGAGCTGTATCCGGCGGGCTCCGAAGCGGCGACCTTCGTCGAAGTGCCGGGTTTGTCCGACGAGCTTTGCGGCCGGTTCAGGCCGGGGCATTTCCGGGGCGTCGCCACCATCGTCTGCAAGCTGTTCAATTTGGTGCAGCCGGATGTCGCCTTGTTCGGCGAGAAGGATTGCCAGCAGTTGTTGGTTATTCGCCGCATGGTGGCGGATCTTGATTTTCCGGTACGCATTCACGCCGTCCCGACCGTCAGGGAGCCGAGCGGACTGGCGATGAGTTCCCGGAACGCGTATCTCACGACCGAGCAGAAGGAGCAAGCGGCTGCCTTGTATCGCTGTCTTTGCCGCGCGGCGGAGGCTATTGGTCGTGGCGACACGGATTTCCGGCGAATCGAGCGGCAGCAGCTCGAAACGTTGGAGGCGGCCGGTTTTCGCCCCGATTATTTCAGCGTTCGGCGCGAATCCGATCTGGCTCCGGCAGGGCCGGACGATGTCCGTCTCGTCATTCTGGCGGCAGCCTGGCTGGGCAAGGCCCGCCTGATCGACAATATCCGGCTGGCTTGTCCGGGCTGAGCCAGGGCAACCGATACTTATCCGCCGCCCAGGGCGGCTTTGATGATGTCGCTTTTGACGAAGCGGCCGGCTTCATTGCGGACGAATTCCTCGAACTCCCGAGCCACCGCCGACAGCCGCTTGCCGGCTCGATGCACGATGTACCATTGGCGCATGATCGGAAAAAATTCCGCATCCAAAACGACCACCCGGCCGTCTTCCAGTTCGCGCTCTATGGTGTGTATCGAAACGATGCCGAGACCGAGCCCTTCTTCGACGCCTTGCTTGATCGCGCCGTTGGTATTCATTTCCACGCTGGCGGAAATTTGCACGCCTTTTTCCGACAGGAAGCGCTCGACGGCATTGCGGGTGCCGGAACCTTGTTCTCGCATGATGAAAGTCTCGTGGCTGAGCTCGCTCAGCGAGATGCCTTTTTTGCCGGCCAAGGGATGATTGGCGGGAGCGATGATAACTAACGGATTGTCCATAAACGCCTCTGCCGCCAAATCTTGATCCTCCGGCGGCTGGCCCATCAGGATGATGTCGGCTTCGTTGTCGTCCAGTTGCTGCAGCAGCCCTTTGCGGTTGGTGACTTTGAAGCTGACCTTGACCTTGGGATAGCGCCGGCAGAAGTCGGCCAAAAGGCGAATCGCGAAATAATGCACGGTACTGGCGACCGATACGCCCAAACGCCCGCCTTCCGTGCCTTTCAATTCTTCCACCAGTTGTTCGGCTTCTTCCAGTTGCAACGAGATGGTGCGGCTCAGCCGGTACAATTCTTCGCCGGCCCGGGTCAAATAGATCTTTTTGCCCAATCGCTCGAATAAGGGCAAACCGATGACGTCTTCGAACTGTTTGATTTGCATCGAAACGGCGGGTTGAGTCAGATAAAGCTCCTCTGCCGCACGGGTGAAGCTCAAGCGCCGCGCCACTCTCTCAAAGACTTTCAATTGTCGAAGCGTAATGTTCATGGTCTCGCGCCAGTACGCGATCAATAAAGAATTATTTATCTTTAAAGTATGGACTCGCTGCTTCTTCTTATGCAATATCTTCAAACAGGTATCCGGCCTGTAACGACAGGATAAATAGGCATCGTAAATCCTTTAAGATTCGGCAAACGGCAGCGCTTCGGCGCGAACGGGCTCTCGATCATCGTTGCCGTAAAACGATTGCGCCGGCCATCGGAACGTTTTCAGGGAGGGGCGGTGAGATTCTCGTAGACATGGGCTGCACTCTGCGCTATGTCGTCGTGACGGCTTCCTGCCGCTGGTTACGCCAGATCGGATGCAGTCCGCCGAGAATCCCGACAAGCGTTACAGCCCGCGGGCGCGCCTGTGCGGTTAGAATTATCAAATAAGGAGGAAGTATCTCATGTCCAAGAAGCATCCTGTCATTGCCGTCACGGGGTCATCCGGCGCTGGCACGACCACCGTCAAGCAGGCGTTCGAACACCTGTTCTTCCGGCTGAACATCAAGCCGGCGGTGGTGGAAGGCGATAGTTTTCACCGGTACGACCGTGTCGAAATGCGTAGCCATATCGCCAGTGCTCAAGCGGAAGGCCGGCATTTCAGCCACTTCGCAGTCGAGGCGAATCTGCTCGAAGAGTTGGAGGGATTGTTCCGGCAGTATGGCGAAACCGGCACCGGCAAGCGCCGCTACTATATCCACAACGAAGAGGAAGGACAGCTGCTGGGCGGATACAAACCGGGCACTTTTACGCCGTGGAGCGATATCCCGGCAGGTACGGATTTGTTGTTCTACGAGGGCCTGCACGGCGCCGTGAAGAACGAGGCCGTGAACATCCCGCAATATGCGGATCTCGTGGTTGGCGTGGTTCCCATCGTCAATCTGGAATGGATTCAGAAAATCCACCGGGACACCGCGGAGCGCGGCTATAAACCGGAAGACGTGACCGACACGATTCTGCGCCGCATGTACGATTACGTGAATGTCATCACTCCGCAGTTCTCGCAGACGGATATCAATTTCCAGCGGGTGCCTCTGGTCGATACCTCGAACCCGTTCATCGCACGGGATATTCCGACGCCGGACGAGAGCCTCGTGATCATCCGCTTCAAGAATCCGCGCAAATTTACCGTGGATTTCCAGAATCTTCTGGCGATGATCAAGGATTCGTTCATGTCCCGCTACAACTCCATCGTCGTGCCGGGCGGCAAGATGGGGCTCGCCATGGAAATCATTTTCCGTCCCATCCTCGAGCGGATGATGGAAGAGAAGAAAAGGGCCTGATCGACAGGATTTCAGCGGGCCGTAAGGTTTGCGCCGATGCGGCCTTTTTCAAGGCCGCTGCAAATTGGCGTAGGCGAGCATCAGCCATTTCGTGCCGGATTCGGCAAAATTCACCTGAACCCTGGCCTGGCTGCCTTCACCTTCATACTGAAGGACGACGCCTTCGCCGAATTTTGCGTGGCGCACGCGCTGTCCCAGTCTGAAAACATTGCCGTTGTCGGCGATGCCCGATGACGGCTGCGGCGCGGCCATCGGCCGGCCGATGCTGCCGCGTATGCGCACCTCTTGTAGGTGCTCGGACGGAATCTCCCGCAAGAACCGCGAGGGCCGGGGATAAGTTTCTTTGCCGTACAGACGGCGGGTTTCCGCATGGGTCAGGTAAAGCTTGCGTTTCGCGCGGGTGATGCCGACGTAGCAAAGGCGGCGTTCTTCCTCCAGACGTCCAGGTTCTTCCAGCGATTGCAGGCTGGGGAACAATCCTTCCTCCAATCCGGCGATGAACACCAGTTCGAACTCCAATCCCTTGGCCGCATGCAGAGTCATGAGCTGTACGCAATCCTCGAAATTGTCGCCTTGATTCTCGCCGGCCTCCAGCGCGGCGTGGGACAGAAACTGGTCGAGCCTGGAAAGCTCCGTATCCAGTTGCGGTTCGTATTCGAACTGGCGTGCGGCGTTGATCAATTCGTCCAGGTTTTCGAGGCGCGCTTCGGCTTGTTCGCCTTTTTCCTTTTCGTAATGGGCCCGGAGGCCGGAGGCGGGGACAACGTGCTGCACCAGTTCCCAAAGGGAGGATTCGGCGGTGTCTCGGGCTATGGTCTCGATCAATTGCAGGAAGCCGGCTAATGGCGTTCGGGCTCGGCCGGGCAGTGCGGCGTCGCGGCACAGCGTTTCCGCCGCCTGCCAGAGGGAGCAGCGCTCCGCGCGGGCGACGTCGCGGATCAGATCGATCGTTTTGGCGCCGATGCCGCGCACGGGCGTATTGACGACGCGCTCGAACGAGGGGTCGTCATGACGGTTGGCGATCAAGCGAAGATAAGCGAGAGCGTCCTTGATTTCGGCCCGCTCGAAGAAGCGGAGCCCGCCATAGACCCGATACGGTATGCCCATGGCCAGCAATTTTTCTTCGAACTGGCGGGATTGGGCATTGGAGCGATAGAGGATGGCCGCGTCGCGGCGGGTGTTGCCTTCCTGGACCCACTGCTTGATCCGCTCGGCCACGAAATAAGCCTCTTCCTGCTCGTTGAAGGCGGCGTAGACCGAAATCGGCTCGCCGACGCCGCCGTCGGTCCATAAGGTTTTTCCGAGTCTGCTTTCGTTGTTGGCGATCAGGGCGTTCGCCGCATTCAATATGTTGCCGGTGGAGCGGTAGTTCTGTTCGAGCCGGATCAGCCGGTGGCCGGGATAATCCTTCTGGAATTTATGGAGATTTTCGACTTTCGCGCCGCGCCAGCTATAGATGGACTGATCGTCGTCGCCCACCGCGAACAGATTCTCGCGCTCGTGAGTCAAGAGCCGCAGCCAGGCGTATTGAATCCGGTTGGTGTCCTGAAATTCGTCGACCAGCACGTGATGGAAGCGATTCTGATAATGTTCCAGCACTTCAGGCGTGTCGCGCAGGAATTCATGAGCGCGCAGCAGCAGTTCGGCGAAATCCACCAGACCGGACCGCTCGCAGATTTCCTCGTAAGCCAGATAGATGCGCTGCATCTGTTTTTGGAACGGATCGTACGATTCCGGCAGATGGCGGGCTCGGCGTCCTTCTTCTTTATGTGCGTTGATGAACCACTGCACTTGGCGCGCCGGCCAGCGCGCCTCGTCCAGATCGAGGGTTTTGAGCAGGCGCCGGATGAGTCGGTACTGGTCGTCCGAATCGAGGATTTGGAAGGCCTCCGGCAACCCCGCTTCCTTGGCGTGGCGGCGCAGCAGTCGGTGTGCGAGCCCGTGAAAGGTGCCGACCCACAGGCTTTGAGCGGAAATGTTCAGCAGACCTTCGATGCGCCCGCGCATCTCGCTCGCCGCCTTGTTGGTGAAAGTGACCGCCAGAATGCCGTGGGGCGACGTGCCTTCCACCTGCATCAGCCAGGCGATGCGATGTACGAGAACTCGGGTCTTGCCGCTGCCCGCGCCGGCCAATACCAGAAGAGCGGGAGATGAAGACGTGACCGCCTCGCGCTGAGCCGGGTTCAAGGAGTCGATAATTGGGGTAATATCCATGGTGCTATTTTACTGGAATCGGCTTGCGCGATTGACATGAAGCTTGCACAATCGCTTCTCTTTGAGAGAGGAGGTTAGCGATGAGTTTCGATATAAAAAAAATGGCCAAACGCGAGCTCAACGTCGGGCTTAAAGACCAAAAAATCCGCTACGGCGTCGGCATAGGATTGACGTTGATTTCAGTTTTTCTGGCCAATATCCCGCTGTTGATCGTGGGCAGTATTCTACTGGCTTCCGCGCGTCTTCGCTGGTGCCCGGTTTATTCCGGCTTGGGCAGGAGTACTGTAGATCCGACCGAGGAGCAGGCCAGTTCCGCCGGTGGCGCGGGTCATCATTAGATCGCCTGTCTCGCCGGCCGGTCTCGATACCCTGCGGCGCAAGGATGCGCCGAGAGGCTTGTACCGCCAGGCCCCGGCGTCATGGAGCGTCAAGTGTCAGAAGATAGTTAAACCCGGTGGTCCGGCGCGCCCGCAAATCCGCTCGGGTGCCGTGCTCGTCCCATTTCGCCGCTCCGTCAGCAGACAATCCTGAAAAGGATTATCGTCATCGGTCTAGGCTTTGGATGAAGGCCTTTGACGAACGATGAATTCGTCAGGTTGAACGCCGAATATCTTTAAAACCTTATCGTTGCCTTATTCCCTTCCGAATTCCGGATTTCCTGTCAGGGATTCCGTGCGTATTACCGCGCTTCTGTTCGAAAAGCCGCTGGTCCTCTGTTTGTGCCCGCTATCGGCGTAAGGCCGGAAGGTCTTCATTTTCCGCCCGCCAGATCCGTCGATCCGTTTTTTTCTGCTTGCCGAATATTGGCTTCCTGCGACTGCCGCATCGTTTTTAAGCGTTGCGGGCATACGATGGCGGTTGCGAGAGAGGAAATGAGCTTCTGTGTTTGCTCGTAAAATAGTTTCCTGATAGGAACTAATGTTTGCATCGTATTGCTAATTGTAAACAAAAAGCGGTGATATATGATGGAGTCGCTGGCGCCGGTATGTCGGCTAACCATTCGAAGGAGAACCAAATGATCACAATAACTTGGGTTGAGATCTTGTTAATGGGTTTGCTTGCGACTTCTCTTGCGTTCTCGATCAGGTTCTGCGTCCGCAACTATACGAAAGCCTCTCGGGAAGGCATCCGGTTTATAAGGAGAGAGGTGAAATAACCTCCCTTTCCTTCGAAATTCGAGCCTGCGGCAGTTTTTCGTGTTTATGACCGATTCCTGCAATCTTTTTTCTCGGAGGGCAGAACCGACGGTTCCATCCTCCGGGAAAAGCTTTTCCGTGCCCGGTTGATGGGTTCGTCCGGGATCTCGATCGCTGCCGGCGCACGCCGGTTTCATTCAGGTTTGACCTTCAGGCTGTCCGGCGAGGCCGGCAGTCGGGAGTACCCAGTCCGCAAGCGGCGCCCCGCGTCTTCGCTACGCCCATCTCTGCCGGTTCGATGAATTCGGGGCGATTCGCTCCGGAGTGACGGTCTTTTCCGGTTCGGCGGTCGCCGTATTCGTGGGCCGGGCGGGCAGGACCGCCGTCTCTGCAATCCTCGTCGGGTCGATCGATCGTCGATTTCTGCCGAATTCTTTATAAATCTTTGATGTATATAGATTATATTCTGCTCGAGCCGGCTTCGGCCAGGCTTGTCCGGGCGATGTCGTTGCTGCGAAAAAATAATGAGGAATCTTGCTTGACTTGGCTGCGGATGATTTCTATATTCCATTCAGGTGGTGATAAGTGGAAAAAAATGGAGCCTAATGGAGATAGGGGGATTTCTTGTTTCGAGGCGTCAATTCCATCAATCTCGACGAGAAAGGTCGTCTAGCCATGCCCACCCGTTATCGGGCGGAGCTGAGCGAGAATTGCGACGGCCAATTGGTCGTGACGGTTGGTTTGGACAAATGCCTTCTGCTTTATCCGCTTCCCGAGTTTGAAGAGATCGAACGCAAGCTTGTGAAGCTACCCTCTCTAAATAAACAGGCAAAACGATTGCAGCGGTTGCTGATTGGTCATGCGACCGAATGTGAGATGGACGGTCAGGGGCGATTTTTGATTTCCGAGCCTCTGAGAAAGTTCGCCGGTTTGGAAAAGCGCGTGGCGCTGATCGGTCAAGGCAATAAATTCGAGATTTGGGACGAGGATTCCTGGAATACCTGTCGCGATGAGTGGATTGAGGAAGAGAGTCTGGAGAGTTTAGAAGACCTGTCGCCCGAGTTGGGATCGTTGGCGCTGTGACTCTGGACGCTCGGACGCACCGGCCGGTCATGCTGGCTGAAGTGCTGGATGGTTTGGCGCTGAAACCCGACGGATTATACGTCGACTGCACGTTCGGCCGTGGCGGACATAGCGCCGCGATTCTCGATCGCTTGGGCGGAGAGGGAAGGCTGCTGGCTTTGGATAAAGACCCCGAGGCCGTGGCTTCCGAACAGGCCAGACGACTGATGACGGATTCGCGGTTTGCGCTCGAGCACGGCAGCTATGCCGGTCTGCGCGAATATGCGGAACGCCGCGCGTGGTCGGGGCGTGTCTCCGGGGTGTTGATGGACCTGGGCGTGTCTTCGCCTCAACTGGATGAGGCGAATCGAGGGTTCAGCTTTATGCGCGATGGCCCTTTGGATATGCGCATGGATACTAGCCGAGGGATGACGGCGGCCGCATGGCTCGCGGATGCGTCCGAGAGCGAGTTGGCCAGCGTGCTTCGGGATTACGGCGAAGAGCGTTATGCCGGCCGCATTGCCCGGGCAATCCTCGACGGGCGATCGAGAGGCCCGATCGCATCCACGCGTCAGTTGGTCGATATCATCGAAAAGGCCGTTCCTACGCGAGAAAGAGGCAAGCATCCGGCAACCCGAAGTTTCCAGGCGATCCGCATTTTCATCAATCGAGAACTGGACGAGCTTGAACGGGGATTGCGGGAGGCCACGGATGTGCTGAGACCCGGCGGACGATTGGTGGTCATCGCCTTTCATTCCTTGGAGGATCGGATCGTGAAGCGATTTATGCGTAATGAGGAGCGCGGAGAGGCGGTGCCCTCGCATTTTCCTTTGCATCCTGCGGCCAAACCCGGGCGACTGAGGCGCATCGGCAAAGCCCGAATGCCGGAATCGGAAGAAATCAGAGACAATCCGCGCGCTCGCAGTGCGGTGTTGCGCGTGGCAGAGCGTCTCTAAGACCATGAGATTTCTGCTGATATTGCTCGCGATAGCGGTGGCCTCCGCCTTGTGCGTCGTATATACCAAGTATCGATCGAGAATGTTGTTCGCCGAAATACAGCGACTGGAACAGGAGTTGGATGCCTATGACGAGGAATGGGGACAGTTGCAGCTTGAACAAAATACCTGGGCCGAGCACAGCCGTATCGAGAAATTGGCGCACGGCCGCTTGGGCATGCTATTGCCCGCCAGAGAATCAGTCATTTATATCAAACCTTAGACGTCGCGCCGAAACATGTTGATCATCCAACCCAGGCCGGTAAACGAAACGGATTGCAGCGGTCGCAGGCATTTTCTGCTGGCAGTCATGCTGGCCGCCATGACCGGTTTGATCGGGCGCGCCGTCTATCTGCAAGTGCTGGATACGCAGTTTCTGAAGCGTCAAGGCGACCTGCGCCATGTCGGCATATTGCCGGTGCCGGCACACCGCGGACGGATTTTCGACCGTAACGGAGAATTGCTGGCGATCAGCACGCCGGTTAAATCGATTTGGGTCAATCCCAAGGAGTTTCGCGAGGCGCAGGTTCCGGCAGACCGGCTCAAGGCTTTGGCCGATCTTTTGGGCTTATCGTCCAAAGATCTCGAAAAACACATAGGAAGCGGCGAAAACCGAAGTTTTGTCTATCTGAAGAGAAGAATAAATCCTGAGTTGGCCGATCAGGTTACGGCTTTGGGCATCGCGGGCGTTTATTCGGAACGCGAGTACCGGCGCTACTATCCCACCGGGGAGGTGGCCGCCCACCTGGTCGGCTTTACCAATATCGACGATAAAGGCCAGGAGGCCATGGAGCTGGCCTACGATGATTGGCTGAAGGGCGTGGAAGGCGCCAAACGCATCATTCGCGACGGCAAGCGGCGCGTCATTGAAGACCTGGAAGACGTTCGGCCGCCGGTGCCCGGCAAGGATCTCGTGCTGAGTATCGATCAGCGTCTGCAATATTTAGCCTACCGAGAGCTCAAAAAAGCCGTGCTCCGGCATCAGGCGCGTTCCGGATCCTTGGCGCTGCTGGACACTCAAACGGGCGAAGTGCTGGCGATCGTCAATCAGCCGTCTTACAACCCCAACAGCCGTATCCGGATGAAGAGCAGCGCGTCGCGTAACCGGGCGATCACCGACGTTTACGAGCCGGGTTCGACGATGAAGCCGTTCGCCGTGGCGCTGGGATTGGAGCTCGGGCTATACCGCCCTGATACCGTGATCGATACCGCGCCGGGCACGATGCGCGTGGGACACAACATCGTCAAGGATATCCACAACTACGGCATCCTTGATGTAGCCCACGTCCTCCAAAAATCGAGCAATGTGGGCGTCACCAAGATCGCGCTGAACTTGCCTTCGAAAAAATTCTGGGCGTTCTACAACAATCTGGGCTTCGGCCAGCCTTTGGAAACCGGTTTTCCGGGGGAGGCCAACGGCCATCTCTCGCACTATCAACGCTGGAACCCGTTCGAACAGGCAACGCTTTCTTTTGGCTACGGGGTGTCCACCTCGACTTTGCAGCTCGCGAGAGCCTACTTGTCCCTGGGCAATGACGGGATAATGCCGATGGTCAGCCTGATCAAGCGCGACAAGGCGCCCGAATCCCATCGCATCATGTCCGCCAGGACCGCCGTGAGCGTGCGAACGATGCTGGAGGACGTCGTCACCCGCGAGGGTACCGCGCTGAAGGCGGCTATTCCGGGTTTTCGGGTGGCCGGCAAGACCGGAACGGTCAAGAAGAGCGGGGTCGGCGGTTATTCGTCCTCGCTTCACATGTCGGTATTCGCAGGCATGGCGCCCGCCAGCAAGCCGCGCCTGGTCATGGTGGTCATGATCGACGAACCGTCGGCGGGAGAATATTACGGCGGTGCCGTGGCGGCGCCTGTGTTTTCGAGTGTCATGGAGGGCGCTTTGCGACTGCTGAACATCGCCCCTGACCAGGAAAACATGCCGCTCCTCGCCTCGCAACAGGACGATCCGGCATGATGGCCGCCGCAGCGCAGACTTTCGGGCACAGGCTGGATGCCTTGCTGTCCGGCTTTACCGATGCTCCCGTTCCGCGCACGGTCGAGGTCGCCGGACTTTGTCACGACAGCCGGCGCGCACGCCCCGGCGATCTTTTCGTGGCTTTGGCCGGGCATCGTTCGCACGGCATGCGCCATGCCGGGCAGTCGGTTCGACAGGGTTGCGCGGCCATCGTTTACGATCCCGCGGGCGATGGACATCTCTTGGCTCGAGACGTTGCCGGAATCCCCTGCGTGCCGGTCGATTCGCTCGACCAGAAACTCGGGTTCATCGCCGATCGCTTTTTCGGCGAACCGTCCGCATCCTTGGACATGATCGGGATTACCGGCACCAACGGTAAAACCTCGTGCAGTCATTTTCTGGCGCATGCGCTTTCGGCCAAGGCGCCGGCCGCCGTCGTGGGAACCTTGGGCTGGGGAATGCCCGGTGCGCTCGAGGCGACGAGCCACACCACCCCGGATGCGATCGAAGTTCACGGTCTTTTGTCCCGTTTGCGCGATCAAGGCGTCAAAACCGTAGCCATGGAGGCTTCGTCTCACGGCCAGGTGCAAGGCCGTCTCAACGGCGTGCGTTTCAAGGGGGCGCTGTATACCAATTTCAGCCGCGATCATCTCGATTACCACGGCACCATGGAGGCTTACCTCGAGGCCAAGTTACGCCTTTTGGATTGGCCGGGGCTCGAATTCGTGGCGTTCAACGCCGATGACCCGATCGCCGGCGCCGTTTCGAGCCGGACGCCGGCTCATGCGAGACGGATCGGCTTTAGTCTGCGCGGACAGAAAACCGGACCGGAATCGGCCGTCTCCGTGGAGGCCGTGCATCACGACGCGCGGGGAATCGCTTTTCGGGCGCGATACCGGCAGCAGATTGCCGACGTGTTCGCGCCGGTATACGGCGATTTCAATGCGGAAAATCTGGCCGCGACATTGGCCGTTTTGCTCGGGCTGGGGTATGCGTTGCCGGAGGCCTCGGCGTTGATCGGGAATGTTCGGCCCGTGCCCGGGCGTATGGAGCGTTTTTCGGCGCAGGGGCGGACCGCGGTCGTGGACTATGCCCATACTCCGGACGCATTGGCTGGCGTCCTGCGCAGCCTGCGCCGGCACTGCGAGGGCAATTTGTGGGTGGTGTTCGGCTGCGGCGGCGACCGCGACCGCGGCAAGCGTCGGCTAATGGGGGCCATTGCGGAAGAACTGGCCGACGGCGTCGTGCTGACCGACGACAATCCCCGTTCGGAGAACGGCGACGAGATCATCCGGGATATTCTGTCCGGTTGCCGTCGCGACGATACCGTTACGATCAGAGACCGCCGCGAAGCCATCGCATGGACGCTGGAGCGGGCGGGAGCGGGCGATATCGTTCTGGTGGCCGGAAAAGGACATGAAAGCACCCAAGAGATTCAGGGCCGGAAATACCCTTTCAGCGATCGCGAGGTCATCATGGAAACCCTTTCCGCATTGGGATTGCCGCGATGACGATGCGTCTTTCCGAATTCAGCGAGATTGTCGGCGGCGAACGGCGAGGTCCCGACGTCGCGTTTGAAAATCTGAGTATCGATACTCGCGCCCTGAAAACCGGGGATCTTTATCTGGCCATTTGCGGGGCGCGCTTCGACGGCAACGATTTCGTCGCTCAGGCGAAAGCCGCCGGCGCTTCTTCGGCGGTGGTCGAACGCTGGGCAGATTGCGACTTGCCCCAGGTGCGGGTCGAAGACGGACGGCTGGCGCTTGGGCGGTTTGCGTCGGCTTGGCGCGACCGTTGGAGCGGGCGTCTGGTCGGCATCACGGGCAGCAACGGAAAAACCACTGTCAAGGAAATGATCGCCGCCATTCTGGGCGTTGCCGCGCCGGTGCTCAAGACGCAGGGCAACCTCAACAATGATATCGGTGTTCCGCTGATGCTCTTGAAGCTGACGGACGAACACCGGTTTGCGGCCATCGAGATGGGGGCGAATCACGCGGGCGAAATCGCTTACGTCGCCGGGCTCGCGAAACCCGAAGTCGCCGTCATCTCCAATGCCGGCGCAGCCCATCTGGAGGGGTTCGGCTCGCTCGAGGGCGTCGCTTCCGCCAAAGGGGAATTGATGGCTTCGCTGGGGCCACAAGGTACGGCGGTGCTGAATGCCGACGACCGTTTCTTCGGGTTCTGGCGCGAAATGGTTCTGGGCCGGGCGGTCACGAGTTTCGGCCTCGGTCCCGATGCCGATGTGCGGGCCGATGCGGATTCGGTACGAACCGGTTTGATTGAAGGTAAATTCCGCACCGCTTTCGATCTTCTGTACCGGGGCGATCGCCATTCGCTGGCGCTGGCGCTGGCGGGAAAGCATAACGTGACCAATGCCTTGGCCGCGGCCGCGGCGGCATTCGCCTTGGGGTTCGATATCGAGCAGGTCCGGACCGGGCTTTCCCGGATCGTTCCGGTGCCCGGACGCTTGGAACCGGTAAAAGGCATCCGCGGATCTCTGCTGATCAACGATGCCTACAACGCCAATCCGAACTCTTTCCGGGCGGCATTGGAAGTCCTTTCGGAGATATCGGGCGAGCCTTGGGTTGCCTTGGGCGCATTCGGCGAATTGGGCGAGGCGAGCGCGGCGCTGCACGCCGAGATCGGGCGTCAGGCGAAGGCGATGGGCGTGACGCGCCTGTTTGCGGTAGGGCCGAATGCGAGCCTGGCGGCGGAGTCGTTCGGTGAGGGCGCCTTATACTGCCAAACGCAGGACGAATTGATTGAACGAATACAACAGAAGATTAACGAGAACACCGTGTTATTGGTCAAGGGTTCACGCAGTCAACATATGGAGCGGGCGGTAGAGGCGTTGCGCGAGCGGGGCGATCCATGCTGCTGATACTCGCGGAATCCCTCCAGAAATACTTCGACGTTTTCCGCGTCTTTCAGTATTTGACGCTGCGCGCCATTCTGGGCGTTCTGACCGCCCTGATCATCTCCTTCATCGTCGGTCCGGTGATGATCCGGCACCTCAGCAAATATAAAATCGGACAGAGCATCCGCAGTGACGGGCCGCAAAGCCATTTTTCCAAAGCCGGAACCCCGACCATGGGCGGGGCGTTGATCTTGATATCGATCGCGATCAGCACCTTGCTTTGGGCCGACCTCGGCAATCGCTATGTGTGGGTCATTTTGCTGATCACGCTGGCGTTCGGTCTGATCGGCTTTGTCGACGATTACAAGAAGCTGGTCCTGCGCAACAGCCAAGGATTGGCCGCGCGACACAAGTATTTTTGGCAGTCCGTATTCGGCCTGGTCGCCGCAGTATTTCTTTATAGCACCGCGACGGTCGCCACCGAGACCCAGTTCATCGTGCCCTTCTTCAAGCAGATCGTGCTGAACATGGGACTGGCTTACCCGCTGCTGGTCTATTTCGTGATCGTGGGTTCGAGCAATGCGGTGAATCTGACCGACGGCCTCGACGGACTCGCCATCATGCCGACCGTGCTGGTCGGCGGGGCGCTGGGTATCTTCGCTTACGCTTCGGGCAATGTGAACTTTGCGGAATATTTGGGCATTCCGTTCATACCCAAGGCGGGCGAGCTGGTGGTTTTTTGCGGCGCATTGGTCGGCGCCGGACTCGGCTTTCTCTGGTTCAACGCTTACCCGGCCCAGGTCTTCATGGGCGATGTCGGCGCGCTGGCTTTGGGCGCCGCCCTCGGAACGCTCGCCGTTCTGGTCCGTCAGGAAATCGTGCTGATGATCATGGGCGGCGTGTTCGTCATGGAAACCGTATCGGTGATGCTTCAGGTCATCTCGTTCAAGCTCACCGGCCGCCGCATTTTTCGCATGGCACCCATTCATCATCATTTCGAGCTAAAGGGATGGCCTGAACCGCGCGTGATCGTTCGCTTCTGGATCATTACGGTGATTCTGGTCTTGATTGGACTCGCGACCTTGAAGTTGAGGTGAAAGATGGCTGCGAACGCAGAAGTTTATCTTGATGCCGTAAATCCGTTGGACAAGCTCGGACTGGATCGGCGTTCCTCGCGTGTGTTGATTTTCGGGTTAGGCAAAACCGGCCTTTCGGTAGCGCGCTTTCTGGCAAGGCAAGGCATCGAGTTTGCGGTGACCGATACGCGGGAATGGCCGCCGCATCTCGCGGAGTTGCGCGAGACCTGCCCCGACGCCGCGGTCTTTCTCGGGGGACTTCACAATGCGGCATTCTCGGCGGCTACCCATTTGATCGTCAGTCCCGGCGTGCCGTTGGATCAGCCGAAAATCAAGGAGGCTCGACGGCGCAGAATACCGCTGTTCGGCGATCTCGATCTTTTCGTGTGCATGGCGAACGCGCCGATTCTGGCCATCACCGGCGCCAACGGCAAAAGTACCGTGACGACCCTGGTGGGGCTGATGGCGGAGGCCGATGGCCGGAAGGTGCGCGTGGGGGGGAATCTCGGCACGCCGATGCTGGAGCTTCTGGATGACGAGGCCGATCTCTATGTCCTGGAGTTGTCGAGTTTTCAGTTGGAACGCTCTTCGCTTCTGAAGTCGGCCGCGGCGACCGTTCTCAATATCAGCCCCGACCACATGGACCGCTATCCGGACATCCGGGCTTATGCCGATGCCAAGCGGCGAATCTTTCAGGGACAGGGCGTGATGGTGCTCAATCGCGACGACCCTGCGGTGGTCGCAATGGCCGAACCGGACCGACGCTGCGTGTGGTTCGGCTTGGCGGAGGCGGGAGTCGATTACGGCGTTTCCGCGGTCGATGGCGAGGAATGGCTGACGAGCCGCGGCGAACCTCTCATGCCGACCGGAAAGCTCGGTATCCGAGGGCGCCACAATGTCTCGAACGCCCTCGCGGCGATCGCTTTGGGAGAATCCGTCGGGTTGTCGAGGGCAGCGATGATCGGCGCGCTCGAGCAGTTCGAGGGACTGGCGCACCGCATGCAGAAAGTGGCGGAAATTGAAGGCGTCACCTGGATTAACGACTCGAAAGCCACCAATGTGGGCGCTTGCATGGCGGCGCTGGCCGGATTGCACGGCAAGGCCGTGCTCATTGCCGGGGGCGACGGCAAGGATGCGGAGTTTTCGGTACTCAGACCCGTGGTCGCCGAAAAGGTCCGCGCGGCGGTGTTGATGGGCAAAGACGCTCCGCTGCTGGAACGGGCGCTCGAGGACGTCGTGCCGACGGTACGGGTCGAGAATATGCGCCAGGCGGTCCGGGCCGCGCGTTCTTTGGCGCAGTGCGGGGATTCCGTCCTGCTAGCTCCGGCCTGCGCCAGTCTCGATCAATACAAGGATTATCAGGAAAGAGGGCGGGTGTTTACGGAAGAAGTAAAGGGGCTCTCGCCATGAAAGCGAAAGTGACGGTTCGTGGCCGAGGGCTGGTATTGCATTGGAGAGACCGGCGTTTTTATCTGGACACGATTTTGTTGATGGCCTCCCTGGCGCTTTTGCTTCTCGGTTTCGTCATGGTCGCCTCGGCTTCTCTGCACTTGGGAGAGAAGATCGCCGACGACAGCTTTTATTTTCCCAAGCATCAATTGGCTCATATTGCCGTGGGCCTTTTGGCCGGTTGCTTCGTCGCTACAGTCAAGCTAGAGTCATGGCAGAAATTGTCAATGGCCTTGTTTTTGCTCGGGCTGGTTTTGCTGGTGCTGGTTTTGATACCCGGCGTCGGCAAGGTTGTCAACGGAAGTTCGCGGTGGATCAATCTGTTCGGCTTGCGCGTTCAGGTCTCCGAAGTATTCAAGCTCATCGTCGTCATTTACATGGCCAGCTACATCCACCGCCACCTCCGCACGGTGCGCGAATCGGTTCAAGGAATGATCCGGCCTCTGGCGCTGCTGTCCGTGGGCGCATTATTGCTGCTGATGGAGCCCGATTTCGGGGCGACCGCGGTCATCATGGCGACGGCTTTGGGAATGTTGTTTCTGGGCGGCGCTAGACTCTGGCAATTCGGAGTTCTGCTCGGCCTGATGGGAGTTGCCGGGGTCGCGCTGATCTATAGCGCCGAATACCGTTTGAAGCGGGTGCTCAGTTTCACCAATCCCTGGGAACATCCGCTCGATAGCGGATTTCAGCTCACCCAGGCGTTGATCGCCTTCGGCCGGGGCGAGTGGACCGGGGTGGGGTTGGGATCGAGCGTGCAAAAGCTGTTTTATCTGCCGGAGGCGCATACCGACTTTCTGTTCTCCATCATCGGCGAGGAGTTGGGCTTGGTCGGCACGACCTCCGTGATCCTTCTTTTCATGGTCATCGTCTGGCGCGCGCTGGTGATCGGTCAACTGGCCGATCGGACCGAGAACCGCTTTGGCGCGTTTATCGCTTACGGCATCGGTATTTGGTTTGGTTTGCAATCTTTTATCAATATGGGAGTGAACATGGGCATGTTGCCCACGAAAGGATTGACCTTGCCGCTGATGAGTTACGGCGGCGGAAGCATGATGGTTATGTGTGCGGCATTGGGACTTTTGTTTCGGGTTCGGAGTGAAGCCCTCGAAGCTTATGCTGCGGCGCCCAGGGTCAGGGCCAAATGGGCGCACGTTTGATGATCATGGCCGGCGGTACCGGCGGTCATGTGTATCCTGCCTTGGCGGTCGCCCGGGAACTTTTGTCTCGGGGACATGAGGTGGTCTGGATGGGCTCGCGATCCGGTTTGGAGGCGCGCGTCGTACCGGCGGCCGATATTCCCGTGGAATGGCTGTCGGTGTCCGGATTGCGCGGCAAGGGCTGGCTGGTCAGGCTGAGATTTCCGTTCATGTTGGCGAAAGCTTGCCTGCAAGCGCTGTTCATTCTGCGCCGCGTCAAGCCTCACGTGGTTCTCGGCATGGGCGGGTTCGTCTCGGGGCCGGGCGGTCTGATGGCGCGACTGTTGGGCATCCCGTTGGTTCTGCATGAGCAGAACCGCATTCCCGGCACGACCAACCGATGGCTCGCCCGCCGGGCGCAAGCCGTTTTGGAGGCATTTCCCGGCAGTTTTGCGCCCAAGGTGGGCGCGCGCTGTACCGGAAACCCGGTGCGGGAAGAGATCGTTTCCTTGACGCGCGAGATCGGGGCCGGATGGGACGAGCCGGTCAAGATTTTGGTTCTCGGCGGCAGCCAGGGCGCCCTGGCTTTGAATCAGATAGTGCCCGAGTCGCTCGCCAGGGTCGAAATGCCGATACGCGTTTTTCATCAAACCGGCGAGTCGATGCGGGCCAAGACGGCAGTCCGCTACGCCCAGTTGCGAATGTCGGCCCGGATCGAGGCATTCGTCGAAGATATGGCCGAAGCTTATGCCTGGGCTGATTTGGTGGTATGCCGTTCGGGAGCCATGACGGTCAGCGAACTGACGGCGGCGGGATTGCCGGCGATCCTGGTTCCGTATCCGTACGCCATCGACGATCATCAGACTCATAATGCCCGCTACCTCGTCGACAACGGCGCGGCCGTCATGATTCCTCAGTCCGAGCTGTCCCCGGAGCGTCTTGCCGAAGAAATCGGCTCATTGTTGCAGCAGCCGGGCCGGTTGAAGGCCATGGCGGAGCGCTCTTCGGCCTTGGCGAAGCCGGATGCGGCGCAAGTCGTCGCCGAAATCTGCCTGAACGAGGTCGCACGTGAAGCTGCCTGAGCAAATCGCGGGACAATACGGCATGAACCGCATCCGGCGGATTCATTTCGTCGGGATAGGCGGCACCGGGATGTGCGGCATCGCCGAGGTCCTTTTGAATCTGGGGTATGACGTCTCGGGATCGGACCTCAACGAAAATGCCAACACGCGGCGTCTCGCCGAACTCGGCGCGAAAATATCCTTCGGCCATGCGCCCGAGCATGTCGCTCAATCCGAAGTCGTGGTCGTATCCAGCGCCGTCAGCCGGTCGAATGTGGAAGTCGATGCGGCGCGCATTCAGAAGATTCCGACCATTTCGCGGGCGGAAATGCTTGCCGAATTGATGCGCTTCCGCTACGGCATCGCCGTGGCCGGCACCCACGGGAAAACCACGACCACCAGCCTGACATCTAGCGTACTTGCCGAGGCCGGGCTCGATCCCACCTTCGTCATCGGCGGGCGCCTCAACAGCGTGGGCACCAATGCCCAACTGGGCAAAGGCTCGTATCTGGTTGCCGAGGCGGATGAAAGCGACGCGTCGTTTTTGTATTTGCAGCCGATGATCGCCGTGGTCACCAATATCGACCGGGACCACATGGAGACCTACGGCGGCGATTTCGGCAGACTCAAGAAGGCTTTCGTGGAATTTCTGCACCACGTGCCGTTCTACGGTCTGGCCGTGCTGTGCCTGGACGATCCCGGAGTCCGAGATATTCTGCCGGAGATCAGCAAGCCGATGAAAACCTACGGCTTCGGCCCGGAAGCCGATGTCCGCGCCGTGAATATCCGCCAGGATGGATTGTGCTCGCACTTTACCGTGCTGCGCGCGGGGCACGACGAACCGCTCGATGTGAGCCTCAATCTTCCCGGCCGCCACAACATCTTGAATTCGTTGTCCGTCATCGCGGTGGCGGGGGAGTTGGGTATTTCCGATCGGGTCATACAGCGCGCTCTGGCCGAATTTCGGGGTATCGGGCGACGTTTCCAGATCAATGCCGAGGTACCTTTCGGCGATTCGGTCGTCACTTTCGTCGACGATTACGGACATCATCCCCGGGAAATCGCGGCGACCATCGACTCGGCTCGGCAAGCCTGGCCGGACCGCCGGCTGGTATTGCTGTTTCAGCCTCACCGCTACACGCGGACCCGCGATTTGTTCGAGGATTTCGTGCAGGTTCTGTCGAGAACCGACGTTCTGGTGCTGCTCGACATCTATCCCGCCGGCGAATCGCCGTTGATCGGGGCGGACGGCCGGGCGCTATCCAGAGCGATTCGGGTGCGCGGCCAGATCGATCCGGTGTTCGTCGAAAAGGTCGGCGATCTGGCCGAAATTTTGCCGGGCATCGTCGAGCCGGGCGACGTCGTTTTGACCCTCGGAGCCGGAAGCATCGGCCAGGCCGCCGTCGAATTGCCGCTGTGCTTGACCGATAGGCCGACCGGAGCAAAACCGTGATGGCAGTCTGCGAAGAGGGGATAAGCGCGACGAGTCCCCCCGTATTGCGCGGGGTGATGCGTTATAACGAGCCGCTGGCGAACCACACTTCCTGGCGGGTCGGCGGGCCGGCCGACCATTTTTATTTGCCGGCCGACGCGGACGATCTGGTCCTGTTCATACGCTCGCTTCCCCCGGGCGAGCCGGTTTTCTGGCTGGGCCTCGGCAGCAATGTGCTGGTTCGGGACGGCGGAATCCGCGGTACGGTCATCTGCACCCGGAATCGTTTGAAAGAGCTCCGAAAGCTGGATCGTCGACGCATTTATGCCGGCGTGGGCGTGCCTTGCGCTCATGTCGCGAGATTCTGTTCGGAGCGGGAACTCGCGGGCGCCGAATTTCTGGCCGGCATTCCGGGAACCATGGGCGGGGCCTTGGCGATGAACGCGGGCGCATTCGGCGGCGAAACATGGCCGCTGGTGGCCCGAGTGCTGACGGTCGACCGCTCCGGTACGCTGCGGAACCGCGGTCCGGACGATTTCACGGTCGGCTACCGCAACGTAAGAGGGCCCGAGAATGAATGGTATCTGGCTTGCGAGCTCGAGCTTCAGCCGGGCGATGCCGCAGTTAGCCGGGAGCGGATTAGATCGTTGCTGACCAAACGGAGCGCGTCTCAGCCTGTCAACCTGCCGAACTGCGGCTCGGTATTCCGGAATCCGGAAGGCGATCACGCGGCGCGGCTCATCGAAGCCTGCGGACTCAAGGGATACCGCATCGGCAGCGCCTGCGTTTCCGAGAAACATGCCAATTTCATCATTAACACCGGCTCGGCCAGGGCAGCCGATATCGAGGCTCTGATACGGTTCGTCCAGTCGACGGTAGAGCAAAGATATGGCCATTGCTTGATTCCGGAAGTTCGGATAGTGGGCGAAGAATCGACAAGGAGAGATTGAATGAGCAAGCGAATCCTGAAGCCGGCCGAATTTGGACGTGTTGCCGTCTTGATGGGCGGTACCGCCGCCGAACGTGAAATTTCATTGAAAAGCGGTCAAGCGGTATTGGCGGCCTTGTTGAGAAACGAGATTGATGCCGTCGGCGTCGATGTAACGGAAAACCCGATCCGGCCGCTTCTCGATCAGCATTTCGACCGCGTGTTCAACGTGATTCATGGGCGCGGCGGGGAAGACGGCGTTCTGCAAGGGGCGCTGGAAGCGCTGGGATTGCCCTATACCGGGAGCGGCGTCTTGGCGTCGGCTTTGAGCATGGACAAGCTCAGGACCAAGCTGTGCTGGCTCGGAGCGGGGCTGCCGACGCCGCGCTGGATGAGGCTTCGAGGACCGGAGGACGTGGACCTGTGCGCCGAACGGCTGGGCTTCCCGGTGATCGTGAAGCCCGCTCAAGAGGGCTCCAGTATCGGAATGGGGCGGGCCGAAAATAAAATCGAGTTAAGGGAAGCATGGGAGCGCGCTTCACACTATAATTGCGCGGTTTTCGCGGAGACCTGGATCGTCGGCCGGGAATATACGGCCGGCGTGCTCGACGGCGAGCCGTTGCCGTTGATCCGCCTGGAAACGCCTCATGCATTTTACGATTTCGATGCCAAATATCGCGCCGAGACAACCCGTTACCACTGTCCCGCCGGACTTCCGCCCGATCAGGAATGCGCGCTCCAGAAACTGGCTTTGCAGGCTTGCGATACGCTCAGCGTGACCGGCTGGGGGCGAGTGGATCTTTTGGTCGATCAAGAGGGGCGGCCGTGGCTGATCGAGGTCAATACCGTTCCCGGCATGACCGATCACAGCCTGGTTCCGATGGCGGCAAAAGTAGCGGGCTTATCGTTCGAGGAATTGACGTGGCGGATATTGGAAACGAGCTTCTCGGGCCGCGGAGAGGGCGATGCCGAGGCCTAAGGTGTCCGCAAGGGCATTGTTCTTTTCCGGGTTTCTCGCTCTTTGCGGTTGGGCCGTAACGAGCGGCGATGCCGAATGGCTGGAGGAGATCATGCCCATACGTCATGTGCGAGTGGAAGGAGAGATCCGGAATCTCGACGCGGCGGAGTTCACGAGGATTTTGCTGCCGTGGACTCAAGGCGGATATTTTCTGGCCGACATGCGCGGCATAGAAAAAGCGGCCAAAGCGTTTCCGTGGGTGGACAGCGTCCAGGTCGTACGGCTTTGGCCGGATACGTTGCAGTTGAAAATCGTCGAGCAAAAGCCGGTTGCCCGCTCGGGCGACGGCGGTTTGATCAATTCCCGCGGCGAGCGGTTTTTGCCCGGAAACGCCCAGTCCTATGCGCGGTTGCCGATGCTCGACGGAGCGCAGGGGCAGGAAAAACAGCTACTGAACATGCTTCGCCTGCTGAATGCGAAATTAAAGCAAAGAGGTCTGCGGATCGATGTTCTGAGGCTTACTAACCGGAGAGCGTGGAGCGCTCGTTTGAGCGGCGGCGTGGATGTCGAATTCGGGAAACAAGACCCGGCTCTCGCCTTGGACCGCCTGCTCGCGCTATTGCCGCGCTTGGGCGAGGAGCGGGTCGCGACGATCCGGAAATTGGATTTGCGCTACCCCAACGGGTTTGCCGTGATTTTCAAACCGCAATCCCCGGCGGAACTCGTATCTCTGAAGCAACCCGATAGTGTCGAGCGCGGCTGAATTCGGAGCAGGCATAGACCTGATTTGAGTTAAAAATACAGATTCATCGCAATGGCTAGAAAATCAGATCGGAATCTCATCGTTGGCTTGGACATCGGCACCTCCAAGGTGGCTTGTATCGTCGGTGAGATAAACGAGGACAGCGAAATCGAAGTGGTTGGCATCGGTACCCATCCGTCGCGCGGCTTGAAGAAAGGCGTGGTGGTGAACCTGGAAACCACGGTGCAATCGATTCAGCGCGCCGTCGAGGAAGCCGAGTTGATGGCGGGTTGCCGGATTCAGTCGGTGTATGCGGGCATTGCCGGCAGCCATATCAGCAGCATGAACTCGCACGGTATCGTGGCGATCAAGGAGAAGGAGGTCACCCAGAGCGACGTCGATCGCGTGATCGATTCGGCGCGGGCGGTGGCGATCCCGGCGGATCAAAAAATCCTTCATATCCTGCCGCAGGAGTTCGTGATCGATAGGCAGGAGGGCATCAAGGAGCCCATCGGCATGTCGGGGATCCGGCTCGAAGCCCGCGTTCATATCGTGACCGGCGCGGTCAGCGCGGCGCAGAACATCGTTAAATGCATTCGCCGCTGCGGGCTGGAGGTGGAAGACATCATTCTCGAGCAGCTAGGTTCCTGCTCGGCGGTTCTCACCGAGGATGAAAAAGATCTCGGCGTCTGCTTGGTGGACATCGGCGGCGGGACTACGGATGTCGCCGTATTCACCGACGGGGCGATTCGTCACACCGCGGTCATTCCTATCGCCGGGGATCAGGTCACCAACGACATCGCGGTAGCGTTGCGGACGCCGACCCAGTTTGCCGAGGAAATCAAGATCAAGCACGCTTGTGCGCTAACTCAACTGGCCAAGTTGGAGGACACCATCGAGGTGCCCAGCATCGGCGATAGGCCGGCGCGTCAGATTTCCCGCCTGAATTTGGCGGAAATCGTCGAGCCGCGCTACGAAGAACTGCTGCTGCTGGTGCAGGAAGAACTGCGCCGGAGCGGTTTCGAGGACTTGATCGCGGCCGGAATCGTGTTGAGCGGCGGCAGCGCCAAGGTCGAGGGTTTGGTCGAATTGACGGAAGAGATTTTCCATATGCCGGTGCGCCTGGGTCTGCCGCAGTATGTCACCGGCTTGAGCGACGTGGTTCGCAATCCGGTTTACGCAACGGGTGTCGGATTGCTTCTGTTCGGCAAGCAGCACCAGACGCAGGCGGGGAGATACATGCCTTTGGGATCGGGCTTTAGAAGTTTGTGGACAAGGATGAGGAGTTGGTTTACGGGTAATTTTTAGGATTGAAAATTCCTTAGAAGCAGAATGCTGTTAAGACGGGGTGGAAACAATGCAATTCGAATTAGTGGATTCTTATAGTCAAAACGCGGTCATCAAGGTAATCGGCATCGGCGGCGGCGGTGGAAATGCCCTCAACCATATGGTCAACAGCCATATCGAAGGGGTCGAATTCATTTGCGCCAACACCGACGCGCAGGCGCTGAAGAACATCAGGGCCAAATCGGTCATTCAATTGGGCAATGCGCTAACCAAGGGGCTCGGCGCCGGAGCGAATCCGGAAATCGGCCGTCAGGCCGCGCTGGACGACCGCGATCGTATCATGGAGGTTCTGGAAGGGGCGGATATGGTGTTCATTACCGCCGGCATGGGCGGCGGCACCGGAACCGGAGCGGCGCCGGTCATCGCCGAGATCGCCAAGGAAGCCGGTATCCTTACCGTGGCCGTGGTGACCAAGCCGTTTCCTTTCGAAGGGAAGAAGCGGCGCAGCGTGGCGGAAAAAGGCATCGAGGAACTCGGTCAGTTCGTCGATTCGCTGATCACGATTCCGAATGAGAAGCTGTTGCCGGTGCTGGGCAAGGACGTCAGCCTGATCAATGCCTTTGCCGCGGCCAACGATGTGCTGCTCGGGGCCGTGCAAGGCATTGCCGATCTGATTACCCGGCCGGGCCTGATCAACGTGGACTTCGCCGACGTGCGAACGGTGATGTCCGAGATGGGCATGGCCATGATGGGAACCGGCGTGGGCACCGGCGATCACCGTGCCCGTCAGGCGGCGGAAAAAGCCATCGCCAGTCCGCTGCTCGAGGATATCAACCTTCAGGGAGCGCGCGGCGTTCTGGTCAATGTCACCGCCTGCCAAACGCTCTCCATCGGCGAATTCAGCGAAGTCGGCGATGCCGTGAGAGATTTCGCTTCGGATGACGCCATCGTCGTGATCGGCACGGCCATCGATCCGGAACTGGACGACGAGGTGCGCGTCACGGTGGTCGCGACGGGCCTGAACAATCAGCGCCAAACCAACGAAGCGCCGATCAAGCTGGTGCACAAACATACCGGTGAAATCGATTACGATCAATTGCAGCGCCCGACGGTAATCCGCAAGCAGCCCAAGCACGATGTCCGGGCGGAAGCGAAGAAAGACATGGATCTCGACTATCTGGATATTCCCGCGTTTTTGCGCCGTCAGGCCGATTGACGGATCAGTCCGCATAACATAAAAAGAGGACGCCTCGGCGTCCGTCCCATTAATCCGGCTCCTGCACGGTTCGTAGGCTTGGGTGGTGCGAACCGTGCGTGAGGCATGCAAAAGATTTTTGGGGACAGTCAAAGAAGACAGGTGTATCGAATGATCAGGCAAAGAACACTTAAAAATGTCATTAGAGGAACCGGAGTCGGGCTGCACACCGGAGAGAAGGTTTATTTGACGCTTCGTCCCGCCGCTCCCAATGCCGGTATCGTATTCCGCCGCGTGGATTTGCCTGAACCCGTCACTATCGAGGCGAGGCCCGAAAATGTCGGCGAAACGACTTTATCCACAACCCTCGTCAAGGGCGACGTGAAGATTTCCACCGTCGAGCATCTCTTGTCGGCGTTCGCCGGACTCGGCATCGACAATGCCTATGTCGATGTCAGCGCGCCGGAGGTCCCGATCATGGATGGCAGCGCCGGCCCGTTCGTGTTTCTCATTCAATCGGCGGGCGTCGAGGAGCAAAACGCGCCTAAGCGTTTCATTCGGATAAAGCGCAAGCTCAGAGTCGAAGACGGCGACAAATGGGCGAGCTTCGAGCCCTATGAAGGCTTCAAGGTCACCTTTACGATCGATTTCGAACACCCGGCGTTTCGCAAGGACGTGCAAACGGCCAGCATCGACTTTTCATCGACGTCCTTCGTCAAGGAAGTGAGCCGGGCGAGAACCTTCGGCTTCATGCGCGATATAGAGGCGCTGCGCAAGCGCAGACTGGCCTTGGGGGGCAGTATGGACAACGCCATCGTGGTGGATAACTACCGCGTCCTGAACGAAGACGGGTTACGCTACGCCGACGAATTCGTAAAGCACAAGATCCTGGATGCCATCGGCGACCTTTATCTTCTGGGGCACAGTCTGATCGGTTCGTTCACCGGCCATAAATCCGGCCACGGCCTGAACAATCGATTGCTCATGGAACTGCTCAAACAGAAAGACGCCTGGGAATCCGTGACTTACATGGAAGACGACGTCTTGCCGATCTACTTCATGAAGACGGCTCAGGCCGCCCGCTGATTCCCGCATCCCTCGGGATCGTCGAATCCCGGCGGCCGATCAAGCCTAAAATTGCCGAAGCGCGGCAAGGATGCCGATACGCGTCGACCCGCCGAATCTCCGGCTGATTTTTCTCACCGTACTTTTTCCCGATCGGATGGGCCTTCGAGCGATCGCACCGTTCGGCTTAGCCGCAACAGCGCTTCCTTGAGTTCTCCCGAAGATGCCGATGCCGCGCTGCTTTCCAGAAGCTCGGCAACGAAACCGGGCGGCGGAGCGAAAGCGGGTGGTTCGCGGGATTTTTCGACTGCCGGGAACGCGTTGCGGATTTGCAGATTTTTGAACCGGTAGCCGGTCGATCGCTCGATTCCGGGCAAAAGCCGCAGGGCATAAAACCGAATCTGGGACGCCCAGGCCGGCGAATCCACATAGAGAATCAGTTGATCCGGCTTGATCACGCAGTCCACGCAGTGATCCGCCAGAAATCCCGGTAACGCTCTTCTTGCCGCATTCAGCATGCGGCGGTGTCTTTCGATCTGCGTCGAAATCGATTGGATTGCGGTTCCCTGAAGCAATCCCGCAACGGATTCGGGTTGATGCGCCATGAAAGTCGGCTTGATGTCCTGACGGTGATTCGCCGAACCGCGTCCGGCGGAGGTTTCGATTCGAGTCTCCGGGCAAGGTTTGATATGACCCGCGAGTCATTATAAACGCCAAGGTTTTGCGGTATCATCGTACGATTGTTTTTCCTTTGGACTCGGAATCAAACCGCAATGCTAGGCAAGCTGGTAAAGAAAATCGTTGGCAGCCGCAACGAGCGAATCATTAGTAGAAAAAGAAAACTCGTCAAGAAGATCAACGCGCTGGAGCCTCAATTTCAGAATCTGTCCGATGAGGCGCTACGGCGAAAAACCCAGGAGTTCAGGGACCGGCTGAAAGAAGGGGAGACTCTCGACGCCCTGTTGCCCGAGGCCTTCGCCGCGGTCAGGGAGGCGTCCCGGCGCGTCCTGAACATGCGCCATTTCGACGTTCAGTTGATCGGCGGCATGGTGCTCCACGACGGCAAGATTTCGGAAATGAAGACCGGCGAAGGCAAGACGCTGGTCGCCACCCTGGCCGCTTATTTGAATGCGCTGCCCGGCAAAGGCGTGCACGTCGTTACCGTCAACGATTATCTGGCGCGCCGCGATTCGGAGTGGATGGGCAGGCTTTATAACTTTCTCGGACTCTCCGTCGGCGTCATCGTCAGCAATCTGAGCCCGGAGCAGCGCCGAGCATCCTATACCGCCGACATCACTTACGGCACGAACAACGAGTTCGGCTTCGATTATCTCCGGGACAACATGGCCTTCTCCCGAGACCAAAGGGTGCAGCGGGAAAAATATTTTGCGATCGTCGACGAGGTCGACTCCATCCTGATCGATGAAGCTCGGACGCCCCTCATTATCTCGGGGCCGACCGAAGACCGCAGCGACCTCTACCACAAAGTCAACGCTCTCATGCCTCATCTGTCCCGCCAGGAAAAGGAAGGCGCTCGCGGCGATTACAGCGTCGACGAAAAAGCGCGGCAGGTCTATCTCACGGAAGAAGGCCACGAGCATATCGAACGCCTGCTGGTGCAGCACGGGCTGATCAACGCCCATGAAAGCCTGTACGACGCCGTCAACATCAGGCTCATGCACTATATCAATGCCGCGCTGCGAGCCCATGCGCTGTTTCAGCGGGATGTCGACTATATCGTCCGGGAAAATCAGGTCATCATCGTGGACGAGTTCACCGGCCGCGCCATGCCGGGACGTCGCTGGTCCGAAGGCTTGCACCAGGCGGTCGAGGCGAAGGAAAACGTGCCGGTCCAAAATGAAAATCAGACGCTGGCCTCCATCACTTTCCAGAATTATTTCCGCCTCTACGAAAAACTGTCCGGCATGACCGGTACGGCCGACACGGAGGCGCCGGAGTTCCATCAGATCTACGGTCTCGAGGTCGTCGTCATCCCGCCCAACAGACCCATGATTCGCCAGGACCGCGGCGATCTCGTCTACCTTAGCGTTCGTGAAAAATACGGCGCCATCATCGAGGATATTCGCGAGTGCGTGAAGCGCGGCCAACCGGTGCTGGTAGGCACCACGTCCATCGAGAATTCGGAAATCCTGGCGACTTTTCTGCGCAAGGAGGGAATTCCGCATCAGGTGCTGAATGCCAAGCATCACGAGCAGGAGGCGCATATCGTCGCCCAAGCCGGCAAGCCCGGCGCGGTGACTATCGCCACCAACATGGCGGGCCGCGGCACCGATATCGTCCTCGGCGGCAGCCTGGAAGAGGATCTGGCGGGAGTCGATCCGAACGATCAGGCCGCCATCGCGCGCTTGAAGGCGGAATGGGCGGCCCGCCACGATCAGGTCGTGAAAGCGGGCGGACTGCACGTCATCGGTTCCGAACGGCACGAATCGCGGCGCATCGACAATCAGTTGCGAGGGCGGTCGGGGCGGCAAGGCGATCCCGGTTCGTCCCGGTTTTATTTGTCCCTGGAAGATCCCTTGATGCGCATTTTCGCTTCCGACCGCGTGGCCGTGCTCATGCAGAAGCTGGGCATGAAGGAAGGCGAGGCCATCGAACACCCGTGGGTGACGCGGGCGATCGAAAGCGCCCAGCGCAAGGTCGAAGCGCGCAACTTCGACATTCGCAAGCAGTTGCTGGAATATGACAATGTCGCCAACGATCAGCGCAAGGTGGTCTACCACATGCGGGACGAATTGATGGAGGCGGAAGATATTTCCGGAGCCATTACCAATATGCGCCGGGATGTCGTCGGCCAAATGTTCGTTCAGTACATCCCGCCGCACACCCTGGAAGAGCAGTGGGACGCCAAAGGACTGGAAGAGACCCTGGCGCGCGAAATCGGGGCGAAGCTGCCGGTGCAGCAATGGCTGGACCAAGATGCGCGGCTGGACGAGGAGCGGCTGCTGAACAAAATTGTCGATCATTTGGAAACGATTTATCGGGAGAAAACCGCGGCCATCGGGGAATCGATCGTGCACCACTTCGAGAAGACCGTGATGCTGCAGGTCCTCGACAACGCCTGGAAAGAGCATCTGGCGGCCATGGACCACCTACGCCAGGGCATCCACCTGCGGGGTTATGCACAGAAGGACCCGAAGCAGGAATACAAGCGCGAAGCGTTCGAAATGTTTACTTCGATGCTGGACGGCATCAAGCACGAGGTGATCGGCATCGTGTCCAAGGTCCAGGTGCACAGCGAGGAAGAAGTGAGCGTGATGGAAGAGCAGAGCCGCGTACCGCAAGAGATGCACTTCGAACATGCCGAGGCAAAAGCCCTGTCGCCGGAACCCGAAGAGGCCGAAATCGAAGAAAAGCCGGCCAAACCCAGACCTGCGCAGCCTTATATCCGGGACGTCGCCAAAGTCGGGCGCAACGATCCTTGCCCTTGCGGGTCCGGTAAAAAATTCAAGCAGTGCCACGGCAAATTGGACTGATATCGTTGCGTATGAGTTCGTCGAACAAGGAATCGACCCTGCCGGTCGTCAAAGGAATTCGGCTTGGTGCGGCGTGTGCCGGCATCAAGCGGAGCGACCGTGACGATATCGTGGTGATCGAAGCGGCGGAGAGTTCCGCTTGCGCGGCCGTGTTTACCCGAAACGCCTTCTGTGCCGCGCCGGTCGTGGTGGCGCGGGAGCATCTCGCGCACCGTCCGCGCTGGCTTCTGATCAACTCCGGCAATGCCAACGCCGGCACCGGTCAACGAGGGCTGGACGATGCCCGCCGGACCTGCCGGGCCTTGGAGCGGCTGACCGGTGCTTCGGCCGAGCGCGTGCTCCCGTTCTCGACGGGCGTCATCGGCGAATACCTTCCGGTGGAAAAGATCGAATCGGCGTTGCCGCAAGCCCTGGCCGCCCTGGACGAGGACGGATGGGCACGGGCGGCGCGCGCCATCATGACCACCGATACGCGGCCCAAGAGCGCAAGCCGGACCATCGAGCTGGCGGGCGTGCCGGCGACCGTTACCGGTATCGCCAAGGGCGCCGGCATGATTCATCCCAATATGGCCACCATGCTGGCCTTCATCGCTACCGATGCGAATGTGGAGCAGGCCAGCTTGCAGGCGTGCCTGAGCGAGGCGGTCGACGGCTCTTTCAATCTGATCACGGTGGACGGCGATACCTCGACCAACGATGCCTGCGTCCTGTTCGCAACCGGCGCCGCCGGCAATTCCGAACTCAATCGCGAGAGCGCGGCCTTCCCTCTCCTGGCCCGAGCGGTGCGGGAAGTTTGCGACGAATTGGCCGAAGCTATCGTGCGGGACGGCGAAGGTGCCACCAAGTTGATGCGGATCGCGGTCGAGGAAGCGCGGGACGAGGCCGAGGCGCGCAATGTGGCGAAAACCATCGCCCATTCGCCCTTGGTCAAGACCGCCTTTTTCGCCAGCGATCCCAACTGGGGACGGATTTTGGCCGCGATCGGGCGTTCCGGCTGCGCCGATTTGGATATATCCGGCGTCTCGATATGGCTGGACGAGGTTCTGATCGTGGAAAACGGCGGACGCGCGGCAAGTTACACCGAGGAAGCCGGGCGCGCCGTGATGTCTAAAGACGAAATCCTGATTCGGGTCGCGCTGGGGCGGGGCGGCGCACGGCAACGCGTTCTGACCTGCGACCTCTCTTACGATTACGTTCGCATCAACGCGGAATATCGAACTTAAATCGGAATCGACCTGAGACGTGTGAGCGAGCGCTCCGAGCTACATGTGGCCGCCGCCGTCATCCGAGACGGCGGCGGTCGAATTCTTATCGCACGGCGTCTCGCCCACGTCCATCAGGGCGGTCTCTGGGAGTTTCCCGGGGGAAAGCTGGAATCCGGCGAAACCGCAACGGAAGCTCTGCATAGGGAAATCCGCGAAGAGCTCGACCTTGAAGTTATCGAGGCATCGCCCTTGATTCGGATTCGCCATGCTTATCCGGAGCGGCGCGTGCTGCTCGACGTGTGGCGGGTGGACCGGTTTGAAGGAACGCCGACCGGCATGCAGGGGCAAGCGATTTGCTGGGTTTCGCCCGACGAGTTGCCCCGCTTCGCGTTTCCGGCCGCGAATCGGGCCATCGTTACGGCCGCCCGGCTTCCCGACCGGTACGCGATTCTGGACGACGAATCCGGCGATGAGGGTGTTTTGCGCGAGCGTTTACACGACCTCGTATCCCGCGGGCTCGGTCTGATTCAACTGCGGGCGCGGCGATTGGACACGCACCGATACGAGGCGCTGGCGCATTATGCCGCGGAATATTGTGCGCTCCGGGGCGTTACCCTGTTGCTGAATGCGGCCCCGGAACGGGTCGCCCGCACCTCGGCCGCCGGCGTTCACCTTACGGCGCAAAGGCTGATGGCGCTGAGCGAGCGGCCGCTGGAGAAAGCCCGTTGGGTCGCCGCATCCTGCCACAATCTCCGCGAGCTCGAACAGGCAGAGCGAATCGGCGCCGATCTGGCCGTTCTTGCTCCCGTGTTGCCCACAGCCACACACCCTCATGCCGTGCCTCTGGGATGGAAAGTCTTTGCCGAGTGGGTGGATCGGGTCAACATTCCGGTTTTCGCTTTGGGCGGACTCTCTCCGTCGGACATGACTATGGCAAAGTTCCACGGCGCGCAGGGAGTGGCGGGTATTCGCGGGTTTCTTCGGCCGGATGCACCGAAATAGACTGTGTGCACCATCGTGGTGCGCTTTTGATTTGCGAACCCGTTGCCGCACCCGTGTAATTCAGGAAGGTAAAAGCGTTTACCCATTGGTATGATTTTTGTTTGCTAACCCGCTTGAGATTTTTACAACCCTAATGTTCGGGAGATAAAGAATGACGCCACAAGATGTGCTCCAATTGATGAAAGAAAAGGAGGTCAGATACGTTGATTTGCGGTTTGCCGACACTCGGGGCAAGGAACAGCACGTCACCATTCCCGCCCATAGCGTGGACGAGGACATATTCGAAGAGGGCAAGATGTTCGACGGCTCGTCCATCGCCGGCTGGAAGAGCATCAACGAGTCGGACATGATTCTGATGCCGGACCCGGCCACGGCAGTCATGGACCCGTTTTTCGACGATCCGACCCTGATTTTGCGCTGCGACATCGTCGAGCCCGCGACCATGCAGGGCTATGAGCGCGATCCCAGGTCCATCGCCAAGCGCGCCGAAGCCTACATGAAATCGACCGGCATTGCCGATACGGCATTGTTCGGACCGGAAAACGAATATTTCGTATTCGACGACGTGCGCTGGGGCGTCGGCATGCAGGGCTCGTTCTACAAGGTCGATTCCGAGGAAGCCTGCTGGAATTCCGAGAAAATCTACGAGGACGGCAATATCGGCCACCGTCCGGGCACCAAGGGCGGGTATTTTCCGGTTCCGCCGGTCGATTCGATGCAGGACTTGCGCGCCGCAATGTGCAATACCCTGGAAGACATGGGGTTGGTCGTGGAGGTCCATCATCACGAGGTCGCCACCGCAGGACAGTGCGAAATCGGCGTCAAGTTCGGCACGTTGGTCCGGAAGGCGGACGAGGTGCTGACTCTCAAATACGTGGTGCACAATGTGGCTCACGCTTACGGTAAAACGGCGACCTTCATGCCGAAACCGCTGGTCGGCGACAACGGCAGCGGCATGCACGTTCACCAGTCTCTGGCCAAGGGCGGCGTGAACTTGTTCACCGGCGATCTGTACGGCGGACTCTCCGAACTGGCATTGTTCTACATCGGCGGCATCATCAAGCATGCGAAGGCTTTGAACGCCTTCTGCAATCCGTCCACCAACAGCTACAAACGCTTGGTGCCGGGCTTCGAGGCGCCGGTCATGCTGGCTTATTCCGCGCGCAACCGCTCGGCGTCCATCCGCGTTCCGTACATCACGAATCCGAAAGCGCGCCGCATCGAAGTTCGGTTCCCGGATTCCACGGCCAATCCGTATTTCGCCTTCGCGGCCATGCTGATGGCCGGTCTGGACGGTATCCAGAACAAGATTCATCCGGGCGATGCCATGGACAAGGATCTTTACGACCTGCCGCCGGAAGAGGAAAAGAGCATTCCACAGGTTTGCCATGCGCTGGACATGGCACTGGACGCATTGAGTGCGGACCGCGAATTCCTGACCCGCGGCGGCGTCTTCACCAACGATGCGATCGACGCCTACATCGAACTCAAGATGCAGGAAGTTACCCGTCTGCGCATGAGCACGCATCCGGTCGAATACGACATGTATTACAGCCTCTGAGCGCCGCTCGTCCCGCATCCGAAAAACGCCCCGTCAAGGGGCGTTTTTCGTTCGGGTAGGGGCAAAATCCGAGGCGCGCCGATTGTCTTTGCCGCGTTTTGCAAAACGCGGCGGATCGATGGAACCGGCTGCTTCGCGACCGGCGCGTCGTAGCAGGATCGTTCTGTGTGCGGAACGGATGTTCGCGCCCTCGGGTCCAATCCGCACTGTAATGGTGCATGGCTGGGCGGCTGTGCCGTGATGCGTCCGGGGCGGTGCCCGGACGCTTCTCTTCGAAAATGGCTTCGGATCTCTTGGCCCCTATTTTGCTTGGCAATCCATGATGAACAACTCGGATTCGGTCTCGCTGTATCAGCGCATTCTCGATCACCTGACGGACGCGGTGTTGGTTTTCGATCCTGCATACCGTCTGGTTTATATCAACGTGGCCGGGGAAATGCTGTTTGCGGTAAGCGCGCGGCAAGTCCTGGGAGCCGGCGCCAAGGAGCTGTTCTTTTTATACGATCAGGATATCGAGAAGGAATTGAAACGGACCCTGCAACACGGGGAGTCGTTGACCAAGCGAAATTTGTCGTTAGAGCTCCCGTCCCGATCGATTACCGTGAATCTCACGCTCACGCCGATGCTGGAGCAGGATAAGCCGGTCGCCGCTCTGGTGCAGATCGAACAAGTAGACCGGCATTTGCGCATTTCCATGGAACAACAGCTTCTGGCGCAGCAAAATGCCGCGCGCATGCTGCTGCGGGGATTGGCTCACGAGATAAAAAACCCTTTGGGCGGATTGCGCGGCGCGGCGCAGCTGCTCGACAGGGAACTGGTCGAAGAAGACCTGCGGGACTATACGAACATCATCATGGAAGAGTCCGACCGGTTGCAATCCTTGGTCGATCGGATGCTCGAGCCCAACAAGCCGCCGCGGAAAAGCCGGCTCAATATCCACAGGATACTGGAGAGAGTGCGTCAGCTGGTGCAGGTGGAGGCGCCGCCGAGCGTCGTCATCGAAAGAGATTACGACCCGAGCCTTCCCCTGGTGAACGGCGACAGCGACCAGCTCATTCAGGCGATTTTGAACATCGTGCGCAATGCGGCGCAGGCGGTGGGGCGGAAAGGGCATATCCTCATCCGCACGCGCATCCACCGCCAAGTCACCATCGGCCATCGGCGCAACCCGATGGCGGTCAAGATCGATATCATCGACGACGGGCCGGGCATCAAGCCGGAACTGCTCGGCCAGATTTTTTACCCGATGGTGACCGGGCGCGCCGACGGGACCGGGTTGGGCTTGTCGATCGCGCAGTCCCTGATCAACCGGCACGGCGGATTGGTCGAGTGTTCGAGTTCGCCGGGCAACACGGTTTTTTCTATCTTTCTGCCTTTGGAGAAGGACCATGAATAGTTCAGCCCAAGTCTGGGTCGTGGACGATGACCGCTCGATCCGCTGGGTCTTGGAAAAAGCCTTGCAAAAGGCATCGATACGCGCGCGCTGCTTTTCCAGCGCCGGCGGCTTGCTCGATGCCCTGGATCAGAGCAAGCCGGACGCCATCCTGACCGACATCCGGATGCCGGGCATGGACGGATTGGAGCTTTTGCGGCAATTGCAGATCAAACATCCGCAGCTTCCCATCATCATCATGACCGCGCACTCGGATCTGGAGAGCGCGGTCTCGGCTTTCCACGGCGGCGCATTCGAATATCTGCCGAAACCGTTCGACGTGGACGAGGCAGTCGATCTGGTACGGCGCGCGTGCGCGCAAAGCCAGCGCGCGCGGCAAGCGCGCGCGCCGCTGCCGGCGGACGAAAAGACGCCCGAAATCATCGGGGAAGCGCCGGCCATGCAGGAGGTCTTTCGCGCCATCGCGCGGCTCGCCCGTTCCCACATCACGGTTCTGATCAACGGCGAGTCGGGTACGGGCAAAGAATTAGTCGCCCGCGCGCTGCACCGTCACAGCCCGCGCGCCGACAAGCCGTTCATCGCGCTCAATATGGCGGCGATCCCCCGCGACCTGTTGGAATCCGAATTGTTCGGCCACGAACGTGGCGCGTTTACCGGCGCTCAAGCCCGCCGGGCCGGGCGTTTCGAGCAGGCCGACGGAGGCACGCTGTTTTTGGACGAAATCGGCGATATGCCGGCGGATTTGCAGACCCGCCTGTTGCGGGTGCTGGCCGACGGCGAGTTCTTTCCCGTAGGCGCGCATGCGCCGGTCAAAGTGGATGTCCGCATCATCGCCGCCACCCACCAGAATTTGGATACGCTGGCGGCCGAGGGGCGTTTCCGGGAAGATTTGTTCCACAGGCTCAACGTGATCCGCATTCATCTGCCGCCTTTGCGGGAGCGGCGCCAGGATATTCCTTTGCTGCTGAGCCATTTCCTCAAAGAGGCGAGCCAAGAGCTGAAGGTGGAAACGAAGACTCTGCTGCGGGACGTGGAGGATTACCTCTGCCGGCTCGAGTGGCCGGGCAACGTGCGGCAACTGGAAAATACCTGTCGCTGGATCACGGTCATGGCGGCAGGCAAGGAGGTTCATCTGGACGATCTCCCGCCGGAGTTGCTGAGCATCAAGGCGAGTCCGTCCGCGGCGGCCGGCGATTGGGAGGATTGTTTTCGGCAATGGGTCGATGCGCGCTTGAGGCGAGGGGACAGAAATGTCGCCAAGGAGGCCATCGACTCGGCCGAGGGCATCCTGATCGCCGCGGCGCTGCAGTTCACCCGCGGACGCCGCCAGGAAGCGGCAAAGTTGCTGGGCTACGGCCGCAATACGTTGACGCGGAAGATCAGCGAGCTGAGCCTGGACGTGTAAGGTATCGAGGGCTGATAAGTTATGGTCAACAGTCCCAGCCTTTGGTGAGATAATAACGGCTTTCGGCCTTTCGCCGTCCGCGCGCAGCCGGAGATGAACGATTCGCTTTTTCTTCTGTGCTCCATCCGAAATCGCAAAATACCGGACCGACTATGCTCGACAAAAATCTAGTGAACAGCACGCGAAAACCCTGGCTGACCGAACTCTCCACCCTGGGGCTGGAAGCCAAGGATTTGGCTTTGGATATCCGCCGTCATTTCAGCTATACGCTCGGCCGCGACAAGTACTGCGCGTCCCCCCACTATACCTATACGGCCGTTGCCCTGACGGTTCGCGACCGTTTGATGGAGCGCTGGAAGAATACCCATTACGCCTACGAGGAAGCGGACTGCAAGCGCGCTTACTACTTGTCCATGGAGTTCCTGATGGGGCGGACATTGAGCAATGCCATGCTCAATCTCGGTATCGACGATCCGCTCAACGAGACCCTGCACGATTTGGGACTGGATCTCGAGGAGATCGCCGAGAGCGAGCAGGATGCCGGACTGGGCAACGGCGGGTTGGGGCGGTTGGCCGCCTGTTTCGTGGACAGCTGTGCGACCTTGCAGCTGCCGGTGATGGGCTACGGCATCCGTTACGAATATGGCATGTTCCGGCAAAACGTCGAGAACGGCCATCAGGTCGAGGAGCCCGATCACTGGCTGCGGAACGGTCATGTCTGGGAGTTGGAGCGGCCGGAACTGACCGTGCGGGTGCGTTTCGGGGGCCGTACGGACACTTACGGCGCCGAGGAATCCCATCCGCAGACGCGCTGGGTCGACACTCAGGATGTGCTCGCCGTGCCTTACGACGTTCCGGTTCCGGGATACAAGAACGGCACGGTCAATACGCTGCGCCTGTGGAAGGCGGCCGCCACGGACGAATTCGACCTGGAAGACTTCAATGCCGGAGATTACACCGAGGCGGTCCGTTCCAAGAACATGGCGGAGAACATCACCATGGTGTTGTATCCGAACGACGCCAGCGAGAACGGCAAGGAATTGAGGCTGCGCCAGCAGTATTTTCTGGCCTCGGCCAGTCTCCAGGACGTCATCCGCAAATGGGTGCTGGTGCACGGCGAGGACTTCAGCCGGTTTGCCGAAAAGAACTGCTTCCAGCTCAACGACACTCACCCCAGCATCGCCGTGGCCGAACTGATGCGCCTGTTGATGGACGAGCACCGGCTGAATTGGGATGAGGCCTGGGCCATCACCTCGCGCACCATGGCCTATACCAATCACACGCTGCTTCCGGAGGCCCTGGAGAAATGGCCGGTGCGTCTGTTCCGGCAACTGTTGCCGCGTCTGCTGGAAATCATTTTCGAGATCAACGCGCGGTTTTTGGGCGAGGTCGCCAACCGCTGGCCGGGCGACTTGGACCGGCTGGCGCGGATGTCCCTGATCGAGGAAGGCTGGGAACAGCAGGTCCGCATGGCTTACCTGGCCATCGTCGGAAGCTTTTCCGTCAACGGCGTGGCGGAACTTCACTCCAACCTGCTGATGCAGGGGCTGTTTCGGGATTTTTACGAGCTGTGGCCGAACAAGTTCAACAACAAGACCAACGGCATCACGCCGCGGCGCTGGCTGGCCGGGTGCAATCCCAAGCTTGCCGCGTTGATCACCGAAACGATCGGCGAAGGCTGGCTGACCGATCTGTCGCAACTCGGCCGGCTCGCAGCTTACGCCGACGATCCGGCTTTCCGCCGGCGCTGGCGAGAGATCAAGCGCCAAAACAAAGAGCGTCTGTTGCAGTATAAGAAAGCGGAAATCGGCCTGGAGACGATCAATCCGGATGCCCTATTCGACGTTCAGGTCAAGCGGATACACGAATACAAGCGCCAATTGCTCAACGTGCTTCACGCCATTCATCTCTACGATCGCATCAAGCGCGGCGATACGGCGAACTGGACTCCGCGGTGCGTGCTTTTCGGAGGCAAGGCGGCTCCCGGTTATGTCATGGCGAAACGGATCATCAAGCTAATCAATAACGTATCGAATGTCATCAATCGCGATGCCGCGGTCGGCGATCTGCTCAAGGTGGCCTTTCTGCCCAATTACCGGGTCACGGCGATGGAGTTCATCTGTCCCGGCACCGACCTCTCGGAGCAGATTTCGACCGCCGGCAAGGAAGCCTCCGGCACCGGCAACATGAAGTTCATGCTGAACGGGGCATTGACCATCGGTACCCTCGACGGCGCCAACATTGAGATTCGCCAGGAAGTGGGGGCGGAAAACTTCTTCCTGTTCGGCCTGACCGCCGAGGAAGTGGAGGCGCGGCGCTGCCAATACGATCCCGAGTCCGTCATAAACGGCAACGAAGATCTGCGCCGAGTCATGCATCTCCTGGAAAGCGGACACTTCAGCCAATTCGAGCCCGGGATCTTCGATCCGATCATACAAACGATCAAAAGCCCTCACGATCCCTGGATGACGGCGGCCGATTTTCCGAGCTACGTAGAGGCACAGCAACGCGCGGCTGCGGCTTATCTCGATCAGGAGCAATGGACTCGGATGAGTATTTTGAACTGCGCCGCGAGCGGCAAGTTCTCCACCGACCGCACGATTTCGCAGTACAACCACGACATCTGGAGGCTGGAGCCGGTCAATCCCCTGCCGGAGCGGAACAAATCCTAGACGTGTTTCATATCGTCCTTTACGAGCCCGAAATCCCGCCGAACACGGGCAACGTCATCCGTCTCTGCGCCAACACCGGCGCCTCGTTGCATCTGATTCATCCTCTGGGCTTCCGGCTGGATGACGCCAAGCTGCGGCGGGCCGGGCTCGATTACCGCGAATGGGCCGAGGTGCGGGAGTACGAGGGGCTGGATGATTTCATGGATCGAGTTCGGCCGGAGCGGCTGTTCGCGCTGAGCACCAAGGGACGGCGCTGCTATGCCGATGCCGATTTCCGGCCCGGCGACGCCTTGTTGTTCGGCCCGGAGTCCAGAGGCTTGCCGGAAGCCTTGCTGGCCTCCCTGCCGGAGACGCGCCGGCTATGCGTGCCGATGCGTCCCGAAAGCCGCAGCCTCAATCTGTCGAATACCGTGGCGCTGGTGCTTTACGAAGCCTGGCGGCAGAACCGCTTTTCGGGCGCGCCGGAGCGGGCGTGACCGGACGCCTCAAGCCGCGGTTTCCGGTTTCGGTTCCCGCAGAAGCAGATTATTGACGGCCTCCAAGGGCGAGAGATCCTCGTAGAGGATTTTGTAGGTCTGCTCGGTGATCGGCATGTCGACCCCGAGACTTTGCGCCAGCCGGTAAACCACCTGGGTGGTGAGAATCCCTTCGATCTCCTGGCCGATTTCGGCAACGACTTGCTCCCGCTTGAGTCCCTTGCCGAGCCCGAGACCGAAGCGCCGGTTCCGGGATTGGTTGTCGGTACAGGTCAAAATGAGGTCGCCGACACCGGCCAGACCCATGAAGGTTTCCGATTTGCCGCCCAATGCCGATCCCAGGCGCATCATCTCGGCCAGTCCTCGGGTTATGAGTGCGGCGCGCGAGTTGGCGCCGAACCCCAGGCCGTCGGCGACTCCGGCGGCGATGGCCAACACGTTCTTGGTTGCTCCGCCCAGTTGAACGCCGATGATGTCTTCCGTGGTGTAAGCCCGGAAGCGGTTGTTATGAAGCAGTCCCGCCAGCATTTTGGCGAATTCGACCCGGCGCGACGCCACCGTGATGGCCGTCGGGAGATTGGCGGCCAAGTCGCGGGCGAAGCTCGGGCCGGACAGCACCGCCGCGGGAAGCTCCGGCCCGAGGACGTCCTCCGTGACCTGGTGCAAAAGTTTTCCGGTCTCCAGCTCCAAGCCTTTCGTAGCCCATGCGATTTTGGATTCCGGAGTAAGGTGCGGGGCCAGATCGATCAGCAGGTTTCGATAGGCGTGGCTGGGGACCGCGACAATGAGGATGTTCGCGTGCCTGACGGCTTCGGCGAGATTCGCGACGACTTCAAGGTTGTCGGGAAAGAGGGCGCCGGGCAAATAGCGGTCGTTGCAGCGCGCGGCATGGAGTTTGGCCATGTGCTCCGGGTGATGTCCCCAGAGTGTCGTGGGATGGCCGTTTCGGGCCGTCAACAAAGCGAGGGCCGTGCCCCAGGAGCCGGCGCCGAGAACGGATACTGTCGTCATGTGGGTGAACGCCATCCCGTCAGTGGCTCGTGGACGCCGCGCCTTGCGGTTGCTGCATGTGCTGCATGTACAGGGCGTCGAAGTTTATGGGAGCAAGGAGCATGGGCGGGAAGCCGCCCTTGGTCACGAGGTCGGAAACCACTTCGCGCGCATACGGGAAGAGGACGTTCGGGCAGTAACTGCCGATCAAGGGGCCGAGTTCCTGCTCGTCAAAGCCCGCTATCGTGAAAATGCCCGCCTGGCAGACTTCCACCAAATAGGCGGTTTTCTCCGCGAGTTTGACGGTTACGGTCGTGGTGAGGCTGATCTCGTACAGGTTGTCCTGAAGCTTTTGAGCGTTGCTCGACAGATTGAACTCGACCTG
Source organism: Methylocaldum sp. MU1018 (assembly GCF_053646775.1). NCBI lineage: Bacteria > Pseudomonadati > Pseudomonadota > Gammaproteobacteria > Methylococcales > Methylococcaceae > Methylocaldum > Methylocaldum sp. MU1018. The sequence continues at coordinate 568,653 of NZ_CM132195.1, forward strand.
GGGTTCCCATTTGAGCGTAAACACTTCCGGCGAATTCGGCGTCTCGAACGAGACATCCTTGACGTAGATCTTTTGCAGGGAAAACTGTCTTTCCGGCTGATTGTTCGCTTCGGTCATGGATAATCCTTGATTCTTTTAATTCTTGCAGTTGTATAAACGTAGGGGCGAATTACTTGCTGTTCCGCTTCTTTACGACGGGGTAGTTTTGCTCTCCCCACGCCAGCATCCCGCCTTTCAGTTCGAAGACGCGGGTGAAGCCCAGCCCGCCCAATTTTTTGCAGGCCTGGGGGGATCGAGTACCGGACTGACAGGTCACGATGACGGGATTTTGCTTGTAGGCTTCCAATTCGCCGGCCCGCTCCTCGACCTTGCCCAAGGGGATGAGTTTCGCGTTCTCGATATGGCCATTGGCGTATTCGTGGGGCTCGCGCACATCGACGATCACGGTATTTTCGTTGTTCATCAAATTTACGGCCTCCGCAGGCGAGACGACTTTGTGCTTGCGAAAGGCGCTGTCGATGAAATCCTGAATCAACAAAATCGTAACGATGAGCAAGCCGCTGGCCATGATCCAGTGGTTGCCCAGGAATTCCAAGAGGCGGTCTAGTGTGACAGTCATACAGAAAATTCAGCTCCGGCTAAAGTTGAAGGCTGTGAAAAAACTCTTGCGAGGACTGGCTCCGCTCTCCGCGGATTCGTGCTTCCGGCGCGGGTCTTTTCACAATCTCCCGGTGATTAATGATGGCAAAATACTTCTTTCATCAGCTTGATCAGTTGCAACGTGCGCTCGTCATCCACGTAATAGTACACGCGGTTGGCGTCTTTTTTACAGGCGAGAATGCCTTTGTCGCGCAGAATGCCTAAATGCTGGGAGATATTGCTCTGGGTCGTGCCGACCTGCTCGACGATGTCCTGGACGCTGACCTTGTTATTGCCCAAGGTGCATAGAATCTTGAGCCGCAACGGATGGGACATGGCTTTCAGGCAATAGGCGGCCTGCGCGATATCGGCATCTTCCGTAATCAATATCTCGTGTGATTTGGTCATCGGAGGTTTCGCAATGTAAGGGTATGTGCGCTCTTCAAGCGGTATGGCCGAGCAACACGAACGTGCAAAAAAAAGTTAAAATACCGTTCAGTTTTTCCCTGTGCCTAAGCGTATGGCGCGCCACTCTCGGATTCACGTTTATCCGGTGATATCGAATTCAAGGTCCTTCTCATCCTGCGCAAGCGGCAGCTGATCCATAGGGCATTTTTGATTCTCTTGCAGGGGGCAATAAGGCTTCTTTTGCCAGGCAAACACGCAAAAACCGAGTAGGAGATTATACTTTGAAGTTGAATCGTCCTAAACCCGTTGTTCTCATCATTCTGGACGGTTTCGGCCATAGCGAAAACCAGGATCACAACGCTATCGCTCTTGCAAAAGCCCCGACATGGACGAAGCTCTGGCAAACTTACCCGCATACGTTGCTCGATTGCTCCGGCGAAGTCGTCGGTTTGCCCGACGAACAAATGGGAAATTCCGAGGTGGGACATTTGCATCTGGGCGCGGGCCGACTGGTCGATCAGGATTTTACCCTCATCAGTAAAGCCGTAAGGGACCGTTCGTTTCACGCCAATCCGGTTCTCTGCGGAGCCGTAGAAAAAGCCGTTCAAAACGGCAAGGCGCTTCATATTTTAGGACTGCTCTCGCCCGGCGGCGTTCACAGCCACGAGGCGCATATTCGGGCCATGGCGGAACTCGCGGTCGGCAAAGGGGTAAAACAGATCTACGCGCACGCCTTTCTGGACGGGCGGGACACGCCTCCCAGAAGCGCGGGCGACTCGATCCGCCGCATGGATTCGAAATTCGCCGAGTTGGGCGCCGGCCGGATCGCGTCCATTATCGGGCGCTTCTACGCCATGGATCGCGATAATCGCTGGGAGCGCGTTCGGCAGGCCTACGAACTTATCGTGCAGGGGCAGGCCGATTATCGGGCCGAAAGCGCGATCGATGGGTTGATGCAGGCCTATGCGCGCGGGGAGTCCGACGAGTTCGTCAAGGCCACGTCGATCGTTCCGGACGGCGGAACGCCGGCGACTCTCGACGATGGCGATGTCGTCGTTTTCATGAATTTTCGGGCCGACCGCGCCCGTGAATTGACGCGGGCGCTCAACGAACCCGATTTTTCGGAGTTTCACCGCGAAACCGTCCCGAAGCTCGGCGAGTTCGTTACGTTGACCGAATATCACCAGGACTTTAAGTTTCCCGTCGCTTATCCGCCGCAAAACGTGACCAATAGCCTCGGAGAAGTATTGTCGAAACACGGTCTAAAGCAGCTGCGGCTGGCCGAGACCGAAAAGTACGCTCACGTCACGTTTTTCTTCAACGGCGGCATGGAAAAGCCGTTTTCGGGGGAAACGCGCATTTTGGTGCCGTCGCCCAAGGTCAAGACCTACGATCTCAAGCCGGAAATGAGCGCCCCCGAAGTGACGGACGAATTGGTCCGCGCGATCGAGTCCGGCGAGTACGACGTCATCGTCTGTAACTACGCCAATGGCGACATGGTCGGGCATACCGGTAATCTGGAGGCTGCGATTCGGGCCGTGGAAGCGCTGGACCAGGCCTTGAGTCGGGTTGTCGGCGCGCTGGAAAAGGTGGGGGGGGAATTGCTGATTACGGCCGACCACGGCAATGTCGAGCAAATGATCGACCCTTTGACCGGCGAGGTTCAGACGGCGCATTCGGTCAATCCGGTACCGCTCGTTTATAAAGGGAAAAGCGGCGAACTGAGCGATGGAGGCAATTTGGCCGACGTGGCGCCGACGCTGCTCGCGATTATCGGGATCGAAAAGCCTCGGGAGATGACCGGACGCTCGTTGTTGGCCTGAGGTTTGCCGTCTTGTCCCGTCACCGAGTCTCGCGCGTTTTATGTCTGGCCGTGGCGTTCAATGTGTCTTGCGCGCGGGCGGCCTCGGAACAAACGAGCCGGACGGACGAACTCGGCGCGGTCCGGGAGCGGATCGAAGCGGTGCGGAAATCTCGGGATGCGCTGGAATCGCGCAGGCGCGCACTGGTCGATCAGTTGAGCGCCATCGAGCGGGACTACGGGCATCTGGCGAAACGGCTTAAAGAGCTGGAAATGAAAGCGCAAGCCCAATCACGGCATCTGAGCGATCTGGAGCGTCAGCGCAATCGATTGCAGACGGCCGTAAAAAACCAATACAAGTCTTTGGCGGGACAGGCGCGCGCGGCATATGCCGCCGGTCGGCAGGAATGGCTGAAGCTGGTGCTGGACCAGGAAGATCCCGCCCGGCTCAGTCGTGTGTTGGCTTATTACAATTATCTGAATCAGGCCCGAGCTTCATTGTTGCAGGGGATGCAAAAGGATTTGGAGGCCGCCTCGCAATTGCACCAGGAGGTATCGGCCGAGGCGAAGCGGCTGCAAAATACCCGAGAGCAGGCGGCCAAGGAGCGCATGGCACTGGACAAGTCCCGGCAATCCCGGCGGGAGGTTTTGGTCGGTCTGGAGCACGGTCTTCGAGACAGGGAGGCTCAGTTGAAACGGCTTCGGGAAGATGAGGAACGCCTGCAAAATCTGGTCGCTGCGATCCGGCCTTTGGCGGATGAATCGAAGCCCGCGCGAAATTCGTCGGCCGGCAAGGGACCCTTTGCCACCCTTTACGGTCAGTTAACATATCCGGTGAAGGGGGCGTTGCTCGAACAATTCGGCAACCCGCGGATGAGCGGCCGCTGGGATGGCGTAGTCATTGGCGCGCCGGAGGGAACGCCGGTATACGCCGTGGCGGCGGGCAGGGTCGCGTACTCCGATTGGCTGCGAGGCTATGGATTGCTGACCATCATAGATCACGGCGACGGATATATGAGCCTCTACGCCTTCAATCAGAGTTTATATAAGAATGTCGGAGACTGGGTGAGCGGCGGTGATATCATCGCAACGGTCGGCGCTAGCGGGGGGCGTGCGGAGCCCGGACTTTATTTCGGCATCCGGGAGAAAGGAAGGCCGGTAAACCCGAGGCTGTGGTGCAGCCGTGGCGATTAATGCTTTTTTTTACGGATCGATTGAATCCCTTGTTCAGGGTGTTTTTTGTTGTAGGAAAATCTATGTTGCGACAAAGAAATTTTCTGGTTCTGATCCTGGGCGTTCTGCTCGGAATTTTGATCAGTACGGGCAGCAGCGTGCTTGCCGAGCGCGAAGTCGGCGGCGAGGCGAATGCGATACCTTTCGAAGGATTGAAAACCTTTTCGGAAGTTTACGGGCGCATCCGTCAGGATTACGTCGAGCCGGTAGCGGACCAGAAACTGTTGGAGGATGCCATTCGCGGCATGCTGGCCGGTCTCGACCCTCATTCGGCGTATCTGGATCAGGAGCAGTATAACGAGCTCAAGGTCGGCACCACCGGACAGTTCGGCGGGTTGGGCATCGAGGTCGGAATGGAAAACGGCTTCGTGAAAGTCATCGCGCCCATCGACGACACGCCCGCGCAGAAAGCGGGCATAAAAGCCGGCGACCTCATCATCCGGCTGGACGACAAGCCGGTGAAAGGCATGAGCCTGAATGACGCGGTCAAGTTGATGCGCGGCGAACCGGGCAGCGAGATCGTTTTGACCGTCGTTCGCGAGGGCGTCGAACAGCCGCTCAAAATCAAGATCGTACGCGATGTCATTAAAGTCAAAAGCGTGAAAAGCCGGCTTCTCGAGGAAGGATACGGCTATCTTCGCATTACCAGCTTCCAGTCGAAGACCGGGGACAATGTCATCGAGGCCATCAACGAACTCAAGAAAGGCGGCGACCTGAAGGGCGTGGTGCTGGATCTTCGCAATAATCCGGGTGGGGTTCTCAATGCGGCGGTGGCGGTCAGCGACGCCTTCTTGGAGAGCGGATTGATCGTTTACACCGACGGCCGCGTCGAAGACGCTAAGATGCGATTCAGCGCGACGCCGAATGATGTCTTGAACGGTGCTCCCATCGTCGTGCTGATCAACTCCGGCTCCGCATCGGCTTCGGAGATCGTGGCCGGCGCCTTGCAGGACCATAAGCGCGCCATCATCATGGGCGAAAAGACCTTCGGCAAAGGTTCGGTGCAGACGATCTTGCCCACCAGCAATGGCGGCGCGGTCAAGCTGACTACGGCGCGGTATTACACGCCTTCCGGACGTTCGATACAGGCTGAGGGCATCTCTCCGGACGTGCCGATCTCGAAAGTGAAGTTGGAATTGGCCGCCCAGTCCGAGTTTTCTCCGATCAAGGAAGCCGATTTGGTTAATCATCTCGAAAACGGCAACGAAAAAACGCCGAAGAAGGATGAAACCAAAGGCGGGGATAAGAGCGAAGAGGCTTTGGCCTTGCAGGATTATCCATTGAATGAGGCGCTCAACCTCCTGAAGGGCATCAACATCATGAGGTACGTTAACAAAAAGAACTGAGCGGCCGAATTCGATGCCATCGGTCGGCGCTCTTCCGCGCCATCGACTTGAGCGAAGCCCCGGTTCTTCCGGGGTTTCGCTTAAAGCCAGGCGGATACGAGGATTGGACCGGGCGTAGCCTGAGCATGGCTGCGGATTCGCGAAAACGGGAGCGTCTCCTGCATGTGGGTAACGCGAATTTCGCCAAAACCGTAACGATCGGCCAGCGCATCCATTTGGCTTTCGCTAAGATCCTCCGGCGGTTTCCCTGGCGCTTTCAATGACGGGAAAACGACCCGATAACCCGGCATCTTGCGGGAGGAAGGGTGTTGTGGCGGAACCGCGCCGCAAACCGGCTGCCCTGCGTCATCGTTTCCGCGAGTAAGGGCTCGCGGCCGGCGCTTGATAGGGCAGGGGCTGAAAAAATCCCTTATCCGCTCGATTTCTTCGAGGTCCAAAAGGAGGTCGTCCTTTATGGCGGCCCATTCGTCCTCGACCATCTCGGTAAACTTTTCCTTTCCGAGTTCATTGACCAGGATTTCGATTCGCGCTTTGAATTTGTTGTCGCGACGCCCGAAGCGGTTGTCAACGCGGAGAATCGCTTCCGGATTAAGACAACAAGTGCTTTTTCTCGAAGAACGGGCGTATCTTGGCGCCGATGATCGGTGTCCGTCCAGCGAAGAGGGCGGAATCGATCTTCGCTGAGTTCTCCTTTCAGAAATCGCTCGGTTTGACCTCTAAATTGGGCGATGCGCTCATTCACGAAGGTCCGGTCGTAATTGTCGTACGGGTACTCGTTTGGAAAAAAATCGGTTTGCGCTTTGCGCTACGCGGGAGGAAAGCCTGAGCGATTCGGTAGGAAAAACCGGAACCATGACATGAAAACGTTAATAGGAAAAATAATAAAACTGGATATATCTATAAATTTAATTTATACCAGATGCCCCTGTAAGCGCCGTCCCGACGCCGCAAAACCGGCGTGCGGAAAAGCGTTTGGTTATTCATTCACTCCCCCTTCCTTTATATAATGCGTGGCTGCTTTGACTGGGGGATCGTGCTGCTTGACGGCAGTTGCGTAGACGTTTTTCAAAAACATCGAAGAGGGCTTAGCTTTGTTACGCGCATTCGTTTTACTCTCGCTGCTATTTCTTTTGCCCGGCTTGGCCTCGGCCGAAGAATCGGACGTTTTGGGCTTGACCGGTACGCAACGGGGTCTTTACTGCGTATTCGTCTTCATTATCGCCTATGCGTTCGTGATGACCGAAGAATTTACCCATTTGCGGAAATCGAAACCGGTCATTCTCGCCGCCGGCATCATCTGGGCGCACGTGGCTTATCTGGCGGCCAGCAACAACATCCCGCCGGAGAAGGTACACAAGGCTTTCGAGCATGACCTGCGCGAATACGCCGAGTTGTTCCTGTTCTTATTGGTGGCCATGACCTACATCAACGCCATGGCCGAGCGAAACGTTTTCGAGGCTCTGCGCTCCTGGCTGGTGAGCCGCAAGTTCGGATATCGCAAGCTTTTTTGGATCACCGGCGTGATCACATTCTTTCTGTCCTCGGTGGCGGACAATCTGACGTCCGCGCTTTTGGTGGGCGCCGTGGTCATGGCTGTGGGCGCCAACAGTCCCCGCTTCGTGGCTTTGGGCTTCATCAACCTGGTGAGCGCGGCGAACGCGGGCGGCGCTTTCAGCCCCTTCGGCGATATCACTACGCTCATGGTCTGGCAGGCCGGCAAGGCGGAATTCTTCGACTTTTTCGCACTGTTCATCCCGTCGATGGTGAACTTCGTCGTACCCGCGGCGATCATGCACTTCGCGATTCCGGACGAAGCGCCAAATTTCCCTGAAGAGGAACAGATCAGGATGAAGGACGGCGCCCTGATCATCTGCGGCTTGTTCGCCCTCACTATCATGACCGCCGTCAGCTTCAAGCAGTTTCTGCATCTTCCGCCGTTCCTGGGAATGATGGTGGGACTCTCCTATCTCATGTTCTACGGCTACCGTCTGAAGCTGCTGCACAGCGCCGACAACGGAAGGTTTGATGTGTTCGCCCATGTTCGCGATGCGGAATGGGACACCTTGCTGTTCTTCTTCGGTGTGGTCTTCGCGGTCGGCGGTCTGGGCTACATCGGCTATCTGGAATTGGCTTCCGCGGCCATGTACGACGGCCTCGGGGCGACGACGGCCAATATTCTGATCGGCGTGCTTTCGGCCATCGTCGATAACATCCCGGTCATGTTCGCGGTCCTGAGCATGAATCCCGATATGGACATTTACCAGTGGATGCTCGTGACCTTGACCGCCGGCGTGGGCGGAACCATGCTGTCGATCGGTTCGGCGGCGGGTGTGGCCCTCATGGGAACGTCCCGCGGCATGTACACCTTTTTCAGCCATCTGCGCTGGACGCCCGCCATTATCGCGGGTTACGCCGCGAGCATCCTGGCTCATTATTGGATCAACGGCTGACGCCGCTTCGTCCCATCGAAAAGGCGTGGCCGCAGCAGCGGCTACGCCTTTTTTTCTTGTTCCGGCAGCCCGCCCTTCTCCCAGGCATCGAGCAAAATCGCCACCAGTATGTCGGCGAGCACGTTCACTCCGGACCGGAGTCGCGCGAGGATCCAGTCGACCGGGGCGATCAACGGTATGGCGGCCGCTACGACCGTTTCCGGCAGGCCCGAAGCGCTCAGCACCAGCGGAAGGATAATCAACCCCGCTTCCGGAATTCCGGCGATGCCGATGCCTCCCATGAGCGCCGATAGCACGATGATCGCCTGTTGCCCGACACCAAGCTCGTAGCCCAAGGCCTGCGCGAGAAACAGTGCCGCCATGGCTTCGTATAGGGTGATGCCGTCGTTATTGAGGTTTGTGCCGGCGCAAACAGCGATGCGGGCAGACGAGTCCGAGACGTTCAGGCTTTGCAGGCAACGCAGGGTGACGGGCATGGCCGCCAGGCTGCTGTTCGCCGACAAGCCGGTCAAAATGGCGTCGGCGCCTTTCTTGAGGTAGACGTACGGCGATTTTCCGCCCGCCAGCCATGCCGCCAAAGGATAATAAAGTAGACCGTGAAGACCCAGTCCGAGGCTGATTACGCCGAGAAATCCGCCCAGTTCGGCGAAAATTGCCAGGCCGGTTTTTCCCACTATTTGGGCCACGAGACCGAACACGGCGAACGGAACGATCTCGACGACCCAGGCCAGTGCCGTGGCCAGGAGTTGATAGACCGACGACACCAAACCTTCGAGCGGCCGTATGTCGGCGATGTCGCTCTCGCCCTGACGGTCTTTGAGCCAGCGCAGGGCGGCACCGAACAGCAGAGCGAGCAGAACGACCGAGATCACGTTGTTGCTGGCGAGCGGCTCGATCAGGCTTTGAGGAATATAGGCGCCGACATTCTGCAATGGGTTGAGCGACGCGGTCGCCGGCGATTTCAGGCTGGCCGGAGCGGAGCTTCCGGAAACTTGGGCGGTAAGTTGCCCGATCCGGTCTCGCCATGCCATTCCCGGCTCGATCGCATTCATCAGGAGTAATCCGATGGCGCTAGCCACCGAGACGTTAATGAGGCAAATCGCCACGAGCCGTCTTCCGCTTTTTGCGGAGATTCGGGTTCGCGTAAACGCATCGAGAATGGCGAAAAGGATGAGCGGCACGGCGAGCGCCTTGAGCAGCCGGATCACGAGCATTCCGAGTTGGCCGAGATGATCGTTTCCAAGTCCCCAAAGATAGGCTTCGTCGCCTCCCGCGACGCCGAGCAATGCGCCTAGGACGACGCCCATCAGTACGCGTACGGACAACGGCCATCGTTTGTTTTTCATGCTTAAATTTCCGGTTCGTTCGAAACCGCGGCGCCGGGCAGCTCGAGGCGATGCTTCGGAGAGTTCGGCATAACTCGCGGCTCAGAGATTACTCAAATCCGCATAGCGTACTAGGGATTTGCCCCGATTGACGGTGCTTTCGTGCGTTGTTTTCATGAATGAGCCGAAAGATCTAAGGATTTCCCGGAGCCGGTAGCCGCCAAGACCGCGCGAGTAGCGATCCGGCGGCCAAATGCAGCGAATGGCGCAGTTCCATTCATCGGACAAGGAGGAGTCGAATCATGCGCTTTATCATCTTGGGTTTGCTGGGGCTTGCCGGTCTTGCAGGCTGCGACGGATCGGGAGGCTCGGCCGAGAAGAATGTCTCTCTGGATCAGTTGCCGCCGGCGGTAAGAACGACGGCAGACAAGGCGGTGCCCGGGGTCAAGTGGGAGAAAGCCGAGACGGAGACCGAACGTGGACAAGCGATTTACGAACTGAAGGGATTTGACTCGTCGAACCGAAAGGTGGAGGTCGAGGTAACTCCCGAGGGAACGCTGATCGAGGCCGAGACCGAGGTTCCCTTGGAAGAAGTCCCGATTGTCGTCCGCGAAGCCTTGAAAGCAAGGCAGCCCAATTTCAAACCGGAAGAGATCGAATCGGTCACCAAAGGAGTCGGCCCCTCGGGGTATGAGTTCGAAGGACGGGATGAAGGAAATAAAAAGATCGAGATATTTGTTTCGGCGGATGGAAGCCAGGTGACTGTCCAGGAGGCTGATGACTGAACGCTCCGTTTTCTGGCTTGTAAGGCTTTATGGCGTCTCGCATGGGCCTGCCGATCAGCGGCAGGCCGGGGTGCCCGAACGGAGCGAAAGCCGGTAAGGTTCGTTGCCGCGGATGCGGCGCCAAGTCAAAACCGTTCCGGCGAGAAAGGTTGCGTGAGCCAGGCTTGTTGCATATAAGATGTATTTCGCGCTCCTTATAAGCCGGCAAACGGTTCCGTCAACATGCGGCCGCTCTCGCGGAATGCTCCGATCGGGCAAAAGATCGCACCCGTACGGGCGCGTTAAGACGGATTCCGTATAAAGTCCACCGAGCATTCACAGATGTTCCGGACGACCCTGTCCCGGCCGATTTCGCCGCAACCGGCACAGGACGCGTGAAGACAATGCTGCCGGCGGATTCCGACGTTCGGTAAGCAAGATTCCCTTCGTCTAACCGAAATACTGGCGGTACCTGCATCCGTTTCCGTTTGGCTTTTTTTTCGATTCTCAGAGGAGATTTCTGCTGTGAAGAAGGTTTTGATGATTTTGGGGGCTGCGGTCGTTGCGACAGTTGCTTGGGCGGAGCAATCCGATGTGGCGCCTTCTCCGAACGGGATTACGATTCCGCAAAATTATAAGGATTGGCGGTTGATCGCGGTTTCCCAGCGTCCGGAAACCGGTACTCTCCGGGCCATTTTGGGCAACGATATCGCCATCGAGGCGGGCCGGGCGGGAAATACGAAGCCTTGGCCCGACGGATCGATACTGGCCAAGCTGGTAGTGAAGCAAAAGAATCATCCTAGATTTCCGACGGCCCAGGTACCGGGCGAATTCGTCCATGCCGAGTTCATGATCAAGGATTCGGTCAAGTATGCCTCGACGGGCGGCTGGGGTTTCGCCCGCTGGCTGGGGGAAAAACAGGAGCCTTACGGAAAGGATGCGAATTTCGTCCAGGAATGCGTCGGCTGTCACACGACCGTCCCAAACAACGATTGGGTATTCACCGGGCCGATGAAACTGCCCTGAATTCCAGTATTCGGAGATGGCCGGTTTTCGCCGGAAAACGGCGGGTCGTTTGGGAATTGCCCCGCGTCCATGTAAAATGCGCCTCTTGATTTTTTAAGGGGCGGACCGCCGCGCTCCGGTTGCAAGGCAGGTCGGACGGGTTCTCTTTTGCGGGGTGGCAAAACTGCATGCGTCGGGAGCCGAGTCTAATAACGAGCGAAACAGGCTGTTACCCGAGTAACTCATACAGCTTACAGGAAAATTTGAAATGACTTTCGTAGTAACTGAAAACTGCATCAAGTGCAAATTCACTGACTGCGTCGATGTATGCCCGGTCGACTGCTTTCATGAGGGGCCGAATTTCCTAGTCATCGATCCCGATGAATGTATCGATTGCACTTTATGCGAGCCTGAATGCCCCGCGAACGCGATTTTCTCCGAGGATGAGGTCCCGGAGGGGCAAGAGCGGTTCATCCAGTTGAATGCCGAACTTTCCAAGGTGTGGCCGAGCATCACGGAAGTCAAACCCGCCTTGGAAGATGCGGATGAGTGGAACGGCAAACCGGACAAGATGCCATACCTGGAAAGATAATTTGAAATCGCCGCCGGTAAGCGCGGCGAATTTGTGCGGCGAGGATTCGGCGGTTCGTTTTTTCGTCGTGCAGACCGAAAAGGTTTCAACCTACTCGTCGAAGGCGCTGTTGAAGACAACAGCGCTTTTTTGTCGTGAGCGAGCGGTTTCGAATAGAGCGCGCATCAGCAACAGCCGCCGCCTTCGCAATCGCTCACGACCTGCCGTCCGCCCTTGGAGATCTGAACCGGTCGGCGTGTGCCGGGAGGAGCGCACCAGGCCATCGGCTCCTGCAAGACATGCGGTTCGACGCCGATGAAGTCGTCCTTGTAAGGCCCTTCGGTGATCGTGCGGAAAGTGCGTTCGCATACGGCGATGCGCTCGCCGCGCGGAAAGACGTGTCCTTCCTCGTCGCGGACTTCTTCGTAGGGGCCGCGGTAAATGACCGCATGTCCGCGATCGATGCAATCCTTGCCGTCACCTTTTACCGCGGTCACGGTGGCCGACCGGAATTCGATGCCTTCGATCGTCCGCCACGGCGCCGCATCCCATTTGTCCAGCTTCACGGCGATGAAGCCCGCCTCAACCCATGCGTTCAAAAAATCCTGTTCCCGGAACGCGCCGGAAATGCAGCCGCTCCATAGATTCGGATCGGCTTTGAGATGGGCGGGCACCGGTTCGTCGGAAACGATGTCTGCCACGGCGATCCGCCCGCCGGGTTTGAGTACGCGGTAGATCTCGCGCACCAATTGACGTTTGTCGTTGTCGTCCACCAGATTGAGGACGCAATTGGATATGACCAGATCGACCGACCGGTCCGGAATCAGCGGACGCGTGCGGCGCTGGGTCGCTTGCCAGGCTCCGAGCGCGGCGAGGTCCTCGGCAGTCCGCACCGGATGCCGTTTCAAATGCTCTTCCATGGCGGCCAGGTCCAGGGCCAAGTCCTGGATATAGCCTTTCACGAAACGCACCCGATCGCCGCCCAGCTTGTCCGCCATTTCGGCCTGATATTTCCGGGCGAGCGCCAGCATCGCGTCGTTCATGTCGACGCCGATGACCCGGCCCCCGTCTCCCACCAATTGGGCCGCCATGTAGCAAATCTTCCCGCCCCCGGACCCGAGATCGAGCACGATATCGCCTTCCCTGACGTAGCGGGACGGATCGCCGCAGCCGTAGTCCTTCTCGATGATTTCCTGGGGCAGGAGCTTCAATAACGTCTTGTCGTAATCCACGGGGCAACACAGGGCAGGTTCCACCCGTTGCGCTCCATCCGAATAACGCTCCAAAACGCTCGTTTCGACATGCATGGTCCGAGTTCCCTGTATGTTGTTGAAGAATCGCTTGTACGATGTTCGACATCGATTCAGCGTGTTACGCGAATATTCGCGCCTGCCGAGATTCCGGTCCGATCGAATGCGCTTTTGGACGGTTCGTTTTGCCGCCGAAAGCCGGGCTTACCAAATGGCTCTGCCGGAAAGAGTATAATTTTCATTTATCTATCACTCGGGATGAAGCCGAAGACGCCATGAAATTGCAGCAATTACGCTACATTTGGGAAGTTGCGCAGCATGAATTGAATGTTTCCGCCACCGCCGACAGTCTTTATACGTCGCAACCGGGAATCAGCAAGCAAGTCAGGCTTTTGGAAGACGAACTCGGGCTTCCGATTTTTGCGCGGAACGGCAAGCACCTGACGGAAATCACCGCGGCCGGCAAACAGATCGTGGCCATTGCCGGGGAAATCCTGGGCAAAGTGCAGGATATCAAGAACATCGCGCAGGAGCATCGCGACAATAAGGTCGGCTCGCTGTCCATCGCCACCACCCATACCCAGGCGCGTTACGCGCTTCCTCCCGCAATCAAGGAATTCATGCGCCGTTATCCCGGCATCAAGCTCAATATAAACCAGGGCACCCCGATGCAGATTTCGGAATTGGCATCGCGAGGCGTGGTCGATATGGCGATCGCCACGGAGGCTCTGGAACTCTTCGAGAATCTCGTCATGCTGCCGTGTTATCAGTGGAATCGCTGCATTCTGGTGCAGCAAGGACACCCGCTGGCGCAAAAGGCGGAGTTCACCCTTCACGATGTCGCCGAATTTCCCATCGTGACGTACGTTTTCGGTTTCACCGGACGCTCGCAACTGGACCTGGCGTTCGAGAAGGCAAATCTGCATCCCCAGTTGGCTTTGACCGCGGTGGATGCGGACGTGATCAAGACCTATGTGCGGCTGGGGCTGGGAATCGGAATCGTCGCCAAGATGGCGTACGATCCGGTCGCGGATGCCGATCTGATTCCGCTCGACGCCAGCCATCTGTTCGGCCTGAGCACGACCAAGATCGGACTGCGGCGGGATATGTTCATCCGCGGCTTCATTTACGAATTCATCCGTTTATTCGCGCCGCATCTGACGCGGGAACTGGTCGAACAAGCGATGGCCCAGCGGGAGCAGAGAGACATCGATGCCTTGTTCGAGAATATCGCATTGCCGGTGCGTTAGTTCTCGCGAGCATGCCCGGTTTCGCTGTCGACCCTTAACGTTTTTCGGCCGTTTTCAGATTCCCGGCATGCAGGCCGCACTCCTTTTTTGCGGCGTCCTCCCACCACCAGCGGCCATCGCGCTCGTGCTGATTGGGCAGAATCGGCCGGGTGCACGGTTCGCAGCCGATGCTGACGAAACCCTTGCGGTGCAGTTCGTTGAACGGGACATCGTAGGCTTCGATGTGGTCCCACACTTGCGCCGACGACCAGTTGGCCAGCGGATTGAATTTGATCAAACGATGATCGGGCGTCGAAAACACGTCGTCCAACTCGATCTCCGCCAGATTTTGCCGAGTCGGATTCTGATCGCGGCGCTGGCCGGTAATCCAGGCGTCCAGTCGACCCAGCTTGCGCCGCAGCGGTTCGACTTTGCGGATGCCGCAGCATTCGTGATGGCCGTCCTTGTAGAAGCTGAACAAGCCCTTTTCTCCGACCAACGCCTCCAACTGTGCGCGCTCCGGCGAAAGAATGTCCAGCCGAACCGGATATCGCTCCCGAACCGTTTCGATCAATCGGTAGGTCTCGGCGTGCAAGCGACCGGTATCCAAGGTAAAGACCTGGATGCCCGGTTTGAGCTGGCTGGCCAGGTCGACCAATACCACGTCCTCGGCGCCGCTGAAGGAGATGGCGATATTGTCGAACCAGGTGAGCGCCGTCTTGAGAATGACGCGGGGATTTTTTCCGGCCAAGTCGCGTTTAAGCTGATCGAGATCGAAGGATTCGGTACTCATGTCGTGTCGATGGAGAAAAATAACGCGTAAAGTAACACATGATGCCGATCCTCAAAAATTCTAAAAATTACTTTTAATATAGAAAAAAAGGATAAGACCGGATAAAAAAAGCCCCGCCGTTTCCGGCGGGGCTTTGATGTCGTCGACCGCGGAAACGATCGATTACATCATGTCTTCCATGCCGGCGCCCGGCATGCCGGCAGCCTTTTCCTTCTTCGGCTGTTCGGCCACCATCGCTTCGGTGGTGAGCATCAGGCCGGCCACGGAAGCCGCGTTCTGCAATGCGGAGCGGCTGACCTTGGTGGGGTCCAGAATACCCATTTGGATCATGTCGCCGTATTCGCCGGTGGCGGCGTTGTAGCCTAAGGTGCCTTCGCCTTCCTGAACCCGGTTCAGGACAACGGAAGCCTCTTCGCCCGCATTGGTCACGATTTGCCGCAGCGGCTCCTCGATCGAACGGCGCAGGATGGCGATGCCCACGGTCTGGTCGTGGTTCTTGCCTTGCAGGTCCTTCAGCGCTTTTTGGGCGCGGATGAAGGCCACGCCGCCGCCCGGCACGATGCCTTCTTCGACCGCGGCGCGGGTCGCGTGCAGCGCGTCTTCCACGCGGGCTTTCTTTTCCTTCATCTCGACTTCGGTCGCCGCGCCGACTTTGATCACGGCGACGCCGCCGGCCAACTTGGCCACGCGCTCTTGCAGTTTCTCGCGGTCGTAGTCCGAGGTGGTGTCTTCGATCTGCTTGCGAATCTGCTCGACGCGAGCCTTGATGTCTTCGGCCTTGCCGGCGCCGTCGACGATGGTGGTATTTTCCTTGTTGATCTGAACTTTCTTGGCGTTGCCGAGATCGCCCAGATCGACCTTCTCGAGGCTGAGGCCGAGCTCTTCGGAAATGACGCGGCCGCCGGTCAGGATGGCGATGTCTTCCAGCATGGCCTTGCGGCGGTCGCCGAAGCCCGGCGCCTTGACGGCGCACACTTTGATGATGCCGCGCATGGTGTTGACCACCAGGGTGGCCAGGGCTTCGCCCTCGACGTCCTCGGCGACGATCAGCAGCGAACGGCCGGACTTCGCCACTTTTTCGAGCAGCGGCAGCAAATCGCGGATGTTGGAGATTTTCTTGTCGTGCAGCAGGATGTACGGGTTTTCGAGCTCGACGCTCATGGTTTCCTGCTGGTTGATGAAGTAAGGCGAGAGATAGCCACGGTCGAACTGCATACCTTCGACGACGTCGAGTTCGTTGTCCAAGCCGGAGCCTTCCTCGACGGTGATCACGCCTTCTTTGCCCACCTTGTCCATGGCGTCGGCGATGATCTTGCCGATGTTCTCGTCGGAGTTGGCCGAAATGGTGCCGACCTGGGCGATCGCTTTGCTGTCGGTACACGGCTTGGAGAGCTTCTTCAGCTCTTCGACGACCACGCCGACCGCTTGGTCGATGCCGCGTTTGATGTCCATCGGATTCGCGCCCGCGGTCACGGACTTCAAGCCTTCGCGAACGATGGCTTGGGCCAGAACGGTCGCGGTGGTGGTGCCGTCGCCGGCGACATCGGAGGTTTTGGACGCGACTTCTTTCACCATCTGCGCGCCCATGTTTTCGAACTTGTCTTTCAGCTCGATTTCTTTTGCCACGGAAACGCCGTCTTTGGTGACGGTCGGTGCGCCGAAGCTTTTCTCCAGCACGACGTTGCGGCCTTTCGGACCCAGGGTCTGCTTCACGGCGTCGGCCAGAACGTTGACTCCGGCCAGCATGCGTTGACGGGCATCATCGGAAAAACGGACTTCTTTCGCTGCCATCAGTGAATTCCTCCAAAAATCAGTCTGAACGTTAGGGTCGTGGATCAGGCTTCGAATACGCCCATGATGTCGTCTTCGCGCAGCATCAGATATTCGGTGCCGTCGATTTTGACTTCGGTACCGGCATATTTGCCGAACAAGACTTTGTCACCGACTTTTACATCCAGTGCGCGCACCTGACCGTTATCCAGGATTTTGCCGTTACCTACGGCGACCACTTCGCCTTTGATCGGCTTTTCCTTGGCGGTGTCGGGAATGACGATTCCGCCCGGAGAGGTTTTTTCTTCTTCCCAGCGCTTTACGACGATACGGTCATGCAGGGGACGAATTTTCATGATGACTGTGTTCTCCTTGAAGAGGTTTGATTCTCGAAAAACCACAATAGTGTGTTAGCACTCTCTGACGAGAGCTGCTAACAATATAGTGATGTGAATTCGGTTTTCAAGGGGTGCAACATGAAATTTTGATTACGGAATCGCGCGGCCTCTAAAAGTCGTTCCCCGTCGCCGGCTGGCCGATCCGGGCACGGAACTCCTTCAGGATCGGCCCGACCACGGCGGGCAGCAAAAAGCCAATCTGAACGGGACCGCGCGAATCTTTCGGTACGCTGTTCAGATTGGCTGAATTGAAGGCTGAGGATCTCTCAGGGGCTGGTTATGCGTTTCAATTAACAGTGGTTTCTGGGTACGCCCGGACAGGCCGGCGCTTGCCTTTCGTATTTACCGGCAGCAAAGGAAAGGCCGGGTGTCGGAGGTTACCGTTCCTGGAACTCCAGAGCAATTACCGCCGCGCTCCGTAACGTTAAATGGTCCTGGAGGCACGGAAAAGGCGCCCTGAAAAATGGGCCAGTCCCCACCGCACGTATAACACTGGGTACACGCTACCGCCGTTTGGGCGTTGCTCGTTGCAACGCCTGCTGCAATCGTTGGAGCAGCCAGTTGCTGGGTTGTCGGTTTTGGCGCGCTTTGTATTTTGTCCGTATCCTCGGGCGTCAATTTGGGGGTCTCAGCCGCTTGCGTGCCGAAAGCGATCGACACAAAAAAAGCTACCGATCCAAATGCAATCAATGCTCGTTTCATTGCTGATCTCCTTTCACATAACGTTGGATAGCCCCGGTCTTTTTTTCGGAATCCTTGCCGGTTGAAGTTTCTATGACTTCTGCTTTGGGCGATTGGTTCTCGGAAATTCGACCGGTTCGCGGCGCACGGACTCCCCGACATGAAAAACTGGCCGGCCAACCCTCTTTGATTCATCTGTGCGGCGTTCCGGACGAATCCGGCGGAGCGCGGAGCCGCCGGGGCATCTTTCCCGGCGTCGATGACCTTCAATCCATTGCATTGGCAAGGGACTCGATTGCGGAGTTTTGAACGATCGGGAAGCTTCAAGCGCGGCGGTAGATCAAATCATGAGATCGCGGTGCCCGCGCTATCCGCTCTTATCCCAAAAATCATAAAAATTGAACCAGTTGTAAGGTGCCTGGCGGCAGTAGTGTTCCAGCCGGTCGGCGTAATGCTGCATGTACTCCCGGATCTTTTCGTCCCGGTTTTTTCGGGAATATTCCACGCGCTCGGCCAGCAGTTCGAAATGCACGTCGTAATCGGCGCCGCCTTTATGGAGGCAAAAAAACAAAATCACCGGAGCCTTGAATAAATTCGCCAGCAGCACGGGGGCCGCCGGAAACCAGGCCTCCTCGCCGAGAAACCGACACAAGACGCGCTTTTCCCCGTGTACGCTGCGGTCGCCCAGCAGAGCGACCACGCCACCCCGGGCGATATGATCGTCGAGCCCCAGAAGGGCGTTCGCGTTACCGACGGGAACGATGTCCTTGAACAGGTCCGGGTTCAGCGCCCTGAAAATGGCGTTGATCTTGGGCGAATTTTCTCCGTAGACCAGCGACTTGACGGCAAGTCCTTTGTGCCGAAGCCCGAGGCCGCGAAGGATTTCGAAGCTGCCGACATGGGCGCCGACCAGAAGGAATCCTTGTTTGTCCGAGGTCAGCCGCTCCAGCAGGTCGAATCCGTGTATCCGGATTTGAAAGAATTCGTCGCGTTCGGCGAACACGAACACCCGGTCGAGCAGCGCTTCGGCGAAGGTGTGGTAGTGGCGGAACAGTTCCCGCCCCGACGCCGCTCTACCGAAGATGCGCGCGAGATAGGCGGCGGAGGCTTGGCGCGAGCGGTCGGCAAAAACCAAAAAGTATGCCGTGATGGGATAGAGCAGGGCGCGGGCGATCGGCCGGCCGAGGCGCAAGGCGATCCACACGATCGTGCGCAGCCAGAAGCCGGTGCTGCGTTCTCTTTGGGTAATCCAGTTGCGGCTCATGGGACGATGGAGGCGAATAGCAGGCGCCCCTGGGCGATGCGCCTTTCGCCCGACCAGCAGTCGAATTTCACCGAGTATTCGCCGCTTTCGGCGAAGCGAACCCGGCACGGTTCTCCGGGGCGGAGCAGCGCAAGAAATTTTGCGGCGGGAATGCCGGCGAGACGGAAGCCTGGCCGGGCCATCAGCCAGAGACGGGCGATCTCGTCCAGGATCACTACGCCGGGTATCACCGGATTATCCGGGAAATGGCCGGGCAGGGCGGGGTGGTCCGGAGATACGGTGAAGCTCGCCTCGATCATCGCGTACCGTTCGGTTTCGCTCGGCGGGCGTTTATTTCTCGATCGCCGAAATCATGCCCGAGCGGGCGATGGTGGCGATCAGTCGGATGATGGACGGATGGCTGTGATGCCGATAGCGGATGCGCCGATAGATGTACTCGGACACGAAGAATGCGGCGACCAAGAGATAGTTCACGGAGTTGGTGAACAGGAGAAAGGTTTCCACCGGCGCGAACAGGGCCAACAGCGCCGATTCCAGAACCGACAGGCAAAAAAAGATGGTCCAGGCCCAGGTGAGATGACGGGTGTAAATCTGCAAATCGTCGGGCAGCACGCCCCGTTCCAGTCGGGCGAACCGGGTGATCAGCGGCTCCTGTCCCGGAGCGAGCGTCGACAGGAACAGTCCCGCAAGCATCAGGCTGATACTGATCGGTGAAAGATAGATCAGAGCATCCGGCCGAAGATAAAAGACCGGCAGGCAGAGGCCGAATCCCGCGGTGAGCGGCCAGAGACGGCCGAGCGTTTTCGTCCGGCCGCCGCTCGATAATCGGGCGGCGATGGAAATGGCCGCCAACAGCGTGAAATCGACGAGCCCGAACCAGACCGGCGGCACGTCCAGACGTAGGGCGGCATAGGAAAAAACGGGAAACAGCGCCGCCAGGCTCAAGGATGAAACCGTCCTGATTCTCATGCCTTATTTCACGCGGCGCTTCTCGATAGTGCCTGCCAGCGCCCGGAGCGAGGAGAAAATGTTGGTGACTTCCGGGTCGTCCGATTTGACCTGAAATCCATATTTTTTGGAGATGACCAGCGACAGTTCGAGCAGGTCGATGGAATCGAGCCCCAACCCGTCCCGGTACAGGGGCTTTTCCGGTTCGATGTGCTCGGGCGCGGCTTCGAGGTTTAACGATTCCACGATCATCCGTGATACTTCGAGTTCCATCGGGGTCAGTTGAGAGATCATAAGCTATTGATATTCTATGGTTAAATCATCGATGCCGAGCGGCTTGCTTCGGATTGCGGACGGGGTAGGCGAATGACGCCTTCGATTTCCAGCAACAGGTCTCGCCGGCAAATATCGCCTTCGAGAAAAATGACCGGGCACGAGGGATGTAAGGTTTCTGCCAAAAGTTTCTTTGCGATGCCGAAATGTTCGTGATGGCGTAGGTAAACCTTCAGCATGGAGTCCTCGCCCAAGTCGTCGAGCTTGATTCGGGGCCGACCCAGTTCGCTCAGCACGGTTTGAATGTTGGCCAGAGTTTCCCGCAATTGCCCGGCCGCATCCTCGGGATGCAGCGTTTCGTGTCCGACTATGCTGGCGGTCCCCGATAGATAAAGCTGCCGTTCGCTGCCGAAATCCACCAGCGCGGCGCGCGAAAAAGACGGACTGCGCGGCCCGTATTGTAGCGGATAGCGGTAGGCGCTGATTTGGCGCGGATTTTCGATTCGCCGCACGGGAGCGCGGGCGGCCAGGAAATAAATTCGCAGCCCTTCCGTTCCGGCGCCGATCGCGCTGGCGGCGGGCAAGTCGTGGTCGAATGCGTAATCGGCTTCGGCGAAAGCCTGGTATCGGCCCAGGCAAAACCGTTGATAGTTCTCGAGCCCCATCGGTTCGGCGTTGATCCGCGGAAGATAATTCCACATGCGAATAATATTCCGATATCCCGAGGCGCGGGCCAGATCGAGTATCCGGCCGTATGCCCGATAGGCCAGGGCTTCGGCGGAGTCTTCCTCGTGCTCGCGGAGGCAAAGGCTGCCGAACAGGATGTCCCCGTTAGAGGCGTGGCGTATGCCTCGATGCTCGTCATACGTCACCGGCGACGGGCTGAGCCACGCTTCGCAGAGTTTTGGTTCGCCGAGGCCGCGCATGGGCAGCGTTAGAATCGGATACGCCGCGTCTGCCGCCGATTCGGGAAAATCGTCGAAGCCGATCACGCCGAGCAAGGACGTTTCGCCGGTGCGGGTCAACCGGTCCAAGGTTTCGGCAGGAAACAGTCCGAGACGGACGGGCGGATCGAGTTTGGCGCGCCGCCATTGCGGAACGCCCGGGCTCGCATCGAAAGAGCCCTTTCGTATTGACGCAATCATGTCGGACGTGTGGGCGACGAGCTTCAGGAGGCGATGTTTTGGCGTCTGCGCTTATGGGCCGCGTAGTTGTTGAGCGGGTCGAGCAGGCTTTTCAAATAATAAATAGCCTTGAACATCATGAGTTTGGGAGCGATCGGGGTGTTCCGGAACAGATCGCCGGCAAGCAGCGAGATGATCCCTTCCTTGATCCGGAATCTGTTATTGGGATGGATGATCAAGTCCCGCATGGCCGGCGTGGTGATGCGGTAGATGAACCAGGAAAACGTTTTCAATCCGCGGCGCACCGATTTTTCGTACTGCTCGAGGCGCCGCTCCGCAGTCTCCGGATCGCGCAGGACGCCATCCACGGTTTCCGCGCCCGAAACCGCGCCGTATAAGGCGAGATGCACGCCGCTGGAAAATACCGGATCGATGAAGGCGAAAGCATCGCCGATCAGCAGGTAATTCTTGCCTTTCATGCTTTTCGATCGATACGAATAATTGCCGGTTGCGGTGACGGGCGACACCAGCCGGGCGTTTTTCAGCCGAGCTTGCAGCAGGGGGCATAAGGCTATGGTATCGAAGAAGAATTGTTCGACCGGCGTCCGGCGGCCTTTCAGATAATAAGGCCAGCAGACGGCGCCCACGCTCATGAGATCTCCCCTGAGCGGAATCATCCAGAACCAGCCGTGATCGAACCAATAAATGCTGATATTGCCTTCTTCCCGGCCGCTTCTTCGTTCGGCGCCCTCGAAGTGGCCGAAAATCGCGGCGCTGCTGTGCTTTTTGTTGCGCGCTTTGGTTCCGAGCCGATCCGCCATGAACGTGTCGCGGCCCGAGGCGTCGACCAAAAAACGCGGTTGCCAGACATGTTCCGCGCCGTGTTCATCGGTGGCCCTGACCCGATCCACGCGATCTTCGCGGAGATCCACGGAAGTCACGCGGCAGCCTTCGTGAACCTCTGCGCCCTTGGCTGCGGCGTTTTGCAAAAGAATGTGATCGAATTCCGAGCGCTTGACTTCGAAGGCATACGGATAAGACTTGTCCAGCGCCTCGCTGAACTGGAAGGCCGAGCGCTTGCCGTGATACATGGAGTCGAACTCGGCGGCATATTTGCGGAGGCCGATTTTCTCGACCTCGTCCAGCACGCCCAGGCGCTCCAGATAAGGGAGGCTCAGCGGCAACAGCGATTCGCCAATATGAAACCGCGGATGTCTGTCCTTTTCGGCGAGCACCACGCGCCAGTTCTTTTCGGCCAGCAGCGCCGCGATCGACGATCCGGCCGGTCCTCCCCCGATGACCAGCACATCGCATGATTTGCTCATATGAGAATTTTTCAAATTATTAAAGTCGAGCCCCCTAAGATGGATAAGGATAATCTGCAAGATTCGTGCTGCCAAGCCGGGCTTGCGGCGGAGCGGGCGCGAGCGGAGCCGGCCGTTCCGTCCGTATGAACCGTGCCGAATCGGTTATGGCCGTTCTCGGACGCATCCTTGTCTCACCGATCCGCCACAAGATAGTTTCGCGTGATCGGCACGACCCCGTGCTGTTTCGCGAATTGAAGCTGAAAAACCACCATATCCCGCCAGAGGAAAGATCCCCCGCACGAGGCCAGATAGAACTCCCACGTGCGGGCAAAGCGTTCCCCCATCCGTTCCACCACTTCTTCCCGATGGTTCTGAAACCGTCGAAACCATTCGCGAAGGGTGTACGCGTAATGCTGCCTCAGCACCTCCAGATCGGTCAGCATCAGGCCGGAACGCTGCATGGCCGGCGACAGTTCCGAAAGTACGGGAATATACGAGCCGGGAAAAATATGGCGCCTGATCCACGGATTGGGCGGGCCATTCTTGTTGGCGGCGCCAATGGTATGGAGCAGCGCGATGCCGTCGCGCTTCAGCATGCGCTGTGTTTGCCGGAAGAAATCCGGATAGTGGCGAACGCCGACGTGTTCGAACATCCCGACACTGACGATCCGGTCATAGTCTCCGACGTGCTTCCGATAATCCTGGAGGCGGAAGCGGACCTTGTCTTGAAGCCCCTGACGCTCGGCTTCGGCCTGAGCGACGCCGAGTTGTTCCTTGGAGAGTGTCAGTCCGGTCACGTCGACATCGAACTGCCGGGCGAGATAAATGGCCAATCCTCCCCAGCCGCTGCCGATATCGAGAACGCGCATGCCGGGCTGTAGGCGCAGTTTTCGGGCGATGAGCCGGCATTTGGCGAGTTGGGCGTCTTCGAGAGTTTGTTCCAGCCGTTCGAAATAGGCACAGGAATAAAAAAGGCGCTCATCCAAAAATCGCCGGAACAGCCATTCGTCGAGATCGTAATGATGATTTACGTTGCGATAGCTATGGGCGATGTCGTTTCCGGTCTTGACGATGCGGTGCAGCCATCGGCGGGCATGCGTATAAGGCGAGGACACGAGCCCAGATAAGTTCCGCATCATGACTTCCAGAAACGTCGGCAGGGCGTCGGGCGACCCCGCGTCCCAGCCGCCTTCGACATAGGTTTCGCCGATTTGCAGCTCCGGATCCCACAGGATGCGGCGCAAGATCGTCGGATCGTGGATATTCCAATGTGCCTCCGGATGTTCGTCTCCGAAGCGGTAGCTCGGGCTGCCCGAGACATGGAGATGAAGAGCGCCTTCCCGAATGTGCCGGGCCAGCAGCCCCGTAAGGTTCTGGTGCAAAAGTTTTTCCTTCGCCATCGGTTTTAACTCCTTGTTTGCCGCCGTATCTAAAACCTAGCCGAATCGTCCCGTTCGCCGGATGGCGATTTTGCCGACGGCGAAAGAAACGAATCGGTCGAGCGCGCACTCTACCTGGCCGGCTTCTATTTGACCGGCCGGAAATCCGAATATTTATATAACATGCAATCCCGCCAGGCGGCGACAAAGGCCGGCGAGCCGTCCGTCGTGTTAAAATCGGCGCCTGATCGTTCAAGTCCGGAAGAATCCCGGCGCACCGTCGAATGTCGGCGGATAGCCGATGTCCAGTCAATCAACCCGCACTTTTCAGAACCCGGTGAACACTCCCACGACTTGCCCCTGCGGCTCCGAGAAGTCCTTCGACGCGTGTTGCGGCCCTTATCTGGCCGGGCAATCGGCTGCGCCCACCGCGGAAGCCCTGATGCGTTCGCGTTTTACCGCCTTCGAACTGCGCGATGCCGATTACCTCAGAGAAAGCTGGGATTCCGGCAAACGGCCGGCCTCCTTGGATTTCGAAGGCGACAGTCGCAAATGGTCCCGTCTCGAGATCGTCGGAACCGTCGGCGGCGGCGAGAACGACGAGCGCGGTGTCGTGGAATTCAAGGCCCGGTTCGAACTGGGCGACGACACCTATCTGATCCACGAGGTCAGCCGGTTTCACCGGGTATCGGGGCGATGGGTTTATCTGGACGGCGCCATCCATTATCACGGGAAAATCGCCCATAAGGGCGAGATTCTCCGCAATGCGTCTTGTCCCTGCGGCAGCGGCAAGAAGTATAAAAAGTGCTGCGCCGGTTCGGCGAAACGCGCGGGCAGGGCATGACTCCCGTCGTGCCGGGGCGACGCAATGTTCGCGATCCGGCCGGATTTTCGGCCGCGATCTCGGCAAAATTGCCGGTTGCGGCAATTCCGGCGGGGTGCCGCGCGGCCTCCCGCCCTTTGTCCGCGGGCGTTTCGGCGAGCGCCGACAATATTGGTTCTTTGGGTGGCACATGAATTGCGAAATAAAATTCCGGCGGCCGGTGAGTGATAGGCAGGACGCCACCCATCAACATCCACTCATCGGACCGCACCATTACGCACTCCTTATCCGTATTTCTTTTCTCAGACCCCTCTCTGCACCAGATTCGGTGTCGCCGGAAGCGGCGACACCTTCTTTTTTCCCGCTTGCTCTCCCGGTCCGTGATATTTGTCGGATGCCTTGATAGGATCGGTCATCGGCGTCGCGAACATCGAATTGGGCAGAAGGAGGTTCAAGAATGATCAAGGAATTGATTGTATGGATAATGATCGCAGAGCTTTGGGAGAGCGGACCGGTTTTCGGAGAGGCGGGCGGCTACTTTAAGGCCGTTCGCCAGGATCCGAGGCAGTGCGTCGCATCGACGTGCGACAAGATTTTCGTGAAGGAAGTCAATAAACCGCGAACGCGCTGCGCCGATGGCATTTGGCGCCGGGAGTGTTATGTCGGTGCCATCGATTTTTCCCCGGCGGGCGGCATGCCGCAGCAAAACGAGGACTTCAAGAAAGAATATGTCTTGGGCCTCGGGCTGGTGCGCGGATTTCTCGAGAGGCGCTCGACCGTTTCCGGCAGGGAAGACAGCGTGCTGGTCGTGCAGGAGACATGGCGAGCGCAGGCGCTGACGCCTCCCGCGGGAGTCCTGTACCGGGTGAGAGATGTCGGCGGTCCTTGTCCGACGGGTTTGTGCGAGCCCATCGAGGAAGAACGGCTGAATACGTCCGACAAGGCGCTGTTGACGGCGGTCGATTTGCTCGCATCCGCCGCCGATCCGGAGCGGGTCAACGCCGGATATCAAGCCCTCAAGCAAGGGAGCATTCTGGTGGCCGGCAGTCATCAAGCCGTGACCGGCCCGACGGGTACGGGCAAGTCTCTGGTGGCGACCGAATTCTATCTGATGGAATCCCCCACGCCGGTCACCGGGCAAGCCTGCGGCGGCACCGCCGGCGCGCAATGTCCGCCCGGGCAGTACTGCGAGATCGAAACCCCGGGTGCTTGCGGTTCGGCGAGCGCGTCGGGAAGCTGCGAGGTCCCTCCGGAAATCTGCACGACGGAACATGATCCGGTCTGCGGATGCGACGGCGAAACCTACAGCAACGACTGCGCGCGCCGGAGGGCCGGGGTCCAGCTCGATCACGCCGGAGCCTGCACGGAGCCGCCGATGGCGCCGGCTCCCGGGCATTAGGCGGTGCCGAATGTCGTCACGAAACCTCGCGTTGCCGGACTCCCTATGCCGGGAACTGCGGCGAAGCCCGCATATCAAAACAGAATCCGCGAGTATTTCGCTGTGAAAGCCGCAGCGTTGATGCCGGGAAAAGTGCGCGCCGGGATTTACTGATAGCCAAACAGTAAGGCTACGGAAGTTTCCTTGCTCTTCGAGCAGGCTGGGGAGCGATTCGAATAGGGCTTTATCTTCTTTAGGCGCAGTAATTCAGCATTCTGAAATCACCAGGTGAAAACCGGAGGCAAAGATGAAGGGAGTCGTTTTTCACGGAATCGGCGACATTCGTCTGGAAGACGTCGCCGAGCCTCACATCGAAGATCCTACGGATGCCATCTTGCGGATCACCGCCAGCGCGATTTGCGGAACCGATCTGCATATGGTGCGCGGCACCTTGGGCGGACTGAAGCCTGGCACCGTTCTGGGACACGAGGCCGTCGGCGTCGTCGAATCGCTGGGATCGAATGTCCGGAATCTCAGAGAAGGCGATCGGGTGGTGGTACCCTCGACCGTCGCCTGCGGCTACTGCTCCTATTGCCGAGCGGGCTACTACGCCCAGTGCGACAACGCCAATCCCAACGGTCTTCTCGGCGGGACGACCTTTTTCGGCGGTCCCGCGATCGCCGGCGGCCTGAACGGCTTGCAGGCAGAAAAAGCGCGCATCCCGTTCGCCAACGTCGGACTGGTCAAGCTGCCGGACGACATCACCGACGATGAGGCCATACTGATCTCGGACATCCTGCCGACGGCCTATTTCGGATCGGAACTGGCGGAGATCAAACCGGGCGATACGGTCGCCGTGTTCGGCTGCGGGCCGGTCGGGCAATTCTCCATCACCTGCGCCAAGCTTCAGGGCGCCGGCCGGGTATTGGCCGTGGACAACGAACCCTCGCGTCTCGAGACGGCGCGCAACCAGGGCGCGGAGGTCATTAATTTCGATCTCGAAGACCCCGTGCAGACGATTCGCGACTTGACCGGCGGGATCGGCGTGGATCGCGCCATCGATGCGGTGGGCGTGGATGCCGAACGCCCTCATCATGGGCCGGCCGCGCAAAAGTCCGAAGAGCAAAAAGCCCAGTTCGACCAGGAGTTGAGCGAAATTGCGCCGGAAGCGCGACGGCACGGAAATCAATGGCATCACGGCGACAGTCCGTCCCAGGTCTTGACCTGGGCCGTCCAGGCTTTGGCCAAGGCCGGAACCTTGTCGATCATCGGCGTTTATCCGCCGTCCGATCGTTTCTTTCCCATCGGCATGGCGATGAACAAGAATCTCACCCTGAAGATGGGGAACTGCAATCATCGCCAGTACATACCCATGCTGATCGACCTGGTTCGAAGCGGAGTCATCGAGCCGACCGAGATCCTGACCCAAACCGAGCCTTTGACTTCGGTCATTGAAGCCTATCGGGCCTTCGACGAACATCGCCCTGGCTGGTTGAAGGTTGAATTGGTTTGAGGTTTAAAGTCGAATTTCGCGATCGACTGCCGTTTCTCGGTTTAAGCCGGCCTCGCCCTGATCGGAGCGGCGGAATTCCCGCATTCCGCTGCGCTGCATGCGGGCTACGTGCTTCGATCGTAAAGCCGTGGCGTTCGGCCGGAATTCCATTCGCCCTCTCCCTTTGCGAGAGGTTCGGGGCGACGAAAGGGGTAGGGTGCGCTGCGCGCACCGGGGCGTCCGATGTGCTTCTGACGTTTGCGGTGCGCATAGCGCACCCTACCGGGTTCCGCACGGTCCTTCCGGCCGGCAGGCTTCCAGTCAAGCCTACCACGATCAGGAACAGAGAGGTCGGCAGGCCGGCGTAGCGATGCAGCAGCACCCAGAACTTGCGGGTCATGGCGTAACTCCTTTGTCCATGTCTGTGTCGTCCGACCTCAAAAATCGACTCTTACCGATCCGAGGAAGGTCCTCGGCGCGCCGAACTGGATGTGGCTGCCGCCGTTGCTGCCAAGGAAATAGGTCTTGTCGATGAGATTGTCGAGGTTGAGTTGAAGCGAGACCCTCGACGGGCCTACCTTAATCCCGTAGCTAGCCATGAGGTCCACGGTGACATATCCCGGAAGCTGGTAACTGTTCCCCGGATTGCCTTCCCTCTGCCCCACGGCACGCACCCCGGCCCCGAATTTGAGCCCCTGCAGGTCACCGC
The DNA here is from genome assembly GCF_053646775.1 of Methylocaldum sp. MU1018. Lineage (NCBI taxonomy): Bacteria > Pseudomonadati > Pseudomonadota > Gammaproteobacteria > Methylococcales > Methylococcaceae > Methylocaldum > Methylocaldum sp. MU1018. Next base: position 597,013 of record NZ_CM132195.1, read on the forward strand.
CCTCAAACTCGTAGGTGCTCCACAGGCTTCCCGCATGACGCGGCGCAAGGGGCAGGCGATTGCCTTGGTTCTCGCCCGCCCCGTCGTCGGTCACCTTGGCAAAAGGCAGATAGGAATAGGCGCCGATCAACCTCCAACCGGGCAACAGCTCGCCTGCCACGTCGAATTCCAATCCGTGACTTTCCGCCTCGCCTATGGCCCTCGATCGCACCGGGTTCGCTGGATCCGGAACGGCAAGATTCTGTTTGGTCAGTTCGAAATAAGCGAGTGTGCCGGTAAAGCGCCCGTCCCAGAGTTCGGTCTTGATTCCGGTCTCCCATTGCTGAGCCGTCTGCGGCGGCAGGCTCTTGCCGTCGGCGTCGAGGCCGTTGCTGGCGCCGAAATTTTCCGTGTAGCTGCCGTACAGCGAGAGTTCCGGGATAGGGCGCCATAGCAAGCCCCCGCGCGGGCTGACCCGATTGTTGTCGCTCGTGGTGGTTTTCGATAGGTTGTCGCGGATGTCCGCGCTGTCGTAGCGGACACCACCCAGCGCAAAGACGTTATACGGCAGTTCGATCTGATCCTGGAAATAGACGCCATGCCAGGATGTGGTTGTGTTCACCGGGTAGGTCGTCGGGCCGAATTGCGGCGCCTGCGTCAGGTAGACCGGGTTGAAAATATTGAAACTCTCACCCTCTGGGTCGTGCCCGTCGACTCGGTCGTCCATCCGGTAATAGTCGCCGCCGAGCAGAACGGTGTGATTCAGATCCCAGGTGGAAAACTTGCCGGTCAGGTTCAGGCTGGTGTAGTAACGGTCCGACTTCGAAGGATAGGCGTAGAAGGGCCTGATGAAAGAACCGTCCGGACTCACTTCGCCTGCCACGTAAGAACCTTTCAATATGGGCTGATCGATGAGGTCCATGCTGAAGCGCTGGCTCAGGGTCCATTCGTCGTTGAAAGCGTGGGACCAGTGGAAACCGAGGTAGTTGCGGTCGATTACATTGCGGTTGGCCAGGGGATCTTCCGTGCTGCGTTCCCGCGGAACCGGTGCGGGACGGTCGCCGATGGGGGGAACGCCGATGTCAAGCCTCTCGTCCACATGCTGAAATTCGTACTCCAGCGTCGCCCTGGTCCGGGGGCCTATGTTCCAGGTCAGGACCGGGGCCAGGAAGACCCGTTCGTTGTCGTCGTGAAAATCCCGGAAAGAATTGGCGCTTTCGTAGGCCAGGTTGAACCGGTACAGCAGCGTATCGTCCTGAGTGACCGGGCCGGTAGCATCCACCGTGGTTCGATAAAAATCGAACGAGCCGAACTGCTGCTGCAGTGCATAGAATGGCGAAGTCAGCGGCTGCTTGGTAACCAAGTTGACGATGCCGCCCGGTTCGGTCCGGCCGAACAGCAACGACCCCGGTCCCTTGAGCACTTCGATCCGTTCCAGATTGGCAGTCTCGCGTTTGGTCGTGGGACCTGCCTGAAGATTAGGGATTTGCACCCCGTCACGGTAAATCGTATCGGTGAAGAATCCGCGGATGATAAAGGAGTCCTGCCCCCCGCCGTTGGCCGTCGACTGGATCACCCCGCTCACGTTCTGTAAAGCCTTTTCGGTTCGGACCGCCTGTTGATCTTCCAAGACCTGCTTCGGGACCACCTGAATGGAATACGGCGTCTCCATGATCGGCGTGTCGGTCTTGGTGGCGGTCGATGCGTTGGGACGGTTGTAATCGGGGTTGTAAGGGTCCTCCGTGTCGTATTCCGCTTCACCGGAGACAACGACTCTCGGCAGATCTATTCCGTCCGGCTTTTCGTCGGCCCTTATCGATACCGCATTCTCGGCCGTGAAGGTATAGGCCAGCCCGGTTCCGGCGAGCAGTTTTTCCACGGCCCGGTGCGGCGTGTACTTGCCGTTCAGACCCCGGGTCGTCTTACCCCGCATGATGTCCTCGGCATAGAACAGGTGCAGGCCGCTTTGCTTGGCCAGCGCGTCGACGGCCGGCCCCAGCGGCTGGGATGGAATATGGACGTTGATCTCGCGTTCCCCGGCGATCGCCTGGCTCATCGCCGCGGACAACAAAACGCCGGTTACGGCTTTCCCCAATGCATACATCGACTCCCCCTTGGTGTTGTTATGACATCGCTACCTCATGAGACTGATTTCGGAGGCACCAACCGCCACTTTATCGGCGATTTTTTTCGGGGAGGATTTTTTCCCGGTCCGCGTGCTCGATGCGGCGGGGAGTTTTGGGGGGCGAATGGTTAGATGAAGTCGATATTCCGGTTTGGATTAGCGGCGGAATTGTAGGATGCGGTGAACGAAGTGAACCGCATCGATCGCGAACGAAGCGTGTATCGAGCCCGGTTGTCGGTCGGCAATCCCTGGCCGACAAAGGCGCTCGATCGGGACATGTCGTCGGGAAGGGCGGCTTCGGCGCTCCAATCGCAAACGGCCTGGCCGGGAGCGCCGGCCACGCCCTTCCCGAAGACGCCGTTTGCGTCGATACTTCCGGGCTCGCGGGTCAGGAAATCACCGCTTTGTCCCTTTGCCAACGCTCTCCAGCATCACGTGATGCGCGTCGATTCGGGAGATCTTGATGGGCAGGGCGCCGGCCATGGCGTCGAGGGCCAGCTTGAGATCGTTGGTGGGGAAAGTGCCGCTGACCTTGAGGGATTGCAACTGCGGGTCCTGCGCCTGCAGGACGACGTCGTGATAGCGCCCCAGGTGTTCGAGCACGCGGCCCAGGCTTTCGCCCTTGAATACCAGGCGGCCTTCGCGCCAGGCGACGACGTCTTCCGCGTCGACCTGGGCAAGCTCGATCGGCTGGCCGCTGTGGTCGTAGCTGAGGCGCTGTCCGGGCGACACGTTCCGCATCGCCGCGCCGTTCCCCCAGGTCACTTCGACTTCGCCTTCCAGTACGGTTACCGACACCCGGTCGGTCTGGCGGTAAACGTCGAATCGGGTACCGATATCGCGGATGCACCCGCCGGCGGCGAGCACTTGGAAAGGCCGGCCGGCGTCGTGAACCACCGAAAACAGGGCTTCTCCGCGGTCCAGGGTCACCGTGCGGCTCGACCAGGAATAATTGACGCGTAATTCGGTGTCGGTGTTGAGCTCGATGTGCGAGCCGTCGGCCAGTTCGATGCGGGCGTGTCCGCCCTTTTCGGTACGGTAGGTCTCGGTGTGGAGCCAGGTCCAGGCGTAAGGAAAGGCGATTACCGGCAGCAGAACGGAAGCGGCCAGCGCCAGGCGGCGCGCTCGGCCCGGTCGGCGGCGTCGGCTCTTCTGCAGATAGGCGCGGGCGGCTGCCACTTGAGGTCCAGCGACCGTGCCGATGTCGCCGAGGTCCCGCCAAAGGGCCTCGATATCGCGGTAAATTCTTCGGTGTTCCTCGTTTTGTTCCAGCCAGTCCTGGAACGCGCGCCGCTCCGCCGGCGAGCAATTCCCGGAATGGAGCCTGCTTGCCCAAAGGCTGGCCTGTTCGTGAACCGGCGGTTCGATCGGGGAGTGATTCATGCGTCCAGTTTATCGCGTGCGATACCGAATGGGACGGTTTCGACCCTATTGGACCGCCACTTCTTCACTCCGCATCGTCGGTCAGGTGCTTGTGACAATGGGCCAGTGCCCTGGCGCAATAGCGCTCGACGGTTCTTCGGGGAATTTGCAAGGCTTCGCCGATTTCGGCATGGGTCATGCCGTCCACGCGGTGCAGCAGAAACACGTGGCGATGGATTTCCGGCAGGCTCTCCAAGGCTTCCAGGCAGCGCTGAAGCCTGAGCTGCTTGTCGGCGGCATCGTCGGGTTCGGCTCGCGGGCAGGCCACGGCCTCGAGATCGACGTCCTCCTCGGGCAAGGTTTCACCCCGGATTTGCCGCCGCCGGAAGAGGTCCGCGCCGAGATTGGACATGATCCGGTAGAGATAGGCCCTGTGATTTTCGATGGCGTCGAGATCGGGATGTTGCAAGAGCCGCAAATAAGCCTCCTGCACCAGATCCTCGGCGCTTTCCCGGTCCGACTTTTGCCCGGCGAAGGCCAGCAATTCCTTCCCGTGGCGGCGGAGCAGCGAGTCGAGGAGGCGATGTCTGCGGGTGCGATTCATTGATTGAAGCCGCGGGCAGGGCGGCAACTCGGTCTGCATGGCGCCGGCCGGCGTTGTGTCGAGGTTCTGCGCCCCCCATGGGCGACAGTCGTCGAGTACGAAGGCGAAGCAATAACCGTTCCGGATTCGCTGCGACAAGGCGCAGACAAAGCTTTCGCCGCAATCCGGAAAGCCTGTCGCCCCGCCCGAACCGCGTTCCGTGTTGGCCCGTGAATCCGCGTCGGGAGAAATCCCGTCAAATGCCACATGGTTTGAGTCATATGACCTGGCCTGATGCGATCCGGGAGTCGGTGAGGATTCGCCGTCAAGCCAAGACAAGGCGGCGAGACCGGAACTCGCCGCGGCCGTGCTTGGGCCCTCGGCCATGGAGCTTGTCGGGCCGGGGCGGAGAAGGGAGCGCTATCCGCGGAAATAGCGCCGGTGAAGTTTCCGGACATTAGGCGGCGGACAAGTCGGCTCAATCCCGGATGGCAGCCGCGGGCGGACTGCGCCGGATGATGGCGGGGTTTTGGGAACGACTATTGCTTGCCTCTGGCCCGGGCAAAACACTCTCGCCGATCTCCGGCGCGCCAAGATTCACGCCGCTCCGGCGCTCGTCCGCATGCGTCGCATGGCGACGGCTGGGCAGTGAGCGCCTGTAGCCGGTTTTTCGGATGATTCGCGTGGAACTCATTCTTCTCCGGCGTGCTGCGTAATCTATGATTTCATACGGGGTTTGGGGTCTGGGATCGCGCTCTTTCACGGACATGTACGAGCGGATCGAGCACGGAGTTATTTTCAGTCGTCTGGAGAATGCCGGTGTTCGGACGCGACCTGCGGCATCCGGTCCTGCGTTCCGGGTTGCAATTGTCAAAGTAATTCAATATAAGAGTTTTCCCCTATCTCCTTAGAACGATGCGACGGCCTTTCCGTCGACGAAAAACCAAATAAGAAAAGAGGAGCAGCATCCTATGTTTAAGCTGAATCTACTAATCAGTGCTCTCGCATTGGCCGGAGCGTCGATGACTGCGGCAGCGGTCGAGTGGCAAGCCTTGCCCAGCAAGGCAGCGGAGCCCGCGGACAATCCGAGCACGCCGGCCAAGGTCGAATTGGGCAAGATGCTTTATCACGATCCCCGTTTGTCTTCCAGCGGCACGGTGTCCTGCAATTCTTGCCACAATGTGATGGCGGGTGGCGAGGATAATCGCGGCGGCTCGGTCGGCGTGCGCGGACAGGTGGGCGGGCGCAGCGCTCCGACCGTTTGGAACTCCGCCTTCAATTCGGTGCAATTCTGGGATGGGCGGGCGCCGAGTCTTGAGGCTCAAGCCAAAGGCCCGGTCACCAATCCGATCGAAATGGGCATGAAAAGCTGGGATGACGTCGTCGTCCGGTTGAAGGCCATTCCGGGTTATACGCAGGCGTTTGCCGCCGCTTTCGGCGGTGCCGATGCCGTCACCGCCGACAATGCCGCCAAGGCTATCGCCGCTTACGAGCGTACTCTGATTACTCCGAACAGCGCTTATGACAAATACGTCAACGGCGACAAGAATGCGCTCACCGAGCAGCAGGTGCGGGGAATGAATACCTTTGCCGAAGTGGGGTGCGGCAGTTGCCATTCGGGGCCCGCGTTCAACGGCCCGCAACTGCCCGAGGGTACCGGTTTCTTCATGAAATTTCCCGTTTACGAGAACGGCTATCTCGAGGCTCAATACAACCTGTCCAAGGATCTGGGGCGTTATGACGTGACCAAAAACGAAGCGGACAAGCACATGTATAAAGTGCCGACGCTACGCAACGTCGCCTTGACTGCGCCTTACTTCCATAATGGCAAGGTGAAAAGCCTGGAGGACGCCGTGAAAATCATGGCCAAACTGCAGTTGAACAAGGAGTTGACGGCGGAGCAAACCGGTGATCTTGTGGCGTTCCTCAGTGCCTTGACCGGCGAATTCCCGAAGCAGGAAATGCCGCGCTTGCCGAACTACGCGGATAAAACCTTCGACTACGAATAATCGCGATAGCCGGCGTTTAGTAAAAGCCAGCTCTCTGAGCTGGCTTTTTTGTTTTGGCTTGCAGGAAACGCGATATCCGTGATGGAGCCTGGATGCCGGCGCCGTAACGGAGGTTACGGCTGGTACAGACTGCAAGCCGAAATTCGTTCTTCGATTTGTTGCTTCAAGGCGTTGAATTCGGGGCTCTGGATATCTTTAAAGCGTTGAGCGAAATCGGTGGGATTCAAATTTTCCGGCAGGTCTTTAATGTTTGGCATAAACAAGGATTCATCGGCGCTCTGGCTCAGGATGTTTTGTACCTTGCGCGCTTTGTCTTCCGAACGAACCGCGGTTTTACCGAAAAGGGTGCCGGCTTGGTCGGCGGCCAAATCGGTGAAACTGAACCCGCTTCCGCTATGAGTGTCATTCAATTCTTTGGCAAGGCCGATCATGTTCGCCAAGGTGCTATGGCCGGACATCGCCAAAGCCGCCGAGGCCATGAAATGCTGGGCCGTATCGGTGCGGCGGTTGAGGAGTACCGCGCGCCGGGCAGGAACGGCGGGCGGATGATGCAATGGCAGCCACTGCGCTATGTTCTTGCCGTTGACGTATGCGCTCAAGACCAAAATGAGTGCGCGGTTTTCAGCGATCGGATCGTTGTCGTTTTCGGATCGGCTTTTGGCCAGGGCAAACAGATCTTGCATCAGCAGGCCGAGTCGCACGAATCGCTTCAGTTGCGACCGATTGATGGTTTCGGCCAGCCTGTCGTTATAAACCAGTAACCGCTCCTTATCGGCCAGATCCGTTATCAGGCCCTTGGCTTGGCTCAATGCGTCCCGGTTCCAGTTGACGGTCACCTGTAGCTGTTCGCCGACGATACGGATTCTTTTTACCAACTGATCGCCGACCTCGCCGTATCGAAATAGCGGCGTAAAGCGCAAAAAACCATGCAAGAGCCATTTGACCGCTATTCTGGGTATGGCCAAGCTACCGAGTTTGACCTGTTTGATGGTCGCGTGCGGCTCGGAATCGTCGGCGGTAACCCTGAGATTCAGAAAAAGCGGAATCGACGTTATAGGCAACCGGATGGTTGCGGCGAGCTTCAGCCGATTTTTCTTGATCGTGCAATTGGCATGACCTTCCAGTTTCTTTTTAAGGAGAGCGAAATTGGCCGCAGCGGTCAGATCGTTGCCGGTCAGAACGATCAACCGTTCGGGCGTATCGGTTTGGGTGAGTTGAACCGTCGTGCTGAGCAACTGCCGGGTTCTGGTCAGATATTCGTGCGCGGGATCCTGATTCGGCGGTACTTGGGGTTTGGTTTCGATGATGAGCGCAATTAAAGCGAGAAGTGCCAGCAGCGCCGGGATAACGAGATAGCGGGCGAGGAAATTGATGTAGATCATGGCGCGAGGTAGAGAATCGGGCTGTTCAAATTATCCGTCTACCCTCGGAAATCCTAGGTGCGCTGATCATTATGCATGCGAAACAAATCGTTTTTGATGAGCTTAGCGATTTTATTTCGGGGGCGGAACATTTTTGCAACTCAAGCGGATGCCGGGACAAGGCTATAGCCGCACGAACTCTCGATGCGGCCAGCTATAGACTGCCTTGGTGATGCGCGATCGATCTTGTTTCGGCGGCCGCATCGCAGACTGCCAACCGAGGAGAAAATCGGAACTGAGGTCGCCGCCATGTCTCTGCTGAACGGTCTGCCGCAGCGAAAAATCGATTGCGCCTTTGAATCATCCAATGTTTTACGGTCAGCTGTCGGGCGCATTCTCCATGCGCTTGTCGTCTCGTCGGACTCGCGGCGACGTTCGGCGTCCACCGGGCGGAGCGCCTAACATCAATCTACTGCACGGCCAATTCCGAGCGACGTAAGCCTGCCTCTGATTTACAATTCCAGCTTTTTATTTAAACGACCAAACAGGATTTCTCTATGTCTGTCGAC